>NZ_JABXYU010000001.1:1425256-2137885 GCF_013394795.1 Leptotrichia sp. oral taxon 223
TAATACAACCTTAAATTTGTACATACATCCAAATTTAGAATATAAGAAAAAATGCATGAATATAATTTTTAGTAAAATATCAGATATAGCTGCAAATAATAATAATAAATTAAAAAAAATATAAACAAAAAATCATTTTTAAAGTATAGTAATACAACTTTCAAAACTAGTTCTAAGCCATATTTTTCTTGATTTATTGCCACTTGAATTTCAAAATAAAATATGTTATACTCATATTGTAATTATTTATAAAAAATCGAGAATAAGCTTCTATTTACACAAAAATTTAGATAAATTTTTTCATCTTTTTTCTCATTTGAAATTATTTAATACAAGTTATAATTTTTTGTCTTAGAAAATATTATTCTTTGCTTAAAATTAGCAGAAAATTAAGATAAAAGACTTTAATAAATATTTCTTATATTAAAGTTCATATAAATGATTTGTTAAGTGAGGATGAATAATTATGAAACTAAATAAAGATATACGCATACGTATATTATATATTTTTATTTTGTATATGATTTATAGTCTTTTATTAGATAAATATGACTATGTAATAAAATATTTAACAAGTTTTATATTCATTTTATTTATTTTTGTAAAATTTGTATTTGGACAGCTGGACTTTTACGCAGAACGTTTCAGGCTCAAGGATGTTTTTATAAATTTGGGAATCGACATTGCTTTTTCTGTTATATTATATGCCTTTTGGAAACGTTTTGATGTATTTTATATGTTCGGATTGATATTTGTATTTCAAGTGGCTTTTAGAAAAATTGTATGTTCAATTTATATGAAAAAGCAAAATGTATTAATATTTGGCTCAAATCATATAAAAAACAACATTCAGGAAGATATTATAAACACGCTTGACTACAATTACATCGGATATATTTCAAACAATAAAAGCAGGGCGACAAAATATCTAATTGGAAGATACGATGAAATGGAAACAATCATTGCTAAAAATAATGTTGATATTCTAGTAATTGTAAAAAATATAAAAAGTCCTGATTTCAAAAAATATTTAAAGCGTATTTTTGATTTAAAAATTAACGGGCTAAAAATAATGACTTATGAAGAATTCAACGAAGATATCCAAAAAAAAATTGATATAAATCAAATAAATGAAGAATGGCTTTTGGAATCAAACGGGTTTGATATTCTAAACAATGAAATGCAAAGAAATATAAAACGGGGAATGGACTTGATACTGGCATTAATTTTGATGGTTATTCTTTCTCCTCTGGCACTAATTACTGCAATAATTATTAAATTTGAATCTAAAGGACCGGTTATATTTAAACAGACAAGAATAGGTGAAAATATGAAGCCTTTTAAAGTCTATAAATTTAGAAGTATGAGGCTGCATGATCCTAACAAATATTCGAAATACACTTTAGATAATGACGCAAGAGTTACAAAGTTTGGAAAATTTATGAGAAAAACAAGAATTGACGAATTGCCGCAACTCTGGAATATTTTAAAAGGTACAATGAGTTTTGTTGGCCCACGGCCAGAATGGAATATACTTGCTAAGGAATATGCAGAGCAAATAAATTATTACAACTTAAGACATCTTATAAAGCCTGGAATAACAGGATGGGCTCAAGTAATGTTCCCATATGGCGAAAGTTTAGATGATGCAAGAAAAAAACTTGAATATGATCTGTATTATTTAAAACATCAGGACTTGATACTGGATGTACTGATTGTTGCAAAAACGGCTAAGGCTGTTTTATTTGGAAAAGGGAAATAAAAAATAACAAATAAAATCGAGTTCTACACTAAAAGTTATTTATAATGTAATAGCGCCTGTATAATTCAAGGAAAAAGATGATTATAGATGAATAAGCAAAAAACATTGATTTTTTTTGATAAAATAATGAAAGAAACAGATGAAATGCCAGCAGAAGTAAGAGAAAGACTAAGTAAAGAATTAAAAGACGAAATTGAAATAAAGGTTGGAAACTAAGTTAGTTATAAGAGAAAATGATGCCAATGTTTATGTTATTCTGAAAATAATAAGTGATAATTTGTTGTTTTTAGATTTAAGAAAAAAAATAATTAAATGAAAGCAGGTATTTAAATGAAAGGAATTGTTTTGGCTGGCGGTTCTGGTACAAGGCTTTTTCCGTTAACAAAATCTATTTCCAAACAAATATTGCCAGTTTATGACAAACCTATGATTTATTATCCCATATCTGTTCTTATGCTCGCAAATATAAAGGACATCTTAATAATTTCCACTCCAAGGGACATTTTTTTATTTGAGGGGCTTCTTGGAAATGGGAAGCAATTGGGAATAAATATTGAATATAAGATTCAAAATAAACCAAATGGGATTGCTGAATGTTTTTTGATTGGAGAAGATTTTATTAATCGTGATAATGTTACGTTGATTTTAGGAGATAATATATTTTATGGAAATGGATTTTCGAAAACTCTTGAAGATGCGGTTAACTATTTTGAAAATTGTAAAGGAAATGAATTAAATAGCAATGGTGCGATGATATTTGGCTATCCAGTGAAAAATCCCAGCGATTATGGCGTTGTTGAATTTGATAAACATGGAAATGTTATTTCCCTAGAAGAAAAACCGCAAGCAGCCAAATCAAATTTTGCAATTCCGGGATTGTATTTTTATGATAATACAGTTATAAAAAAAGCTAAAGCATTAAAACCGTCAGAACGTAAGGAATTAGAAATAACCTCAATTAATGAATTTTATTTACTTGAAAAAAGATTGAAAGTAAAAACTCTTGGACGAGGCATGAACTGGTTTGATACGGGAACACCAAAAGGTTTGCTGGAAGCCTCAAATTTTGTAGAGGCTGTGCAAAATAGACAAGGTTTTTATATTGCCTGTCTTGAAGAAATTGCCTATACAAAAGGATGGATAAATAAAGAAATGCTTATTGAAATAATAAATAAGTTAAAAATTTGTGACTATAAAAAGTATTTAGAAAGTTTATTAAAAAAATAATTTATATATAGTTGCTGTTTTATTTATTTTAAAACACGCTAATAAAATTTTAAATAAAAAAGGAGGAGCTGCATTGACTTCAATAGTAATAATGGCTGGAGGAAAAGGTGAAAGATTCTGGCCTAAAAGCCGAATAAATCTACCAAAGCAATTTTTATCTTTAACAGATGACGGGAAATCTATGATACAACACACTGTTGAAAGGGCAAAAAGTTTAGTAAACATTGAAAATGTTTACGTGGTAACAAATGAAATGTATAAAAATTTGGTTTTAGAACATGTTCCTGATATACCGGACGAGAATATTATCATCGAACCAGTTGCCAAAAATACTGCACCTTGTATCGGACTTGCTGCAATGCATATTGCCAAAAAGGATATAAATTCAAAAATGATAATTTTACCGTCTGATCATCTAATTAAATTTAATGAAATTTTTATTGACACACTAAAAACAGCTTTAGATGTAGTTGAAAAAGGCGATAATCTGGTAACAATAGGAATCACGCCAAATTACCCTGAAACAGGATACGGATATATTAATTTTACAAAAGGTGAAAGTTTTAAAGACAGTGCAAATGTTTATGAAGTTTTACGTTTTGTAGAAAAGCCAAATTTGGAAAAAGCTAAGGAATACTTGACAAGTGGACAATATTTATGGAATAGTGGAATGTTTGTATGGAAGGCATCGACTATTTTAAAAAATTTTAAGGAATATTTGCCAGAAATCTATGAAGGTCTGCAAAAAATTGGAGAATCAATAGGTACAGAAAAATATGAAGAAGTATTAAAAAAAGAATTTTCAAATCTTCCGTCAGAATCCATAGATTATGGAATAATGGAAAAAGCCAAAAATATTTATGTTATTCCAGGAAATTTCGGCTGGGATGATGTAGGAAGCTGGCTGTCACTTGAAAGAATTAATAAAACAAATCAAGATGGAAATGTTATAAATGGAAATGTTATAAGCATAAGAACAAGAAATTCAATAATTCAAGGTAATGAAAAACTTATTGCAACTATTGGATTAGAAGATATAGTAATTGTGGATACTGACGATGTGACATTGATTTGTCATAAAGACAATACGCAGGAAGTTAAGGAAATTATCAGCAATCTAAAAATTTGTAATAGAAATGAATATTTATAAAAATAAAAAGATAGGAGAATATAAATGAAAAAAGCTTTAATTACTGGGATAAATGGTCAGGATGGTTCATATCTAGCAGAATTGTTATTAGAAAAAGGATACGAAGTTTATGGACTTATGAGAAGAAAAAGTGTAACTACTTTTGGAAATATAGAACATAGAAAAGATGAGATAAAATTTATATATGCTGATATGACAGATTTAGTTTCATTAATAAATGCAATGCAAATTTCTCAGGCAGATGAAGTGTATAATCTAGCAGCTCAGTCATTTGTTGGGACATCGTGGGAACAACCTGTTACAACTGCGGAAATTGATGGAATTGGAGTTTTGAATATGCTGGAAGCTATAAAAACAGTAAAGCCTAAAGCAAAATTTTATCAAGCTTCTACGAGTGAAATGTTTGGATTGGTTCAAGCGATACCTCAAAGCGAGGAAACACCTTTTTATCCTAGAAGTCCATATGGAGTAGCAAAATTATACGGACATTGGATAACAAAAAATTATAGAGAAAGCTATGATATATATGCATGCTCAGGAATTTTATTTAATCATGAATCTGAAAGAAGAGGAAAGGAATTTGTTACTAGAAAAATAACAGATGCTGTAGCGAGAATAAAATTAGGTGTTCAAGATGTTTTAGAATTAGGGAATTTAGATGTTAAACGTGATTGGGGACATGCAAAGGATTACGTTAGGGCAATGTGGTTAATGTTGCAGCAAGATAAAGCAGATGACTACGTAGTTGCAACGAATGAAACGAGAACAGTCAGAGAGTTTGTTGAAAAAGCTTTTAAATATGTGGGTATAGATATAGTTTGGGAAGGTAAAGAGGTTAATGAAGTAGGCAAGGATTCTAAAACAGGGGAGATTGTTGTTAGAGTAAATCCTGAGTTCTTTAGACCTGCAGAAGTTGATATTTTAATTGGAAATCCTGCAAAAGCTGAAAAAACATTAGGATGGAAAAGAGAAATTTCATTTACAGAATTAGTTGAAAGAATGGTTAAAAATGATATGGAAAAAGTTCAAAAGGAAATGAAATTAAAATCACTTTAAACGAGGGAGATTCTTAATGAAAAAAGTATTGGTAACTGGAATTGATGGTTTCGTTGCAAGATATTTGTATGATTATCTTTTAAAAAGTGGTTATGATGTTTACGGAACAACAATAAATGAAACATATAAAAATGATAAGATAAAGATATTTAAAATGAATCTGTTAAATGCAGAAAATGTTAATAATGTAATAAAAAATATAAAACCAGATATGATTTTTCATTTGGCTGGACAAAGTGCAGTAGGGCTTTCATGGCAAAAACCGGTTTTAACAATAGATGTCAATGTAAATGGGACTTTAAATTTATTAGAAGCTGTGAAAAATAATAATATAAATCCTAAAATATTAATTATTGGCTCAAGTGACCAGTATGGAATTATAAAACCTGAGGATTGCCCAATAAAAGAAACACAAATGCAAATTCCTCAAAGCCCATATGGAATTAGCAAAAAAACACAAGAAGAACTTGGCAAGTTATATGTAAAAGCCTACAAGATGAATATTATATTTGTAAGAGCCTTTAATCACATTGGTGCTGGACAAGGTGAAAATTTTGTAGTTCCTGATTTTGCAAGTAAAATTGTAAAAATTGAAAAAGGTGCGATTCCAGTATTAAAAGTTGGGAATTTAGATACTTTGAGAGATTTTACTGATGTAAGAGATATTGTCAGAGGGTATGTAATGTTACTTGAGAATGGGAAAATAGGAGAATCATATAATATAGGTTCAGGAAATGTTGTGAGGGTAAAGGAAATTTTAGAAAAATTAGTGAATTTATCAAATAAAGAAATAAAAATAGAAATAGATAAAGAAAAATTCCGTCCAGTTGATATACCAGTAGTGCAATGTGACAATACAAAGATTAAAAAAGATACAGGATGGAAGCCAGAAATTTCTATTAATGAAACATTGAAAGATGTTTTAGAATATTGGAGATGGAAATAAATTATGAGAATTATAAAAGAATTATATGATTATCGTGAAATGCTTTCAAATTTAGTAAAAAAAGATTTAAAAGTAAGATACAAGGGTTCAGTATTGGGTTTTTTGTGGACATTTCTGAACCCTCTTTTACAATTGGTCGTTTATACGATAGTCTTTTCTACAATTATGAAAGTAAATATAGATAAATTTTATATTTATTTATTCATAGGATTAATTCCTTGGCTATTTTTTGCTACTTGCATTCAAGCTGGTTCAACAAGTATTTTGATGAATAAAGATTTGATAAAAAAAATATATTTCCCAAGAATTATATTACCTATTTCAACAGTAAATTCTGCTTTTATGAATATGTTTTACAGCATGATAGTTGTATTATTAACAATATTAGTCAGTGGCATTGGATTTAGTAAATATATATTACTTTTACCGCTCGCTATGATTATGCAATATATTTTAGTATTAGGAATGACTTTTATATTTTCAGCTTTAAATGTATATTTTAGAGATTTGGAATACATTCTAAACATTATAGTAATGATATGGTTTTATTTAACTCCGATAATTTATGAAATTGAAATGATACCAGAAAAATATCGTTTTTGGTTTTATTTAAATCCAATGACAGGTATAATAAATTTTTATAGAAATATTTTATATTATAAAAGAATGCCAAGTTTTAATTCATTTGGTGGAATATTAATTTATGGAATAATTATGATTGTCATTGGATATTTTGTATTTGAAAAATTACAGAAAAACTTTGCGGAGGAACTATAATGGCGAAAGATGTTGTAATAAGCGTAAAAAATGTAGAAAAAAGTTTTAAAATATATAGTGATAAAGGGCATACCTTAAAAGAAAGGTTACTTTTTTTTAAACAAAGAAACAGCTATACAAGACATGAAGTTTTAAAAGGTGTAACTTTGGAAATAGAAAAAGGAGAAGTTGTAGGGTTAGTTGGACATAATGGATGTGGAAAAAGTACATTATTAAAATTAATGACAAAGATAATATACTCGGATAAGGGGAAAATAGAGATAAATGGGAAAATTTCAAGTCTTTTGGAACTAGGAGCAGGATTTCATCCCGATATGACTGGAAGGGAAAATATTTATACAAATGCTTCTATATTTGGGCTTACTAAAAAGGAAATAGATGGCAGGCTAGATGAGATAATAGAATTTTCTGAGTTAGAAGAGTTTATAGACAGTCCAGTTAGAACATATTCTTCAGGAATGTATATGAGATTAGCTTTTTCTGTTGCGATAAATGTTGATGCTGATATTTTATTGATTGATGAAATTTTGGCGGTTGGTGATGCTAGGTTTCAGGCTAAATGTTTTAATAAAATGCTGGAATTGAAAAAAAGAGGAATTACAATTGTAATAGTGTCACATGATTTAGGTTCTATAGAAAGATTGTGCAATAGAGCTGTATGGATTGAAAATGGCAAAATAAAAGATGAAGGTATACCGCACGATATTGTTGCAGAATATTTAGATGACATTATGAATAAAGATAAGAATGAAAAAATTAAAATAAAAGATCAAAGTAAAGTAAATGATCAGGAAAAGAAGAAAGAGGTATTCGAAGAAAAAAATATTGAAAAAGAAGAAAAAAAGAAAAAAGATAAAAATCGAACTGGAAATAAAGATATTGAAATTATCAATATAAAGTTATTGAATGAAAAAAATGAAGTAAGTGATACTTATAATTCAGAAGACAAATTAAAAATAAAAGTTAAATATAAAAAGAATAATGAAAAACTAAAAGATTCTGTTTTCGGATTTGGAATTTTTAGGAATGATGGACTGAATTGTTATGGTACAAATACGTTTATTGATAATTTTGAGAAAATTAAAATTCAGGATGAAGGAATTGTTGAAGTAGACATAGAAAGTATTCAATTATTAGAGGGTAAGTATTATTTGGATATTGCTTTTCATGATGAATATGGAAAGCCATATGACTATATAAGAAAAGCAAATTTTTTTACCGTATATAGTATTTTAAAAGATACTGGAATATTTAGAATAAATCATAAGTTTAGTCACTTATAGAAAGGAATATATTAAAAGTATGGAAATAAAAGAAAATGACTTTGAAATAAATATAGACAATATTAATGTTGAAGAAATAATGAATAAAATAAGACAAAATATAAAAGATAAAGGATACTTGGAAGAAGAAAAAATAAATAATTTTGATTTCACTCCTAAAATAAGTGAAGAAGATAATTTTAGATATGATTTAGATATATTAAACCAAGTTTGGAATATTAATTTAGAAAGAGAAGTTTTGTCTAGGAATAAATTATTTTCATTTTTAAAAAAAGTAATTAGAAAATTGACAAGATGGTATATAGTTCCGATGCTACAGGATCAAATAACATTTAATTCATATGCTGTTAGAGCTATAAATAATTTGAATAAGCAATTAGATAAGAAAAATGAAGAAATAATAAAGCTATTAAACGAAAGGGATGAAGGAATAAAAAGATTATTAGATGAAAAAGATGAAAGAATAAAAAAATTAGAAAAAATAGAAAAAGAAAATAATTTTGATATGGATTATCTTGCTTTTGAAGATAAATATAGAGGTTCTGAAGAAAGTATACAAAAATTACAGGAAAAATTTGTAAGGTTATATGTCGGAAAAGATAATATACTGGATATAGGTTGTGGAAGAGGAGAGTTTATGAAAACTCTGCTAAATGCTGGAAAACAATATGTTTTTGGTATGGATATTAATCCGCAAATGGTTGAAAAATGTAAAAAAGATGGGTTATCAGTTGAATTAAAAGATGGGGTAAATTATTTATATGACAATGATAATCTAAATTTAGGAGGAATATTTTCATCACAAGTTATAGAGCATTTGAAACCATCACAAATAGTAAAATTAATAAAAGGAGCATATAAAAATCTTCAAGAAGGAAGTCCTCTAATTCTTGAAACAATAAATCCAATGGCATTGGTGACACAAACTATGGCATATACACTGGATTTGACACATAGACAGTATGTTCATCCGTTTACAATTGAAATGCTGTTAAAGGAACATGGATTTAAAAAAGTAGAATTTATTTACAGTTCTCCTGTTGATACAGAAGCTCCTGTACTTAAAGATAATGATATGGATCAAAAAGAATTAAAAAAATATAATGAAAAAATTAGAAGAATGCATGAAATATTATTTGGATATCAAGATTATGCGGTAATTGCATGGAAGTGATTGGTATGAAAAAAATAGCATTTATAGTTCCGTGGTACGGAGATAAAATACCAGGTGGAGCTGAAACTGAAACGAGAAATATAGTTAAAAATTTGACTAAAAAAGGAATAGAAATAGAAATACTTACAACTTGTGTAGAAAAGTTTTCTTCGGATTGGAATAAAAATTATTACAAAGAAGGTAATTATGAAGAAAGTGGAATAAAAATAAAAAGATTTAAAATTAGAAAAAGAGATAATAAGAAATTCGATAATGTGAATGCTTTACTTATGCAAGGAAAAAGAATAAATTTTGAAGAAGAACAGATATTTTTTCAAGAAATGATTAGAAGTACAGATTTAGAGAATTATATTGAAAAAAATATAGATAGTTACTCATTATTTTGTTTTATTCCATATATGTTTGGAACGACATATTGGGGTGTGAAAAAAGTGAAAAATAAATCTGTGTTAATTCCTTGTTTACATGATGAAGCCTATGCATATATGGAAAGTTTAAAAGAAATTTTTAAATTATCTTTAGGCTGCATTTTTTTAGCTAAGCCTGAAAAAGAATTAGCAGAAAAATTATTTGGGTTAAAAGGGACTAAAAAGAAAGTTATAGGTGGCGGATTAGATATAAATATTTCAGAGGATTTTAGTGGATTTAAAGAAAAGTACAACTTAAAAAATCCGTATGTTTTATATGCAGGAAGAAAAGATAAGGGTAAAAATATTGACTTATTAATAGAATATTTTAAAAAATTTAAAGAAAAAAATAGTGACAACTTAGACTTGGTTTTAATTGGAGGTGGACAACTTGAAATTCCAAAAGAAATAAAAGGTTGTGTTCATGATTTAGGCTTTATTAATATAGAAGATAAATATAAAGCCTATGCAAATGCAGTAACACTTGTTCAGCCATCAGTAAATGAAAGTTTTTCAATAGTTATAATGGAATCTTGGCTGACAGGAAGACCAGTGATTGTAAATAATAATTGTGAAGTAACAAAAAATTTTGCAATGGAATCAAATGGTGGATTATATTTTAATAATTATTTTGAGTTTGAAGAAATTTTAAAATTTTATATTAATAATCCAGATATAGTAAATAAGATGGGACAAAATGGTAAAGAATATGTTTTAAAAAATTTCGATAAAGAAATTGTTACAAAAAAATATATAGATTTCTTTAAAGAGTTAGTAGGTGAGAAAAATTAAAATAATACAAGTTTTACCAACGATTAGCTATGGAGATGCAGTTAGCAATGATGCAATAAATATTGATAAAATTTTAAAAAAAAATGGATATGAAACAGAGCTTTATGCAGAAAATATAGACAAAAAATTAAAAGATAAAGTTTTTAAAATAAGTAAATTAAAAAAAGTAAATAAAAATGATATTTTAATTTATCATAAGTCAACTGGAACAGATTTAAGTTTTTGGCTGGAAAAATACAAATGTAAAAAGATAATGAGATACCATAATATTACCCCAGGAAAATATTTAGAGAAATATAATAAATATCTGTATAATTTAGTGGAATATGGTAGAAAAGGTTTAGAATATGCAAGCAAATATTTCAATTATAGTTTGGCAGTCTCAGATTATAATAAAAATGAACTTGATGAATTAAGATATAAAAATACAATGACATTACCTGTATTAATTCCTTTTGAAGACTACAAGAAAGAACCTGATAAAAAAGTTATAAAAAAATATTCAGATAGTAAAAAAAATATATTATTTGTAGGAAGAATTACTCCAAATAAGGCACAAGAAGATATAATAAAATCTTTTTATTACTACAAAAAGTATGTAAATAAAGATTCAAGGTTAATTTTAGTTGGAAATGACAGCGGATTTGAAAACTATTCAGATTTATTGAAAAAATTAATTAAAGAATTGGGATTGGAAAGTGATGTTGTGTTTCCTGGACATATAAAATTTGAAGAGATATTGGCTTTCTATAGAGTGGCAGATTTATTTTTATGTATGAGTGAACATGAAGGATTTTGTGTACCATTGGTAGAAAGCATGTTTTTTGAAGTTCCAATTTTAGCATATAACAGTAGTGCAATAAAAGGTACTTTGGGAAATAGTGGAATAATTGTAAATAAAAAAGATTATTTTTTAATATCAGAATTGATGAATCTTATTCTTTCAGATGAAAACATTAAAAAAGAAATTATAAAGAATCAAAATAAAAGACTTGAGGATTTTCAGTTGGAAAAAGTAGAAAAAAAATTGTTAGAATTTATCAAGCGAATAGGTGGATAATATGAAAAAAAAAATTTTATTTGTTGTTCAAAGATATGGTTTGGAAGTTAATGGTGGAGCAGAATTACATTGTAGACAATTAGCTGAAAGGCTTATAGGGGATTATGATGTATCAGTTTTAACTACTTGTGCAATAGATTATGTTACATGGAAAAATGAATATGAAGCGGGAACAGAGTATATAAATGGTGTAAAAGTTATAAGAAAAAAAGTTGATTTTGAAAGGAATCAAAATAAATTTAATAAAATATCTGAAAAAATAAATAATGATAAGGAGAATAAAGATTTAGGAATAGAATGGCAAAAAGCTCAAGGTCCTCATTCATCAGAATTAATAAAATATCTTAAAGATTATAAAAAAAATTATGACGTTATTATTTTTCTTACATACTTGTATTATACAACTTATTTTGGATTACAAATTGCACCAGAAAAGAGTATATTAATTCCTACAGCTCATGATGAACCACCGATATATTACAGTATTTTTAACGATACTTTTAACTTGCCGAACACAATATTATATTCAACTACAGCAGAAAGAAACTTTGTAAATAAAAAATTTAAAAATGATTATATAAAAAGTGATATAGTCGGTTTGGGTGTAGATATTGATGAAAATGCAGCAGATATAGATTTAGAAAAAGTATTTGGTATAAAAGATGATTACATTGTTTATATAGGTAGAATTGATGAATCTAAAGGTTGTAAAGAAATGTTTGAAGATTTTTTAGAATATAAAAAAATATACAATAATAATTTAAAATTGATATTAGCAGGTAAAGGTGTTATGAAAATACCTAAAAATAAGGATATAATTGCTCTAGGTTTTGTATCTGAAGAAGAAAAAGTTAATTTGATCAGAAAATCTAAATTATTGGTGTTACCTTCAAAATTTGAAAGTTTATCATTATCTACTTTAGAAGCAATGTATTTAAAAGTTCCCGTTTTATTAAATGGGAAATGTGAAGTTTTAAAAATGCATGCTATACAAAGTAATGCAGGATTATATTTTGAAAGCAAATATGAATTTATTGAAGCACTGAATTTTATGATTAGTCATTCTAAAATAATGAGAAAAATGGGAGAAAATGGAATAAAATATGTTGGAAATAATTATAAATGGGATGTTGTAATGAAGAAATTAAAAAATGCTATTGAAGATATATAAAAAAATAATATAAGGAGTTAAAATGATAAAAAAAGGTATATGGAAAGAGTTTATTGTAGTAAGTATTGTGACTTTATTACTTACATTTATAATTTTACAGATTTGGGATATGAAGTTTAGTATACCATTGTCTTATCAGGGAGATGGGCTAGCAACAGCATATTTAGTTGAGACAATAAAGGAATCTGGATGGTGGTTTCAAAATAGTAGAGTAGGAGCTCCATTTGGAGGTACAACATATGATTTTTCAGCTTTTTATTTTGATAGTTTCAATTTTTTTATATTTAAAATAATAGTATTGTTTGTTAAAAACTGGGGAAAAGCAATTAATACTTTCTATATATTTTTATTTCCAGTTACAGCGTTAACAAGTCATTACACAATGAGAAAATTAAAAATAAATTTTTATATATCAATGTTATCTTCGATGTATTTTACATTTTTACAGTATAGATTTTTAAGAGGAACATCACATTTATTTTTATCAACGTATTATTTGATTCCTCTTATAACATTATTATTTTATTGGTTATATACAGATTGTGATATACTAGAGATAAAAAAAGGGTTTTTTAAGAATAAAAAGAACATATTTTCAATTATATTACTAGTTTTATTATCTTTATCAGGTATATATTATGCTTTTTTTTCGTGTTTCTTTTTTATGGTTATTTATTTGATAAAAATAAATAAAAATAATATAGTTAAAATTTCTAAAAAATTCGGATTAATATTTATTACGATTTTTAATACAGGTTTTTTAGCATATATTCCTGGAATATTATATAAATTAAAAGTAGGAGCGAACATAGAAAGTCCTCAAAGACATGTTTATGAAACAGAATTATATGCTTTTAGAATATCAAAATTATTTATTTCTCAGAAAATATTTTATTTAAAGGGAGGTTATTTTGAAAAAATTCAAAAAGGTATAATAAATTATTTTAATTTTTTTAAAGACACAGAAGGAATGGAATACTTAGGAATAATAGCAATAATGGGATTCATTTATTTATTATGGATAACTTTAAAAAAAGAAAAAACAGACAATAATCTAATAAATTTATTAGCATTATTGAATATAACAGGAGTATTATTGGCAGTTGCCTCAGGATTTGGTACTATTTTTGCAATACTTGTATCAGCTCAAATAAGAGCTTATAACAGAATATCTGTATTTATTGCATATTTTTGTATATTAGCAATAGCTATGAAAATAAATGATTTAATAAAAGGAAAAAATAAAAGACTTTGGTATCCATTATTGTCAATATTATTTTTATTTTCGATTTGGGAGCAGATTCCATTCTGTTCAGGAATAACTTATTCTAATTCGACGAAAAAATATAGAAAAAAATTTGATAGTGATAAAATTTTTATTTTACAAATAGAAAAAATATTAGGAAAAAATGGAATGGTTTTTCAACTTCCATATTATAAATTTCCTGAAATGGGAAATATTAAAAACTTGGGTGATTATGAAATGTTTAAGGGATATTTATTTTCCGAAAACTTAAAATGGAGTTATGGAGGTTATAGAGGACGTGAGTCAGATTTATGGAATAGATACATAACTTCTTTATCCATTGACGAAATGCTGGAAAAAATTTCAATAGCAGGATTTAATGGAATATATATTGATCGAAAGGCTTATACTAAGGATGAATATATGAAGTTAGAAAATGAAATAAGTAGTATCATAAAAGAAAAGGCATATATTAGTAATAATAAAGATTTAGTTTTTTTTAATTTAACAAATTATAGTAATAACTTGAAAAATAAATATTCCAAAGAACAGCTAGAAAAAGAAAAGACCAAAGTATTAAAAGTTTTAATAGCCTCAGAGGGATTTTATGGAAATGAGCAGTTAAAAAATAGAAAATGGAAATGGATGAAGAATAAAGCTATAATAACATTAGAAAATAATACATCTGCGGATGTAAATTATAATTTAAAAGTGGATGTTTTTTCGGAGTATCCTGAAAATTCAAAATTAATAATTGAATTTGATGGAAAAAAAGAAGAGTATATAATCAATAATAAAGGAAAAACATTAGATTTATCGTTTAATATGAAAAAAGGGAAAAATACAATAAAATTTTATACTAATACTAAACGTGTAAATTCAGGTCTTGATACGAGAGAGCTGTACTTAAGATTTGAAAATATTAAAGAAAATATAGACTAATAAGAAGTAGGAGGTTATTTAAAATGAAAGTTGTTTTACTTGCGGGAGGATTCGGCACTAGATTAAGTGAAGAAACTTATGCAATTCCTAAACCTATGTTGGAAATAGGAGGTAGGCCTGTATTATGGCACATAATGAAAATATATTCCTATTATGGGTTCAATGAATTTATCATTTGTTGTGGATATAAAGGGTATGTAATTAAAGAATATTTTGCCAATTATTTTTTGCATGCCAGCGATGTCACAATAGATATAAAAAATAATAATATTGAAGTTCATAATACAAAATCTGAACCATGGAAAATAACACTTGTGGATACAGGTTTAGAAACAATGACAGGTGGACGTATAAAAAGAATTCAGAAATATGTTGAAAATGAACCTTTTTTATTGACTTACGGTGATGGCGTATCAGATGTAAATATAAAAGATTTAGTAGAATATCATGAAAAAACTGGTAAATTATTAACTGTGACAGCTTATAAGCCACAAGGAAGATTTGGAGCATTGGATTTAGATGAAAAAGATGACGTTAAAAGTTTTCTTGAAAAACCTGCAGGAGATAATATGTGGATTAATGCAGGATATTTTGTTTGTCAACCTGAAGTATTTGATTATATAAAAGACGGCGATCAAACTGTTTTTGAAAAAAGGCCTCTTGAAGAATTAGCCAAAGACGGTAATATGAATGCGTTTAAACATTCAGGATTTTGGAAACCTATGGATATATTAAGAGACAACAAGGAATTAAATGCTATGTGGGACAAAAATGAAGCTCCATGGAAAGTATGGGAATAATTTTAGGAGGAAATATGGAATATTTTAATGGAGTCTATAAAGGAAAAATGGTTTTAGTAACAGGACATACTGGTTTTAAGGGTTCTTGGTTATCAATATGGTTAAAGGAATTAGGGGCAAATGTTATTGGGTATGCACTGGATCCGTATACTCAAAAAGATAACTTTGTTTTTTCGGGTCTAGAAAATAAAATAGTTGACATTAGAGGAGACATAAGAGATAAAAAACATTTAAAAGAAGTTTTCGATAAATACAAGCCGGAATTTGTATTTCATTTAGCTGCACAACCATTAGTAAGGCTATCTTATGACAACCCTGTTGAAACATACGAAACAAATGTTATGGGAACTATAAATGTATTGGAATGTATTAGAGAAACACCAGAGGTTAAAATAGGAATAATGATAACAACTGATAAATGTTATGAAAATAAAGAACAGATATGGGGGTATAGAGAAACAGATCCTTTAGGTGGATATGATCCGTATTCATCTTCAAAAGGTGCAGCTGAAATAGCAATAGGTTCCTGGAGAAGTTCCTACTTTAATCCAAAAGATTATGATAAGCATGGAAAGTCTATTGCAAGTGTCAGGGCAGGAAATGTTATTGGTGGTGGAGACTGGTCATTAGATCGTGTAATTCCTGACTGTATAAGAGCTCTTGAAAAAGGCGAACCAATAAATATAAGAAACCCAAAAGCTATAAGACCATGGGAGCATGTTTTAGAGCCATTGAATGGTTACCTGTCATTAGGCCAAAAAATGTATGAAGAACCAAATAAATATTCAGAAGCATGGAATTTTGGTCCAAATATTGAAGGGATTGTTCCAGTGTGGGAAATAGGCAAAAAAATAATAGAAAATTATGGGAAAGGTTCGTTGAAAGATGTTTCAAATCTAAATGAAATTCATGAAGCTCAGCTTCTTGCTTTAGATGTTACTAAAGCTAAATTCAGATTGAACTGGAAATCTAGATGGAATATAGATAAAACAATAGAGAAAACAGTTGAATGGTATAAAAAATATAATACTGAAGATGTTTATGAGTTATGTGTGAAACAGATTAGGGAATTTATTGAAAGTTAAATAAAAAATTAGGAAAATAGAGGTTATTTATATGAAAATATCAATAGTTATACCCTGTTATAATGAAGAAGATAATGTGATACCTATATGTCACGCTTTAAAGGAGATGTTTGCCAAAGATCTCCCAAAATATGAATATGAATTAATATTTATAGACAATAAATCAAAAGATAACACAAGAGAGAGACTTCGTTTATTGTGTAAAGAAGATTTACGTGTAAAAGCTATTTTTAATATAAAGAATTTTGGACAAAGCAACAGTCCTTTTTATGCATTATTTCAAAGTTCAGGAGATTGTACAGTATTTTGTTCTGCTGATTTTCAAGATCCTATTGAAATGATACCTGTTATGGTACATGAATGGGAAAAAGGACATAAAGTTATTACAACAATAAGAACAGGAACTAAAGAAAATAAGTTTATGTATTTTTTGAGAACGGTATATTACAAACTAATTAAAGCAATGAGTAAAGAAGAAATGATAGAACATTTTACTGGTTTTGGATTATACGATAAAAGCTTTATTAGTATATTAAAAAATTTAAATGAACCTATGCCTCTTTTAAGAGGATTAGTAGCTGAGTATGCTCCTGATCATAAATCAATAGAATATGAGCACCAACTTAGAAAGAGTGGAAAAAGTTCAAATAATTTTTTCACTCTATTTGACTTAGCGATGCTTAGTTTTACTAGCTACACCAAAAGTGGTCTTAGAATAGCAACTTTTTTTGGATTTGCAGTATCTTTAATCAGTATTTTAATTTCTATAGTATACTTTGTTTTAAAAATTTTGTTCTGGAATAAATTTGTTATAGGAACAGCTCCTATATTGATAGGTGTATTTTTTTTAGGAGGACTTCAATTGTTTTTTATAGGACTGCTTGGAGAATATATTATGAATATGAATTTGCGAATTATGAATAGACCACTGGTAATCGAGGAAGAAAGAATAAATTTTGACGAAAATAAAAAAGATGAACAGGAGAACTAGATGAAAAAGATAAAAATTCTTGATTGTACATTAAGAGATGGTGGACTAGGCTTAGAAGATGCTAATAAAACAGGAATAAAAACAGAGATTTTTGATAAAAATATAATTAATAAAGTAATCTTATCTTTTAGCCAAACTGATTTAGATATTATAGAATTAGGTTCGATTGAAATAACAAATAATGACATGACTAAATATTGCATTTATAAGTCTATAGAAGATATTTCCCAAAAAATACCATTAAACCATTCTAAAAATCAGATGTATGTAGCCTTATTTAGAGGACCAGATACGCCTATTGAAAATATACCAGATTGGAATGAAAATTATTGCAGAGGAATTAGAGTTATTATTAGATATTCAGAATTACAAAAATCTCTTGATTTCTGCAAAGCGTTGTCTAAAAAAGGTTATAAAGTTTTTGTACAGCCAATGCTTACAATGAGATATACTGAGGAAGAATTGGATTTAATTATCAAAGCCTCTAATGAGATGAAGGCCTACGTTTTATATTTTGTAGACAGTTATGGATATATGACTGAACAAGATGTAATTTATTTTTTAAAAAAATATGACGGTAGCTTAAATTCAAAAATAAAAATAGGATTTCATAGTCATAATAATTTAAATTTAGCATTTTCAAATGTAAAGGCTTTTATTAATTATGAAACTAATAGAGATATTATAATAGATTCCTGCGTATTAGGAATGGGGCAAGGAGCAGGAAATTTACAAACGGAGATTATTGCAGATTATTTAAATAGATATCATGATAAGAATTATAATTATGAAATGATATTGGAAATTTGTGAATTAATTGAGAAATTTTCTCCAAAACCTTTATGGGGTTATACCGTAACTACTTTATTGCCGGCTCTTCATAAAGTAGCGTACAAATATTCTATTAATTTAAGAGAACGGTATGGCTTATCTTATATAAAAATAAATTATTTATTAAAAAATATTCCAGAAAATTTAAGACACAGGTATACACAGGAAAATTTAGAGAAACTTTTGAATTTATTGAAGAAGGGCGAATAATATGAAAGTTGCCGATTATTTAGTTGGAAGTCTAATAAAGATGGGAATTACAGATGTTTTTGGTATACCTGGCGGAGTTGTTCTTGAATTTGTATACGCTTTAAATAAAAGAACAGAAAATATAAAAACGCACCTTTTACATCATGAACAAAATGCTGGTTTTGCAGCTCTTGGATATGCACAATCTACTCAAAAGATGGGGGTAGCGTTTGGAACAAAAGGTCCTGGAATTTTAAATTTAACAAGTTCCATAGCAGAAGCTTATTCTGATTCTATTCCTTCGTTGTTTATAACAGCACACTCACTTGATGATACGAGTGATAAGATGAGATTTATTGAAGATCAGGAAATAAATATAATTCCTATTTTTGAATCTATTACAAAGTATTGTGTTAGAGTAAATAATGCAGATTCTTTTATTGATGAATTGAAAAAATCTATCTATTTAGCTAATTCAGGAAGGAAAGGACCAGTTGTAATTGATATATCTTCAAAAATTTGGAGTAGTGAAGTTTTAGAAACAGAATTAGAAAAAGAAGTTTTAGAAAATGTGAATGATTCCAAAAATACTTTTGAAGATGCTGTTTTATCAATTGAAAAAAATCTTAATGAATCAAAAAGACCATTATTACTTATAGGTGATGGAATAAGGCAGGCAGGAATTGAAAAAGAAGTTATTGAATTTTCTGAAAAAAATAAAATTCCAGTTATCTATAGTAGAGGGTGTCAAGATATTATGTCAGGTTCAAAGATGGCTTTTGGTTATGTAGGAAGTCATGGCATTAGATATACGAATTATATATTATCAGAAGCAGACTTGTTAATTAGTCTTGGAAATAGATTATCTTTTCCTATAAAATCAAAAAGCTTTCTAGATATTTTTAATAAATGTAAATTGATTAGATGTGATATAGATGAAAATGAATTCATACGAGAAATTCCAAATAGTAAAAACTTCCAATGTAATGTAAAAGATGTTTTGAAAGAACTTCTTAATAAAAATATAGAAAATAATAATATATCCGAATGGTTAAATACCTGTAATAGAATAAAAGAAATTCTTTGGGATAGTGATACTAATACGCCTGTAAACGAAATAGCGCATTTATTAGATAGTCTTAGAGATACAGGAGCTATTGTTGGAGATGTTGGAAATAATGAATTTTGGTTATCAAGGGCTTATGAATTTTCTAAAAATAGTAATAAGATATTGTTTTCAAGATCGCTTGGAACAATGGGATGTTCAATTGGAAAAGCAATTGGTGCATATTATTCTTTGAAAAAAAATATTGTTTGTTTTATAGGTGATCAGGCACTTCAAATGAATCCGCAAGAATTACAGTTTATTTCTAATAATAAATTACCTATATGGATTGTAGTTATTAATAATAATTCTTCAGGAATGATTAAATCAAGACAGATTAGAAGATATAATTCAGAATTTTTATTAACAACAGAAGAAACAGGTTATAGTGTAGTTAATTTAGAAAAACTTTCTAATGTATATGATTTTAGCTATATTCAAGTAGAATCAATAGAAGATATTGATAATAAATTAATAGATTGTGACTATACAAAACCATTATTTATTAATTTTATAGTTGATGAAAACATAGATCTGGAAATATCTTTACCTATAGGAAATAGTTGTAAAGATATGGAGCCTAAACTAAGTAAAGAAATTTATGAAAAATTGAATTTAAATATAGATTATAAAAAGGGGAAAAAATGCTCGAATTAATCAAAAAAAATATAAAAAGGTATAGTAATTTTTTTAAATTTGCTATAGTCGGATTTGGGAATTTATTTGTTTCTTTATTGACTTACTATATCCTTGTATATTTTCATGTAAATTATCAAATTGCTAATATAGGAGGTTTTATAACAGGAACTATAAATGGGTATATTTGGAATAAAATATGGGTATTTAAAAATTCTTCGAAAAGTTTTTCTTCTATTATAAAATTTTATCTATCTTATTTAACTACTTGGCTTTTAAGTGCTATTTTATTATATATATGGATTGAACTGTTAGGAATTTCTGATATAATAGCTCCAGTTATAAATGTTTTTATAACAACTCCTATAAATTATTTAATGAATAAATGTTGGGTATTCAAAAATAAACAGTAGTATAAATTTAAAAGAAAAGAGTGGTAGAATGTTATTAGAACGAATAAATAATCCTAAGGATTTAAAAAAATTAAAAAAAGAAGAATTAGAAATTTTAGCAATAGAAATAAGAAAAGCATTACTAAATAGAATGACAAATTATTCTAAAAAAGGGCATGTGGGTTCTAATATGGGGGTAGTTGAATTAACAATAGCTCTTCATTATGTTTTTAATTCTCCTATTGATAAAATTTTATTTGATGTATCTCACCAGTGCTATACACATAAAATACTTACGGGAAGAAAAGATGGTTTTATTTATGAAGAAAAATTTAAAACAATAGGTGGATATACTGATCAAGATGAAAGTGAACATGATTTTTTTAAAGTAGGGCATAGTTCAACTTCCATAAGCCTTGCTGCTGGAATGGCTAGAGCAAGAGATTTAAAAGGAGAAAATGAAAATATAATTGCTCTTATTGGAGATGGAGCTTTAGGTGGAGGACTTGCCTTTGAAGGTTTAAATAGTGTAGCAGAACAGGGTACAAATTTAATTATAATAGTAAATGATAATAATCAATCTATAGCAGAAAATCATGGTGGGCTTTATAAAAATCTAAAAGAACTTAGAGAAAATAACGGACAAGCTAAAAATAACTATTTTAAATCTTTAGGATTGGATTATAAATATTTAGATGAAGGACATGATATTAAAAAACTTATAGAATTATTTGAAAGTGTTAAAGATATTGATCACCCTATAGTTTTACATATAAAAACTATAAAAGGAAAAGGTCTTCCTTATGCAGAAAAAGATGTTGAAAATTGGCATGTTTTTGGGAATTTTAATCCAGAAACAGGAAAACCAAAGTCAATTTCACCTATACCAGAAAACTATGCAGCAATTACTCATGATTATTTAGTTGAAAAAATGAAAAAAGATAAGATGGTTTTTTTTATCACTGCTGGAACACCTTCAACAGCAGGATTTGGGCAATTACAAAGAGAAGAATTGAAAAGTTTTAATTTACAAAGACAATATATTGATGTAGGAATAGCAGAAGAATGTGCTACTACATTTTCATCAGGAATAGCTAAAAATGGCGGTAAACCAGTATTTTGTGTAATGAGTACATTTTTACAGAGAACTTATGATCAAATTTTGCATGATTTAGCAATTAATAAGAATCCTGCTGTACTACTTGTTTTTGCTGGTTCATTAAAAGGAATGGATGCTATAACACATTTAGGATATTTTGATATACCAATGATTTCTAATATTCCAAATGTAGTGTATCTTGCTCCAACTACAAAAGAAGAGTATTTAGCGATGTTAGATTGGGGAATAGAACAAAATGATAATCCAGTAGTAATTAAAGTACCAAGTTGGACAGTAAGACATTCTGAAAAAGAACCAGATAAAGATTATTCAAATTTGAATACTTTTAAAATAGAAGAAAATGGTGGTGAAGTAGCAATAGTAGCATTAGGAGAATTTTTCTATTTAGGAAAAGAAGTAGAAGAGCTTTTGAAAGAAAAATCAGGAATAAAAGCAACATTAATAAATCCAAGATTTATAACAGGACTTGATGACAAAATGTTAGAAGATTTAAAAGAAAATCATAAACTTGTTGTAACATTAGAAAGTGGACAAAAAGAAGGTGGATTTGGACAAAAAATATCTGCATTCTATTCAACTTCTGAGATGAAAGTTTTAAATGTAGGAGCTAAAAAAGAATTTACAAACGAAGTACCTTATGATGAATTTTTTATAGATAATAGACTTACAAAAGAACAAATCGTAGAAGATATACTTAAGTTTTTATAGAAAAATTCAAAAAAATGCGATAAAAAATTATATTATCGCATTTTTACATTTTTTATTGAATATGTATTGAAAATAATGTATAATGCAAATAAAAAATAGGAATATAAAATATGAAATTAAAGTCTATAGAATTAAAGAATTTCAAAAATATAAGTGATTTAAAAATAGAATTTAAAAGTAATAATTTATCAGGAATATACGGACTTAATAGAACTGGAAAAATTTCTATTGTTGAATCTTTACAAATACTTCAAAGATATTTTAGAATAGAAAAAGAGCCTTTAGAAGAAAAAGAATTAATAAGGCAAATAAAAAAAGTAATGAAAATAGGAGAGGATGTACTATCAATTCAGATTGAACTGGAAGGAGAAAAATATAGATATCAATTTTCAGTTTCTTTTGAAAGAGATGTATTCGATAAATTCGTATTGTAGAAAGAATTTAAGGAAAAGGAAATAGATAATAATAGAAAAAAATACAGAAGTTTAATTTTATTCGATAATTCTCAAGAATCTGAATTACCACAATTAATTTTTAAGGGAAAAAATTCTGAATGCAATAAAATAATCAATGAAATTTTAGCAGCTCAGAATATAAAAAAGCAAACATTGTACACTGAAAATACAGAATGAATAGCTATCTGAATTTAATGTTGAATCAAGTTCAAAAATTAGAAATGAGAAAAAATAAAGTTCTTGAGTATTTTACAAAAATATTCAAAAAGATAAATTTATTAAGAAATTATATTTGCGAGATATTTTTGATTACCTTTCAGAATCAGATAATGTTTAATATAGGAAGTTTAATAAAAATGAATATCCATGCGGATAAGGTGGTATATAAAGAAGAAAATGCACATGGAGAATTACCAATGTTTTTAAATTCTGAAACAAATTACTATCCTGAAGAAATTGCAGATATAATTATAAATACAATAGAACAGGTAAACGGTATTTTTGAAACAGTAGTATCTGATTCAAAACTTTATTGTAAAGAAGAAGGAGAAAAAATAAGGGAAAACGGAGTAAAAGAAAAAGCATTAAATCTGTATATAAAAAAATAGATGATAAAGAAATATATATTGAAAATGAATCATCAGGAATAAAAAAGATAATTTCAATTTTATCGGTACTAGTTTATTATGTTAAAGAAGAAGCCTTAGTTGTAATAGATGAACTAAATACACATATATTTGAATATTTACTGGCAATTATTTTAAAAAATATATCAGAAATTGCAAAAGGGCAATTAATCTTTACTGCACATAATTTATCACCTCTGGAAAGATTAGAAAAGGAAAACATAGTAAATAACTTCAATCGAAAAGGATAAAGTAAACTATAGTTATTTAAAAAATGTAAGTAAAACAACAAATTTGCGGCAAAAATATATCAGATCACAGGCTATCAGCGAAGATAATATTACACCATTAAATTTAAATGAGTCAGCATTG
This sequence comes from Leptotrichia sp. oral taxon 223, assembly GCF_013394795.1. Lineage (NCBI taxonomy): Bacteria > Fusobacteriati > Fusobacteriota > Fusobacteriia > Fusobacteriales > Leptotrichiaceae > Leptotrichia > Leptotrichia sp. oral taxon 223. The sequence continues at coordinate 1,449,560 of NZ_JABXYU010000001.1, forward strand.
GAAATGTATTTGAAAAAGTTGGTGAAATAAATTGAAGGTGAAAATATAACTGCATTGATAGAAGAAATAGAAAATAATTTTAAATAATAAAAAGTGAGAATAAAAAACATGGACAAAAAAAAAATAATAATATCTGCTATCAATTTTAATGAAGGCGGTCCCTTAACAATCTATAAAGAATGCCTTAAATACCTTGAAGAAAACTTTCTGGAAGAATATAGAATAGTGGCACTGGTTCACGATAGAAATTTATTTTCCGAGTATGAAGCAAAAATAGAATTTATTGAATTTAAGGATTCTAAAAAAAGTTACTTAAAAAGAATGTATTATGAATATTTTTATTTTAAGAAGCTGTCGAAAGAATTGAAACCATATTTATGGCTTTCGTTGCATGATATGACACCTAATGTAGTTGCAGCTAAAAGAGCGGTTTATTGCCATAATCCCATTATTTTTTATGATGTGAATAAAAAGGATATAGTTAATGAATTTAAAATGTTTATATTTTCTAAGTTTTATAAATATATTTATAGAATTAATATTCAAAAAAATGATTTTGTTGTGGTGCAACAGGATTGGCTTCGGAAAAGATTTAAACAGATTTTTAAAATTAAGAATGTAATTGTAGCTCATCCTAATGTTGCTATTGATGATTTGGATTTAGAAAAGAATAGACAAAATAATATAAAAATAGTAAGGAATAGTTTTTTATATCCAGCATTTCCTAGAATTTTTAAAAATTTTGAGGTTATTTGTGAGGCTGTGAAAATATTGGAAGAAAAGAATGTTACAGATTTTACAGTTTATCTAACAGTTGATGGCAGTGAGAATCTATATTCAAAAAAATTATTTAAAAAGTATAAAGATTTAAGGAATATAAAGTTTTTAGGTTTGCTAAAAAGAAATGAGCTTATGAAATATTATGGAATTTCAGAAAATATTATTTTCCCATCTAAACTTGAAACTTGGGGATTGCCAATCTCAGAAGCGAAAGCATTTGGTAAAAATATACTTTTAGTAAATTTGGAATATGCTCATGAAACGTTAGGGAATTATGAAAATGTAATATTTTTTGAACCTGATGATGCTAAAGAATTAGCTAAGAAAATGGAAATTTTAATAAATGGGAAAAATGTAAAATTTGATGGAAATATAGAGAAAACTATTGAAAAACCATTTTGTAGGAATTGGAAAGAATTATTCGATATTTTGCTTTCAGATAATAAATAGTACATTTAAATTATCAAAAAGTTATTTTGAAATATAAAAATAGAAAGAAGTTTAAAAAAAATATGGGAAAAGATAAAATTGTTATATATTTTGGGTTTAATAATCCGATTATATATAAACGTGGAGTAGAAAATGTTATATTATCTCAGTCTGGGGCATTGCCACAGAATATAAAAAAATATTATGTATTTTTTGGAGAAAAAGATGAGGATTTTTTTTGGAATGACATAAAATGTATATCAATAAGACATAATTTATTTCGTTTTGTTAAATTAAATAAACTTATAAATAAATTATATAAAAATGCTGAATGTGTTATTCATTCTCATAATTATCTAATGAGTTTTTTTCTTTTGAGAAAAACAGATGTATTTACTGTTCATGACGGACTTTTTTATTTATCATCCCAAACCAGTCATAAGTTTAAAAATGTTTTTAAATTTATTGAAAAAGCTGTTTATAGAAAAAGTAAATTAGTACATTTTATATCAAATTTTTCAAAAAAAGAATCACTTTATGATGAAAATAATTTTATTATTGTTAATAACACTACTCCACTTGAACAAATAAAACTTAAATTTGAAAAAGAATTTTGGAGTTCAAAAAAAGTAAAAATATTTACAGTAAGAAGCATTGAGGAGCGGGTAAATATAGAATTACTTATTGAACTTGCCCAAAAGAATAGTAATCTTGAAATAAAAATTTCTGGAAAAGGGCCTTTACTTGAAAAGTATAGAAAAGAAATAAAAGAAAAGAAATTGGATAATATTGAATTAATGGGATTTCTTGAAGATGAGAAAATAAGGCAGTATTATAATAGCTGTGATATTGTAACAGTTCTGGCTAAATATGGTGAAGGATTTGGACTTCCTATTATTGAAGGATATTTGCATAACAAGCCCGTTTTTGCTTCAAATGTTTCAGCAATTCCTGAGATTATTATTGATAAAAAGTTTTTGGTAAATAATACTGTTAAGGATTTAGAAAATAAAATTCAGAATTATTTGAAGAGGGGGATGAGCTGTAATTTTGAGAAATATTATTATGATAATTTTGGAAATGATGTAATAAGACAAAAGTATATTGAATTGTATAATCAGTTTTTTAAATTGAACTTGTCTGGCAGCTGAATATTCTTTATCTTTAACAAAGGGTTTTACCCCCTTACGAGTAATACTTATTTTCATTATATTTTCAAAGTTATACAGTTATCGAATAGGTTTATTGAAAATCAAAGTATAACAGAATTATGCTTGAAAATTATTAGAATATAATTAAAAAAGGAGTTATATGGAATATGAAAAGAAAAAAAATTTCTCTTGAAATTCAGTGGGCCGTAGGACCAAAAACAGGAGTAGGATGGTATATTTTTAATATTGTAAAAGGGTTAGTTCAAAATAATAAAAATGACTATACTGCTGAATTTATAAATTTTATGAATAGACATAACGTGAAGGAACAAATCAACTATGATATAAAAATAAAGCAAAACAAATTTATTCCATATAAAGTCTATAATATTTTAACTCAAAAATTAAAAATAAGTCATAACTTTTTGATGGGTACAAAATCGGATATTTATCATTTTTTCAATTTTACAATTCCTAAAAATATTAAGGGGAAAGTAATAATTACAATTTATGATACTGTATTTTTTTCAGCTCCAGAAACCATGGGTGATATGAAAGCTATTAGTGAATATAAATATGCAGCTGAGAGATCAGATTTGATTATAACTATTTCAGAAAGTGCAAAATCAGATATTATTAAACATTTTAATGTAGATGAGAAAAAAATACAGATTGTAACACCAGGGATTGACTTACAGAAATATTCATATAATTATACTGATATAGAACTTGAAAATATTAGAAAAAAATACGATTTGCCAAAAAGCTATATTTTATACTTAGGGACAATTGAACCCCGAAAAAATATTGAAAGAATTGTTAAAGCTTTTAAAAACTATAAAAAAGAAGTTAATGATGATTTAAAACTTGTAATTGTGGGGAAAAAAGGCTGGAAATATGACGATATTATGAAATTAATAGAATCAATGGGGACAGATATTATAATTACAGGATATATCGATGAAGAGGATAAAATCCCTATTTATAAACTTGCACAGATATTTGTATTTCCTTCTTTGTATGAAGGATTTGGAATGCCAGTTTTGGAAGCTATGGCATCGGGAACTCCAGTAGTTACATCAAATATTTCGTCAATGCCAGAAGTTGCAGGAGATGCTGGAATATTGGTAGATCCTTTTAATGAAAATGAAATTTTTGAAGCATATAAACAAATTTTGTCAGATAAAAAATTACAAAAAGAGATGATAGAAAAAGGTTTAGAACAAGCAAAAAATTTCCAATGGAAAAAATCTGTAGAAGTTCTTGAAAAAGTTTATGAAAAAATGTAACAAATAGATATAGAAAGGTAAAGTATGGAAAAGTCATTTTATGAATTGTGGAAATTGGGAATTAATTTGATTAAAACAAAGATATTTTTTCCAAAAGCCAGATTAATTCGTTTTCCGTTTGATATAAGAGGGAAAAAATATATAAAATATGGAAGAAATTTTACTACGGGTGCCGGATGCCGAATAGAGGCTTATAATTTTAATAATGGGATTTCAAGTGGGAAAAATCCTCAATTAATTATTGGAAATAATGTTCAAATTAATGACTACGTTCATTTATCCTGTGCAGAGTCAGTTATTATTGAAGATAATGTATTGATTGCCAGTAAGGTTTATATTTCGGATTTAAATCATGGAAATTATTCGTCTTTAAAGGATTTAGGACATTCATATCCAAATGAGATTGTGAAAGAGAGAAAGATTTTTACAAAACCAGTGAAAATTTGTAGGAATGTCTGGCTGGGAGAAAATGTTGCAGTTTTGCCAGGTACAGTTATTGGAAAAAATTCTATAATTGGCGCAAATGCTGTTGTTTCTAAAGATGTGCCAGAAAACAGCATTGCCGTTGGAAATCCTGCAAAAGTAATAAAAAAATATAATTTTGAAACAAAAGAATGGGAAAGAGTATAAAATATGCTTTAATTCCCATTTTTTTATTGATACAGCAAATAATTACTGTATTAAAAAGTTATGACTTTATTTATAAATTTCATATTCAAATTGTTATTTCATCCAAAATTTGATATACTAAAATCAAAAAATATACTAAAACTTTAGTAAAATTGAATTGATAAGTTTTGTCAAATTAGTTTTGAGTGTATTATGAAAAAATGGAAGGAGAAAATTATGAATTTTAATGATTACAAATATGAACATTTGGACTTGGAAAAAATAAAAGGAGAATTTTCAGAGCTGATAGATAGTTTTGAAAAGGCAGAGAATGTGGAGGGGCAGATTGAGGCGTTTGATAAGATTATAAAGCTGAGAAATCATATTGAAACTATGCAGACGCTTGTTTCGATTCGACATAGCATTGATACGAATGATGAGTTTTATGATAAGGAAAATGAGTATATGGATGAAATTAGTCCGATTTTGTTTGGATTTACTAATGATTTTTACAAAGCGCTTATCAATTCAAAATTTAAAAATGAACTTATTAAGAAATACGGGAAATTGCTGTTTGACCTAGCGGAAAATACATTGAAAGTTTTCTCGAACGAGATTATTCCAGATGCACAGGAGGAAAATAGATTATCAAGCAAGTATTCAAAACTGATTGCCAGTGCAAAAATTGATTTTGACGGAAAAGAGCTTAATTTATCGCAAATGGTTCCTTATACTCAATCTAAGGATAGAAATGTGAGAATTGAAGCGGCAAGGAAAGTAGCTCAATTTTTTGCTGAAAATCAGGAAGAATTTGATAATATTTATGATTCACTTGTAAAAGTGAGAACTAAAATGGCACAGAAAATGGGATATAAAAATTATGTTGAATTTGGATATAAACAGCTTTCAAGACTTGAATATGATGCCAAAATGGTAGAAAGTTACAGAAAGCAGGTACTTGAAAACATTGTGCCACTGCATACTGAACTTCGTAAAAGACAGGAAAAAAGGCTCAGTGTTGAAAAACTTAGATTTTATGACGAGGCTATAAAGTTTAATTCTGGGAATGCTGATCCGCACGGTTCGTCTGAGTGGATTTTAAATCATGGGAAAACAATGTATAAGGAATTGTCGAAGGAAACTGATGAATTTTTTACATTTATGACTGAAAATAATTTGCTTGACTTACTTTCTAAAAAAGGGAAAGTGAGCGGAGGATACTGCACTTATATTCCAGAATACAAGGCACCGTTTATTTTTGCTAATTTTAATGGGACATCACATGATATTGATGTCTTGACACACGAAGCCGGGCATGCTTTTCAAGTTTACCAAAGCCGAGGTTTTGATGTGCCTGAATATCTGTGGCCAACTTATGAGGCCTGCGAGATTCATTCAATGAGCATGGAATTTTTGACTTGGCCGTGGATGAAATTATTCTTTGAAAATGATACTGATAAGTACAAATTTATTCATTTGTCAGAAGCTCTTTTATTCATTCCTTATGGAGTAACTGTCGATGAATTTCAGCACTGGGTGTATGAAAATCCAGAAGTTACACCACAAGAACGTCGTGAAAAATGGCTTGAAATTGAAAAAAAATATTTGCCAACTAGAGATTATGGAGAAATTGAAGAATTGAAAAATGGAATTTTCTGGTTTAGACAGGGGCATATTTTCAGCTCGCCATTTTACTACATTGATTACACTTTAGCTCAGGTGTGTGCTTTCCAATTTTGGATAAAATCAAGGGAAGACAGGGAAAAGGCATGGCAGGATTATTTGAATCTGTGTAAACTTGGAGGAAGCAAATCGTTCTTTGAGCTTATGAAGTCTGCTAATCTCAAGAATCCATTTGAGGAAGGGACATTGGCGGCTGTAATTCCAAAAATTAAGGAATATTTGGATAGTGTTGACGATATGAATTTATAATTTAAGTCAGGGTAAAAATAAAAATTTGAAAATATTTATGTTTTTCTATTGATTTTGAAAAAAATTAGTGATATAATAATTGTAGATACAAATTTAGAAAAAACAATACACTAAATATGGAGGTAATTTATAATGATTTATGAAAATATCTTAGACTTAATTGGAAATACACCTGTGGTAAAACTAAAATTTTTAAATGAAGAAAATATTGCTGATATTTATGTAAAACTGGAAAAATATAATATTGGTGGAAGTGTAAAGGATAGAGCGGCACTTGGAATGATAGAGGCGGCTGAAAAGAAGGGAAATTAAAACCGGGAGGGACAATTGTTGAGCCTACTTCGGGAAATACTGGAATTGCGTTGGCATTAATTGGGAAAGCAAAAGGATATAAAGTGGTAATTGTTATGCCTGATTCGATGAGTGTGGAAAGAAGAAGCATTTTGGCAGCATATGGAGCTGAATTAATTTTAACTGAAGGGGCAAAGGGAATGAAAGGTGCAATTGCCGAAGCTGAAAAACTGGCGGCTGAAAACGGATACTTCTTGCCTCAGCAATTTGAAAACCCTGCAAATCCTGCAAAACATTATGAAACTACTGCAAAAGAAATTTTGGATGATTTTCCACAAATTGATGCCTTTGTTTCAGGAGTTGGAACTGCGGGAACTTTATCAGGAATTGGGAAAAGATTAAAGGAGGAACGTCCTGGAGTACAAGTGTTTGCGATAGAGCCTGCAACATCTGCCGTGCTATCTGGAGAGCAGCCTGGAAAACATTCACAGCAGGGGCTTGGTGCCGGATTTATTCCTGGAAATTATGATCCTGAAATTGTAGATGGAATTATAAAAATAGAAAATGATGAGGCTATTGAGTTTGCGGCAAGAGCCTCAAAGGAAAATGGACTGTTTGTTGGAATTTCTTCTGGAACTGCAATTGCGGCAGCTTACAAAGTGGCTAAAAAGTTAGGAAAAGGGAAAAAAGTTTTAGCAATTTTACCTGATGGCGGTGAAAAATACTTATCAGTTGAAGCATTTAGAAATAGTTTATAAAAAATATATGGCAAGAATTCTTTGATATTAAATATATTTAAGATGAATTGCCTTTTTATAATCCTTAAAAAATTTCCTTACATTAATGTGTATAAAAAAGTTGTTTTTGAAATGGTTTTAGTATATAATAAGATATAATTTTTAAGGAGTGTGATTATTATTTTTAAATGGTTACGAAATGAAATAAATAATATCGCAGAAAAAGATCCGGCAGTGAGGTATAAAATGGAAGTTTTCCTTTATCCCTCATTACATGCGGTTATTAATCATAAAATTGCACATTTTTTTCAGAATCATAAATTATATTTTTTTGCAAGATTAATTTCACAGATTTCCCGTTTTTTTACTGGAATAGAAATTCATCCAGGAGCAAAATTAGGAAATAAAATATTTTTTGATCATGGAATGGGAATTGTAATTGGAGAAACAGCGGAAATAGGGGATAACTGTGTCATCTACCACGGCGTAACCCTTGGAGGGGTAAGCGCCTCAAAAACTAAAAGACACCCCACTTTAAAGGAAAATGTAACAGTTGGAACTGGAGCAAAACTTTTGGGAAACATAGTAATTGGAAAAAATGTGAGAGTTGGAGCAAATTCGGTTGTTTTACGAGACGTGCCTGATGGAGCGGTTGCGGTGGGCATTCCTGCCAGAATTATTCCAAAAACGGAAGAAGATTATTACATGTGGTATATTTAGCAAAAATATATGGCTGTGCTTCAAGAATTTTTTGGAAAAATAGCCGCATAGACTCAAAAATCAAAAAAATTTGACAATCAAAGTAAAATATGGTATATTCTCTGTATAAAAATTTAATAAAAAGAGAATCTATTGTATTAAATAATTAAATAAATGTGGAGGTTTAATATGGCAAAAGTAGGAATTTTTTTCGGATCAACAACAGGTGTAACAGAAGATATAGCTCATAAAATTGGAGAAAAGATTGAAGGGGCGGAAGTTTTTAATATTGATGGGAATGAAGATAAGCTGGAAGATTTTGATGTATTGCTTTTGGGAACTTCTACATGGGGATTTGGAGATTTGCAGGATGACTGGGCGGCAGTTGTTGACGACTTGGCAGGCAAAGACTTCAGCGGTAAGAAAGTAGGATATTTTGGAAGTGGGGATCAGGGAACATTCTCTGATACATTTATGGATGGAATTGCCATCATTGATGAAGAAATCCAAAAAACTGGTGCGACAATCATTGGAAAAACTTCAACAGAAGGATACGAATTTAACGAATCAAGAGCAGCAAAAAATGGTGAATTTTTAGGACTTGCCTTAGATGAAGTTAATCAGTCTGAATTGACAGATGAAAGAATTGACGCATGGGTTGAGCAAATAAAAAAAGAATTTTAATAAAAAGCTATGTCTGTGAACAAATTTATTAATAAAAAATTTTCACAAAAGACAAATTAAATATGATTTTAGCTATATTTTAAATATAACTAAGATAAATCAATTTTCACAAGTTGATTTTCTCTCCAAAAATTAAAAAGACGTTCATTAGGGCGTCTTTTTTTCTTTCCTTAATTTTTTTATAAAAAATATATAATTTTCTTTTTTTTATAATAAAATTGATATAAAAAATGATTATATTAGAAAGATTTTTCTCATTTGTTATGATAAAATTATCAATGCAGGAAACAAAGCATACTCAAACTCTCTCAAAATCGAATAATAAATATTAAAAGTGTTTTGACTTTGAGAATGCAGTTTTAATATTTAGTTCGGTTTTTAACACGCCCGAACCCTTGATTAACTTAATAAGAAAATCTTAGGGTTTGGGAAAATTAATTATGGGGCTTTAAATTTGATAATAAAGGAGAAAGATGAAAGAATGAAAAAAGGAATAATATTAATAAGTTTAATAGCGATTTTGTCAAGCTGTGGCGGAGGTGGAGGCGGTGGCAGTTCTGTTACTCAGACAGCAGGAACGGCACCAACACCAACAGTACCTTCATTACCGGGAAATACAGCTGAAACTGGTGGAACTGGAAAAAAGGAAAATAATAGTGGGACAACCAATATAATTGGAGAAAATAACCAAAATTTACCAAAACCAATATTGCCAACAGAAGAAAACAAAACAAATAATCCTTCTATTCCAGAAATAAAACCACAGGTATCAGAAAAAGACACTAGATTTCCGAAACCTACAGATAGACGGAATATAACTGGAGCGGGTGTTAAAGTTGGAGTTTTGGATAGTGATTTTTTAAGTAACAATGCTTATACAGATAGCTTTTATCGAGGTGGACTTCTCAACTCGGGAACAGAATTTGGTAAGGTATTAACTGAAGAATTTGGAGATAGATTTACTGCTATTCAAAAGACTTTAGACACTTACAGTACATTGAGTGAAGATGATCATGGGTTGATGGTTGCTACCATTTTAGCTGGAAAAAGTGGTAAAGGGGCAAAGGGAGCTTCTGTGTATGGGGTTAGTTTTGGGGAAAGAGGAGGCCATTTAATAACAGATAAGGAAAAATATGAAGATTTGTATAATCGTGGAGTAAGGATATTTAACCAATCTTTTGGTACAGCTTTGGAATTTTCTGATTATAACTTTTCAAATTATAAACCACATTTATACCCCTCTGTTATGAGAGAAAGTCAGGTTAATGATAGCAGAATTCTTGATAGAAGGATAGATGAGTTAAATAATTTTTATAAAAAAGCAGTAAATAATGGCTCTTTATTTGTATGGGCTGCAGGAAATACAACAACAGATAGAAATGGTAGAACAAAAACATATAATGCACCAACAATTCAAGCTGGAATGCCTCATTACATACCTGAGCTTTATAGAGGGTGGATTGCGGTAGTTGGAGTACAACCTGATGGAAGGGAATATCCAGTGCATCTTGCAAGAGCAGGAAAGGCAAAATGGTGGACAATTTCTGCAAGTGGAGATTGTGAATTACCTAGATGTTCGGCTTATGGTTCTTCCTTTGCAGCACCGAGAGTAACAGCAACGGCAGTTAAAGTAAAGGAAAAATTCCCTTGGATGACAGGACATGAATTAAAACAGACAATACTTACAACAGCAAAGGATTTAGGACAACCAGGAGTAGACAGTATATTTGGATGGGGACTTCTGGATGAAGCAAAGGCATTAAAAGGGCCTGCTAAATTTAGCAGTGAATTGCTTGTGGGTGAAAGAGCTGCATTAGGTGGATTAAGAGGACAATTTAATGCAAATGTTACGGATGGGACTTCTATATTTGAAAATGATATTGATGGTGAAGGCGGATTAAAGAAATCTGGAAACGGAACTTTAGTTTTGACAGGAAATAATACTTATCATGGAAGTACTGATATAATTGGTGGAACTTTGGAAATATATGGAGAAAATGGCTCAAATATTGATATAAGCCAAAACGGTACATTGATAACTTATCCAACAACAATGATTGGTTTAAGAAATGGCAATGGAACCATTTCAAAAGTAAATGTACAAAATGATGGTGGAACTTTTGAAAATAGAGGTTCGGGTGCTGTCATAACAGGAGATTATATCGCAGGAAATGGAGCAGTAACAAAGGCAGAAATAGGAACAAAACTTAAAGTTAATGGAACTGTGAATTTGAATGGAAATAACACTTTGCAAACATTAAGTAATAGATATGTTACAGCAAAACCAGTATCATCTACTGTAATTGAAGCTGAAAAGGGAATTAATGGAAGTTTTAATAAAGTGGAAACTCCTGAATTGATAAACGGGAATGTGGAAACTGCTGAGAATAAGGTAAATGTAAAACTAAGCAGAAAAAATATGGTGGATTATGTGGAAAAAATAGCGGAATCTGACGAAATGCAAAAAACTACTGCCGAAAACTTGGAAACTGCATTCCAAAAATTAGATCAAAACATTGAAGATGGAACTGCTGGAAATGTAGCCCAATTTGAAAGAAAAGCCGCAAAACTTCAAGCACTTACTTCTTCAAACAGGGCAGCAGTTTTGGACAGTCTATCTGGACAAATTTACGCTTCTGCACAGGCACTTACATTCCAGCACTCACATACTGTAAACAAGGACTTGTCAAACAGACTAGTTATGCTGGGAACACTTGACAACGTTGGAGATAATTTTGGACTGTGGATTTCTGGATTTGGCGCTAATGGTAAGTTAAAACAGGATGGATACGGTAAAGGAGATACTAAAGTTGCTGGTGGACAAGTTGGAGTTGATAAGCAGTTTGGTGAAAACTTGATTTTAGGTACTGCGTTATCTTATTCAAAAGCTGACGTTAAATTTGACAGATATGGTGGAAAATCTGATGCAAACAACTTCGGAGTTTCACTATATGGAAGATTAGGAAACAAAAATGTTCCGTTCTACTTGCAAGGACGTTTTGGAATAGGATTTGTTGACAGTGATGTTGAAAGAGATATTATTTTAAGTAACAATGACTTTACAAGAGCAAAGATTAATCATAATGACAAAGTATATTCTGGATATTTGGAAACAGGATATGATATTAAGAATGGTAATGGCGACTTTGTTGTAACACCATTTGTGGGATTAACTCACGATACAGTTGTAAGAGGTTCATTCTCGGAAGAAAAGAGCCAGTTTGGACTGACTGCTGATAAGAAGAACTACAATCAGACAGCGGCATTACTTGGGCTTAGAGTTGGAAAAGCTGTAAACTGGAACGGTGGAAGCAAGACTACATTCCAAGGTTACGTAACACATCAGAGAGCCTTCAATGATCAGGACCTAAGCTTTGACGCAAGATATACTGGACTGCCAGGAGCAACATTCAAGGTTAAAGGTATAGGACTTTCTAAAAATAAAACTTGGGTAGGAGTTGGAGCATTGACGGAAGTAAATTCTGGATTTGGATGGTACGTAAACTATGACGGCTCTATTGACAGTGGAAAAGGTAAAGGGAATAACAATGTGTTTACGACTGGAGTTAGATTTAATTTTTAAAATTTTTAGGCAGAGGGAAATTCTTACTTCTGTCTTTTTTAAGCACACATAATATATTCAAATTTTTTAAATAATACTATTTCCCATTTAAATAGTAGAAATCGGATAAAACCATTTTTTACAGAATATAGTGTAAATATTATAAAATCTAATTTCTATTTTTAAATGAAGTTTAGTATGGATATAAAATGATTTTATATAATTTTACTGTAAATTTTAAAACTTTTGAATAAAAAGCAAAAATAATACTTGATTTTTTTAAATTATATGGTATACTATGATTGAAAACGGTATTATATAAATAAAAAAGGGAGCTGATCAGCATGAAAAAGTTAATTTTAGTAGGATTTTTAGCATTTGGAGCATTAGGATTTTCAAGATTTGTAAATGAATGCCAAGTTATCAGTAAGTCAAAAGGAAGAGCAACTTGTGAAAGTTTGGAATCTGGAAAAACATTCCAATTTACAAGTGGTAAACTATCTTCAATTTCAAAAGGATCTATTTACAAAATTTATTTTGAAGGAAACGGATACAGAGGGTTACGTTTAACTAAAGCTATTCTTATTGCTTCTGAAGATGATCCTGATGAGGCATATTAAGGAGATTATTAAAAATTCATCATCTTTTTAACAAGTGTGTAAGAAAAACTCTAAGTTTTTTAGAAACCTAGAGTTTTTTTGTTTTTAGAAAAACAAGTCAAAAAATTATACTATTTTATATAAATATGATGTTTTATTAATTTTTTGGGTTTTGAAAATATATAAAAAATTATTGGATTATTTTAACTTTTCTAGTATAATAAATTTATATAATTCTAGTATAAAAAAGGAAAAATTCAATGAAAAAAGGTATCGGAAAATCACATAGTAAAATCATATTAATTGGAGAACATTCTGTCGTTTATGGCTATCCTGCCATTGCTATTCCTCTAAAAAAGATTGAAATTGAATGTCTAGTAGAAGAAGCCAAAACTAGTTTTTTTCATAACAAGACGGACACTCTCTCGGTTGCAGTTTTTACTGCATTAAAGCATTTAAAAAAAGAAAACGCAAGAATAAAATATAAAGTAACCTCTCAAATTCCGCCAAAACGTGGAATGGGTTCTTCAGCGGCTGTGAGCATTGCGGCAATTCGTGCTGTATTTGATTACTTTGGAAAAAGTTTGGAAGATGAATTGCTGGAAAAACTGGTTCACACGGCAGAAATTGTAGCTCACAACACACCAAGCGGGCTAGACGCCAAAACGTGCCTTAGCGATAAAGCCATAAAATTTATAAAAAATAAGGGATTTTCCTACATTGACTTAAATCTTGACGCGTATCTTGTAATTGCAGATACAGGTATTTATGGAAATACTGGCGAAGCGATTCAGAATGTAAAAAGTTTAGGAAGCAAAGCTGATATTTTTTTAAAAAAATTAGGCGAATTGACAGATGAAACGGCTAAAATTTTAACTGAAACTGCTGAATCCAAAGAAGAAAAAGTCGATAAAATAGGAAAAATTATGACAAAGGCAAACACAGAACTCGAAAACTTGCATATAACCATTGAAAAAACAGATTTATTTGTAAAAACAGCGATTGAAAAAGGAGCAAGCGGTGCAAAAATTTCTGGTGGCGGATTAGGAGGCTGTGTAATTGCACTTGCAAAAAATTTGGATATTGTAGAAAAGATAAAAAAAGGACTGATAAAATGTGGAGCAGAGAATATTTGGGTGGAGAAAATTTAATAAAAAAATGAAGGAGAAAAAATGGTAAAAGTCAAATCTTATGCTAATATTGCGATTGTAAAATACTGGGGGAAAAAAGATGCGGAAAAAATGATACCTGCCACAAGCAGTATTTCCCTTACTCTTAACGATATGTTTACGGAAACAGAGATGGAATTCATAAATGATGAGGATATTAAAATTGCAGTTGAAAAAGAGATAAAAAAAAATAGAAATTGTGAAGATAAATTTTTGGGTATGACAGACTTGTTTTATTTGAATGGAGAATTGCAGGATAGTGTGCATACGGAAAAGATTAGCAAAGTTGTGGATTTGTTCAGGGAAAATAGGAATCAGAAAGTAAAGATTTCTACAACAAATAATATGCCAACAGCTGCGGGACTTTCTTCCAGTTCGAGCGGTTTATCGGCTGTAATAAAGGCTTGCAATGAACTTTTTGAAAAAAACTATACACAATCTGAACTTGCACAGATTTCAAAATTTGGTTCTGGTTCATCTTCGAGAAGTTTTTTTGGACCAATTGCGGCTTGGGATAAGGATACTGGAGAGATTTATGAGGTAAAGACAAATTTGAAACTGGCGATGATTGTGCTTGTGCTGAATGAAAATAAAAAGAAAATTTCAAGTCGAAATGGAATGGAGCTTTGTGCCAAAACTTCAACATATTTTGATGAGTGGGTAAAACAATCTGAAATTGACTTTATAAATATGAAAAAATATCTTGCTGAAAATGATTTTGAAAAAGTAGGAACTTTGACAGAAGAGAATGCTCTTAGAATGCACAAGACAACTGAAACTGCAAATCCCCCGTTTTCATATTTTAATGAAAAAACTTATGAAACAATGGATTTTATAAAAAATTTGAGAAATAATGGGGAAAAATGCTATTTTACGATGGATGCGGGGCCTAATGTGAAGGTACTTTGTTTGGAAGAGGACTTGGAGAAATTAGCAGGGATTTTTGGAGAAAAGTATAAGATTATTGTGAGTAAAACTGTGAAATTGTAATTGTGAAAATTAATTTGAAATTGAAAATAAAAAATTATGATAATTCCGAAAATTGTTTGATTTTATCAGTTTAATATTGAAAGAGTTAAGATATATTTTGGAAAGGATTTTGAATAATGGATAAATTAAGAAAATTTGACATAGTTATAGGCATATTATTTGGAATTACGACAATAATTTTAATTTATTTATTTTTTAGTAATAACATATTTTTTATGTGGGCATTTCAGCGACACCGTAATATACTAAGCTGGTATATTAGACCACTATTTATTATTCCAATAATTTGGAGTGCATACAAAAAGATGTTTTCAGGAATTTCAATTTCTATTTTTGGTCTATTTACGAGTATGTTCTGGTTTCCGAAGCCAAATGCAACTAATCCTGAAATTGTAAAATTTTTAAATTTTGAAGCAAATTATTTGAAAAGTGGATGGACAATAGATAAAATTGTCCTGCTTTTTACTGTTATAATTTTTTTTGTTTTTATAATAGTTTCAACTTGGACAAAAAACTGGAAATTACTTTTATTAATTTTAATAGCAACTGCAATTCTTAAAATATTTAACAGCTACCTTTTAACTGGCAAGAGTGCATTGTCAATGTTAAAGCCTGCAGTTACTGGATTAATTATTTGTGTGATAGTTGTATTTTGTTTAAAAAAGAAAAACTGATGAAAAAGGAGGATAAATTGTGGGATATATAAAAATACTAGATGAAAAAGTGTCAAATATTATTGCTGCTGGGGAAGTCGTTGAAAATCCTGCTTCAATGATTAAGGAAATGATTGAGAACTCGCTGGATGCAAAGGCTACGATGATAAAAATTGAGGTTTTTAAAGCTGGAACGGATGTTAAAGTAAGTGATAATGGAATTGGGATGGATAAGGACGATACGCTTTTGTCAGTGGAGCGGCATGCTACTTCTAAAATTAAGGAAAAGGAAGATGTTTTTAATTTAAACACTTATGGCTTTCGTGGAGAGGCTTTATCATCTATTGCGGCGGTGTCTAAGCTTACGATTACTACACGTTCTGAAAATAGCCTTGTGGGATATAAAATTGGCTGTTATGGCGGAGTTGTGAGAAAATTTGAGGAAGTTTCGAGAAATGTTGGGACAGAAATGGAAGTCAGGGATTTATTTTACAATACGCCTGCCAGACGGAAATTTTTGCGAAAAATGTCAACAGAATATGGTAAAATCAGGGATATTGTACTAAAGGAAGCACTTTCAAACAGTAATGTGGCATTTTCACTGGAACTGGATGGGAAAAGCACGATAAAAACAAGTGGAAAAGGTATTGAAAACACAATTCTTGAATTGTTTGGAAAGTCAGTTTTGAAAAATTTGAAAAAATTTGAATACGGATATTTAGGAAATGTGGAAATTTTGCGAAGTTCAAAGGACTTTATGTTTACTTTTGTAAATAACCGATATGTCAAGTCAGCAACTATTGAACGTGCTGTTATAGACGGCTATTATACTAAATTAATGAAGGGGAAATACCCGTTTGCCATTATTTTTTACAATACTGATCCAAAGGAAATTGATGTAAATGTTCATCCATCCAAAAAAATAATAAAATTCTCAAATGATAGAATTGTTTATAATGAAATAAAATCAGCAATTGATGACTTTTTTTATTATAACGACAGGGAAAACTGGCAGCCAAATATTGACTTAATAAAGAAAAATATTAACATTAATGAGAATGTCGCTGTGGAAAACGATGACTTGTTTTCTGACGATATTTTAAAAGGGGAAAACCAAAAAGTTGTAAGTTTGGAAACTTTTGATGGAAAGATTTTAGAAAATACTAAAAATTCAAATGAGAAAGATAATTTTTTAGCAGATGATTTTAATAAAAATGATAGAAATTCTGAGTTTTTTGATAATTCTGAAAATATTACATATAATAATTTTTCAAATGATGAAAATTTTGTAAATAGTAAAAACGAAAACAACTCAAAACTTGATGAAATTTGGAATAAAATGAATAAAAATTCAAATAAAATTGTGGAAAATAATATGGAAAATTTTGAAACTGAAGATAAATTTCAGACAAAAAAATGGGAACATAATAGCAATTTTGAAAATTACAAAAATTCTGGTGAACACAGAAATTTTGATATTATAAATGAAAATACTACAGATGAATCCCATTATAAAGTCGGAACGTTTGAAAAGCATGTTGGAAAGCAGTTTTATTATGATATTCTAGGGCAGATTTTTGACACATATATTCTCGTTCGTAGAGATGACGAACTGGAAATTTATGATCAGCATATTATTCACGAGAGAATTTTGTATGAAGAGCTAAAGGATAAATTCTATAATAAGAAAATTGAATCGCAGCATTTATTATTGCCTCTAAAAATGGAAGTTACACAAATTGAAAAAAATATTATTTTTGAGAATATCGAAATTTTTAGAGATTTTGGATTTGATATTGATGAGTTTTCAGAAGATGAAATTGTAATTCGTGCTGTGCCTGCATTTGACTTTCGGGATAGCATTGAAAATGTGTTTTTACAGTTGCTCATGGATTTGAAAAATGAAGTGGAAATAAAGGATTTACGGGAAAATATTATTATTTCGATGTCATGTAAGGGGGCTGTAAAGGCTGGACAAAGGCTTGATATGTTTGAAATGCAGAATATGGTGCGAAGGATTCATGAAGTGGGGAAATATACGTGTCCGCACGGGCGTCCAATTATTGTGAAATTGAGTAAAAATGACTTGGACAAAATGTTTGGCAGAAAAAAATAGGGGGAAAAACAGGAAAAATCAAAAAAACTTTTGACAATAAGGAAAAAATATGATAAGAATTAATGTAGTATGTATTGGAAAAATTAAAGACAGATACATAAAAGAGGGAATAGCAGAGTTTTCAAAGAGGTTGTCAAAATACGTAAAATTGGATATAGTTGAACTGGCTGAAGAAGATGATAACAAGGGAATTGAAAATGCAATAAATTCCGAAACTGAGAGAATAATAAATGCTATTTCAAAAAGAAATTATTCATACAATATTTTGCTTGACTTAAATGGAAAAATGCTAACTTCTGAAGAAATGGCAGAAAAAATCGAAAAAATTTCCATGACAAGCAGTGAAATTAGTTTCATAATTGGCGGATCCAATGGTGTAAATGATAACTTGCGAAAAATCGTAGACTTTAGGCTATGCTTTTCACCAATGACATTTCCGCATCAGCTTATGCGGTTAATTTTGACAGAGCAAATATACAGATGGATTTCAATTAATAATAATATAAAATATCATAAATAATGGAGGAAAAATATGTATTCTGCTGGGGAAGAATTTGAAAGAATTAATAACGAAGGAGATGTAGAAGGATATACTTGCCTTTCCAATGTTACGGTAGGAGATAAGGAATATTTGGTTTGTGATGATGAAACTGGAGAAAAGAAAGTATTTTATTATGACAGTATTGAAGAGGAACTGTATGATTTAGATGAAGATGAGGAAGATCAGGTGCTGGAAATATGGAATGACGAATATTACGGTGCTGACAAAGACTATATGTACTGGAATGAGGATTTTGGGGAATACGATAAAGATGAAAATTCGGATGGAGAGTATGACGAAGGCAACTTTGACGCATTGGATGACGATGACAATACTGATTTTTTTGATGATGAGGACGAAGATGACGAGGATTTATCAGAATTTCTAGATGATTTCTTTGATGATGAAGATGAATAAATAAAAAATAAAGGAATAAAATGAAAATAAAAATAAAGAGTTTAGATAACTTTAAACAAAATTATGAAAAATTATTTAATCTGGAAAAAATAATAAATCTTGAAGAAAAAAAAGAATATCATTATAAAGATGAATACGGAAACTGCAAAATTATTGATAAAAATGATTCTATAGAGATTTATCGCTATGGACAAATCAATTCCAAGCAAATATTCAAGAACAATAAAAATACTTTATTTACCTATATTACAAAGCAGTTTCATGGAAAATATGAGATTTTTACAAAAAAATTTGAAAAAGAAAATGGAAAAATAATGCTGGAATATGATATAATACATCGTAATGAAATAATAAACAGCATAAATTTAGAAATACAATTTATAGATATTTAAAAAAGCAGAAAGGAAAAGTGAATGAGTAATCAAAACCGCAATGACAATGGTATTATAAAAGAAAAATTAAAAAAAGTAGAAGAACTAAAAGAAATAGGCATTGAGCCATATGGACGAAAATATGAAAAATTAAATGATATTGCAGAAATAAATCAATATGATGAAACTTGTGACAAAGTATTCAAAACAGCGGGAAGAATCGTTGCCTTCAGAAGAATGGGGAAAAATGGATTTGGGCAAATTCAGGATCCAACTGGAAAAATTCAATACTATGTAAAAAAAGATGAAGTTGGAGAAGAACAGTATGAAATTTATAAAAAAATGGGACTTGGAGATTTTATCGGGATTGAAGGGAAACTTTTTAGAACTAATACTGGAGAATTGACTCTAAGAGTTATTTCGTTTAAAGTCCTGTCAAAAAATATTCGTCCGCTTCCAGAAAAGTTCCATGGACTGACTAATATAGAAACCCGTTACAGACAAAGATACGTGGATCTTGTAATGAACAGGGAAGTTATGGAAACTATGAAAAAAAGATTCCAGATTATAAGATTTTTTAGAAACTATCTTGAAAAGCACGGATTTACAGAAGTGGAAACTCCAATGATGCACCCAGTTGCTGGAGGAGCTACAGCAAGACCATTTGTAACACATCATAATGCGCTTGATATGGATCTGTTCTTAAGAATAGCGCCTGAATTGTATTTAAAAAGGCTGCTTGTAGGTGGATTTGAAAAAGTGTTTGAAATAAACAGAAGTTTTAGGAATGAAGGAATTTCAATAAAGCACAATCCAGAATTTACAATGATGGAGCTGTATCAGGCTTATGCTGATTTTAACGATATGATGGACTTGACAGAAGATTTAATTTCGAGTTTGACATTTGAATTACACGGTAAATATGAAATTGAATACGAAGATAGGGACATTAACATGGCAAAACCTTGGCGACGTGTTACAATGAAAGATATTGTAAAAGAGACAACTGGATTTGATTTTGACACAGTTAGCAGTGATGAAGATGCAATAAGTAAAGCTAAAGAAATGAATATTCCACTAGAAAAGGACAGAACTTATACAAAATATGGAATCTTAAACTTGATATTTGAGGAAAAAGTAGAGGAAACTTTATTAAATCCAACATTTATTACTGAATATCCAAAAGAAATTTCTCCGCTTTCAAAAAATCAGAAAGGTGAAACTGAATGGGTAGACAGATTTGAGTTATTCATTTCAGGAAGAGAATTTGCCAATGCCTATTCAGAATTAAATGATCCAAGAGATCAGAAGGAAAGATTTGAAGAACAGGTGAAATTAAAAGAAGCTGGAGATGATGAAGCCCAAGGGATGGACTTAGACTATATCCGTGCCTTAGAATACGGAATGCCACCAGCAGGAGGGCTTGGAATAGGAATTGACAGATTAGTTATGTTGCAGACAAATTCTGCTTCAATAAGGGACGTTATTTTATTCCCAACTTTAAGAAAAGAAGATATTGAATTATAATTTTTAAGATAAATAAAAAAACTCTAGATTCGTATAAAACTTAGAGTTTTTATTATATATTTTAGTGCTGCACTTGATTATACAATACACCTAGGAAATTTTTTTGAAAAAAGTAGTTGACAAAGAAATCCAATTATGATAATATATATCTTGTCGATACAAAACTGTGTCGAAGGACAATTGAGATAAGAATAGAAGAAGCAACAATGTGTAAAAGATAGATAAAAGTCAAGAATGCTTATGCAAATAAGATTCTCGTCAAGACAAAGGTGAAATTAAATATATGAAGATATATTGAATGAAGAGTTTGATCCTGGCTCAGGATGAACGCTGACAGAATGCTTAACACATGCAAGTCTTTGGCGAATCTGCGCTTGCGCAGGCTAGCCAAGGCGGACGGGTGAGTAGCGCGTAAAGAACTTGCCCTGCAGACAGGGATAACAGACGGAAACGACTGACAACACCTGATACGGTTGCCGGCACGCATGTGCCAGGCAATGAAAAGCGATGCTGCAGGAGAGCTTTGCGTCCTATTAGCTTGTTGGTGAGGTAACGGCTCACCAAGGCGACGATAGGTAGCCGGCCTGAGAGGGTGAACGGCCACAAGGGGACTGAGATACGGCCCTTACTCCTACGGGAGGCAGCAGTGGGGAATATTGGACAATGGGGGCAACCCTGATCCAGCAATTCTGTGTGCACGAAGAAGGCTTTCGGGCTGTAAAGTGCTTTCAGCAGGGAAGAAGCAAGTGACGGTACCTGCAGAAGAAGCGACGGCTAAATACGTGCCAGCAGCCGCGGTAATACGTATGTCGCAAGCGTTATCCGGAATTATTGGGCATAAAGGGCATCTAGGCGGCCAGGCAAGTCTGGGGTGAAAACCTGCGGCTCAACCGCAGGCCTGCCCTGGAAACTGCGTGGCTAGAGTGCTGGAGAGGTGGACGGAACTGCACGAGTAGAGGTGAAATTCGTAGATATGTGCAGGAATGCCGATGATGAAGATAGTTCACTGGACGGCAACTGACGCTGAAGTGCGAAAGCCGGGGGAGCGAACAGGATTAGATACCCTGGTAGTCCCGGCCGTAAACGATGATTACTGGGTGTGGGCATGAAGAGTGTCCGTGCCGAAGCTAATGCGATAAGTAATCCGCCTGGGGAGTACGGCCGCAAGGCTGAAACTCAAAGGAATTGACGGGGACCCGCACAAGCGGTGGAGCATGTGGTTTAATTCGACGCAACGCGAGGAACCTTACCAGATCTTGACATCCTGCGGATGCCCGCGAGAGCGGGCAGTGCCCTCGGGAACGCAGAGACAGGTGGTGCATGGCTGTCGACAGCTCGTGTCGTGAGATGTTGGGTTAAGTCCCGCAACGAGCGCAACCCCTATCGCCAGTTGCCATCATTAGGTTGGGGACTCTGGCGAGACTGCCTGCGAAGAGCAGGAGGAAGGTGGGGATGACGTCAAGTCATCATGCCCCTTATGATCTGGGCTACACACGTGCTACAATGGCCGGTACAGAGAGCTGCGAGGCGGCGACGCCAAGCGAACCTGCAAAGCCGGTCCAAGTTCGGATTGAAGCCTGCAACTCGGCTTCATGAAGCTGGAATCGCTAGTAATCGCAGATCAGCAATGCTGCGGTGAATACGTTCTCGGGTCTTGTACACACCGCCCGTCACACCACGAGAGCTGTCTGCACCTGAAGCCGCCGGTCCAACCGCAAGGGGGAAGGCGTCTAAGGTGTGGACAGTGATTGGGGTGAAGTCGTAACAAGGTATCCGTACCGGAAGGTGCGGATGGATCACCTCCTTTCTAAGGAGCCAGTTCACTAGCTGCTTCTTCTTATGTCTCTGTTCAGGACAATGGGAAATGAATAGTAGGTAAAAGATTACAATGAACTGGAGTAAAAGTTATTCTGGAGAAAAAGCTAACAAGGGCACACGGAGGATGCCTAGGCAACAGCAGCCGATGAAGGACGTGATAAGCTGCGATAAGCCGGGAGTAGACGCACATAGTCGTTAATCCCCGGATTTCCGAATGGGCAAACCTGCATATCTGGAGGATATGCGTGAAAACGGTAAGCCCGCGAACTGAAACATCTAAGTAGCGGGAGGAAAGGAAAGTAAAAACGATTCCCTGAGTAGCGGCGAGCGAACGGGGAGAAGCCTAAACCGTGCCAGCGCCAAGCGGACAGCGTTGCTGGCACGGGGTCGTGGGACTTCCATTAACGGATTGTCATAATGTTTAAGCCATATGCATGTAAGCGGAATCAGCTGGGAAGCTGAACCAAAGAAGGTGAAAGTCCTGTAGGGCGTGAAGCGCATATGGCGACTGGAAGCACCCGAGTAGCGTCAGGCACGAGGAATCTGGCGTGAATCAGCGTGGACCATGTCACGCAAGGCTAAATACTGCTGTTGACCGATAGTGGAGAGTACCGTGAGGGAAAGGTGAAAAGAACCCTGAGCAAGGGAGTGAAACAGAATTTGAAACCGTGTGCCTACAAACGGTAGGAGCACTTTATGTGTGACTGCGTGGATTTTGGTTAATCATCCTGCGAGTTATGATTGGTGGCAAGGTTAATAAAGCGGAGCCGAAGGGAAACCGAGTCTCAATAGGGCGTTAAGTCGCCAGTCATAGACGCGAAACCTAGTGATCTAGGCCTGTCCAGGCTGAAGCTGAGGTAAGACTCAGTGGAGGGCCGAACTCACCGCCGTTGAAAAGTTGGGAGATGAGGCAGGTCTAGGGGTGAAAAGCCAATCGAACTAGGAGATAGCTCGTTCTCTCCGAAATGCATTTAGGTGTAGCCTTGACGCCAAGATATGCGGGGGTAGAGCACTGTATGGTCTAGGGGGCGTACTGCTTACCGAAACCAAGCAAACTTCGAATACCGTATATTGATCGTCAGGAGTGAGTCCATGGATGACAAGGTCCATGGACGAGAGGGGAACAGCCCAGACCGCCAGCTAAGGTCCCTAATTATGTCTAAGTGGGAAAGGAGGTGGATGTTCACAGACAACCAGGAGGTTGGCTTAGAAGCAGCCATGCCTTGAAAGAGTGCGTAACAGCTCACTGGTCGAGAGCATCTGCGCCGAAGATGTAACGGGGCTAAGACATAAACCGAAGCTGCGGAGGCGTGTCCACACGCCTGGTAGGAGAGCGTTCTGTAGGCCGTCGAAGGGACGCCGCAAGGCTTCCTGGAGGCATCAGAAGCGAGAATGCAGGAATGAGTAGCGAGAAGGCGGGCGAGAATCCCGCCGGCCGGAAGTCCAAGGTTTCCAGGGGAAGGTTTGTCCGCCCTGGGGAAGTCGGGACCTAAGCATAAGCAAAACTGTGATGGCGAATGGAAAACAGGTTAATATTCCTGTACCACTATTATCGCCCGAGAGACGGAGTGACGCAGGAAGGTATGTGGGAAGGCTGACGGAATAGCCTTTCCAAGGGCGCAGCATGGACACGCAGGCAAATCCGCGTGTCTAAATGTGAGACCTGATGGGGAAGTGCATTGGCATAAGCCACAGATCCTACACTGCCGAGAAAAACTTCTATCGATGAGAAATAGTGCCCGTACTGTAAACCGACACAGGTGGACAGAGTGAGAAACTTGAGGCCGACAGGATAACTCTAGCTAAGGAACTCTGCAAAATAGCCCCGTAACTTCGGGAGAAGGGGTGCCTGACATACCTGAGGGGAGAAACACCTCAAGGGGAAACAGGCCGCAGTGAAGAGTCCCAAGCAACTGTTTACCAAAAACACAGGTCTATGCTAAGCCGGAAGGCGACGTATATGGGCTGACACCTGCCCAGTGCCGGAAGGTTAAGAGGAGGATTGAGAGATCCGATTTGAAGCCCCGGTGAACGGCGGCCGTAACTATAACGGTCCTAAGGTAGCGAAATTCCTTGTCGGGTAAGTTCCGACCTGCACGAATGGTGAAATGATTTGGGAGCTGTCTTGGCTGGAGACCTGGTGAAGTTGTAATGCCGGTGAAGATACCGGCTACCTGCAGTAGGACGGAAAGACCCCGTGGAGCTTTACTGTAGTCTGGCATTGGGTTCTGGCTGTGTGTGTATAGGATAGTTGGGAGACTGTGAAGCCTAGGCGTCAGTCTTGGCTGAGTCGCCGTTGGAATACCAACCATATGCCGCCGGAATTCTAATCTGGTGACGGAGACAGTGCTAGATGGGCAGTTTGACTGGGGCGGTCGCCTCCAAAAGAGTAACGGAGGCGTTCAAAGGTTCCCTCAGGCTGGATGGAAATCAGCCTAAGAGTGCAAACGCATAAGGGAGCTTGACTGCAAGACTGACGGGTCGAGCAGGCACGAAAGTGGGAGTTAGTGATCCGGCGGTCCCGTATGGAAGGACCGTCGCTCAACGGATAAAAGCTACCCCGGGGATAACAGGCTGATACTTCCCAAGAGTCCATATCGACGGAAGTGTTTGGCACCTCGATGTCGGCTCGTCTCATCCTGGGGCTGGAGAAGGTCCCAAGGGTTGGGCTGTTCGCCCATTAAAGAGGCACGCGAGCTGGGTTCAGAACGTCGTGAGACAGTTCGGTCCCTATCCACTGCAGGCGCCTGAATACTGAAAAGTTCTGACCTTAGTACGAGAGGACCGGGTTGGACAGACCTCTGATGTACCAGTTGTCACGCCAGTGGCATGGCTGGGTAGTCACGTCTGGAACGGATAACCGCTGAAAGCATCTAAGCGGGAAGCCGGCTTTGAGATGAGTGTTCGCAGTATCCATGGAGAACACATGGCTGATAGGCCAGGGGTGTAAGTGCAGCAATGCATTCAGCTGACTGGTACTAATATTACATCCGCTTTTTAGTTGATCTTTTACTGCTACTATTTATTTCTCATTGTCTTAACTTGACAATTTAATTAAGTTTGGTGATGCTAGCAGCAGGGATACACCCGGTCACATTTCGAACCCGGCAGTTAAGTCTGCTTACGCCTACGATACTTGGATTCGTCCCGGGAAAATAGGCAGTTGCCAAACTTTTTTTCTTTTGTGTGTCTCCGTAGCTCAGCCGGTTAGAGCATCTGACTGTTAATCAGAGGGTCGTTGGTTCGAGTCCAACCGGGGACGCCACTTTTTTTTGTGAAAATTCCATGAGGATTTAAAGAAAAAAGACATAAAGTATTGTACAGTAGTATATTAATGAATAGAACTGTTGTAAATATCAAGATAGTAAATTACTGCAAGAATATTGTTAACTAGACAAGAAAACTTTGTTTAAAAAGGTTTTTTGTCTTTTTTTGTTTTCAGGAAAGTAAATTTATGCTTTTTATTTGCAGGTTTGTGTATAGTATATAATAATTTAAAATTTATTAAACATTTTCTATTTAAAAGGCGGAAATAGTACTAGTAGTTGTAAAATAAATTTGTTTATTTTTATATATGGGTTTTAGAGAGTATTTGATGCCTGTGATGTGATAATTTTTATTATAAAAATGGATAAATAGTATTTGTTTTCTTTATTTTGTATTTTATTTTTGGTATACTGTAGTAAATGTGTTTAGAGATGTTTAAAATTATGGGTGGAAATAGTATGGATAGGATTATGGGTATTTATGAAATGATGAGAAATGTTAGAAGGATTTCTTTTAAGGCGGAGAGTTTGGAAGGGTCTTCGACAGGTTGGAATTATGTTGGTAAGGGGAATGTTGTGGTTAGAGAAGAAGGAGATAGGTTGTATTTTATTGAAGAAATTATTCTTGATAGTGATATTCGGTATAATGATAGAAAATTATGGGAATTTAAGGAAAATTATATTGGATTTTATAGGCTTAGAAATGGTGATTATGAGAAGATATTTGAGTTTCTATTTTGTGATGGGGAATTTATGATGAAGAAAGAGTATTTGTGTAGTCCTGATTTATATTATGGAGAAATGAAGATTTGGGATAATAGAATTTGTCTGCTGATAAAAGTAAAGGGGGAAAAGAAGAATGAAGTTTTAGAATACACGTACTTAGCATAGAAATTTAGTATGAATTCAGGACTTTTGGAAAGTGTTGAAACAGAGTGTATTTAGTATACTTGTTACTAAACTTTATTGAAATAATTAATTTATTAAAAACATTTTTAACAAGAAATTAAAATGTAGTTTTTGGTTATTAAACTGATTATAGGATTAAAATTTAGAATTTAGATTCGAGCATGTCTGAAAACTCGTAAAATGATGAATTTTTAACAAATTTTCTAAGATTAAAAATAATAAATACTGATTTTATCGTGCTTTGTACAATTTCTAAAATCAAAAAAATATTAAAAATAATATAGATTTTAAGTTTTCAAACACAGTCTATTTTTTAAATATTGAAATAAAGTAACTTATACTAAACCCTATTTAAAAAATAGTAATAAAATTTTATAATGATTAGTTTGATAGCCTTGTAAAAAAAATCAAATCTAATTTTTAAGTATTTGTATAGGGGATTTTTATTCAGATTTTGAAAAACTGCTTATTATTAATAAATAAAATTACAAAAGTCTTTAAGACGAATACTTAATGATTAAATTTAATTATAGGATATTTTATAAGTACATAGATTGTAAATAGTACAATCTTGTACAAAAGGCTTTAATTCGATGAATTTTCTGATTTCTACTATTTAAATGAGAAGTAGTATTAATTCTAAAAAATAACCGCTGTCTTTCGCAACAACGGTTATCTAAAAATTCTAATTTTCTTCTTGCAAATTATATTTTTTTTTACATAATCTTCCATCATTTTCACTGCTATTGGTCTATTAAACCTTCTCGCAAATTCAATTACTGTTAGTCCCCATTTATCTTTTACTAAAAGAGGAAGTCCTGGTTGAGAAAATATCAGTTGATATAGTGGTAACATTTCTATTTCAGGAGTGCCGATATTAAATAATCCTTTGAATGAAACCGTTTTCTCTTTCTTATATATTGTTGTTATATCTGCGCCTTTTTCCAATAATGTTTTACACAATATTGTCATTTTTATTATATCTCGTCGTCCATGATAAAATAATGGAAAGAACAAACTCATCCCGTCTTCTCTTACTATTTTAACATCTGCCCCTTTATTTATTAAAAAATTAGCAATTTCATAACGTGCAGTACTATCATTATTTGATAATGCATCAAATAATATACTATCTCCTGATGCATCTCCAATTTTTTCATCTCCTTTTTTGAATATTTCTATAACATCCTTTAATGTTCCAAATCTTACTGCTTCCCATATTGTTGTATATTCTGACATTTTCATCTCCTTTTTTTATTTTAATGCTTCATTTTTGTTTTTAAAAATATTTAAAATGCAAAGTTGTTTTTATTTTTATTCTAGTATTCTTAATAATTGCCTTTCAGCACTTCTATTAGCACACATCTATTCTCTATATTCTTTTCAGGATACTTGTCTATATTTTTTAATATATTTTTCTTTTCTTTTTCTGGTACTGAAATATATTTTATTTTTGCTTCCTTATCAATTCCAAATGCTATTCCAAATAACTTTCTTTTTGTACAGAACCATTTTTTTCCAACTATTTCATAAGTATAATCTGTAGCTTCTCTTAATGAAGCAAAAAATTCATCTTGATTAGCAATTTCTCGCATTTTTCCATTTTTATCATCTATATAAAATTTTATTTGCCTTTCTTTAAAAATCTTATAATTTTTTTCATAATATTCTTTTCTATTTGCCATATAGCGATTATTTAGACAATCCGATACATTTATTTTTGCTTTTTTTAAATGATTTTTATAAAATAGACCAATAGCAATTATAAAAGTAAATAACAATAATAATTTAAAAAATTTATTCATAGTTGATCTCTTTTCTTTATTTTATTCGTATTTTCAAATTATATTTTGTATATTATTTATACAATCGGGTTTAGATTTTAATATAGCAAAATTTTTAGTAAAATTACTTTTTTTTGGAAGTTCTGTTTATAAAAGAGTTTAGATAGCTGTTATTTTTTCTGCTATTATAAATCATTGTTCGAGAATAATTTCTTTTTTTCTTTACGTAAGAAAATCTGTCTATTTTATTTAATATTATGTAGCGTTTAATTAATTTTAGAATATTAAATAATTCTGTGAGTATCGGGAGCAGGAGTATTATAAAAATTAGCAAGTAGGATTTTGAAAAATAGGATACGAGGACGTTTATTATGTCGTAACCTTTTTTTAGATTTTTGTCAAAAAATAGACTAAAGATAAAATCTCTTATTAGTAGCGTTTGAATTAAAGCTATTGGGAACATTAGCAGTTTTATTGTTCTGAGGATTGAAAAAACAGATTTTTTTATTGTTAGAGTATTTTTTTCATTTAGCATTAATTTGGATACTATTTTTTCTTTTTCTTCAAATGGGAAATTGTAGTATTCGTATTCTATCAAAATAAAAATTATTAAAAATGTAAACAAAAAATTATTTATAATTTTTTTGATATTTAAACTAGTTCCCATCACACCAAAGTCGCTAATTTTTTTACTTTCATCCCGTAATTCAAAATTATTGTTTAATATTAAAGTTTCACCTGTTTCCAGCTTAATTATTTTTCCATATACTTCTCCTTCAATAATTTTTTTATTTTTTAGTTTTATTTTTACGGTATCCCAGTTGAAATAAATTATCTTTCCTTTTAGCCATATTGTTTCATTTTTTTCATTTATAAAAGATAAATTTACATTGTTATTGTCGTCAATTACTGTGTCTGTGATGTTTATATTTCCCTTTTGAGAGTTTTCATAAGTAAGAATTTTTAAATTTTTATCTACTTTCCATTTTGTTTTTCCATCTTTGTTTACAATTTCGAGAGTGCTGTTTTTTAACTCGTCTATTGAATTTATTTCTGCGTTTTTTATTAGAATGGATTTTTTATTTAATATTTCAAGTTCGTTTTTGTAAGAATTAAGGAA
Source organism: Leptotrichia sp. oral taxon 223 (assembly GCF_013394795.1). Lineage (NCBI taxonomy): Bacteria > Fusobacteriati > Fusobacteriota > Fusobacteriia > Fusobacteriales > Leptotrichiaceae > Leptotrichia > Leptotrichia sp. oral taxon 223. The sequence continues at coordinate 1,479,003 of NZ_JABXYU010000001.1, forward strand.
GTAGCCTACTCCAAAGAAAATTACAGCCATTAGAAAAATTTTTTTAATATTATAGTCGTAAAAATAGGCAGTAAAAATTTTCTTTTTTATAATAAAAGTTATAAGCATTGACAAAAATGACAGTATTATTATAATAACAGCTGAAGCGTATATAAAGTAGTTGTAGCCTTTTAGATTTAAGGCAAGATTTAAAAATGAAATATAAAATAGGACTATTAGTAGAAACCTTAAAACATATCTGTTTACATTTATAATTTGTATTTTGCCATTTTTTATATTTTGAATTTTTTCCAATTGTTTATTTATTTTAGTTTTATTTGTATTTTTTAATTTTAGCTGATTGTTTAGCAAGATTGATTTTTTATTTAGTTCATTTAATAATTTTGGTTCATTTTCCAGTTCTTTTTTTCTTTTTTGTATAAAAAATTTTTTGAAAAATTCGATAATTTCTATTTTGCTTTTAAATAGTTCTTTCATAAAATATGTTGCCTCCCTTGCTGGTAAATTTTGTTTTGTTATTATAGCATTATTGTATTATTTTTTCTATATATTAATTATAGAATAGAGGAATGATGGAATTTTGACTGATTTTTTTTGAAAAAAATTAGATTTATTGAGGAATTTGTGGTATTATAAATAAATAATAGGTTAAAAAATAAAATTTTTTAAAAGAGGAAATTTGTAAATGACTGGGAGAGAGAAGGAAGTAAAAGAGAAGAGAATACGAGAATTACTTGTAAAAAGGGAAGAATATGTGAATAATGGTGAAATTGAGAAGGAAATAGGGGTTTTGCGAGAACTAAAGGTGCTGTTTAGAAGGCTGTATGGAGGGGAAAGTGACGAAAGTGTAAAAGTGCTGACTGAATTGGGGAATGCCTTGAAATATGTTGGAAAATTTGAGGAGTCGATAAGGCTTTTAACCAAAGCGGAAAAAATTGTGTTAAAGAATTATGGAGAAAATACGATGGCTTTTGTGACTTGCAATGCAAATTTAGCGGAAGTTTACAGAATTATGAAAAAATATGAAAAAGTTGAGGAGAAATATTTTAAGGCGATAAAAACTTACAAAAAAAATAATTTTAGGGACGGATATATATTTGCGGGAATATGTAATAATCTGGGACTTTTTTTTGAAGAAACTGGGAGATATAAGGATTCAGTAAAGTGGCAGAAAAAAAGCCTGAAAATATTGGAAGATTTGGAAAATAGCAAAGTACAAGGAGCAATCATTCGAAGCAATATGGTAAATTCGTATTTAAAAATTGATGAAAAAAAATTGGCGGAAAAATCTATGAATATGGCACTTGAAGCGTTGCAAAACGAAGTGGGGGAAAATAGTAATCTATATTTTAACATTTTACATAATTTGGCAAATGTCTATTTTGAAAACAAAAGCTACAAAAAATCGGCTGTTTTGCTGGAAAAATGCGAAAAACTGTGTGAAGCCGCTTTTGGAATTGAAAGTGAAATTTATCAAAGTATTTTGGAAAAAATTTTAATTGCAAAACAGAGAATCGCTAAAAATAGAATGGAGCAGTATGTGTGGAAAAATCAGGTTGTGAAAAAATTGAAAAATTAAAAAATATACAAATTTTTATTTAATATGTACTCAAATTTCTTTCAGAATTTAACTTATAAAAAACTAGGATTTGAGTAGAATAGTCATAATTTTTGAATTTTGTATACAATTTGATTTGAGAAGCAAGGTTAAAAGTAAAAATAAAAAGGAAGTTAGATTTATGGATAAACTAGAGGATTTTTTGAAATATTCGGTGCTGTTTTCATATTATGGCGAACTTTTTCCCAAAAAGAAAAGGCAATATTTGGAACTTTATCTGGAAGAAAATAGCTCTCTTTCAGAAATTGCGGAACAATGTGGAGTTACAAGACAGGCAGTTTTTGACAATATAAAAAAAGGTGTCCAGAAGCTGGATGAATATGAGAGTAAACTTGGAATATTTGAAAAAGAAAAGGAATTGAAGGGGAAACTTGAATATTTGAGAAAAAATTTCACTATGGAGAATCTGGAAAAAATAATAGAAGATTTTGATTATACAGAATAATTTTACGATTCAAAAAAATAAAAATAAAAAATAAGTTGCTATTGACAAATAAGAAAGTTAGGGTATAATGGTTATGTAAAGAATATATGAAGTTTATAAATTTAAGTTATTACTATTTGGATTAGACAAAACTGAAATGGCGGGAAATGCTTCTGATAAATGTTTTCCCACCTTTGGTTTTGCCTTTTTTATTTTCAGATTGTTAAAATTTTGCTAAAGAAAAAACATTGTTTAATAAAAAAATAAAGGATGTATATTGGTAAACTTGAAAGGGAAGAAAATTTTACGAATAATGGGAAGGGTAAAATTAAAAAATTGAGAAATGTTCTTGTTTTTATAAGATTTTAGTGTTATATTTTTAATGTAAAGGAAATTATAAAAAATATTAAATACGAAAATTTTTTAGGAGGAGATGGAAATGGGATTTAGAAAAGACTTTTTATGGGGTGGAGCTACTGCTGCAAATCAGCTTGAAGGAGCTTATAATGTGGATGGAAGAGGGCTTGCCAATGTAGATTTGTCGCCAGTTGGGGAAGATAGGCTTGCTGTGATTACTGGGGAGCGAAAAATGCTGGAATTTGACGATGAGCATTTTTATCCTGCTAAAGGGGCGATTGATTTTTATCATAGATACAAGGAAGATATTGCGTTATTTGCTGAAATGGGATTTAAGACTTATAGAATGTCGATAGCATGGACTCGTATTTTCCCAAATGGAGATGAAGAAACTCCGAATGAAAAAGGGCTTGAATTTTATGAAAATGTATTTAAGGAATGTAGAAAATACGGTATTGAGCCATTAGTTACAATAACTCACTTTGATTTTCCTATTCATTTAATCAAGGAATATGGTGGATGGAGAAACAGAAAAGTTATTGATTTTTATAAAAGATTGTGTACTGTAATTTTCACTAGATATAAAGGACTTGTAAAATACTGGCTTACATTTAATGAAATTAATATTTTATTACACGCACCATTTATGGGAGCAGGAATCGTTTTTGAAGAAGGGGAAAATAAAAATCAAGTTTTGTATACTGCGGCACACAACGAATTAGTGGCAAGTGCTTGGGCTACAAAAATTGGGCATGAAATTGATCCAGAAAACAAAATTGGATGTATGCTTGCGGCTGGAAAATTTTATCCATTGACTTCAAAGCCTGAAGATGTATGGACTGCACTTGAAAAAGACAGGGAAAATTATTTTTTCATAGATGTACAGGCTCGTGGATATTATCCTAATTATGCTAAGAAATTTTTTGAAAGAGAAAATATAAATATTGGAATTACAAGTGAAGATGAGAAAATTTTGAGGGAAAATCCAGTTGATTTTGTTAGTTTTTCATATTATACAACTCGTTGTATCTCTGCTGAAGCTGATAGACTTGGAGAAGGAAACTTATTAAAAACAATGAGAAATCCGTATATTGAAGTGACAGACTGGGGCTGGGGGCTAGATCCGTTAGGATTTAGAACTACAATAAACGAAATTTATGACAGATACCAAAAACCGTTGTTTGTTGTGGAAAACGGGCTTGGAGCTGTGGATGTTCCAGATGCAGATGGATACGTGGAAGATGATTATAGAATTGACTATTTGAGAGATCATATAAAGGCAATGAAGGAAGCGGTTGAACTGGATGGAGTGGAACTTTTAGGATATACAACTTGGGGGCCTATCGACTTAGTAAGTGCGGGAACTGGAGAAATGAAAAAACGTTACGGATTTATCTATGTAGATAGAGATAACGATGGAAATGGTACGTTAAAGAGAAGTAAGAAAAAATCATTTGACTGGTATAAAAAGGTTATCGCAAGTAATGGGGAAGCTTTGGATTAGCATTTGAAATTATTTATTGAAAAAATTAGTAAAAAAATAAGGGGATTTTTAAAATAGCGAATTCCCTTTACTTTTGTATGAAACTTTTTAAAATGAAACTGAGAAACTTAAATAAAATCAGAATTTTAGAAAAAATAAAAATATAAAGGGAGAATTGTTATTATGAGCACAACTTATAGGCATAATAACTTGAACAAGATAAGAGTATTTTCAGGAGCACAATTAAAATATATCGCTTTTTTATCAATGTTAATTGATCACGTGAATAAGGTTTTGATGTATCCTTTGTTAACAGAAAATGGATTTTTAAGATATGTGAGCGATATTTGATATTTTGGGGTTGTTGAGGATGTATTTTAAAATAAGAATTTAGAATGGAGAAATGGAGAGAAAATGAATAGAATGATAAGAGCGTATGGATTGCTTGTATTACTTACAATATTGGCAGGGATGGAATTAGCACTTTTGGTAAAGATGAACGTAGGAGTTGCGCCTTGGGATGCGATGGCATTATCTTTTTCGTTTTTGACAGGAATAAAAATGGGAACAGTAGCGATAATATGTAATTTTTTATGTGTATTGGGGCAAATTATTTTACTAAAAAAAGAATTTAAAAAGATAAATTTTTTACAAATACCTATTTCTATGTTGCTGGGATATTCAATTAATTTTTTTGTATATGTAGTTTTTAAAAATATGACATTTAGTAACTATATTTTCAGAATAACAACTAATGTTATAGTACTTGTATCAGTTGCTTTTACAATGGGAGCGATAGTAGTTTTGGGATTGCCGACATTTGCTTTGGAAGGTTTTTGCAGTGCGATTCATGTAAAAACTGGGATTCCGTTTGCAAAATTTAGGCAATGGATAGATTTTTTCTGCGTTGGGCTTGTTATTGTTCTGACACTTGTATTTCCTATAGAATGGAGTTTGCGTGAAGGAACAATAATTAGCATGGTTCTATTTGGACCTTTACTTGGAATGTTTATGCCAAGAATTGAAAAACTTTATGAAAAATGGAATTTAGTTGATGGAAAAAGTCAAATTGAGAAGGAAATGGAAGGCTTGGAATAACGGCACGTCTTGAACTTTCAGAAAGAAACGATAAAATAATGAATGAAGGCTTTATTCATTTTGCTTTTAGCACTGGAAACAAAGAGAATGCTGATAAATTGACAAAAAGACTTGTAAATGACGGATTTAGATGTTTAAGCGGGCTTAGAACGACTGGAGATGGATATTATGAAAGCGTTGTGGAGGATTGTGAGGGGAATTTGATAGAAATAACGGAATAGAGTTAATTTATTTAGGAATATACTTTAACGGAGGGTAGATTGAGATTAAATTTTAATTTTCAGGAGATTTAGGAAGTAAAATTTGCTGTTCCAGTTTGTTTTTCTTAATATTGTTATTTTTTTCATTTTGTGATAAACTATACTCAGTTCAAATTTTTTAAAATCAGAGAAGAGAAATTAAATAATTGTGGGGTTTGATTTTTACGAGATTTTATTAGGTTGCATAAATTTTAAGAAAACATTTTTTGGGGGAAAATGATGGGGGATAATAGAGAAATATTGGCTTTTAAGCAAAAGTTGGCTGAGGAGCAGGAAAAAGGGCATCGGGAAAGACTAAGGCAGAGATTTTTGTCTGTGGGGGTAAAAGGCTTTCTGGATTATGAACTTTTAGAGCTTTTGCTGACATATACGATTATTAGGAAAAATTGCAGGGGAATTGCTAAAAATTTGTTAAAGAAATATGGTGATTTGTACACGATTTTACAGCAGCCTGAGGAAGAATTGCAGAAAAATAAGTATGTGACGGAAAGAACAGTTGTTTTTTTTAAACTTCTGTTTGAAATTATAGAAAAGGGACTTTATAAAAAAATACATAATAAAAAAATTAATATATCAAGCAATGTCAAGTTATTGAATTATTTGGAATATTCCCTTTTGAAAAGGGATGTGGAAGTGTTTAAAGTGCTATTTTTAAATACGCAGAATGAGCTTCTCAAGGAAGAGGAACTGTTTTATGGAACGATTGATAAAAGTACAGTTTATATTCGGGAATTAATAAAAAAAATATTGGAATATAATGCAAAGGGCGTAATTCTGGTGCATAATCATCCAGCAGGTTCGTTAAAACCGTCAGAATCTGATATTACATTGACAAAAAAAGTGAAGGAAGTATTTGAAAATATGGAAATACGCCTGATTGATCATTTAATAATAAGTGAAAAGGGATATTTTAGTTTTTTAGAAGGTGGGATTTTATGAAAATAATAAATATTAAATTTAGAAAGACAAAAAAAGTTTATCCATTTATGATAAACGACACGGAAGATTATAAAAAGGGAGATCACGTGCTTGTGGACACAATTCGTGGTGAACAGATTGGAATAGTTCTGGGGCTTGCCTTAAATAAGGAGCAAGGCGAGCAGGATGACTTGAAAATCAGGGAAGTGAAAAGAAAACTGTCAAATAAGGAAATTGAAAAGTTGAAGGAACTGGACAAAAAGGCAGACGAAGCCTATTTCAAGTGTAAAAAAATAGTAAAATATCTGTTGCCGGAAATGAACCTTGTTATCGGAGAATACACATTTGACGAAAGCAAACTTATATTTTATTTTACAGCGAACAACAGGCTTGACTTTAGGGAGCTTGTGAAGGAAGTAAACAGAACATTCAAGAAAAGAGTGGAATTTTATCAGATTAAAACAAACGATGAAGGACGGATATTGTCAGCATTTGGGAAATATGGACGGGAAATTTACTGGTAAACTTGAAATAATAAAGAGATATTTTAAATTAAAATTCATAGCTTAGGAAATTTTTTTGAAAAAAGTAGTTGAAATATTGAATAAAATGTGCTATACTTATTGAGTAATAAAAAATTTCGTGGTCGCATAGCTCAGTTGGGAGAGCACCTGCCTTACAAGCAGGGGGTCATTGGTTCGAGCCCAATTGTGACCACCATTTTTATGGAGGTGTAGCTCAGCTGGTTAGAGTGCTTGCCTGTCACGCAAGATGTCGCGAGTTCAAGTCTCGTCACTTCCGCCATTTGCCCAGATAGCTCAGTCGGTAGAGCAAGGGACTGAAAATCCCTGTGTCCGTGGTTCGATTCCGCGTCTGGGCACCATAATTGGCTTTAAATATGCTTTTCATAATATATAGATGCAATCTGTTAGAAATAATGGGTTGTATTTTTTTTAAATATAAAATTGACAAAACACTATTTCAAGGTATAATAAATAATGAAATTAAGCAAATATTAAAATTAAAGATAATAAAAAATGTTGTAAATATTTATAATTAATTAAGAAAATTTTTTATAGGGAGATGGTATTATGTCAAAAATAAGAAAAATTGTGATATTTTTGATGTTTGTTTTTTGTAGTTTGATGATGTTTTCCAGTGAAAATTTGCAGCTGGAAAAGGTTGTGATTTTTAGCAGACATGGTCTGCGTTCACCTTTAACGTCGCCAGGGAGCAGATTGTCGAAGGTAACTCCGTATGAATGGGAGAACTGGGATGTGCCTGCAAGTCATTTGACAAAAAAAGGCGCTATTCTGGAAACTTATTTTGGACAGTATATAAATGACTGGTTAATACAAAATGAAGTTATAAAAAGAGGAGAATGCCTGAGTCCTGATAATGCTCAAATTTATACAAATAGCCTGCAAAGAACAATCGCAACTGGGCAATCACTTACAACTGGGATATTTCCAGGATGTGATATTAAAACAGAGCATAAAATGGAAATAGGGAAAATGGATCCTGTGTTTAATCCAGTAATTACAACTGATAATGCCAGATTTAAGGAAGAAGCGTTAAAAGGGATGAATTTGAAGAAACAGAATCAGGAATTAAAAGGTTCATATTCCTTGTTAAGTGATGTAATTAACTATACGAAATCTGAAGAATGCTTAAAGGAAGGAAAATGTAAATTTTTTAATGAGGAAGGGACATTGAAAATTGAAAAAGATAAGGAACCAGGAGTAGATGGACCGTTAAAATTGGGAACACAGCTTGGAGATGCCCTGTTATTGCAATATTATGAAGGATATCCGCTGGATAAAATTGTTGGAAATAATATAAATACAAGGGAAAAATGGCAAAAAATAACAGATATAAAAAATGGATATGAAGATTTGTTATTTGCAACAGATAAAGTAGCCAAAAACGTGGCTGCACCGTTGATAAAATACATTTATAACGATATAAATTCGTCAAATCACAAAGTAACAGTGCTGGTGGGGCATGATTCTAATATAGTTGCCATGCTTGCCGCTTTAGGTTTTAAAGATTATAAATTGGAAGAGCAAGTTGAAAAAACTCCAATTGGTGGAAAAGTATTCTTTGAAATTTGGAAAGATAAAAAAACAGGAGAAAAAAAAGTAAAAGTTGAATATTTGTATCAGACATTGAGCCAAATAAGGGAAACACAAAAATTGACAAGGGAAAATCCACCTAAACATACAGTTTTAGAAATGAAAAATTGTAAAATTGATAAAGAAGGATATTGTCCGTATTCTAAATTTATGACAGAATTACGAAAATTTAATTAAAATTTGGAAATTATAAAAAAAGGGTTATTTCAGTTCAGGATAGCTCTTTTTATTTTTGTTAAAAATAGAAATTTTAGGTAAAAGCAAGTAAAATTCTAAGCGAATTAGAAGAATTGGATAAGTTGTTTGAAATGCTTAAAAATAGGGGAATGTGGACAGAATAAACCTGAAAATTGAGTCAAATAGTTAGAATTTATAAGTTTTATTTTGAATGATATTGCTACAAAAAAAATGACAAAATTGAAAAAATATAGTATAATGTATGATATTGTGTAAAAGGTTTGGTAAAATTTATAGATATACTTGAACTTTCTTTAAATAAAACTAAAAATTGAATAGGTTTGGAGTTTGATCATAGCTTTTGAAGTTCGGCTTTTGATGGAAATTTATTATAAAAGCTGCAACTTAAGTTTGTTGGCTGTATAATAGGGAACTAAAAATTTGTAGAAAGGATGACGAAATGGATAAAAGAAAAATCGAGGGCATAATTTGGTTTATTGTGGGATTTATACTGGTTTTGCTGTTGGCAAATAAATCCAGCATGTTAAATGATAATGCTGGGGAAAATATTTTTTCGCTTATATTGAGTGGAATTACGCTGTTTTTTGGGAAAATGACGTGGTTTATAGCGATAGCTTCAATGCTGTACGGAATAATAATATTTTTTTATGAAAAAATTGGAATTCATGTTACACAAGGAAAAATAGCCGCACTCATCGGATTATTTTTAAGCTGGTCAGTGATTTTGATAAGAGGTTCCGTTGTTAAGGGAACTCCACTGGCAAACACTTTTACTGAAGCGGGGAGAAAACTGCTGGAAATAGGATTTAACCGTGAAAGTGGCGGAATACCTGGAGCGCTGCTGTCAATGCCGTTTTACAGCGTTTTGCATTTGCAGGCTATGCTGATAGGATTAACAGTTTTAGTAATAGTTTTCTTAGGCCTGCTAGTCAAGGATGTGATTGAGCTGGGATATGAACTTTTAAAGGAAGTTATAAAATATTATAAGAGCGATGAATATAAAGAGAAAAAGAGAAAACTGGCAGCCAAAAAATATGCAGAAAACTTAAAAAAAACAGATTATAAGCGTTATCAGCGGGAAATGTTAAAGGCAAAAATCATACAGTCAAGAAATGAAAAATTAAGTTTTGAAATTGCTAAAAAACCGAAGGACAATTTTTTGCAAAAAACGGAAGTTTATTCAAAGGAAGAGCTTGCTGAAAAGGAAAAGGAATGGATTGAACTTTTTGAAGAAAAGGAAAGGGAAAAACAGAAAAATTTACAAAATTCAAATCCTAAAAAAAATTCAGATGAACAGAAAGATGATGCAAAAGAACTAGAAATTAAATCGGAAAATATAAAAAATCCTGAAAATTCAGAAAATCAAAAGGTAAAATCATCAGATTCTGAAAAAGCTGAAGATGAAAAAGCAAGAACAGAAGAAGTGGACAAAGAAAATAAAGAAGGCAAGAGGGAACCTAAATTGGAAATCGTGACACCGTTAAGACGGGAAGCGACCGCTAATTCTGCACATATGGATCCGAACTTTCAGGAGTTTCCAAAACTTGAGGCATTTGAGAATACGGAGGCTGTAGAAAAGGGATTTGAGGAAGAGCTGAAAAAAGTGAATGCTATGTTTGACAATAATCAAGGATATGATGATGTTGTGAAAAAATCAATTTCTGAAATTTTTAAATCAAAACCGATGGATTTGAAAAAGAAGGAGCAGATTGAAAAAAGTATAAGGGAAAATGTGAGTCATCTGGAAAATGTGCTAAAGGAATTTGGAGTGGAAGCGAAGGTTGTGAATTATGAATACGGGCCTACCATTACGAGATATGAAATTATTATTCCAAAAGGTGTGAAGGTAAGTAAAGTTACTGGACTTTCAGATGACATAGCAATGAATCTGGCGGCGGAAAGCATTCGTATAGAAGCACCGATTCCAGGGAAAAATACTATTGGGATTGAAACTCCAAATAAAATAAAGGAGCCTGTTCATTTTTCAAATATTATAAAGAATAAGGAACTGGACAGCGGAGAATTAAAGGTAATATTAGGAAAAGATATTGTTGGACGGGATAAATTTATAGATATTGCGAAAATGCCGCATTTACTGATTGCAGGACAGACAGGTTCGGGGAAGTCGGTTGCTGTAAATACACTGATTTCAACATTGATTTCTAAAAAGTCTGAAAATGAAGTAAAATTTATAATGGTGGATCCGAAAATGGTGGAACTTATGCCATATAACGACATTCCACATTTGCTTGTACCTGTAATTATAGATCCTCATCAAGCTGCAATAGCATTGAAATGGGCAGTGAATGAGATGGAAAACAGATACAAGAAACTTATGGAAAATGGCGTGAGAAATATAAAAGGTTACAATAATCTGAGTTATGTAGAAAAAATGCCATATATTGTCATAATAATTGATGAATTGGCAGATCTTATGATGGTTGCGTCTGGAAGCGTGGAAGAATCCATAGCGAGAATTGCGCAAAAGGCAAGAGCCGTTGGAATACATCTGGTTGTAGCGACACAGCGTCCATCCACCGATGTTATCACAGGAATGATAAAGGCCAACCTGCCAAGCAGAATTTCATTTGCCTTAAGATCGCAAGTTGACTCAAGAACAATACTTGACACCGCAGGAGCTGAAAAGCTGCTAGGACAGGGAGATATGCTGCTTCTTGCTAACGGTTCATCAAAATTGCAGAGAATACAGGGGGCATATATTTCAGATGAGGAAGTTAAAAATTTGACGGATACGCTAAAATCTGCTAAAAAGGTGAAATATAGAAATGAAATTCTGGAAGAAGTTGAAGATGAAACAATTGATATTGATCCATTTTTTGAAAATGCAGTAAATATTGTGAAACAGGAGGAGAAAGTATCTATTTCAATGTTACAGCGTAAATTGAAGATAGGATTTAACAGGGCTTCACGAATTTACGACCAGTTGAAGGAACATGGGATTATCAATTATGACAATCAGTTAATAGGAGATAATATTGATGAACTTGATTAAAAAATAAATAAATTTTACAATAATATTTGAGATTATAAAAATTCGATATTAAAGTTGCTTGAGTATATTTGAAAAAAATGGTAAAATAGATTTAATAATGAAATTAAAATAATTCAATAAAGCTACTTTAAAGTAAAAAATAAAATGAAGGAGATAGAATAGATGAAATTTTTTGATATTTTTAAGGCAAACATAGCGCCAAAAGCTACACGAGATATAGCTATTGATCTGGGAACGGCAAATACGGTTGTATATGTAAAAGGTGAGGGAATCCAAGTAGATGAGCCAACTTATGTTGCAATTAACAAAAAAACTGAAGAATTGGAGCATATTGGTGAAAAAGCTAAGGAAATCATTGGAAGAACTGCAAAACATACTGAAATTATCCGTCCGTTAAAAAATGGAGTAATTTCAAATTATGAAGTTACTGAAAGAATGCTTGAAGAATTTTTACATAGAATAAAAAAAGATAAGTTTCAAAGTTCAAGAGTTATAATCTGTGTTCCAAGTGGAGTTACACAAGTGGAAAGAAGAGCTGTAATTGAAGTTGTAAAAGATGCAGGAGCAAAAGAGGTTTACTTGATTGAGGAACCGATAGCGGCTGCAATTGGTGTTGGAATTGACTTGTTTGAACCGAAAGGGCATCTGATTGTCGATATAGGTGGAGGAACTACGGAAATTGCATTTATTGTATCTGGCGGAGCGGCATTATCAAAATCAATTAAAATTGCTGGAGATCATTTGAATGAAGATATTATGGAATATGTAAAGGATGCACATAATCTGTTAATTGGTGAGAGAACAGCGGAAGAATTAAAAATGAATACGATAAGTCAGGATGATCCTGATTATGAGTATGAAATCAGAGGGCGTGAATTAGGTGTTGGATTACCGAAAAGTCTGAAAATAAAAGCATCTGAAATTGATGGAGCAATAAAAAGACATATTGATGCGATTATTGATGAAGTAAGACTTACAATAGAGGAAATTGAGCCTGAAGTAGCAGCAGATATTTATGAAACAGGAATTTTTCTATCTGGTGGTGGAGCTGGAATAAGAATCTTGAAAGAGAGAATAGAGGAGGAGCTATTATTACAGGTTACAGTTGGAGATGATGCGATTCATGCTGTAGTAACAGGAATTGCTGAAGTATTGACTGATTTTAACAAATATAAAAATATTATTATTTCACCAACATACGAATATTAATTGAATAATATAGAAATTTAGGGGAATTTTCTGAAGTTACAGTTAAAGGAGAATTCCCCTATTAACGCAAAATAGCAAGTTTATTAATAAAAAGAAAATAATAAAGATAAATGGTAGAATATGGAAAAGTTTGAAAATAAAGAAATTGAAGAAAAAAAAAATAAGGAAGCTGTGCCTGAAGTAGGAAATAAAATTGCTGATATTGAAGAAAAGGTGGAAGCGATAATCTTTTTGTCAAAGGAAATGATAACAATTAAAGAACTGGCGCAGTTTTATGGGATGGAAAGCTTTGAGATGGAAGAAGTGCTGAATAATTTAAGGGAAAAAAGAAAAAATACTGGAATAAATTTAAAAATTGAAAATGGAATTGCATGTCTAGTGTCAAATCCGCTTTTTGGCTTTGATGTAAAAAAATTTTTTAATCCAGAAATGAAATTAAAGAAACTATCCCGTTCAGCAATGGAAACATTGGCAATCATTGCATACAAAGGGCCTATAACAAAAGCTGAAATAGAGCAAATCCGAAGTGTCGGTGTGGATACAACCATGTCAAACCTGCTGGAAAGAAAACTAATTTATATTTCTGGACGGAAAAAGACGGCTGGAACACCGAATTTATACGAAGTGACAGATGATTTTTACAGTTATCTGAATATTCATGGGAAACAGGAACTGCCAGGAAGTGAGCAGTTTCAAAAAATTGAGCTGCTTTACAGGGAAGATGAGAAGGCAGAAAATAAAGAGTAAATTTGGATTTAATTGTAATGGTTTTTTTGATAAAGAGTTATTAAGCAAAATTTCGTTAGAATAAAAACAAATAAAAAAAGTAGTTAAATGAATAAATCTGAAATAAAAATTAAAAAATAAAGATATGAGGTAAATAGAATGAGATTAAATAAATTTATAGCTGAAACGGGATTTTGTTCACGTAGGAAGGCTGATGAGCTGATAAATGAAGGAAGAGTTACAGTAAATAAGCACGAAGCAATTATCGGGATGGATGTGAAACCTGAGGATGTTGTCAGAATTGACGGAGAAAGAGTAAGACTTAACACAAGATATGAATACTATATTTTAAACAAGCCAAAAAGAGTGCTTTGTTCAAATGAGGACAAATTCGGACGTAAACTTGCAGTGGACTTTATAAAATCACGTGCCAGACTTTTTACTTATGGAAGGCTGGACTTTATGACGGAAGGGTTAATCATAATCAGTAATGATGGGGATATATACAATCATGTAATGCACCCACGAAAAAAATTATACAAAAGCTATATTGCAAAAGTGAGTCGTGAACTTGAAGATAAGGATATTGAGGCACTACAGTATGGAGTTGTGATTGATGGAAAAAGGACTGCACCTGCGAAAGTTAAGAAAATTGATAAAAAGGAACTTAGAATTGCGATTTTTGAGGGAAGAAACAGACAGATAAGAAAAATGCTGGAAACATTAGGATACACGGTTAATTCATTGAAACGGATTAAAGTGGGAGAACTTACGCTTGGACATTTGCAAGTGGGAGAATATCGTGCCTTGAATGAAGATGAAATCAAATATCTGAAAAATTTATAAAATTTTCTGGCAGGAGGGAAAAAATTGGAAAGTAATAAAAAATCAATATTTTTAATAGATTTTGACATAACAATCAGCAAAAAGGACTCAACAGACGTCTTACTTGAAACACACCAGCCTGAATTTAAAAAAGAACTGCGAAAAAGATACAGAGCCGGAGAGTTTTCCATAAGAGAATTTATAAAAAATGGGCTAGGTTCCCTAAATATTACAAAAGAGCAGTATATTAAGACTTTGCAGGAAAATGTGCCAATCGACGAAACTTTTATAAATTTTGCAAAAAGTGGAATTAAATTTAAAATTGTGAGTGCAGGTGCAAGGCTGAATGTGCAGGGAACTCTGTCAAAATATGGAATAAACTTGCCAGACAGCGAAGTTATCTCGAATGATTTAAAATTTAACGGAGCTGATAAAAACGAAATTACTGTGGAAAATCCATTTTTAGACAGGGAAGGCTATTACGGTGTTGATAAGAAGGAAGCTGTGGAAAATTATCAGAAGCAGGGTTACATAACTTATTTTGTGGGCGACGGTCCATCTGATTACAAGGCATTGGAAGTGGCTGATTTTGCTTTTGTGAGAAAAGGGACTAGGGCGATTAAGTTTTGTAAAGAGAATGGAATTGAGTTTTTTGAGTTTGAGAATTTTAATGAGATTTTGGAGTGGAGAAATAATACTTCTTATTAAAAAATATTAGAAATACCAAATACAGGTGGTTAAAATTTATGAAAAAAATACTAATTTTATCAATAATAATTTTTAATTTAGGAATTGCTAAAAGTTTGGATAATAATTTAACTAAAAATATAACTGTGTCTGAAATTGAACAAAAAAATGATAGAAATTTAATAATGCAGGAAATAGAAAGTAAAAGGAAAAAATCTCTGGATGAATTAGGAGAAAAAATTATTGATTTTTACGAAATGGAAAATAGTAAAAATAATTACTATACGGCTTTGTATATTTTTAGTAAAGAAGCCGCAATGGATTTTAAATATACGATTGAAAATGTATCTTATATTACAAAAGATAAAATAGAAGTTACATTAAATTTAACCTTTTTAGATGAAGAAGAAAATGAAAAGGCATTTAATGAATTTGGAAAGATATTTGTAAAAGAATTTGGTGAGAATAGACTGGAAAGTAATCGTTTATTTACTAACAAAGAAAAAGACAGAGTAAAAGAAATATCAAAAATTTCTATATCAAAAATACCTAAAAAAAATATATCTAAAAATATTACAATGGTTAGAAAAGATAACAGGTGGGTCTCAGATATTGATTTTGAAGATTTGATATTTTAAAATTAGGAAATGGTGTATTTATGAAATTAAAAGAACTGTTTAAAAATCAAAATATTGACAATATGGAATTAAAAGAATTACTTGAATCACTAAATTATGAAGATTTTAATAAATTGCTGAAAAACACTGAAAATTCTAAAAATATTGATTTTTATGTGAACTTGCAAGATTTTCTGATACAAGAAAAACAGAAAGAATTGATTGAAAAGGGTGTGTTTTGATGGAGAATAAAAGTTTCTATTTGTTTGCAGGTGTGAATGGGGTGGGGAAAACTACGCTGTTTAACGCAATGAATGGAAATGTAAAAAAATCATTCAGAATAAATAGTGATGAAATTGTAAGAGAAATTGGTAAATGGAATAGTGAAATTGATCAGGTAAAGGCGGCTAAAATTGCGGTTGGACTGAGAAATGAATGTATGGAAAAAGGAAATTCCTTTAATGAAGAAACTACTTTGACTGGTAAAACAATTTTAAAGTTGATTGATAAAGCAAGAGAAAAAAATTATAAGTTGCATTTATTTTATGTTGGTGTTGGAAGTCCTGATATTTCAAAAGAGAGAATAAAAAAGAGAGTGGCGGATGGCGGACATCATATTCCAAATGAAGTTGTTGATAAAAGATACGAGGAATCATTGAAGAATTTTGAGAAAATTCTGGAAAAATTTGATAATGTTGTAGTTTATGACAATAGTGTGAGATTTAGGACATTATTGCGAATTATTGATAAAAAAGTGATAAAAATATCAGATGATTTGCCAGAATGGATGGAAAATACAATAAATTAAGTTAAGATAAGGAGAAGAAATGTTAAGTAAAGAAGATGTTTTAAAAATAGCAGCACTTTCTAAATTGGAATTTTCAGAAAGTGAAATTGAGAAATTTAGGGTGGATTTGAATAAAATATTTGAGCATATGGAAGAGTTGAATGGTGTTGATACGACTGATGTAGAGCCACTTTTTAATGTGTTGGACTTAAAAGATAAATTGAGAGAAGATAAAGTTAGGGATGCTGGAATTAAGAAGGAAATTTTAGAAAATTCGCCTAGTAAGGATGAAGAATTTATAATTGTGCCAAAAGTTGTTGGAGAAAATGCGGATAATTAGAAAAATTGGAAAGGTGGAAAAATGAATTTATACAAAAAAACGGCTAGTGAACTGGCTGAAATGATAAAAAATAAAGAGATTACTTCAGAAGAAGTTACAAGAAATTTTTTAGATAGGATAAAATCGGTTGAAGATAAGATTGGGGCTTTTTCTAATATTTTTGAGGAGAAGGCATTGGAACAGGCTCGAAAAATTGATGAAGAAAATAATGAAGAAGGAAGAAAAAATTATGAAAATACAGGACTTTTTGGAGTGCCTGTGGCGTTGAAGGATAATATTGTTTCAAAAGGGGATTTGACAACGGCGGCTTCGCAAATTTTGAAAAATTATGTGGGAGTTTATGATGCAACTGTTGTGAAAAAGTTGAAGGAAGCTGGAGTAGTACTAGTTGGAAAGGCTAATATGGATGAATTTGCGATGGGATCTTCAAATGAAAATTCGTCTATAAAGTCAGCATCTAATCCTTGGGATTTGGAAAGAGTGCCAGGAGGAAGCAGTGGAGGATCGGCTGCTGCGGTTGCGGCTAGTGAAATACCTGTTGCTTTGGGAACAGATACTGGTGGAAGTATTAGACAGCCTGCGAGCTTGACTGGAACTGTGGGGATAAAGCCAACTTATGGAAGAGTTTCAAGATACGGGCTTATGGCATTTGGTTCTTCGCTGGATCAGATTGGGGCTTTGGCAAAAAGTTCGCAAGATTTGGCAAGAGTTATGCAGATAATTTCAGGATATGATGAAAATGATCCGACAACTGCGGATGTGGAAGTGCCAGATTATTTATCTTTGCTTGAAAAAGATATAAAAGGATTAAAAATTGGGCTTCCAAAAGAATATTTTTCAGATGAACTGGATAAATCAATAAAGGAAGTTGTGGATAAAACTGTGGAAACATTGAAAAAACTTGGAGCAGAAGTGAAGGAAGTATCGTTGCCTTACACAAAATACGCAATTTCCACTTATTATATAATTTCATCGGCTGAGGCGGCTTCAAACTTGTCAAGATATGACGGAGTGAGATATGGAGTTAGAAAAAGTGATGAAAATATTGAAGAAATGTATGTAAAATCACGAACAGAAGGTTTTGGAGATGAAGTAAAACGTAGAATTATGATTGGAAATTACGTGTTAAGTTCTGGATTTTATGATGCTTATTATAAAAAGGCTTCGCAAGTTAGAAGATTAATAAGAGATGATTTTTTGCGAGTTCTTTCAGAAGTTGATTTAATTTTGACACCAGTTTCTCCAACAACAGCGTTTAAAAAAGGTGAAAAAGTTACTAATCCAGTTCAGATGTATTTGGGAGATATTTTTACTGTATCAATAAATATGGCTGGATTACCTGCAATATCAGTGCCAGGCGGTTTTGTAGATGGACTTCCTGTGGGAATACAGCTGATTGGAAATTACTTTAGGGAAGACTTGCTGTTCAATGTGGCGAATAAATTTGAGAAGGAACGTGGAGAGATAGAATATCCTGAGTTGTAAAAAAGTCTTGAAAAGGAATTTTGATAAAATAAATTTTATGAAAGAAAGGGAATAAATAAAAAATGAGTATGGAATATGAAACAGTCATCGGACTGGAAGTGCATTGTCAATTGAAAACGAATACGAAGGTATGGTGTTCTTGTGATGCGGATTATGATAATAAGGAGCCTAATACTGCGGTATGTCCTATTTGTACAGGGCAGCCTGGGGCTTTGCCGAAGTTGAATGAGAAAGTATTGGATTATGCAATAAAGGCGGCACTTGCACTTGGGTGTGAGATAAACAGGGAGAGTTATTTTGATAGAAAAAATTATTTTTATCCTGATTCACCAAAAAATTATCAAATAACACAGTTTTTTAAGCCTTATGCTGAAAATGGAGTTTTGAAAATTACTACAAATAGTGGGAAGGAAGCAAGTGTCGGGATTGAAAGAATACAGATTGAGGAAGATACGGCGAAAAGTATTCATACGGCTTCTGAAACTTTACTGAATTATAACAGAGCCTCTGTGCCGTTAATTGAGATTATTTCAAAGCCTGAGATAAAAAATGCTGAGGAAGCGTATGCTTATTTGAATACATTGAAGGATAGGCTGAAATATACGAAAGTCAGTGATGTAAGTATGGAACTTGGATCACTTAGATGCGATGCTAATGTTTCTGTTAGAAAAAAAGGCGAAACAAAACTTGGGACTAGAACCGAAACAAAGAATTTGAACTCGTTTAAGGCGGTTGTGAAGGCGATTGAGTATGAAACAAACAGACAAATTGAAGTGCTTGAAAGTGGTGGGCGTGTAGTTCAGGAAACAAGACTCTGGGATGAGGAAAATGCAGTTACAAAGCCGATGAGAAGTAAAGAGGAAGCAATGGATTACAGATATTTTCCAGAGCCTGACTTGCCAGCGATTATCATTACTGAATCAAGACTTTCAAATGTAAAAGATGAAATGCCTGAATTTGCAGATGAGAAGGCAAAAAGATTTATTAATGAGTATAAATTGAATGAAATGGAAGCGGCGACTCTTTCATCAGAGCAGGAACTGGCTGAATATTATGAGCAAGTTGTAAAAGTGTCAGATGATGCAAGACTTGCGGCAAACTGGGTATTAACAGAAATTTTACGTGTGTTAAAAGAAAAAAATATCTCTATTGAGGAATTTTCTGTTGAGCCTGAAAATATTGGAAAATTAATTAAATTGATAAAAGCGAATACGATTAGTTCAAAAATAGCAAAAGATGTGTTTGAAATTTTGCTTTCAGAAAATAAAGATCCTGAAATTATCGTAAAGGAAAAAGGGCTTGTGCAAATTACAGACAACAGCGAAATTGAAAAGATTGTAGAGCAGGTACTGGTTGAAAATCCTCAATCTGTGGAAGATTATAAGGCTGGAAAAAGCAATGCACTAAAATATCTTATGGGACAGTCAATGAGGCTTTCTAAAGGTAAGGCCAATCCGCAAATGATTAATGAAATGATTTTAGCAAGACTTGAAGGTTAATATTGGTTAAATTAGGAGAAAAATGAAAAAGGGTAATAAAAAAAGCAGTATTATTGACAGAGCAAAGTCAAATATGGAAAAAAATAGAAAAAAACAGAAGCTGAAAAAAATTTTAAAAAAGTTGTTTAAAT
The DNA here is from genome assembly GCF_013394795.1 of Leptotrichia sp. oral taxon 223. NCBI lineage: Bacteria > Fusobacteriati > Fusobacteriota > Fusobacteriia > Fusobacteriales > Leptotrichiaceae > Leptotrichia > Leptotrichia sp. oral taxon 223. Next base: position 1,498,813 of record NZ_JABXYU010000001.1, read on the forward strand.
ATTTTAATACATTTAACGGGCGTTTTGTATTGATATTTCTTTTTACAGTTATAGGATTTGCAGCGTTAATCGGAAGAGTTTACTATCTTCAGACAAAAGGTGGAGAAAAAATAAGGGAAGATTCAGAAAAAAAATATTCCTACAAAACCTATAAAAAAGCTAAAAGAGGTAAAATTTCTACGAGCGACGGGCAAGTTCTGGCATATGACAATGAAGACTATTTTGTTATACTTGATCCGACTTTGATTGATGAGGAAAATATTGATACACTGCTGGAAATGTTAAAAAGATATATTGAGTCCTTGGATATTCAAAAATATAAACTTGAATATCTGGAAAAAAAGAAGGCTGGCCGTCAATATTTAAAGATAGATAATAAAATTTCGTATAGAACAAAAATTGAAATTGAGTCGGAAATTGATAATGATAAAAATGAGGCAATGAAGCGTAAAAAGGAAAAATATAAAAGACGGTTTAAAGGGATAGTCTTTGAAACGGTTTTTACAAGAAATTATGTGCAAAATGATGCTTTTCAGGAAACGCTTGGGTTTGTAAATAATGAAAATAAAGGTGTTTACGGGATTGAAAAATATTATGATAAACAGCTTGCAGGAGAAATGGGAGTTGAGCCACGGCTTAGAATACCAAAGCCATTTTTGGAAATTGTAAAAGTGAAAAATAAAAATGAAGCAAAAACTGCTGTTGAAGGAAATAATCTTGTACTTACACTTGACAGTGTTATGCAGTACAATCTTGATGAGGAGTTGCAGAAGGCGTTTGTAGATAATAACGCAAGTTCGGCAATGGGAATTTTAATAGAAGTGGAAACCGGGAAAATATTGGCGATGTCATCGTATCCAAAGGCGGAAGACAAGGCAACCATAAAAAACAGGCCAATTACTGATTTTTTTGAACCAGGGTCAATATTTAAGCCTATAACAGTTGCTATAGGTTTGGATTCAAAAGCAATTAATGAATATTCAAAAATTTATTCATCAGGTTCAATCCGGGTATATGACAGAATAATAAGAGATCACGACAGCTCAACGACTGGAAGTTTAGGTTTAGCAGATATAGTCGCACATTCTGGAAATGTAGCGATGGTAAAGATACAGAATGATATTAACAAGAATACTTTTTATCGTTATTTAGTTGATGTTGGATTAAGCGGGAAAACAGGCATAGATACGTATTTTGAATCAATGCAGAAGCTTCGTGAGTTTAAGACTTTGAAAGATGAAGTAAGAAGAGCCAACATAGCTTTTGGACAGGGAATTGCAATAACGCAGATTCAAATGATAATGGCATTAAATACAGTTATTAATGATGGTAAATTGATGAAGCCCTATCTGGTGGAAAGGATAGAAGACAGCAAGGGGAACATATTGAAACAGAATAAGCCTGTTATGGTAAAAAAAGTGTTTAGTGATGAAGCGTCAAGACTAAATAGAAGGTATATGGAAGCGAGCGTAAATCGTGGAACTGGTGAAGGGGCATACATACCTGGCTACCGTGTCGGCGGGAAAACAGGGACTGCTCAGAAAGCAGGAAAGGATGGATATAAAAATAGCTATGTCAGTTCATTTTTTGCATTTTTTCCAGCAGATAAGCCTAAATACGCTATACTGATAACTATTGGCGAACCTAAAGGCGGGAAATATTATGGAGCTCAAGTTGCCTTGCCATCAGTAAAAAGAGTATTGGAAAAATTAATTGAGTACAAGAGAATACAGCCAATTGGAAAGGTTAAAACTCCTGACAAGAACATTGGATTTGTGCAGGAAGAAAAGAAAAAGGACTTAGGAAAGATAAAGCAGGATTTTGATAAAAATATTATGCCTGATTTAACTGGAATCAGTCTGAGGGAGTTTTTGTCGATTTATCCGCAAGGGAAGTTTGCTCAGTATGAGATTACAGGAAGTGGAGCGGTTGTGTCGCAGTTTCCTGAAAAAGGGACTAAACTTGATAAGCATACAAAGATACAGATAATGCTGGAATAAAAGTATTTTTTATAAAATTAATTGAGGGAGCAATTTTAGGGGGTAAAAATGTATTATTATGAAATTTATGTGGAGAATAATCAGGGAATATACACGTATAAATCGGAAGAAAAATATGAAATTGGGCAATGGTGCATTGTTAATTTTATAAATAAGGATAAAATGGGGCTTATTGTAGCAATTACCAATGAAAATCAGATTCAGTTTGATATTTCAAAAGTGAAGAAAATTAAGGATGTTGCCCCAGTTTTGTCCATTCCATCCGATATTATGCAGCTTATAAGATGGATAAAAAATTATTACATAAGTGATTATTACAGCGTAATAAAGGCGGTTTATCCAGGAGCATTGAAGTTAAATTATTCCAAAAAAGCCATTTTCCAAAAAGAATTTTCTGAAAATGATGAAACTTTGGAAATGGAAAAAATTGAGGAAATGAAAAAATTTAATGAATATATGAAAAAACGGCAGGAAGTTACCGTCGCAACTTTGAAAAAGAATTTTTCTAGCGAGATTGTGGAACAGGCGGTAAATGAAAAGGTTATTTCCATTGAAAAGAAAGTGATTTTAAATTCTAAAATTTCAAAAAGCGAAAAGGAAAAAAGTGAAATTGTAGAAAAGGAAATTATTTTGAATGATGAGCAGCAGAAGGCTGTGGATGCGATAAAAAATAGTGAAAAACAGATTTTTCTGTTAAAGGGGATAACTGGCTCAGGGAAAACGGAAATTTATATTAACTTGATAAAGGAAGCCTTAAAACAAGGGTTTGGGAGTATCTTTCTAGTGCCTGAAATTTCGCTTACAGTTCAGATGATACAAAGGCTTGAGGAGGAATTTTACAATGAAGTGGCTATTCTTCACAGCAAACTTACTGACAGGGAAAAGCGGGAAGAGTGGACTTTCATACGAAATGGCGAAAAGAAAATTGTGATTGGGGCAAGATCGGCGGTTTTTGCACCTGTTCAGAACTTGAAATATATTATTGTGGATGAGGAGCACGAAAATACGTATAAGCAGGAGAATAACCCACGTTATCACGTAAAAAATGTGGCGATAAAAAGGGCATTTTTGCAAAATGAGAATTTAAAAAAAGATAAAAAAATTGAAAAAAATAGTGAATTAGAGAAAAACGATAATTTGGAAGAATCTGAAATTGTAAAAAGCGAAAAGATAAAAGTGATTCTAGGCTCGGCAACACCGTCTTTTGAAACGTATTATCAGGCACAGCAGGGCGATATTGAATTAATTGAGCTGACAAAACGGTATAAAAATGCTAAACTGCCAAAATTTGAAATTGTGGATTTGAATGAAACAACGGAAAATTTTTCGGAAGAACTGCTGGATAAGATTTCGCAGACATTGCAAAAAAATGAGCAGGTTATCTTGATTTTGAACAGAAAGGCATTTTCAAACTTGCTGAAATGCAAGGATTGTGGAAATATTCCAACTTGTCCTAATTGCAGCATTTCCTTAAACTATTACAAATATGACAATCGCCTCAAATGCCATTACTGCGGCTATGAAAAACGTTTTGACAACACGTGTGATGAATGTGGCGGACATAAAATGAGGCAAATTGGGGCTGGAACGGAAAAAATTGAAGAGGAACTGGCAATAGCATTTCCATCAGCGAGAATTGTGAGAGTGGACTCTGAAAGCATAAAGACAAAGCAAAATTATGAAAAAGCCTACAATGATTTTAAAAATCACAAATATGACATAATGCTCGGAACACAGATTATCGCAAAGGGACTGCATTTTTCAAACGTAACATTAGTTGGAATAATTAATGCTGATATAATCTTAAATTTTCCAGACTTTCGAGCCTCAGAAAAGACTTTTCAGTTGTTGACACAGGCTTCAGGGCGTGCAGGACGTGGAGAAAAGGATGGAGAAGTAATTATTCAGACTTTTAATAGTGAAAATGATGTAATAAAAAAAACAATCGAAAGTGATTATGAAGGATATTACAAAAACGAGATGATTATGCGAAAAATGTTAAATTATCCGCCTTTTGGACGAATTATAATTTTGGTAATTTCGGCAACTGAAGAAAATTTGGTAATGGAAAAAGCCAAAATTTTGCGTGAAGAAATTATAAGAAATGTAAATGCAGCTATGAATTTAACTCAAAATGATTTTATCTCAGATGCTTTTAAATCCCCAATTTACAAAATAAACGGAAGATACCGATACCAGATATTTTTTAAATTTGAAAGAGAAAATATCTTGAAAATTAAGAAAATTATAAAAAAATGTGCAGGCAAATTTCGGGAAAGGGAAAAGAAAGTTAGGGTAACGATTGATGTGGATCCTGTAAATATGATGTGATTTTTTTTAAAAAACTTAATGTATAGTAAAACTATTTTAAAACTGAACTCAAAAGTTATGACTATTTTACTCAAACCATAAATTTATATAATTTTTAATAGTTTAATTTTAAATAGGTTTGAGTATATTTTGAAGTGGGATTTTTTGGATTCTGCTTCTTTTTTATGTAATAATTTTACAAACACCTTGAAAAATAATGATTTGACTGTTATAATTAAAGCAATAATATTTTTATTCTTGAAAGGGATAATATGGATAGAGATGAATTGGTGATTCCTGAGCACATTGCCATTATTATGGATGGGAACGGGCGCTGGGCTAAGGAGCGTGGAAAGATTCGGCTGGAAGGGCATAGGGCTGGAGCTAGCAGTCTTGAGAAGATATTAAAGTATGCCGGGAACATTGGCGTGAAATATTTAACTGTGTATGCGTTTTCGACTGAAAACTGGAAGAGGCCTGAAAAGGAAGTAAATGGGCTTATGGACTTGTTTGCGAAATATCTCGATAAAGAGAAGAAAAATTTGAAAAAACAGGGCGTTAGATTGCTTGTTACAGGGGCAAAGGAAAATATTTCACAAAAATTATTAAAGAAAATTGAAGAAACTGAAAATTATCTGGCAGATTGTGATAAGATTATTTTTAATATAGCATTTAATTATGGCGGGCGCCGAGAAATTGTTGATGCCGTGAACAAGGTTTTGCAGACTAAGTTTATGGACAAATCAGGCAGAACAGCAGAAGGGCAGTTTGATAATGAAAATAACGGGCTGAATGTTACGGAAAAAGAGCTGAATGGATTTGTGGATAAAAATGAAAATTTGAGGATTACAGAAGAAGAGTTTTCTAAATTTATGTACCGTCCAGAAATTCCAGATCCAGAGCTTGTAATTAGAACAAGCGGAGAATTTAGAATAAGTAATTTTCTGCTTTGGGAAGTTGCCTATTCAGAGTTTTACATAACAGATGTTTACTGGCCCGATTTTGATGAAAAAGAATTAGATAAAGCTATTTTATCCTTTAATAAAAGAGATAGAAGATACGGAGGACTGAATGTTAAGTAGATTATTTATTATTTTGTTATTTGTACCTTTCCTTTTGTGGATATTTTTAAAGGGAAATGTGATGTTTCTAGTATTTACGCTTGTAATAATTGGAATGTCGCTGTTTGAATTTTATAAAATGTTAAAGGACAAGGGCTTTGAGGTGGCAAGCAGGATTGGAATGGGGCTTGGACTGTTTTTGCCAGTTGCAATATATTTTCAGGAAAATTCAAAAAATATTTTTTCATATTTCAAATTTGCCCTTTTCAAGCAGATAAACTTTGATATGGGCGGATTTATCGTATTTGCAATAATTCTTCTGTCTCTAAGGCAGGTTTTAAAGGTAAAAATTCAAAATGCAATGGCAGAAATTTCCTACACATTGTTTGGAATAATCTATGTTTCATATTTATTTTCACATATTTTGCTGATAAAATACGAATTTTTAAATGGGAATATTCTAGTTGTAATGACATTTATGTTAATCTGGGCATGCGACATTTCTGCCTACCTTGTCGGAATGGCCATCGGTGGAAAAGTATTCAAACATAGGCTTGCACCAAAAATCAGCCCTAAAAAATCAATTGAAGGTGCGATAGCAGGGATTTTGGGAGTATTTTTAGTAATTTTATCATTTGACAAAATATATTTATTTATAGCAAATTTTGTATGCGGAATCTCATTTCTCTCAAAAAGCTGTTCCGTAAATTACGATTACGTTGCCATTGGCGGCTTAAAAGCCTTTATCCTTGCACTTGCAATAGGCATTTTTGCCGAACTGGGAGATCTGGTAGAATCAAAAATAAAAAGAGAATTGGGAGTAAAGGATTCTGGGAATTTGCTTTTGGGACACGGTGGATTTTTGGATAGATTTGACAGTGCATTATTTGTATTGCCAATTGTGTATTATTTTATGAAATACGTAGCGTATTTATAAAATCAAGTTATTGAATAGATAAAAAAATAAAACAGAAGAAGGAGAAAAAATAAAAATGAGCATAGATAGAAATAATGAAACAGAAGTAAAAAACGAAGTAGAAAGACAATTTAATATTTTGAGCCGTGGGTGCGATGAAATAATTAATGAGAATGAATTTAAGAAAAAGTTGGAAAAATCAATTTCAACTAATACTCCGCTACGGGTTAAATTGGGGATAGATCCGACAGGTTCGGAGCTGCATTTGGGACATGCTGTACCTTTAAGAAAATTGAAGCAATTTCAAGATTTGGGACATGAGGTGCTGTTTTTGATTGGAACTTTTACAGGGAGAATTGGGGATCCAACTGGAAAATCTGAAACTAGGAAGATGTTGTCGGAGGAGCAAGTAAGTGAGAATATCAAAACATACTTGGATCAAGTAAAATTGATATTGGACTTGGATAAAATAAAAGTTGTCTATAATGCTGACTGGTTTGAAAAATTATCGCTTTCGGATGCTTTAAATTTACTATCGCAGTTTACTGTGTCGCAAATGATTTCTAGAGAGGATTTTTCAAAAAGACTGGCTGAAAACAAACCAGTTTCGTTAATCGAGTTTATGTATCCAATTTTACAAGGGTATGATTCGGTTGAGCTGAGAGCTGATGTGGAATTGGGAGCAACAGAACAAAAATTTAATTTACTAAGAGGAAGAGATTTACAGAAAAACTTTGGGCAGGAGCAGCAAGTCTGTATGATAATGCCAATTCTGGTAGGGCTTGACGGAGTGGAAAAGATGTCTAAATCACTTGGAAACTACATTGGCGTAAAAGACACTCCAAATGATATGTTTGGTAAGGTTATGTCAATTTCAGATGAACTAATGGAAAATTACTACACAATGATAACAGAGGTTCCTTTTGAAAGAATTAACGAAATTAAAGCTCAAATCGCAAATGGAAGTTTACATCCGATGGAAGCCAAAAAACAATTAGGAGCAGAAGTTGTAAAAATTTATTACGGTGAAGAAGCAGCTAAGGAAGCAAGAAACTGGTTTGAAAACGTATTCAGTAAAAGAAATCTTGACGTAGATTTGCCAGAAGTGGAAGTTCCTTATGGAGAAATTAATGTAATTGACTTGCTTGTAAAAGAAGCAAAATTACTTGGAGGAACAAGTGAGGCAAGAAGGCTAATTTCACAAGGTGGATTTAAAATAAATGATGAGGCGATAAAAGATATTAAGGCAAATGTAAATGTCGAAAGCGGAATGATTATTAGGGCTGGGAAAAAGAAAATTGTGAAAGTGAAATAGTAAATTTTAAAATAAAAAATCTCTATTTAGGAATAGTTCTTTCTTATGTAGAGTTTTTTTTTAATAAATATTAATACTAAACTCTGTTTAAATAACGAATTTATTATAAACTTTTATAGTAAAGGATAAAAACCTAATATTTCAAGTAATTTAAGATATAATTTTCATCTTTTAAAAAATAAAAAAGAAAAAATATAGTAATATGGAAAAATATTTATTAATCAAAATGAGCGAAAAATAATAAAAAACAATTTAGTTGAATAATTTTGAATTAGGTATCAAACAATGCTATTATAAGAATTAATTTCTATTTTTAAATGAGTTTTATTATAAATTTTGTATTTTTAAAAATTTGTAGTATAATCTAACAATAGCAAAACATAAATTTTTTGTTATTAATAGTTAATTCTTTTATTTTTTTATAAAGCAAAGGGGAACAGTCGCCATCCCCTTTTATTTCGCAATATTAGTTATTTCAATTTCTTCAAATTATAACATCTGAAGATTTTGGCGAAAGTGCTACGCACTAATCCCCGCTTGTCTAAGCATTTTTTGAAAACAAAATCGAAACTCGCTACGTAAAACTTCGCTCAAACAGTCGATTTTATTTCCAAAAAATCACGACATTTTTATTTGATTATAACAAATAATTTTATTAAAAAGAAAGATAGCTATATAAATAAAAAAATAATTATTCATAAAATTAGTTTTTAAATAAATAGAAAATGAAGGAAGATGAGAAATATGGAAATATACGGTATCGGGACAGATATTATTGAAATATCCCGAATTGAAAAGGCAATTAATCAGACAAGCCTTTTTAAAAGGAAAGTTTATACTGAAAAAGAAATTGAGCATATTGAGAAAAAAAAGAATCCATATGCCAGCTTTGCGGGCAGATTTGCTGCGAAAGAGGCGGTTTCCAAGGCGTTTGGGACTGGGGTGCATGGGTTTTCGCTAAGTGATATTGAGATTTTGAATGATAAGCTGGGAAAGCCTTATGTGGTGTTTTATAATGCAATAAAGGAAAAGGTTCAGGGACTTACGATACAGATTAGCATTTCACATAGCAGGGAGTATGCGGTCAGTACGGTAATTATTTATAAAAAATAAAAAAAGAAAGGTGGAAAAAAGATGTTTTGGAGAAAAGATTTTAAGGCTAGGTTAGATAAAAGTAGAGTGTTTGCATTGATAATTTTGATTTTTAGTATGTTTTTGGTGAATCAGATTAATTATTCTGCTGGAAATAGTCAGGGAAAGAAAGTAAAAATTGAATATTTCGGGAGAAAAGACTGTAAAAATTGTGCAAATCTGGAGAAATTTTTGAAGGAACTGTCGACTAAAAGGGATGATTTTGAATATGTGGAGCATAAAATTGATGAAAATGAGGAAAACAAGGCATTTTTTGATGAAACTACATCAAAGTTAAAACTTGTGAAAGGGACTCCAATTATTTATATTGATGGACATATTATTCAAGGTTTTAATACGGCAGATACAACTGGAAAAGAAATTGAAAGTTTGATAAATTCAGCAAAGGCTAAAGATAAAATTTTGACTTTGAAGGAATACGTGGAAAGTGGGCAGAACGGAAATGTAAGCAGTAATGGCGCAGTTTGTACAGGAGATACTGTATGTGAGGTGCCGGGACTTACGAAAGGCGTTAAAAATCAGGTGCTTGTAAATATTCCAATTATTAATAAAACGATTGACTTGACAAATTACTCTTTATTTACGATGTCAATAATTTTAGGAACAATTGACGGATTTAATCCTTGCGCTATGTGGGTTTTAGTTTTATTTCTGACAGCTCTGATTGCGGTTGGAAATAAAGTGAAAATGTTTAGAGTGGCAGGACTGTTTATTTTAGCCGAAGCTGTTATGTATTTTTTGATTTTAAATGCGTGGATTTATACATGGGATTTTGTAGGGCTAGATAAATGGGTAACTCCAATTGTCGGGATTGTCGGAATTGCTGGCGGAATTTTCTTTATTAAAAATTATTTGAAAAAAGGTGACACACTAGAATGTGAAGTGACAGATTTGGAGCAAAGGGCAAAAATTTCAAGAAAAGTAAAAGATATAGCCAATAAACCATTTACATTGCTGACAGCGCTTGGAATAATTGGTTTGGCACTTTCAGTAAATGTGATAGAGTTTGCCTGCTCAATTGGAATACCACAAACATATACAAAAATTCTTCAAATAAATGAAGTTCCTTTCTGGATAAGACAATTTTATACATTTATTTATATAATTGGATATATGGTAGACGACATAATAGTTTTCGGTTTTGCCCTAATGAGCATAAATAAACTGCAATTAACTACAAAATATTCAAAATGGGTAAATTTGTTTGGTGGAATTTTAATGATAATTTTAGGATTAATAATGTTGATCAAGCCTAGTTTGCTTATAATGTAAATTGGAACGAGAAAAATCAATAATTTAGTTTAAAAAATGAGAAAAATTTGTTATAATGTAAAAAGGTGAATTGATAAAATAAAAAAACAAACTTTATAAAATAATAGGAGATGAGAAAATGAAAAGAAATAATAGTAAAAAAATATTTTTTATCGCTGGAATGATGATATTATCAGCAGTTGCATACGGAAAAGATGTGTTTGCAAATTATGGAACAAATTTTGGGAAGGTTAGGTTGTCGAAACTTAGTTCTTCGAGTATGGATGATGTAAAAAGAATTGATTCTAATACTTATGAATTGACAGGAAGTGGAGAGTACAGAATTATGGAAGAAGGCGGAAGACGGCTTGTTGTTAATTTGAGCAATGGGACGCTTAATGGGAAATATGATGAATTTTATGCAAACGGAAATAGATTTACAATAGGAAATTATAAAAATGGTAAAAAGGAAGGAGAATGGACGGTTTATACTGAAAATGGAAAAGTCTGGAAAAAATATCAATATAAAGATGATCAGTTAAATGGACGTTATTCTTCGTATTATGGAAAAACAGGGGCTCAGGAAACAGTTGGGAACTATGAAAATGGAAAAATGACAGGAACTTGGACTGAATATTATGAAAATGGCTCAAGAAAATCACAAGGAAACTATTCAAATGGACAGAAAAATGGATTATTTAGTGAATGGAACACTAACGGAGGTAAAAAATCTGAAATTAATTATGTAAATGATGAAATAAACGGGAAAATGAATGTTTACTACGAAAGTGGAAGACCTTTGTATGAAGCAAATATGAATGGGGAAACTGGAACTGTAAGAGGATATCATACAGATGGAAGCCTAGGATTTGAGGGAAGTATTAGAGGCAGAAGAAGAACAGGAACTTGGACTTATTATGATAAATCAGGAAATCCTAGAAAAGTAAATTATTAGAAGTTTATTGTAGTGAAAAAGGAGGGGGAAAATGTCGTATTCAGCAAATGTAAAAAGAGAGATTTTCAATTTGGAAAATTCAGATAAGGATACTGTTTATGCAGAGCTTTTCGGAATTTTTATTGCAAAGAATGTAATTACAGAACATGGAATTTATTTCAGCACTGAAAATGTCTCGCTTGCTAAAAGAATTTATTCAAATTTACGGGCAGTAACAAATATCCCAATTCAGCTAAAATACGTTATTAGTAAACGCCTTGGAACACACAAAATGTATGAAGTGATACTTTTTCCCACTCAGCACAACCAGCAGGAATACAAATCATTTTTAAAAAAAATATATTTTCACAAAAATTTTTCAGTTGTGGAAGATGAAAAACAGCTAGCTGGCATAATTAGAGGTTTTTTTCTTAGCTGCGGATATATAAAGTCTCCAGAAAAAGCTTATGCGATGGATTTTTTTGTGGATACTGAAGATTCTGCCACTTATTTGTATTACTTGTTTAAACAGATGGGGAAAAAGGTTTTTCAGACGGAGAAAAAAAATAAGAGCCTTGTTTATTTACGAAATTCAGAAGACATTTTGGATATAATTTTTTTGATTGGCGGAATAAATTCGTTTTTTGAATTTGAGGAAGTTACGATAAATAAGGAAATTCGGAATAAAATTAATAGAAACATGAACTGGGAAATAGCAAATGAAACTAAAAAACTGTCCGCTTCTGAAAAGCAGATTCACATGATAAAAGTAATTGATGAAAAAATGGGGCTTTCAGAATTGACAGACGTATTAAGTGAAACAGCAAGAGTCCGACTGGAAAATCAAGAAATGTCCCTACAGGAACTGGCAGACTTAATGGAAATTTCCAAATCTGGAATAAAAAACCGATTTAGACGGCTGGAAACAATTTATAAAGGACTGGTAGAAAACTAATTAAGAAAGTTAAGCTGAGGAAAAATTAATGAAATTATTGTCGATTATATATGGATTTATCGTATTTTTACGAAATAAACTTTATGATTTGAATATTTTTAAAGAAAAAAAGGTTGATGGAGTGGAAATAATTTGCATTGGAAATATTGTGGCAGGTGGAACAGGGAAAACACCAGCTGTGCAGTATTTTGTGCAAAAATATTTAGAAAGAAATAAGAAAGTTGGAATTCTGAGTCGAGGCTACAAGGGAAAACGGGAAACTGATTTACTGCTTGTACGAGATGAAAAAAAGATTTATGCCACTTCAAAGGAATCAGGAGATGAAGCCTATTTGCATGCCTTAAATTTTCAAATTCCTGTCGTAGTTTGTAAAAATCGTTACGAAGGTGCAACTTTTCTAAAGGAAAAATGCGATGTGGAAACAATTATTATGGATGATGGCTTTCAGCATAGAAAACTGAAAAAAGATAAAAATATAATTCTAATTGATGCAACAAATCCTTTTGGAATGGACGATTACTTGCCAAAGGGACGATTGCGGGAATCACTTGACGCTTTGAAACGGGCTGATGAAATTATTATTACAAAAAGTAACTATGCTTCGGAAGAAGAAATTGCGAAAATTAAGGAAAGACTGGAAAAATATGAAAAGCCGATTTCTGTCGCTATTTTTGAGGAAAGTTATTTTTACAAATTAAATTTTGAAAATGGGAAAAAGTTTGGTAAAATAAATAATGAAAACAAAATAGGGAATGAAAAATTTCCATTGGAAACTATTAAAAATAAAAATGTACTAATTTTTTCTTCAATAGCAAATCCAGCTGTATTTTATCAGACAATAAAAAAATTAAATCCAAGTAATATTGATGAAATAAAATTTACAGATCATCACGTTTACGCAAATGAAGAAATTTTGGAAATAAAGGAAAAAGCAAAAAGTTATGATTATGTTTTGACAACGGAAAAGGATATTGTGAAAATTGATGAAAATATAGAAAATTTAATGATTTTGAAAATGGAATTTAAAATTATTGAGAAAATGAAATAGAGTTATATTTTTATAAAGTGCAAATAAAACTAAAGCAGGAGGGAGGAATTAAAGTTTGACTGAAAATAAAAAGCTGGAAAGTGAAAACGTATTTTTAAATACAGAAAATTTTTCACAATTTATTCTAAAATATAAAAATAATTTTGAAAAACGAAAATATTTCCAGCTTGACAAAAATTTTAAGATAACAGTTAAAGAACCATCATTTATACTAGAATTGGGATACATTTATTTTAGTGAAAACGAAAAAAATGAAAATATAAAACAAATCATAAATGAACAATTTTTGGAAACATTTAAAGAAAAAGACAAAAAAATAGAACGGTTAAGTAAGGTTGAACTTCCAAAATTAATAGACGGATTTAGAAGAAGCATTTTTAACAAAGAAAAAATTTATGCTGTAAAATTGGGAAATGAACTGCTGTATCGGGATAAAAATAAATTTTTTGAAATTTTATACAACTATTCATTAATTTCAGCAGATACAAATAAACTTGTAAAAACTTTTTTTGCAGAAAAAATGATAGAAAAAATTGAAACTGAAAACGGTTCGAAATTTAGCGAAATTCGTGATAAAATAGACGAGATAATAAAAAATATAATAAATTACTTCACAAAATCTGATTCAACTTTCCTAAATTTTGAAAATGCGGAAAACTTAAACTATTTTGTGGAAAACCAAGCTGATGAACTTTATAAAAAAATTTATGTGGAAAATTACGATAAAATTGTGGAAAAGTATAATATTCAAAATGTGAAAAAAATAGAATTTAGTAAAAATTATGATTTTAAAAATTTAAGTGGAAGTAAAAAAGTATTGTATAAATATCTTGAAAATATTTAATTTTTATTTTAACTTATTTTAGTTAATAATTGTTTTTTCTCTTTTTTTATGTTTTTTGTTTTAGTTAAATTAATTGTTATAACTAAAAAAAAGAAAAAATATTCATTAATATTACAATTTATGATAAATTAAAACACTTTAATAATTCAATAAATTTAGATAAAAAATATATATAGGAAAGGAAATAAAAAAATTATGTTGGAAATGAGATACATAAGGGAAAATGCTGATAAAGTCAGAGAATATTTAAAAAATAGAAATAGTGACTTTGATTTGAATTCATTGCTGAAATTTGATGAGGATAGAAGAAATTTACTTCAGGAAGTGGAAATGCTGAAGAAAGAAAGAAATGAGTCAAGTGCATTGATAGGAAAATATAAACAGGAAGGAAAAGATCCTGCTGAATTGCTTGCGAGAATGCAGACTGTCAGTGCAAAGATTAAGGAACTTGATCAAAAGGTAGCAGAAATTGATGAAAAGCAGCTGGAACTTGCTTATACGATTCCAAACAAATTAAGTGATACGACTCCAGTTGGAAAAGATGAAGATGATAATGTGGAAGTTAGAAAATGGGGAACTCCAAGAGAATTCGACTTTGAAATAAAATCACATGATGAACTGGGAGTGGAACTTGGGATTTTGGACTTTGAAAGAGGGGCAAAACTTAGTGGTTCGAGGTTTACAGTTTATAAAAATGCAGCGGCAAGACTGGAAAGAGCATTGATTGCGTTTATGATTGATGTTCATACTGGGGAACATGGATTTGAGGAGATTTTTACACCGCAGTTGGTAAAAAGAGAAATGATGGTGGGAACAGGGCAGCTTCCAAAATTTGCCGATGACGCCTATAAAATCGATGGTGAAGAGATGTACTTGATTCCAACGGCAGAAGTTACACTTACAAATTTACATAATAGCGAAATTCTGGATGAAGAGGAACTGCCTAAATATTACTGCGGATATACAGCTTGTTTCAGAAAGGAAGCGGGTTCTGGAGGACGTGACTTAAAAGGGCTTATAAGACAGCACCAGTTTAATAAAGTGGAAATGGTAAAAATTGTAAAACCCGAAACTTCTTATGATGAACTTGAAAAAATGGTAAACTGTGCGGAGAAAATATTGCAGAAATTAGAGCTGCCATATAGAGTTTTGGCACTTTGCAGCGGAGATTTAGGATTTAGTGCGGCAAAAACTTATGATCTAGAAGTCTGGGTGCCAAGTCAAGGGAAATACAGGGAAATTTCTTCCTGCTCAAATACAGAGGACTTTCAGGCTAGACGTGCAATGATTAAATACAGGGAAAAAGAAACAGGAAAGAGCCATTTTGTACATACTCTGAATGGATCAGGGCTGGCAGTGGGAAGAACATTGCTTGCCATTATGGAAAATTATCAGCAGGATGACGGAACTATAAAAGTTCCAGAAGTATTAGTGCCTTATATGGGCGGAATGACAGTTATAAAATAACAATCGCTGTAACCTTAATTATCATATTACTGATTTTTCTAAACTGTCAAAAGCTGCTCAAAAATTAAGTTCAATAAAAAATAAGTTATTTAAAAAATTTTAAGTATTTTGAAAATAATTTTGTTATTAAATAAACTGAATGGAGAGGATATGGAAAAATTTGTAAAATTTTTTATAATTATGATAATTATTGCAGGTATAGCGGGAGTTCTTGAATTTAGCGGATATTTGTACCATAATGATATTTTGGCACAGCTGGCAGGCTACAAGACTCAGGGACTTGATATTTCACATCATCAGGAAAAAGTGAACTGGACTCTTGTGGATAAAAAATATAAATTTATTATTTTGAAGGCGACAGAAGGGCAGAATTTTCTTGATACAGATTTTTTATATAACTGGAATAACGCCAGATTAAATGGCTTTGTAGTCGGAGCATATCATTTTTTCACAATGACTAGCAGTGGGGAAGCACAAGCTGACTTTTACATAAGTAAAGTCCCTGATTCCGACAAGACATTGCCGCCAATGATTGATCTGGAAATATCTACAAAAAAATATAAAAAGACGGAAGTAATAAAGCATTTGAAAGATATGGTTGACAAGCTGGAAAAACATTACAGAAAAAGAGTAATTTTCTATGTGAACTATAAAACTTATAATGCATATATAAAAGGTGAATTTCCTGAAAATAGAATTTGGATTACAGACTACAAATATTTTCCCAAAATAGAAGAAGATGACAGATGGGCAATTTGGCAAGTGTCAAAACGTGGCAGAATAGAGGGAATTCCAGGATTCACGGATAAAAATGTGCTTAGAAAAGGAATGACGGTGGAAGAGCTGATAAATCAAAGTAAAATAAATTAAATAAATATACTTAAAAACAAAAATACGGCTATTTAGTTGAATGCTAATTAAAAGGCTTTAAGATATATTTAAAAAAATATTTTATTTTTAACTATTATTTTTTGTTTTCTATTGATTTTTATACAAAAATTTGGTAACATATAATTAAAGAAGTTAATCTAATTAATAAATATTAGGAGGCGTAAAATGAAATATCATTACAAAGATTTAGGATTAGTAAACACTAAAGAAATGTTTGCTAAAGCAAACAAAGAAGGTTATGCAGTACCTGCCTTTAACTTTAACAACATGGAACAATTACAAGGAATTATTGAAGCATGTGTTGAAGAAGGTTCACCAGTAATTCTTCAAGTTTCAACAGGTGCAAGAAAGTATATCGGTAAGGAAATGCTGCCTTGGCTTGCAAAAGCTGCAACAGCTTATGTAGAAGCATCTGGATCTGACATTCCAGTAGCATTGCACTTGGATCATGGTCCAAATTTTGCTGAAGCAAAAGACTGTATCGAATATGGATTCTCTTCAGTAATGTATGACGGATCTCACAACCCTTATGATGAAAATGTTGCAGAAGCAAAACAAGTTGCTGATTTCGCTCATCAGCACGATGTTACAGTTGAAGCTGAACTAGGAGTTTTAGCTGGAATTGAAGACGATGTGGAAGCAGCAGAACATGTTTACACTCAACCTGATGAAGTTGAAGACTTCGTATCAAAAACAGGAGTTGATTCATTGGCAATCGCAATCGGAACATCTCACGGAGCTCATAAATTCAAACCAGGGGATGATCCTAAATTAAGATTGGACATTTTGGCAGAAATTGAAAAAAGAATACCTGGATTCCCAATTGTATTACACGGTTCATCAGCTGTACCAAAACAATTTGTAGAAATGATTAACCAATACGGCGGAAAAATTGCAGATGCAATCGGTATCCCTGATTCAGAATTAAGAAAAGCCGCTAAATCAGCAGTAGCTAAAATTAACGTAGATACTGACGGAAGATTAGCTTTCACAGCAGGAATCAGAGAAGTATTCGCTAAAAAACCAGGAGAATTTGATCCTAGAAAATATGTAGGTCCTGCAAAAGACTACATGAAAGAATACTACAAAGATAAAATCAGAAACGTATTCGGATCAAATGGAGCTTACAAAGCTGGAGCTGCAAGAAAATAACAAATAAAAAAGAAAATTAAATTTGGAACTATCTCAAGTTTATTTTGAAACTTGGGATATTCCTTTTAAGTTTTACATAAATAAAATTTGTTTGAAAGAGGTGAAAATTTTTTTTTTCCTCTTTTTTTGTGGAAAAAACAACATAATTATTTAAAAATATAAATAGAAAAATAGTTATTATACTAAACCCCGTTTAAAAATGAGAGTAAATTTTTATAATAGGGTTGTTCAATAGCTAATTTATAATTATTCAAATTTTTTCTTTTTTATTTTCGTAGGATTGCTCATTGCCGCAAATCCTACAACCTATGACTAGTCTACGACATTTTTCTGCACTGACAAAAAACTCGCTATGCTCAGACAGTTTTGCCATCACAGAAAAATGCTCCGACGGATTAGTTCATGCCAGATTCTGTTTAAAAAACGAAAATTATATCTTAAATTATTTGAAAATATTAGATTATATCCTTTACTAGAAAAGTTTATAATAAATTCGTTATTTAAATGGGGATTAGTGTTAATCATAATAACTAAAACAGAAAAAAAGATTTGATTGAATAGTTAAAGAAATAATCTATTAAATTAAGTGATATTTTATAAATTTGCCAAAATATTTAAAATTGAATAAATAGGAATAGAAAATAGGAGGAAAAATGAATATACATAATAATTCAACAAAATATATATTTGTTACAGGTGGAGTTGTTTCATCGCTTGGAAAAGGAATTGTTGCTTCTTCACTGGGAAGATTGCTAAAAGAGAGAGGTTATAAAGTTACAATTCAGAAGTTTGATCCGTATATAAATGTGGATCCAGGAACTATGAGCCCTTATCAGCATGGAGAAGTTTTTGTTACAGAGGATGGAGCAGAAACTGACTTGGATTTAGGGCATTATGAGAGATTTATCAATGAGAATCTGACAAAGTATAATAATTTGACAACTGGGAAAATTATGTCAAAAATTATTGCGAAAGAGCGTCGAGGGGAATTTTTAGGAGGAACTGTGCAAACTGTGCCTCACATGACAGATGAAATTAAGTACAATGTTATAAAAGCGGCTGAGGAAAATAATTCGGATATTGTAATTACTGAGATTGGCGGGACAATTGGGGATATTGAAAGTGATCCGTTTATCGAGGCGATTCGTCAGTTGAAAAGAGAAGTTGGCAGAGAGAACATTGCCTATATTCACGTAACGTTATTGCCGTATTTGAAAGCTGCAGGAGAGCTTAAGACTAAACCTACACAGCACAGTGTAAAAATGCTTCAGGGGCTTGGAATCTCGCCAGATGTTATTGTAGTGAGAAGTGAACATCCTGTTGATGAAAATATTAAGAAAAAAATCTCGCTTTTCTGCGATATTGATGAAGAGGCAGTTATTGAATCGCTTGATGCAAAAAGTCTTTATGAAATTCCGTTAACTATGGAAAAATTAGGACTTGCCGATGTAATTTGCAAGCATTTTAAAATAAAAAATGAAAAGCCGTTACTGACAGAATGGACTAAAATGGTGGAAAAATTCAAAAATCCTAAAAAACTTGTAAAAGTGGCAATTGTCGGGAAATATGTTGAATTAAAAGATGCCTATATCAGTATTCACGAATCGATAGAACATGCAGGTTTTAATCTTGATACAAAAGTTGAGATTGACTATTTTAAAGCTGGGGAATTTGATGTGAGAAAACTGGCTGATTATGATGGAATTTTAGTGCCAGGCGGATTTGGTGACAGAGGAGTGGATGGAAAAGTTGAAGCGATTAAATTTGCAAGGGAAAATAACATCCCATTTTTTGGAATTTGCCTTGGAATGCAAATGGCGTGTGTAGAGTTTGCAAGAAATGTACTAGGCTACAAAGATGCGACTTCAACAGAATTTGAAAAGGACACTCCATATCCAATTATAAGCCTTATGGAAGAGCAAAAAGGGCTGAAAGATATGGGAGGAACGATGCGTCTTGGGGCATATCCATGTATATTAAAAGACGACAGTTTGGCTGCAAGAGTTTATGGAAGAACTCAAATTGCTGAAAGACACAGACATAGATACGAATTTAACAACGCTTTCAGAGAAGAATTTGAAAAAGCTGGAATGGATATTGTAGGATTATCTCCAGACGGAAATTACGTGGAAGTAATCGAAATAAAAAATCACCCATACTTCATAGCCACACAATACCATCCAGAATTCAAAAGCCGTCCAAACCGTCCACATCCATTGTTCACAGGCTGGATAAAAGCGGCATTAAAGAAACGAAGCGAAAAGTAATAGAAATTAATTGAAAAATAATTTAAGCAGGAAAATGTTTATTAATTAGGAGTTTTTCTGCTTTTTTTGTAAATTAAAAAAAGACAATCTTAAAAATAAGAAAGTCTTTTTATTTTTTAGTTTAATAAAACATATTTTCTATAACAAATCTATAAAAAACAACATTTTTATTTCACTTAATTACTACAATTTATTAGTCTCTGATAGTTGCTAATAATTCTCCTAATACTTCAACTGCTTGGTCAGCATCAGGCCCTTCAGCATGAACTGTAACTTTTGAACCGTTTTTAATTCCAATTGATAATAATTTCAATAAAGATTTTCCGTTTACTTTTTTCCCTTCATTTTCCACTTCTACTGAACTTTCAAATTCTTTTGCTTTAGCAACAAATACTCCACCTGGTCTTGTATGTAATCCTGTAGGATTTGTCATAGTAATTGTTTTACTTGCCATTTATTTATCCTCCTTAATTATATCTCTATCTTAATTTTACAACAGTTTTTGATATTTGTCAATAAGCGTGAAAAACATTTTTTCTGTTAGTCAATCAAATTATATTTTTTGTTTTTAAAAAGTTTTACTGAACTTCGATTAATAGGGAATGGAAATTTTTGTAAATCACGTTTCCCGGTTTACTATTTTTAATTTTTTTTACAAATTTTCTTTCACAGTAGTCAACGGTAACTTTATTGCCTTTTTTGGCTTTAGAGTATTCGCAGGCAAGGTTTGCGGCGTGTGTCAGAACGTCATCAGGCACTTCCTGATTATTTCGTAGAATAAGGACGTGGCTTCCAGGAATGTCTTTTACGTGCATCCAGATGTCGTTGGGCTGGCCTTTGGAAAAAGATATTTCCTCATTTTCCTTGTTGTTCCTTCCAACAAAGATTTGAAAGCCTTTATAGTCAAATGACAGCAGTTCACGTTTTTTTGACTTGTTCAATTTTATTTTATTTTTTATTTTATTTCCGTTATTTGATAAGTTCAGCTCGTTTTCAATTTCCTCGATTCTAATAAAATCATTTTCCTTTTCAATAAACATTTTTATTTCCTCAAAATATCTTATTTCATTCTGAATGTCTAAAAATCTGGAATTTAAGGCTGAAATTGTACGTTTTCCCTTGTTATACCTATTGTAATAAAAATTCAAATTATCATTTGGAGATAAAAGCGGATCCAGATTTATCGTAATTTCCTGATTATTGTAAAAATCAAAAGCTGTAATTTTTTTCATTCCATATTTTATCTGATGCATATTTGCCGCCAGAATATCCCCGATATTTTTATATTTTTCAAAGTTTTCATTTTTCTTCAAGTCAACTTTTATATTTTTCTCAATTTTTTTGAATTTTTTTATTTGTGAATCAACATATTTTAATAAATTTTTCTTTTTTTCGCTAATAACGTTGGAAGTAATAGTTGCTTTAAAATAGGTATTTAAGCCATCGTTTAAGGTTTCAAAATATTTTCTTCCATTTTCTAAACGTTTGTTTTCCTTTTGACTAAATTCGGAAAATTCATTGTAAGTTAGCACTTTCTGGATTTTTCCACGATTTAAGATTTCATACATTACTGGCTTATAGCTGGATAAATATTTTTTGAAAGTATCATAATCTTGTGAACACTCCAGTGCAAAAGCACGCCCCACACCTTCGATTTTTTCTATAAAAGTTTCAGTTTTAAATGGAAAATTTTCGGATTCCAGATAAAGTGGCGAAATCTTTTTTTCCTCAAATGGCAAAGTATATCTTGCACCTGTCATAATAACACGGTTCCCAACATCAATCGAAGCAAAATAAAGTGCAGAGAGGATTTTATCTTTGCTAGTCAAGAAAATATTGCTCGCTTTTCCCATAATTTCAATAATTAACGTATATTTTTCCACATCCCCAAACTGATTTAACTTTTCAAAGTCAAAATATACAATCCTGTCAAAACCTTCCTGCCTAATATTTATCAAAATTGAATTTTGCAGATGCTTTTTTAATGACAATAGAAATTTTGACTGAAAATCAGTATTCGGATCCTTTTCGTCCTTTAAGTAAAAAATCGTTGAGTTGTCCTTTACTTGAAAAATTAAGTTATTCTTTCCAAAAAAAAGTGAAAATGAAACTCTGTCATATTGAAAAATTTTTGTCAATTTATACCGTAATATTTTTTCTTTTATCTCTTTTATCAAAAATGAAATTCCAATTCCATCTAAATAAAGCATATTCCCTCCTTGATATATTTTATTTTTATCAAAAAAATCACAATTAAACTAATAACTGTGATTATATCTTTAAATTTTTAATTGTTTCAAAATCTTTAAAACCTAATTTTTGAGCGTCTTCATCTGTTCTGTTACGACACAACTTTTTTAAACTTTTTCTAATGGCTCCACCTGGATATTTTAAATTAATTACAAAAACTAAAGATTCTAATATTAAAACTGATACTGCTATCCTATCTGATATTTTACCATTAATAAAATATAATTTGTTTTTAAATTCATCTAATATCTTGGGCTTTGTGGAAAATTTTATATCTACAATATTTGAGTTATGAGCTGACAAGTTTCTAATTAAATTGATATTTTCTAACCAAGATAAATATATAATTCCAGATAAATTATGTTCTTTAGCTATTTTATTCTGATATTTTTTATATAGTAGTTTATTTATATAAATCCAGTATTTCCCCAAATGTCAAAATATCTGTTACTAGCCATATTGGTATTTTATTGTGATTTTGTTTATACATTTCGAGCAATTCGTTTTTACTATTTCCCAAACTTCTATCTATTCTTTTTTTAAAATCTTTTTCTTTAAATGCTCTGAAATGTCTACAATATTCTGTTTTATCTACCCACTTATAAAAATCAAGGTATCCATAAGCTCCAAATTTTTCACCTATTAAATAAGAAAATTTAGTTTTTAATGAAATTTCGACTTTTTCAGTTAATCTTAATAAATTAATTCTTAAATTCTTATTTTCATAAAATCTAGTTAATATTTCATCAAAAGTAATGTCTTGTATATATTGTCCATTTTTAAAATAAGGTAACGAGCATTCTTTTAATTTATAGTAATTTATAAATTGCAATACTTTTTCAGCTTTTTCTTCATCAGTGATAATCATTCCCCTATCTTTAAAGAGTTTTACTTGTTCTTTAAAAGTCAGAAATTCATCTCTTGCCATAATCATTTTAAATTCTCCTAAAAAAAAGCCCTGCGTAGGTATACTAACCTTGTATTATTTAAAATACTGCAGGGGGTTTGATATAATTAATTTTACTCTATTTTTATAAAATTGTCAATAAAAAATCAAAAAATTTTATTACAGTTACTATATTTAGTTGCCATTGTTCTTATGTTGTTTTATTATTATCTTATTTAATGATTTTGTAATAGTGGATTTTCTTAAAGCGTATTTTTCCTCACCATAATATTTTCCGCATCTTCAATATTCAACACTTTCTCATCCCCATCTACAAGCAAAGTTATCAAATATTTGTCAATATTCAGGATTTTTATAAGAGATTTTATCATAACGCCTTTTTCATTTAAATATTTTCTGATCGCAACGCTTCCTTTTATTGAGGAAACCTGTACTAAATCATCTTTTTCAAAGTTTAGTATTGATTCAGGCTGAATGTCCTTTTTGACTTTATCCAGATTTTTTACGATTGTTTCAAAAACTTCGATGAATGTGTCCAGTTTTTTTTGTGGAATATTATCTGTAATTTTTTCAAGAATATTTGAGTGAAAATTTCCATGATAGTTTAATGCGACTTTTCCTTTTGGAGTCAGTTTTACAAAAACTTTACGTCTGTCAATATCCGACCGGGAGCGTTCCAGAAATTGCTTGTCAGTCAGCTTGTTTACGGCGACTGAGGCGGTTCCCATTGTAATGCCCAGTTTGTCAGATAGTTCATTCATTGTGATTTCATTTTCCCCAATCGCTTCAATAATATGAAGTTCAGATGTAGTCAGACATTTAATTACCTGATTTAAATTTATTTCTTCAATTTTATAATATGTTTTATAGAATTTGTCTAATAGAGTTTCTATTTTTTCATACATTTTAACTGTTCCTTTCTCGCTTTATTTCAGACTTTTTCATAACTTTGCTTATTTTTCAAAATGTATTATTTTAAAGATTCAATTTTTTCTTTATAGTTTCCGCTGAAAATATATGAACCCGCAACTAGCACATTTGCTCCGGCTTCTTTTACCAGTTTCGCAGTTTCAGCGTTGATTCCGCCGTCCACTTCAATATCAATATTTTCATTAATTTTTCGCAAGTCTTTTATTTTCTGAAGCATTTCAGGAATGAATTTCTGTCCCCCAAACCCTGGATTTACTGTCATAATTAACACCATATCAATGTTATTCAGATCATATTTTATGACATCCAGTGGAGTAGAAGGGTTTAATGCCACTCCTGCTTTTTTTCCAAAAGATTTTATTAGCTGGATTGTTCTGTTCAAGTGCTTTGTAGCTTCAGCATGGACTGTGATTATGTCTGAAAATTGTGCAAAATCTTCTATTAAGTAATCTGGTTCGTTTACCATAAGATGTACATCAAATACAAGGCTGCTATGTTTTCGTAAAGATGCAATAACAGGAGCTCCAAAGCTGATGTTTGGTACAAAGTTTCCATCCATGACGTCTAAATGCAGATATTCCGCTCCCAGTTTTTCCACTTTCGTAATTTCTTCCTTTAATTTGCTGAAATCTGCAGCTAGAAGTGAAGGAGCAATTATTATTTTTTTTTCTTTAGTCATAAAAATCAACTCTTTTCTTTATTTTTAAATTATTTATTAAATTTTATATTTTGTAATGAATATAGATAAAAATCATATCGTTCTTGTGAAATATTATTATTTTCCACGTTTTCCTTTATTGCACAGTTTGGCTCGTTCACGTGAATGCAGTCTCGAAATTTGCAGGTGGGAATAAATTCCAGAAATTCTGGAAATAATTTTTCCAGTTCCTTTTTTTCTTCCAGCTTCGGAAAATCAAGCGTTGAAAATCCTGGAGTGTCTATTATGTATGAATGTGGCGCTGACATAAAAAATCGGCTTTCTATTGTTGTATGCCGTCCTTTTTTTGTTTTTTGGCTGACATCATTTGTGGCTAATACTTCTTCGCCAATTAGAGTGTTAATAAGCGTGGATTTTCCAGTTCCTGATGGCCCTGAAACTACAACGGACTTTTCGTTTATGTATTGCTTTAATTTGGTAAGTCCAGTATTTGTCTGCGTAGAAATTGGAAAAACGGAAATTGTATCTTTAAAAATTTGTTTAAATTTATTAAAAAATTCTGATAACTCTTCTTTTGAAACTAAGTCAATTTTTGATAATATCAGTACAACTGGAATATTTTGAGAATTTGCATTTAACAGCATTTTCTGGAAATTTGTAAAATCAAAATTTGGACTTTTTATTGCAAATAGAATACCGATAAAATCGATGTTTGCAATAAGTGGACGATATAAAAAGTTTTTTCTTTTTTCAATTTTTTCAATAATTTTTTCCTTTTCGTCAAATTCTACAATATCCCCGATAATACAGTTCATTTTATCATTTTTTACTTTTAATGTTCCACGTAGTTTACATTCATAAATATTTTCTTCATTTAAAGTTTTGGAATTTTCATCCAAAACATAGTAAAATCCTTTTATTTTTCTAATAACTTTTCCTTTGATAAAAATATTTGGGAGAAATTTTAAAATAAAAATTCAAAATAACTCCCATCTCCTTTCTAAATTTTTTCCTATTTTAGCTATTCACCATCATTATCTCCGCCGCTGGAATCATTATTATTTCCGCCACCGCCTTGTGTGTTGTTACGTGGAGGAGATTGTGTGTTTCCGTTATTCTTCTGCTCGTTACCTTGCTGATCCATTTTGTTGATAGTGTTGTCAATGATCTTTTCAATTTCCTGATTATCTATCTCTTCCTGAGATTTATTAATAATTTCCTCAGTCGATCTTTCACGTTTCTTCGGAGCGGCTCCAGTATTTAATACAATTGATACCTTCTGTCCTCTCTGAATTTTCGTTCCAGCTGCAGGATTTGTTGAAATAATTGTATTTACAGGCAATGTTGGATCGCTTGTACGTGAAATATTTCCAATATCAAGCCCAATCTGTTTTAGCAATTCTCTCGCATCATTCAAGTCAAGCCCTGTTATATTAGGCATAACTGATGGATCTACCATTTGCTGTGAAGAAACCAGTATTGAAATTTTCTGGTTAATCTCAAGTTTTGTACCTGGTTTTGGATAAACTCCCAAAATCGTGTTATATTTCTGATTGGATGGGTAATAGTCAATCGTTTCAATCTGAATATTTTGTCCTTTCAGCCGGGATCTTGCTTCAAGCAGTTCCAGTCCAATAATATTAGGTACTTTTACATCTTCCCCATTATTTACCCAGATTCTTATAACTCTGTTTACCTTGACTTCCTTTCCTGGACGTGGATCTTGATTGTAAACTGTATCCAGTGGTACTTTTTCTGTCTTGGAATTAATAACTTTGACTTTTAACCCGGCTTTTTTCAAATATTTTACAGCATCCTTCTTGTCAAGATTCATAACATCAGGAATAACTGTAAGCCTAGTGTTAAAAAAGTGACGTTCAAAAACATCTTTCCCAAATCTTATTAATGCCACTAAACAAAGCAGTACAATAATAGTTCTAAAAAACTTACCATAATTAAATTTATATTTTGTGGCCATTTTTCACCTCGTTATTTTTATTGTTAATTCTTTACTTTATATAATATCATAAATATTGAAAAAATGATATAAATTTATTTTTAAACACACGGTAGATATTTTATTTAATTCCTACTTTAAGTTATTCTGATTAATAGTTATTATTTTGTAAATTGACGGCAATGAGCAATCCTGCGAAAATAAATAAGAAATTTAAAAATTACAGAGAAATATTTATTAACAGGAATTATCTAATAAATTTTTCATAATATATCCGATAATCTGCAAATTAAAAGAATTTTAAAATAAAAATAAAAACCCTCATTTACTTTTAATATACGTATGTTATACTTATATAAAAGATAGAAAATTTTAAAAATAATAAATAAAAAATGGAGGAAAAAGATGAAAAAGATAGCGATTGCACTATTTTCCTTGATGAGCATACTTTCATTTGGTGCGAATGAGAATATTGTGAGAAAGATAAGTGTTACGGGGAATGCAGAAAGGGAAGTTATGCCTGATTTGGCGAAGATTAATTTTAAGATTGAGGAAAAGGGGAGTAATTTAAGCCAGACGACTAATGAGGTTACCAAGAAGATTGAGAAGTTTAAAAGTGAATTGAGAGCTAGGAAAATATCGCTTGAGAATTTGGAAACAAAAGCGTTTTACAATAGGAAAGGGACCGAATATCAGAATGATGAAGATATTCTGGATGTGAAAACTGTTCCAAATAAAACTGTCAAAAAGACTGATAAAAAGCCAACTTCTTATGATGTAAAAATGTCAATGCTAGTAAAAAATACAGATTTTAACAAAATTTCAGCATTGATTGACTTGGAAGATGGGAATAATTTACAAAGCATTCAGAAAAATTTTGATGAAAATACATTTGCTTTTAATATAAATGAAAACGGAACAACTGTTGATCAAGCTTTAAATAAAGTATTTAACAAACTTAATACTTCAAGAAGAAAGTTGATTTCGGCTGGAATCCCTGAAAATGATATTATTTTGAGTGATTATACGATAAAAGAAAATTATACAACAGATAATAAAAATTCGAGAAAAGATGTCTACTATGTTACAAATGAGTTTGTGCTTACGACAAAAAATATAAAGGAACTTAATACTATAATTTCAATTGCTGATAATAACGGAATAAATATAAACGGATCAATTAACTTTGACTTGTCAGACAAAGACAGAATCGAGTCAGAAATGTATAAAGATGCCTACAATCAGACAAAACAGAAGGCAGAAAGCATTTTACGTTCTAGTAAGATGAAATTGGGAACACCAATTATTGTGAGTGAAGATGTGGAATTTCAGCAAAAGATGATTGACAGGATTGATCAGGATTGGGAAGTGACATATGAAGCAGCACCAGCACCGATGGCAGAATATTCAAATGCTAAAGTTTCAGCTTATTCAGTATCAACGTCTTCACGAATGGATAGCAAAAAGCCAAGAGTTGACTATACTCCAAAACCATTAAAACTTGTACAAAATATATCAGTTATGTATGAAATGAAATAATTTAAGGTAAAAATGTTCAGCTTTATATGTGAATAATTATAAAGCCAGTAAAAGTAATATTTTAATTTTTATAAAAATTGAAATTGAGAAAGGAATTTTAAAATGAAAAAAATAATAGCGTTACTTATAATGATTTTTTCGGTAATATCATTTGCAGATGGTGAAGTTACTGGAAAAAGAATACAGGTTAGAGGAGTTTCAAAAAAAGAAATTATGCCAAATTCGGCAAAAATTGCTCTTACGATTCAAACTGAGAATGAAAGTCTGGATAAGGCAAGTGCGGAAAATTCACAAATTTTAGAAAGATATAAAAGATTGCTTGCTCAGACTGGGACAAAATATAATAAGATTAATTCGACAGGATATTCCACTTATGAAACATATAACTGGGATACGGTAATTGAAAACAAAGGAAAAAAGGAATATAAAACAAAACTTTCAGTAGAAGTTGACAGAATTTCTCTTGATACATTAAAAAACTTTATGAGCGTGCTTGCGGTGGAAAAAATTTATTCGTTGAACAGAAGCAAAAACGGTACATATATTTTTACTATTGAATCCCAAAATGCGACAAATAAACAGGCATACCAGAATGCAATGTCAAAATTTAATGATATTCAGCAAAAATTGAGCAAAGCAGGAATTCCCGCAAGTACAGTAAAAATTTCAGGATACGACAATAAGGAAGTGAGCCTTGAAAAAAGAACAAGCAACAAAAAAAATATCCAAGTCGTTTCACATCAAATAGAAGTTGAAACAAGAGATTTAAAAAATCTTGGAAACATCATAAATGTAGCAAGCGCATTAGGAATCGGTACAACTGGACAAATCGAATACGACATTGACAATAAGCAGCAGCTGGAAAATGAACTTTACGAAAATGCCTACAAGGAAGCCTTGAAAAAAGCGCAAGTTATTCTTGGAAAAACTGATTTAAACCTAAAAAATCCTGTTACAATAACAGATAAATCATATGGAGTTATCCAACCATACTACGATTACAACTACAATTATTACAACGAAGCCAGTTACGCAACTAACTTAGTGCAAGTGAAAAAAAGCGACAGGGAGCTTCTTGATGAATCCGCAAGAAGAAACATCGTAATTTCTCCAAAAAAATTAAATATTTCAAAAACTGTCTACATCGAATTTGAAATGAACTAAAAATATAATTTAAGAAAACTGCCGTATTTATATAATATGGTAGTTTTTATTTTCTTAAAAATCAACGAAAAATTAAAAAGAAATAATTTTTAAATTAATATACAGTTGTAAATCAAATAAGGTTATAGTTTTTTTCAAATCGGTATTGACTTTAAAAAAAAATACTGTATAATTAACATTATTGTTTAAAAAATTGTGAATTGTAATTTGTTTTAGGAGGAATTTTTTTATGAAAAAGTATCATGATGATGCTGTTAAGTTATTAGAACTTGTTGGTGGAAAAGAAAATGTTGTGGCGGTTACTCACTGTGCGACTAGAATGAGATTTTCTCTTGCAGATGAGAAAAAAGCAAATCCAAAAGAGATAGGACAGCTTGACTCTGTTAAAGGAACATTTACTAATGCGGGACAGTTCCAAGTAATCGTAGGAAATGATGTTGCAGATTTTTATAAGGAATTTATAAATGTATCGGGCATTCAGACAGCTTCAAAAGAAGATGTAAAAAAAGCCGCTATGCAAAAACAGCCATTATTACAAAGAATGGTCGCACATCTGGCAGAAATTTTTGTACCATTAATTCCAGCATTGGTAGCTGGAGGGCTTATGCTTGGGTTAACAAATTTCTTAGGGGCAGAGTTGCCGTTTTTACATAATAAGTCATTAAATCAACTATATCCTTTAGCAGCTAATTTATCTAAATTTATAAATTGGATAGGGGTAGCTGTATTTGGAATGTTGCCAGTTTTAGTTTCGTGGTCAACAGTTCGTAAATTTAAAGGTAACGAAGCACTAGGAATTGTATTGGGGCTTATGCTAGTTTTAGCAGGAACAATGTTAAATGCTTATACTTATGGGGATATTGTAGCAAAAGGGCATAATATAAGAGAAATGTTGATTAACGGATCTGCAGAATATGGAATAAAAGCAGGAGAATATGTTATTGATTTAGGATTTTATAAGATTTTAATGATAGGATATCAAGCACAGGTATTACCAGCAATGTTTGCAGGAATTGCAATGTGTTATATAGAGAAATTCTTTAATAAACGAACTCCAGAAGTTTTAAAATTAGTTTGGGTGCCATTTATAACATTAGTTGTAACTGGTTTCTTGACTATATTATTTATAGGTCCTTTTGCAAGAATGATTGGAGAAGGATTAACTGGATTGTTTAAATTCTTATTCCAAACACCAGGATTAAAATATTTTGGAGCAATAATATTTGGAGCAACTTATGCACCTCTTGTTATTACAGGATTACATCATACATTCATGGCAATAGATTTTCAGTTGCAGGCAACTTTGGGAGGAACATTTATTTGGCCATTAATTGCCCTATCTAATATTGCTCAGTCAGGAGCAGTATTTGCAACTTACTTTATTTATAAAAAAGATAAGAAACAAGAATCAGTTTCATTATCTTCAACAGTATCAGCTTGTTTTGGAATTACTGAACCAGCATTATTTGGAGCAAACTTGAAATTCATGTATCCATTTTATGCAGCATTGTGTGGTTCAGTTCTAGCGGCTTTAATTTCAACAGGATTTGGAGTATTATCAAATGGAATTGGTGTAGGAGGACTAGCATTAGCATTTCTATCAATTAAATTTACTAATGGAGGAATTTATCAGTTAGGTTTTTGGATTGCTTCGATTGTAGCGTTTGTAGTTCCATTTGTTTTAACATTCGTATTTTCAAAAACAAAATTGAATAAGGAAAACAAATAAGTGTATTTATAAATTATAAAAATAGCAGGTTTTTTTAACTCCTGCTTTTTTTGAAGAATAAAAAAATAAGGAGAGTGACGGATTATGAAAAAAAATATAGTAATGATTTTGTTTATTATGCTAATTGCTGGAGTAATTGTAAATGGAGCAGTACGTAAAAATAGGAAGAAACCAGACAGGACGAGAAATGATGAAGAGAAGGTGAGTGAGAAAGCTGTGAGTTTATCGAATTATGATGGAGTAAAGAAAATTAGTATTTTTGTACAAGGTTTTGAGAGCGGGCCTGCTGTGAGCAAAGTTATTTTGCAAATGGATGACTATCGAATTACAGGACTTGATAAAAATAACTGGAAGGTAAAGACTAATGGAATTGAGAGAAAAGTAACTAATGTGTATATTTCAGATAATAAGGGGGAAAAAGCCTTTGACACGGGTATTATTACGATTGAATTAGAAAATGTATTTAATCAGAAAACTTTGAAATATGAAGGAACTCCATTTTCGTATAACATTAAAAAGTTTTTTAATGAATGGGTAAAAGAATATGTTGTGGAAATTGAGGGGAAAGTTACAGTTAATGGGAAAGATTATTTGGTTAGTAAAAAAGAAGATGTGATTAATAATAGAGTTTCGCCAGATACAGAATTGTTTAATTATAGAAACTCATTTAGTGGAAATTATAAAAACCCAATTACTAAAAAAATAGAAAATTTAAAACTGGAAATGGCGGCGTATGAGCCTGAAAATTTGAAAAAAGGTGAGAAAAAACCGTTAATCGTTTGGCTTCACGGACAAGGGGAAGGTGGAACGGATCCTGATATTGATATTTTGGGAACAGAAACTTCGGCACTTGCGAAAGAGGAAATTCAGAAATATTTTATTGCAGGAGGAACTGATACAAAAGGAGCATTTGTTCTAGCGGTTCAGTCACCAACTTACTGGATGGATGAGGGTGATGGAACTAATGGAAATGGAAGTGGAAATTCGAGATACACTCAAATTTTGATGGATACAATCAAGGAATATGTAAAACATAATCCGTATGTTGATACAAACAGAATTTACCTTGCTGGAGATTCAAACGGCGGATACATGACTGTAAATATGATAATTACTTATCCAGATTACTTTGCGGCGGCAGTGCCAATTTGCGAGGCGTATGCTTATCACGAATATGCAAGAAATAGCGATGGAACTTATAAGACAAATAATATTGAAGTTTCGGCAGGCGGTAAAAACAGTGCGGTTTCAAGATTTGTGGAAACTAAAAAACTGTGGGTAACAAAAGAAAAAATTCAGAAGATGAAAAAAACGCCAGTATGGTTTATTGCCGCAGCAGATGACGGGATTGTTACACCGAAAAAATTCTCGCTTCCAACGTATAGGGATTTATTAAGGGCTGGAGCAGACAATGCGTGGTACTCATATTATGAAAATGTAGTTGGGACAGATGTGCCAAATTCAAGATTTCCTGGACATTTTTCGTGGATATATTTTTTGAATAATCAAGTGGAAGGTGTGCAGAACAGGGATAAAATAAAAAATTCCAAAGACACCGAAACTTTCGGATTTGAGCCAAGTAACGCTGGAAAAGGCGGGAGTGAAAAGGCTAAAGTTAATGGAAAAACATTTGAAAATGTATTTCAATGGATGAATTTTCAGAAGAAAACGAATAAAAAATAACAGGTGTTCTGCAAAAAATGCTTGCAATTTTATATAAAATTGTAGTATGATGTAACGGTAGAGAAGATTTTTAACAGGAAGTTTAAAAATCAGAACAGACTAGAGAAAAGTGAGGTAGAAACGATGGCAAAAGAAACATTAAATCCATTTGAGATTGCTCAAAAACAAATCAAATCAGCTTGTGATAAATTAAACGCAGATCCGGCTGTTTATGAAATCCTAA
The DNA here is from genome assembly GCF_013394795.1 of Leptotrichia sp. oral taxon 223. Lineage (NCBI taxonomy): Bacteria > Fusobacteriati > Fusobacteriota > Fusobacteriia > Fusobacteriales > Leptotrichiaceae > Leptotrichia > Leptotrichia sp. oral taxon 223. The sequence goes on from NZ_JABXYU010000001.1 coordinate 1,531,416, forward strand.
AAAATCCTATGAGAGTGATGGAAGTATCGTTTCCGGTAAAACTGGACAACGGAACAGTTAAAACATTTACAGGATACAGATCTCAACATAACAATGCAGTAGGGCCTTTTAAAGGTGGACTTAGATTCCATCCAGATGTAACAAGAGACGAAGTAAAAGCATTATCAACTTGGATGACATTCAAATGTTCAGTAGCAGGAATCCCTTATGGTGGTGGAAAAGGTGGAATGGCAATTAACCCTAAAGATTATTCTAAAGCTGAATTAGAAAGAATCTCTAAAGGTTTTGCAAAAGCGATTTCACCAATTATTGGAGAAAAAGTTGACATACCAGCTCCAGATGTTAATACAAACGGACAAATCATGTCATGGATGGTTGACGCTTATGAAGAAGTTGCAGGAAAATCAACAAAAGGTGTATTTACAGGAAAACCTTTAGAATTTGGAGGCTCTCTTGCAAGAACAGAAGCAACTGGATACGGAGTTAATTTAACAGCTAAAAAAGCATTGGCAAAATTAAACATTGATGTTAAAGGAGCAACATATGCTGTACAGGGATTTGGAAATGTTGGATTTTACACAGCATATTATGCACATAAAGACGGAGCAAAAATTATAGCTTTCTCAAATACAGATGTTGCAATTTACAATGAAAACGGAATTGACATGGAAGCTGTAATAAAAGACTTTGAAGAAAATGGACGTATTACAGAAAACAAAGGTTACGGAAAAGACATTACAAATGCTGAATTATTGGAATTAGAAGTTGACGTTCTGGCTCCATGTGCCTTGGAAAACCAAATTACTTCTGAAAATGCTGACAGAATTAAAGCAAAAGTAGTTGCAGAAGGAGCAAACGGGCCAACTACTCCAGAAGCTGATGAAATCTTATTCAAAAAAGGAATCGTAGTTATCCCTGACATTCTGGCAAATTCAGGTGGAGTTGTAGTTTCATACTTTGAATGGGTACAAAACCTGCAAAGTTACTACTGGTCATTTGAAGAAGTTCAACAAAAAGAAGATGCGCTGTTGTCAGGAGCATTTGAAGATGTATGGGCTTTAGCAGACGAATACAAAGTGGATTTAAGAAATGCCGCTTACATGAAGAGTATAGAAAGAATTTCAAAAGCAATGAAATTAAGAGGATGGTATTAATTTTTTAAATTCTTGATTTAAGTTAAATATAAAAAGAAAGAACCTGTTTCTATTTTTTACTAAATAATTGTAGAGCAGGTTCTTTTTTTTATTAAATTAATGTATTTAGATAATTTAAATTCTATGATTGACTATCTAAATAATAATTATTTTTCTTGTAATTTTTTAAAATCCTTATCAAGCAGTGCAGGTGTAAATTCAGTTATTACAGTTTCTATCAGATTATTTTTATAATAAGGATCATCTTTTAATATTTCCTCAAGTTCTGCTTTTGTTACGCTATATGCCAAAATAAGTCCGCCAGTTGGAGGATTTTGCCGTCCTCCTGCGATAAATTTTCCAGCATCAATATTTTTTTGAATAAACTTAAAATGTTCCTGTCTAAATTTCCCTACTTCTTCTAACGATTTTGTATAAGTTGTAGATACAATAAAAATTGAGTTCATAAATTTATTTTCCTTTCCCAAATTATTTTTTTCACGCTATACTAGTATTGTACAATATATTTTAGAATAATCAATAAAAAGATTTAATTTGTTAATAAAACTATAATAAAAATAATTTTATTATTCTAAAATTCTATTTTGCAATGAAAATTTTTAATACACAAAATAAGACGAGCAAAATATTGTAAAATTGAATTTTGTCTGTGATTATGATATACTTAATTAAATTTGGGATATGCAAAAAAAAGGAGGCAAAAATATGTTTTTAGAGAGAACGGAGCGGCTGGCATTAGTTGACTTTGAGAATAAGCATATTAATTATATTGATTTGATAAATAATATAAAGTATTTTTCTGAGTATGTACTTGAAATGGAAAAAGAGAAGTTTGGGCTGATTGTTATGGAAAATCGTCCAGAGTGGATTTACAGTTTTTTTTCTGTATGGGATAAAAGATCGGCTGTGATTGCCATTGACGCCAACAGTAATTCTGGCGAGATTTTATACGTGCTGGAAGATTCTCATCCAAATGTAATTTTCTGCTCAAATGAAACAGAAGGAACTATTTTGGAAGCAGTTGAAAAATATAGTTCAAAAAATACTGTAAAAGTAATAAATGTGGATAAAATTACAGTTGAACAGGGAAAAATGAATGTTATAAAAAATATGCAGTTTGAGCTTGAAAATCCAACTGGAGATGAAACAGCGGCTATGCTTTATACTTCAGGAACAACTGGCAGTCCAAAAGGTGTAATGCTGTCTTTCAATAATTTAAATACTGAAATGGAAGGACTTTACGAAAAAGGGATATTCGATTACAGGGATGAGATTTTGGCGATACTGCCATTTCATCATGTTCTACCTTTGACGGCGAGCGTTCTTTTGATGTTAAAATATCAGACTTCAATTGTATTTGTAAAAAAAATTGCAAGCAAGGAAATATTTGACGCACTTGAAAAAAATAGAGTAACTGCAATAATAGGAGTTCCAAGAGTATTCAAACTATTTTATGATGGAATAAAGCAGCAAATTGACGCAAAATTCATTACACGGTTTATTTACAAAATGATGAGCAATGTCAAATCACTGAAAATAAAAAGAAAAGTCTTTGCAAAAGTTCATAAAAAATTTGGTGGGCACCTTGACTTTATTGTTGTCGGTGGAGCAAAAATGGATCCTGAAATTTCAAAGTTCTATGAAACATTGGGATTTTACGCCCTTGAAGGTTATGGGCTTACCGAAACTGCGCCAGTTATCGCTGTAAATTCAAAAAAAGAAAGAAAAATCGGAACAGTTGGGAAAAAGCTTCATAACATTGAAATAAAGATTGTGGATGAAGAATTATGGGTTAAAGGTCCAATTGTTATGAAAGGCTATTACAATAAGCCTGATAAGACGGCGGAAGTAATTACTGAGGACGGATGGTTCAAGACAGGGGATTTGGCGACAATTGATGAAGAAGGCTATGTTACAATTCGTGGAAGAAAAAATACAATGATAGTTCTTTCAAATGGTAAGAATATTGATCCAGAAACGCTTGAAAATAGAATAATTGCCCAAAGTGGCGGATTAGTCAAGGAAATTGGAATTTTTAATTACAAGAATAAGTTAGCTGCAATAATTGTCCCTGAATTACTGGAATTTAGAAAACGTGGAATTACAAATATAAAGGCTTATATCAGAAATATTGTGGAAGATTATAACCTGAAGGCGCATAACTATGAAAAAGTGCTTGATTACAAGCTGTTTGAAGAAGAGCTGCCAAAAACTCGGGTTGGAAAAATCCGTAGATTTATGTTGCCGGACTTATATGAAAAAAATGAAATCGTAAAAAAAGAAAAAACACCCGAGCCAACAGACGAAGCATATAAAATATTAAAGGAATATGTCAAGAAAAATAAAGGAATTGAGCCACAGCCAGAAGAAAATCTGGAACTTGAAATTGGAATGGATTCACTTGATATTGTGGAATTTTTTGCATTTATAGAAAACAGCTTTGGAATTCATCTAGATGAAGAAAAATTTGCTGAAATGCCAAACCTGAAACTGCTATCAGAATATATCAATCAAAAAGCTACAAAATTTGAAGACAGCGATGTGGACTGGAAACAGATTATTAGTGAAACAAAACCTATACAAGATAATAAGAACCGATGGGTAACAAAATTGCTAAAAGTATTCCAGCCGATAGTTGACTTATATTTCAGAGTAAAAAAAGTTGACAGGAAAAAATTAACAGATAACCCGCAAATCTTTGTGTCAAACCATCAAAGTTTTGCAGATTCATTAATTTTAGGCTCATTATTTCCAAGAAAAATTATTTTTAATACATTATTTCTGGCAATTGACTGGTATTTTAAAAAAGGTGTAATGAAACTGTTTGTTTCAAATGGAAATGTTGTGTTAATTGACATTAATAAAAATATCAGAAAAAGCGTCGAGGAAATCGTTGGATACCTAAAAGGCGGAAAAAGTATAGTAATTTTCCCAGAAGGAGCGAGAACAAAGGATGGAAAGGTTGCCCAGTTTAAAAAAGTGTTTGCCATAATCGCAAAGGAACTAAACGTAGATGTTCAATGTCTTGGAATAAAAGGAGGTTTTGAAGCGTATTCGAGATACATGAAGTTTCCAAAGCCGAAAAAAATCGAAGTGGCAGTGCTGGAAAAATTCTCGCCAGAAGGAAGCTACGATGAAATTGCACAAAAAGCAGAAAACATTATAAGAAAATATGTTGAAAATTAATAACTGAACTGTAAGGGCATAACATTTATAAATGCCCTTGCATCAATAGATATAAAAAGTGACATTTACACTTGCAATTTACTACTGAGAAAATTTTCAAAAAAAGTGTTGACAATGAAAATTAATTATGATATACTGATTGGGTAGTTGTGAATTGAGAAAATGAACATTTACAAATGCCTTGGTGGCGAAATCGGTAGACGCACAGGACTTAAAATCCTGTGGGAAATTTATCCCGTGCCGGTTCAAGTCCGGCCCGAGGCACCATAAAAAATCATATTATGCGGGAGTAGCTCAGTTGGTAGAGCGTCAGCCTTCCAAGCTGAATGTCGCGAGTTCGACCCTCGTCTCCCGCTCCAAAATATGAGCCATTAGCTCAGTCGGTAGAGCACTTGACTTTTAATCAAGGTGTCACTGGTTCGATTCCAGTATGGCTCACCATTCAATATAACCATATGTGCCTGTAGCTCAGTTGGATAGAGCAACGGCCTTCTAAGCCGTGGGCCAGGAGTTCGAATCTCTTCAGGCACGCCATATGGATCCATAGCTCAGCTGGTTAGAGCACTCGGCTCATAACCGAGCGGTCGCTGGTTCAAGTCCAGCTGGATCCACCATTGAAAAACTTGTGCGGCCTTCGTCTAGTGGTTAGGACCTCGGGTTTTCATCCCGGTAACAGGGGTTCGATCCCCCTAGGCCGTACCATTTATTTTTTTAGGACCATAATTTGAAATTGTGGTATTTTTTTTAAAAAATTTATAGTATTTAATATTTTAGTAAAGTTATGGGTGGATGTCCGAACGGCTAAGGGACCGGTCTTGAAAACCGGCGAAATCGCAAGATGTCTGGGTTCGAATCCCAGTTCACCCGCCATATATAGTATGCCCAGATAGCTCAGTCGGTAGAGCAAGGGACTGAAAATCCCTGTGTCCGTGGTTCGATTCCGCGTCTGGGCACCATTAGAATAGCTAAAAATGTGATATATAGTGCAAGTCAGTGTTTATGCTGAAATGCACTTTTTTCTTTTATTTATGGTACTTTGCGGTTTTATCCTGTCTTAATCTGTTTCTATTTATTTCAATATATTAAAAATTTATTGGCAACTTACTGGCAACTTATTGACAACTATTTTAACAAAAAGACAGCAAGAAGTCTCCGACTTCTACAAGTAGGAGATGAATTGCTTTTTTTGTAAAAAAATTGAAAAAAGGATACGTCTATGATACAATTTTTGTATAAAATATTGAAGAGAAATCTTAATGATAAATTTCTAAAGGAATAATTAAAAATAATACTCAAAATCAAAAGTAGGTGTAATTTTATGAAATATAATTTAGCATTCAAATACAGAATTTATCCAAATAAAGATCAAGAATTATTGATAAACAAGACTTTTGGATGTGTTCGTTTTGTTTACAATACAATTTTGTACACTGCGAATAAAATTTATGAAGAAACTGGAAAAAATAAAATAATTACACCTGCCAGTTTGAAAAGTGAAAATCAATTTTTGAAAGAAGTAGATAGTTTGGCACTTTCAAATGCTCAATTAAATGTAAAACGCTCGTTTACGAATTTTTTCCAGAAGAGAGCAAAGTTTCCAAGGTTCAAATCTAAAAAGAATAATGTTAAAAGTTATACGACAAATTGTGTGAACAATTCGATACGAATAGAGGAAAACAAATATTTGGTTTTGCCAAAATTGAAAAGAGTAAAATTGAAATATCATAGAGAAATACCAAAGGATTATAAAATAAAGTCAGTAACATTGACAAACAGTAATGGAAATTACTATGTTTCTGTTTTGACAGAATTTGAAAAAGAAATTCAAAAAATACCAAGTAATGATAAAGTGATTGGACTTGATTTTTCAATGTCTGAATTATTTGTCAGTTCTGAAAACCAAAGAGCTGATTATCCAAGATATTTTAGGATGTTGGAGAAAAAATTGAAAAAATTACAAAAGTCATTGTCGAGAAAAGTGAAATTTTCTAAAAATTGGTATAAACAAAAAGAAAAAATATCAAAATTACATGAGTATATTAAAAATTGTCGAAGAGATTTTTTACATAAATTATCAAAAAAATTATCTGAAATGTATAATGCTGTGATTATCGAGGATTTGAATATGAAAGGGATGAGCCAGGCATTAAATTTTGGGAAAAGTGTAGGAGATAATGGATGGGGAATGTTTTTGAGAATGCTTGAGTATAAACTGATATTTTTAGGGAAACAATTTTTGAAGATAGATAAGTGGTTTCCATCGTCGAAAACTTGTAGTAAATGTGGAAACATTAAAGAGGAGCTGAAATTATCAGAAAGAAGTTATAAATGTGAGTGCTGTGGAATTGAAATTGATAGAGATTACAATGCGGCATTGAATATAAAAAACATTGGAAAAGCAATGTTGGAATATTAAGAAAATAAAAGAAGACAGGGTAGGAACTACCCGAAGAGCTTGGTAAATATATTTGGCTAGTCATACGCAGATACTTCCCAAGAAGCTCCCGCTTCTAAAAGCGGGAGTAGTTCACTAGACTAATTTATTTATAACATCTCTTAATTCTTTGATAGTCCAATGAGTGTATACACCGTCTGTAATGTCTTTTTCCCTATGTCCAACAATTTTTTTTGTTTTTGAAGCTGATTCATTTTTTAAACGTCGCATTTTAGTTATGAATGTATGTCTAATTGAATGTAATTAAAAATATTTAAATTTATATTTTTAGAGTAAGAGTAGCACAGAAAATGATTCATTTTTCAGATGTTGCCCTTTTCTTTTTTTTGTTGTATACTATATTACAATATTCTTTATTAATTATCTTTTTTTATTTAATCATATCATTAAAGTTTTTGTTTGTAAGAAAGGAAGGAATTTTATGGATGAAAAAGCAATTACTGTAGGGATTGAAAATTTTGAAAAAATAATAAAAGATGGACATTATTATGTGGATAAATCGTTATTAATAGAAGAAATACTTGAAAACCAGACACCTGTAACATTTTTTACAAGACCAAGAAGATTTGGAAAAACACTTAATATGTCAATGATTAAATATTTTTTTGATGTTGAAAATAAAAATAAAGGCCATAAAATGAGCAAAGACTTTAACAAGATATGTGAAGAAATAGAGATTATAGATAAACTGCTTGTAAGACCAGAGGGGTGGAATAAGTAATGAAGACAGTAAAAATATTAGTTATATCAATATCTACGTTTTTTGTTTTAATTATAGGTTTGTTTTTAGGATATAGCATTATAAGCCAAATGGAAGAAGCCGAAGAAGGAAAGAAAAAGTTTATAAGTTTAATAAAGGAAGCAAAAACTAAGTACAATTTCACTATGAATAAGAATGATTATGAAATTGAAGTAATAGGACATCAAGGTGGTTATGTATTTAAATCCCCTCCTCCTATTTATGGCGTAAAGAAAAAAGGAATAAGTTATAAATCAGAGTATTTTAAAGAATTGGAAGATAGGTATTATGAAATAACAGGTTATGGTACATTAATAGGTTTTGATCGTGGAAGATGGCTATTGAAAATAGTAGCTGATTTTGGATTACAACCATATATATTAAATACTCTGATATATGATAAGACGAAAGGAAATAATTTTGAAAAAATAGAGCAGATATTTAAAAAATATGAGGGGAAAATTACTTATCAAATAAAAAGTAACATTTGGGAATGTGGAGGTATAGAAAGCCAGTTTGAACAATTTTATAATCTAAACTATGTAAATAATATAAACTGTAGAGAAAAGTATGGAGGTTCTGAGTATTACAATGCTTATAATTCAGAAGTGATGGAAGAATACGGGAAAAGATATGAAAAATATTTTAGTACTCCGAGAAGTCTTGAAACAATAAACTGGGAAGAATATATGAAAATACATGAAATATATCCGATAATAGAGTTTTATTTTGATGGAACAAAAGAAGAAAGGGAAAAGCTGCGAAAAGAGATAGAACCTTATTATAATAAGAAAATACTGGATATAATAATTTATTAAATCATATAAGAAAATAACTTTTGATAATTTAAGATTTAAAGTTAAAGATTGACTCAAATTTCTTGTACTAACCTATGAGAAATTTGAGTTTTCTGCAATATTTCATAGCAAAGCAGCTTTACTAATAACCTAAGGCTGCTTTATCATAAAATATTGAAAAATGTGTTTCGACTGCGGTTGAAATGAACTTAATATAATTTGGAGGAAAAAGTGATGTTAAGAAAATATTTCAGTGAAAATCTGGCAAAAAAATATGTTGGTTCACATTTAAATCTTCAAGTGATAGCAGTAGATTATGTTCTTGCAAGCAATCTAGCCCCATATATAAACAATAACAGGATATTCGTAGTTCCGTATGGATGTGGGTTATTGAATCAAAATATTCTAGTAGATGGCAAAGAAGCATATAGATTTTCTCCAGGAACAGATTTTATTAAAAATTTACCAATAAAAAATAATCAAAAAGAATTCCTATCATCTATTGTTCCTAATATTGTAGGAGTTGGAAAAGGAGCAAATGGTAAACTTGCAGTATACGATAATATAGGTGCTGAACCTGGTTCATTTGGTCATGAGCCAAATTATAATGAATTGAAACGGAAAAATGATAAAGAAATGGATTCATTCATGATGTCAAAGGAGCAGTGAAATAAAATGAAAAAAATAGGTTTTATTTTATTACTTTTTATAGGTTTTAACTTAATTTTGTTGTCTCCACTGATTTTTTTAGGAATATTCAGTGCAATACATGAACATAGAGAAGCAAATTCAGGAGAAATAAGGGAGAAATTGTACAGCAATGACTATAGTTTCATTAAATGATTCAGCTAAAAATATACATATTCCTTATGGTATCTCCAGCTGAATTGAGAAGTTATCTTAATACAAGATATGATGCTGAAAAGAGTAATAAAAATACAACTAGAAACATAGTATAGCCATACATCAGAAAAATTATTAAAACTCATAAAAAGAAAAAATAAATAGAGGTAATTATGAAAAAATTATTATTAATATTTTGCATAATATTTTTATCATTAATAGGAATATTAAAAATTCAAAAATTTTTACAAAAACAGTATTTTCTTTCAAAATTAGATAAAAAATATTTTATCACAATAGTAGACGAAAAAATTAAAGATCCTGATAAAAGAAAAAATAAAATAATTGGTTACGATGGAAAAGAGAAAAAAGTTTATGCAAACACAGAAAAAATAGATTCGATCTTATCGTTTGAAGATAAAAAAATCTTTTATTATAAAGAATTTGGAACTTCAAAAAGAGAGATTGTTGAATATGATTTAAAAAATAAAAAAATAATTAATAGTTTTCCTTTTCATAATACTGATTATAGCTTAAAAAATATGATTAAAGTAGATGATAATCTATATTTTTCAAAAGATTTTTACTTTATAGGAAGTGAAATAGAAAATGAGTTATATGAATATAATTTAAAAACTAAAAATATAAGAAAAATATTAAACTATAATGGAGAAGGATTACCTTTAATAATGAAAGAAAGAATATATTATTCTAAAGACGCTAAAATATATATTTTTGATAAAAATACAAAAGAAATAAAATATTTATGTGAGGGAATAAAACCTTTTGCCTATGATAATAATTACCTTTATTATATGGATAAACAAAACAATTTAATTAAAATATCAGAAAAAAATAATCAAAAAGAGAAACTTTATACTCTTGGAAGTGATATAAAAATAGGAGGAAAACCAGAAAAAATAACTGATGATTTATATTTGTTTGTGAAACTAGTTCCTAAATTTATAAAAATTGAATTTGATGTAGATGATACAGAGCTGGAATTGGTTGATATAAAGAAAAATAAGAAAATAAATTTAAAAGATTTATATTATAGAAATAATTTTTTTGAAAAAGAACAAATAGAAGAAAATATACTTTTTACAAATACAACTTTTATGTTCATTGATAAAAAATAAGAAATCTAAAAAAGTTTAGATATAAGTCTAAATAAGATGAATCTGGAAACAAAGTATACCTATATGTTAGAATAAAAAGTGGAGAAGCAGGAAGTACAGGCATTTACTTAAAAAGTTCATATTATGATAAGCAGGCAAGAAAAGGGGAACTGTGATGAAATTGATAGTGAAATTTTTTGGAAGCGCTGAGAGGAATAAAAAAACAAGATTGCAGTAAATGTAGGATATGATGCAGCAGGAAAAGATTTTAGAAACAAAATTGGATTTAAAATTATTTTCATTCAAAGGTAAATATAAATTTATAAAAATCGATTTATAAGAACTATGAGGTATAATTGATTAACATCAGAAATGAAAGTATTTTTTGGTGTAAAAACAAAAAAATAAAAATCGAAGGAGATTTCTGAAAAAAGAAAGGTGATTGATTATGAAAAAAACATTAATTGGTTTATTTTTAGTTTTGGGTGCAGCTTCATTTGCAGATGCTGGAAAAATTGAAGCCAAAGGTGGAATAGATTTTGGTGGAAAATATCACTATGGAAAAAATTATAAAAATCAAAAAGTTAAAAACAGTTCAGGAGAAATTGGTGCTGAATACAGATACGAAGTAACACCTGGATTAGAATTAGGTGGAGGTACAGCTTTCCAATTCCATAAAGACTTAAAAGATAAAGTTTCTGGACAAAATTTGAAAAATTATAATTCATTCCCTGTGTATGGAACTGCAAAATATACTTTTGACACACAAACAGTTGTTAAACCTTATGTTAAAGGTGATTTAGGATATTCATTCAATAATGGAAATCATGATTACGGTACTTTAGGAAAATATAAAGCTAAAGGTGGAGCATACTACGCTGTAGGTGGAGGAGTTAACTTCAACAACGTAAACGTAGAACTTATGTACAAAGAAAACAAAGGTAAATATGACTATGAAGGACCTTTAGGTGTTAAATCTAAATATAATGCTAACTACAAAAGAGTATCTCTTGGTGTAGGTTATGACTTCAATTTAGGATACTAATATTAAGTTGATTTTTAATCGGATATAAAAAAATAAATATTTATAATTAAAATATTTTTTACTATCACATTTGTGGTAGTTTTTTTTTGGAAGTTTTTTAAAAATAATTTCATTTCTTTAGCCTTTTATGGTATAATAATAAACATATAATAAAGTTATAGCCTATATTTAATCAATAAAAAATTATGAGATATAATAATGAGATTATTTTAAAACCAAACTTAAAAGTTTAGGATATTTCAATTAAATTTTGTTTTATTTTGTTCCTATAAATCTGATTTTTGAGAAGTTTGAGCATGTTTTGGTTTTGGTTATGCTTTGATATTTAAAAATAGGGAAAGGATGTTAACGAGATGAGAAAATTATTTATGATGATGTTGCTAGTCACCGTTTTTATTATTAGCTGCGGGAAAAAAGCTGCCAACAGCAATGTTATAAAAATAGGTGTTATTGCACCGCTTACAGGAAATTATGCACAGTACGGGACTGCTGTAAAAGAAGGCGTTGAACTGAAAGTTGAAGCTATTAACAATGCAGGCGGGATTAATGGGAAAAAAATCGAGCTTGTCATTGCGGATAGTAAAGGTGATGTGCAGGAGTCAGTGAATGCGTTTAAGAAAATGGTTTCGCAAGATAAGGTGAATGTTGTAATTGGAGAAGTTATGTCTTCTACTTCACAGGCTATTTCAGGGCTTGCTCAAAGTGCAAAAGTTCCTTTAATTTCAGCGACTGCTACAAGCCTTGATGTTACAAAAGGAAAAGATTTTGTATTCAGAACGACATTTACAGATCCTTATCAAGGGACTTCCACTGCAAAATATGCAAAATCTAAAGGTGTAAAGTCAATTGCAATCTTGACTAATTCTTCGAATGATTATTCTGTAGGAATTGCAAATGCGTTTAAGGAGCAGGCTAAAAAAGATGGAATAATTATTACTGAAGAAAAGTATACAAATGACGACAAAGATTTTAAAGCGATTTTGACAAAAGTGAAAGGACAAAATCCACAGGCTATTTTTATACCTGATTATTACAATACAATCGGATTGATTATTTCTCAGGCAAAAGATCTGGGAATCAATGCTCAGTATTTTGGCGGAGATGGATGGGATGGAATTCAGACTAACTTTGGAGCAGTTGCAGAAGGTGCAATTTTCGCAAGCCAATTTTCTCCAGAGGATAAGGCTGAAAATGTTCAGAAATTTATGAAGGCTTATCAAGCTAAATTTAATAAGGAACCAATAATGTTTGCTGCGCTTGGATATGACACAGTGGAAATTATAGAAGCTGCGCTAAAATCTGCAAAAGATTTGTCAGGGACATCTATAAAGGAAGCTATGAATGGAGTTAGCGGTATTGATTTAATTACTGGAAAATTAAAATTTGATGCTGATAGAAACCCTGAAAAAGCGGTTACATTTATTGAAGTAAAAGGCGGAAAGCTTACATTGAAAGAAAAATTTTAATAAAAAAAATATCTACAAAAAAAATAAACATAGTGAGGGAGAAAATAACAATGAAAAAAATATTATTTTTAGTTTCATTATTGGCATTGTTCGTATTAAGCTGCGGAGCAAAGGCATCTAAGGACAAAAATGTTATAAAAGTTGGTGTTATAGGAGCATTGACTGGAAACGTGGCACAATATGGAACAAGTACAATAAACGGATTTAAATTGAAAGTAAAGGAAATAAACGCTGCTGGTGGGATTAACGGTAAAAAAATTGAAATTGTGGAAGCGGACAGTAAAGGTGATGTGCAGGAAGCTATTAATGCCTTTAAAAAAATGGTTTCACAGGATAAAATTGACATTTTTGTAGGAGAAGTAACATCTGGGCCATCTCTTGCAATTGCACCGCTTGCACAGCAGGCTAAAATTCCTATGATTACAGCGACTGGAACTGCATTTGACATCACAAAGGGAAAAGATTTTGTTTATAGAACTACATTTACAGATCCTTATCAAGGTGTCGTTGTTGCAAAGTATTCAAAAGCAAAAGGCTATAAAAATATTACAGTTTTAACTAATACAGGAAGCGACTATTCTGTCGGGCTTGCCAACGCATTTAAGGAACAGGCTAAAAAAGAAGGGATTCAAGTGAAAGAAGGGCAGTATACTGCTGATGACAAGGACTTTAGAGCATTGCTTACAAAAGTAAAAGGATACAATTCTGACGTAATTTTCGTACCAGATTACTACAATACAATTGGACTTATTTTGACACAGGCAAAAGAACTTGGAATAAACGCTCAATTTATGGGTGGAGATGGATGGGATGGAATCCAGACTAACTTTGGACAAGTTGCAAATGGAGCAGTTTTTGCAAGCCAGTTTGCACCAGACGATCCTGATCCAAATGTTCAGAAATTCATTGCCGCATACAGAAATGAATATAAAATAGATCCAATCATCTTTGCCGCTTTAGGATATGACACAGGAACTATTTTGGAAACAGCATTAAAAAATGTTTCTGATTTATCTTCAAAAGATGCAATAAAAGAAGCAATCAAAAACTTTAACGGGACTTTGGTTACAGGTTCGTTAAAATACGACGCAGAAAGAAATCCTGAGAAAAAAGTTACGTTTATTGAAGTAAAAGATGGAAAACTTGCATTGAAGGAAAAATTCTAAAAATAAATAAACAAATAATTTAAGATAATTATTTAATAAAGTTCGGTTGTTAGGAGAAAGTTTTTTTCTTCTAACAGTCTGAAACTTTTTTTGTCTAGAAATAAGAAATTGATTTGGGTAAATATATGTAAGCAGCTTTAAGATTATATTTAATTATATGGAAAAAGTATGATTTTAAAGTTGCTTAAGTATATGAATGAAAAATAGAGCGTATTAAGTAAAAAAGTATGAGGAGTTTTTAAATATGTTAAAGAGTTTTATTGAACAGACTATTAACGGACTGCAGACTGGAAGTATTTATGCCTTGATTGCGTTGGGATATACAATGGTTTACGGTATCGTTAAGCTTATAAATTTTGCACATGGGGATATACTTATGGTGGGGGCTTATGCAACTTTAATTGCCGTGTCACACGGGATGCCGCTAATTGTGGCTATTATTTTGTCAATTGTTTTGTGTGCCATTCTGGGAGTTGTAATCGACTTTTTTGCATACCGTCCGATTAGGAATGCACCTAAAATTTCGGCACTTATAACAGCTATTGGAATGAGCTTTTTATTGGAAAGTCTAGCGCTTATAATATTTGGCGCAAATCCAAAAGTTATTGATCAGAAGTACATACCGGCATTTTTATCAAATAATAATAAAATCAGTCTAGGATTTTTGCATATCAGCATGCTTACAATATTTGTAATAGCGGTTACATCAATTTGCATGATTGCTTTAAACCTGTTTATTAAAAATACAAAACTAGGAAAAGCGACAAGGGCGGTTTCTCAGGATACGGGGGCGGCACAGCTTATGGGAATTAATGTGAACAGGACTATTGCTATAACATTTGCAATTGGATCTGGACTTGGTGCATTAGGTGGAGCATTATATGCAATTGTTTATCCGCAAATTGAGCCGTACATGGGAATGCTGCCAGGATTAAAGGCGTTTATTGCGGCTGTATTTGGAGGAATTGGAAGTATTCCGGGAGCTATGGTTGGAGGATATGTCTTAGGGCTTCTTGAAGCGTATGTAAAAGGTTCATCGCTTACAACTTGGGCAAATCCTATTGTGTTTGGCGTGTTAATATTGATATTGATTTTTAAACCAAATGGACTATTTGGAAAGAATATGAAGGAAAAAGTATAATTGGAAAGGAGGAAATGGGAAATATGGAAAAAGATAATAAAGATATAAAAATAAAAAATGTAAACAGTACGGAAAAAAAGCAAAATGAACAGAATAACAATAATAAAGAAACAAAAGAATATAAATGGCAGAGCTTAAATTACTTTAACAGGCTGAATGTAAAAAATTATGTAGTCACATTTATTTCAATAATTGCGCTTTATATTATTTTGAGTTTTACCTTTGATCCAAATGATGCTTTCAGCTATACAAAAGGAATTTATATAAACGTATTAATTTATGTATTATTTGCAGTAAGCCTGAATATAACAGTAGGGCTTATGGGGCAGCTTAATCTGGGGCAGGCTGGATTTATAGCGATAGGTGGATATTCAGCGGCATTTATTTCAAAAATACTGGCAAATTACAATTTGCCTCCAATTATACAATTAGTTTTAGTATCATTATTTGGAGGGCTTGTTGCGGCTGTATTCGGATTTTTAGTTGGCGGAAGCACGCTTAGGCTAAGAGGAGACTATCTTGCGATTATTACGCTTGCCTTTGGGGAAATCATAAAATACATCATTCAGAATCTGGATTTTTTAGGCGGAGCAACTGGACTTAACAATATTCCGACAATTCTAGATTTTTCAAATACGTATTTTATTGTAATTATTTCTATTGTTATAATTACAATGGCAATGACTTCACGAAAAGGAAAAGAAATTTTGTCAATAAGGGAAGATGAAATTGCGGCAGAAAATATTGGAATCGGGTTAAATCGTGTAAAGCTTTATGGATTTGCTTTTTCAGCATTTTTTGCTGGAGTGGGCGGATCATTATTTGCACATAATGTAGGAATTTTAACACCTGATAAATTTGGCTTTTTGTTCTCGATAGAAATACTTGTTATGGTGGTGCTTGGAGGGCTTGGAAGTATCACAGGAGCGATTGTTGCTGCGATGATTTTGACTTTACTAAATGAAAGGTTAAGAGATGTTTCGCAGTTCAGATATCTAATTTATGCAATTATATTGATTTCGTTAATGATTTTCCGTCCAAAAGGGATTTTTGGAACAAAGGAATTTACATTTGCAGGAACAAAGAGAAGAATTAATCGGATTAGAAATTATAGAAATAGCAAGAATGAAAAAAAAGAGGATTAAAAACAAATTTTTAATAAAATATAAAAAAGAAGTAAAATAGGAGAAAAATATGTCACTATTAAAAACGACAGATTTAGGAATATCTTTTGGCGGGCTAAGAGCCGTTGACGATGTAAATATTGAAATAAAGGAAGGTGAACTGGTTGGGCTAATTGGACCAAATGGAGCTGGGAAAACGACAATATTTAATTTGCTGACAGGTGTTTACAAGCCTACTGACGGAGATATTTCTATAAATCAGATTAGTATAAATAAAAAAACTACTCCACAGATAGTTGCTTTAGGAGTTGCCAGAACATTTCAGAATATAAGGCTGTTTAAGGAACTGACGGTGCTTGACAATGTAAAGATGGCACTTAACAGTAGCATGAGCTACAACACTTTTGAAGCAATTTTCAGGCTTCCCAGATTTTGGAAGGAAGAAAAGGAAATAACAGATAAGGCACTTGATTTACTTGATATTTTTGATATGGCTGAAATGGCAAATATTACAGCTGGAAACTTGTCTTACGGGCAGCAGAGAAAACTGGAGATAGCAAGGGCTTTGGCTACAAATCCGAAATTATTGCTGCTGGATGAGCCTGCGGCGGGAATGAACCCGAATGAAACTAAGGAATTAATGAACACAATCAGTTTTATAAGAAATAAATTTAAAATTGCAATCCTGCTAATCGAGCATGATATGGACTTGGTAATGGGAATTTGTGAAAGACTTTATGTGCTAAATTTTGGAAAAATTATTGCTTCAGGGCTGCCTGATGAGATTCAGAATAATAAGGAAGTTATTGCAGCTTATCTGGGAGAATAAATTTAACTTGGAAAATTAATAAAATTAGCAAAAAGGAGGAAATGTGAATATTTTAAATGTAAATGATCTAAATGTGTATTACGGCGGGATTCACGCTATAAAAAGCATTTCATTTCAGATAAAAAAAGGTGAAATCGTTTCTCTAATTGGTGCAAATGGTGCGGGGAAAACATCCACACTTCACGCTATTTCAGGGCTTGTACCAATAAAATCGGGAGAAATTTCCTTAAATGGAGAAAATGTAACCAATATTGATGCGTACAAGCTTGTCAGCCGTGGAATGGCACACGTGCCAGAAGGACGTAGAATCTTTACAGAACTGACTGTACTGGAAAACCTGGAAATGGGAGCATTCACAAGAAATGATACAGAGCAAATAAAAAAAGACATGGAACATATGTTCTCGCTGTTCCCAAGACTTGCCGAACGTAAAAAACAACTGGCAGGAACAATGAGTGGAGGAGAACAGCAAATGCTGGCAATGGCAAGAGCCTTGATGTCAAGCCCTTCGTTGCTATTACTGGATGAGCCGTCAATGGGACTGGCACCATTATTAGTGCAGGAAATTTTCAACATTATTGTAAAAATTAATAAAGAAGAGAACGTAACTGTGCTGTTAGTAGAGCAAAATGCCAATATGGCGCTTTCAATTGCAGACAGGGGCTATGTTCTGGAAACTGGAAAAATTATTCTGGAAGGAACAGGAAAGGAACTGCTTACAAATCCTGAGATTAAGAAGGCTTATCTAGGAGGATAAAATTAAGAAATTAGAATATTTGTTTTTGAAAACTGTCTTGAAAAGTTTTTTTGGCTTTTTGAGATGGTTTTTTATTTTTACCCAATTTTTAAGTGAACTGTCTATAAATTTTGAAACAGGCACTTCTAGTTATAGCTATTAAAATATCCTTTAATTAAATTTAATCGTTTAGTATCCATATAAGGGATTTTTGTTTAAAAAAACTGCTTATAATAAATATCTTTCCTATAGTTTTTATGTTTTTTTTATAAAGCAAGGGAAATCAATCGCCATTTCCCTTGCAACCCTGGCTTGTCTAAGCATTTTTTTAAAATAAAAACGAAACTCGCTAACGCTCAAACAGTCGTTTTCATTCCAAAAAAATCACGACATTATATATTAAATTATAAAGATTATTATATTTAAGTTTTAGGCTTTTACATTTTAAAAATATTAAATAAGCAAAATTTCGTTAAAGGAAAAATAACTGTCTGAGCGTAGTTTTTACGAAGCGAGTTTTATTTTTTCTTTATAAGAAAGTTTTGCGTAAGCGGGGTTGTAAGGGCATGGCGTCTGATGCCCTTACGTTATAAAAAAATAGATAAAACTATTATTAATCATAATATTTATAAATAAAATTATAAAAGTCTTTAAGATGGATACTTAAGAATTAAATTTGATTTTTTTAACAAAGTTATCAAATTAATTATTATAGAACTTTACTTCTATTTTTTAAATGGGATTTAGTATAAAGGAGCTTTTGACAAAAAAACTTTTTTTATGCTATTGACTTTTTAAAAAAACAAGGTATACTATTGTTAGCAAAAAGAAAACACTTTAAACAATTTAATAACAAAATAATTTTAGGAGGGACAATTATGTCAAAAGTAGATGAAGTTACAAGAGAATCTTGGATTTTGGGAACATTCCCTGAATGGGGAACTTGGTTAAATGAGGAAATAGCTGAAACAGTAGTAAAACCAAATACTGTAGCAATGTGGTGGCTTGGAAACATGGGACTTTGGATAAAGACAGAAGGAAATGCAAATATTGCAATGGATATCTGGGTAGCAACAGGTAAAAGAAGTCAAAAGAATAAACTTATGAAGCCTAAACATCAACATCAAAGAGCAGTTGGATGTGTAGCTTTGCAGCCTAATTTAAGACTTACTCCTTGTGTTATAGATCCTTTTGCGATAGAAGGGCTGGATGCATTGCTTGCAACACATTCCCACAGTGATCATATAGATGTAAATGTTGCGGCGGCAGTTGTAAAAAATTGTCCAGAAGCAAAATTCATAGGGCCAAAAACATGTATTGAAATTTGGAGAAAATGGGGAGTGCCTGAAGACAGACTTGTACAAATGAAACCAGGAGATGAAATAGTAATCAAAGATGCGAAAATAAAAGCATTGGAATCATTTGACAGAACTATGCTTTTAACAGTTGCTGAAGATGTAACATTAAAAGGAAATTTACCGCCTGAAATGGATGAAATGGCAGTAAACTATCTAGTTGAAACAACTGGCGGAAATATTTACAATGCAGGAGATTCGCACCATTCAAACTATTTTGTAAAACATGGAAATGAAAACAAAGTGGACGTGGCATTTGTAGGGTATGGAGAAAACCCTAGAGGAATGACAGATAAATTGACTTCTTCAGATGTGCTAAGAGTGGCAGAAGAATTAAAGACACAAGTAGTTATTCCATTACACCATGACATCTGGTCTAATTTTATGGCTGATCCGAAAGAAATCACTTTATTGTGGAATTACAGAAAAGACAGAATGAAATATGAATTTAAGCCATACATATGGCAGCCTGGAGGGAAATTTGTATTCCCTGATAATAAAGACGATATGGAATATATGTACAGAAGAGGATTTGAAGACGCATTCACAATAGAGCCTGATTTGCCATTTAAATCATTCTTATAATAATGATATAAAAATCATATCACATAAAAACTAATATTTAAATATAGAAATTACAATTTAGAAGGAGAAGGAAATCATGGAGTTCTTAATGTTAATTGGAAAGTGGTTTGCACAAAATATTTTGACAAAGCCTGAGTTTTTTGTAGGTTTGTTAGTTTTCTTCGGATACTTGTTCATGGGGAAAAAAATCTATGAAGCAATCGGAGGATTTATTAAAGCGACAGTTGGATATATGATATTAAATGTAGGGGCTAAAGGGCTAGTTGTAACTTTTAGACCTATACTGGAAGCGCTGGGAAAAGAATTTCAGTTAAAAGCGGCGGTTATTGATCCATATTTTGGATTGCAGGCAGTAGAAGCGGCGTTAAAAACAATAGGGCAGACAACAGCTTCGGTTATGACGGCTTTATTAATAGGGTTTATTTTAAATATACTGCTAGTATTGTTTAGAAAAATAACTAAAATCAGAACATTATTCATAACAGGGCATATTATGCAGCAGCAAGCACAAACAGCTACTTGGATGTTATTCTTTTTATTCCCGCAGTTCAGAAATGTTACGGGAGTAGTGTTAATCGGTATATTTGTTGGAATTTACTGGGCTGTAGGATCTAACTTGTCAGTAGAGCCTACTCAAAGATTGACTGAAAATGCAGGATTTGCGATAGGGCATCAGCAAATGTTCGCAGTATGGGCAGCTGATAAATTGGCGCCAAAATTGGGAAATCCTAAAAAACGTTTAGATGATTTGAAATTGCCAAATTGGCTTTCAATGCTGCATGACGATATTATTTCAACAGGGTTAATAATGATGATATTCTTTGGCGGAATAATGCTAGTTTTAGGGCCTAACCATTTTACATCTATAAAAGGTGGAGATATAGTAAGCGCATACGATCCTAAAAAACTATGGTTCGGAACTTACGTCATATCGACAACATTGTCATTTGCAGTTTATTTAACAATATTGAAAACAGGTGTTAGAATGTTCGTATCAGAACTTACAGTGTCATTCCAAGGAATCTCAAATAAAATTTTACCAGGATCATTCCCAGCGGTTGACTGTGCGGCAACATATGGATTCGGATCACCAAGCGCGGTATTGTTTGGATTTTTAGTAGGAACAGTGGCTCAATTTATTTCAATAGCGCTGTTACTGATATTTAAATCTCCAATATTCATTATAACAGGATTCGTTCCAGTATTCTTTGACAATGCGACAATCGCAGTATTTGCAGATAAACGTGGCGGTGCAAGGGCGGCATTTATTTTATCAGCATTATCAGGAGTATTGCAGGTATTCTTAGGAGCGGCGGCAGTAATATTGTTCGGATTATCCGATTTTGGAGGATGGCATGGAAATATAGATCAAAGTACACTGTGGCTTGGACAAGGATTTATAATGAAATATTTAGGAATAATAGGATATGTGCTAGTAATTGTTACAATGCTAATAATTCCTCAAATTCAATATGCAAAATCTAAAAATAAAGAGCAGTATTATGAAGGAACTGTAGATTTGGAAGAAAATTAAGAATTTTAATAAAAAAATAAAAATAAAGAAAGAAGTGATCATAAATGATTAAAGTATTAGCAGTTTGCGGAAGCGGAATGGGAACAAGTATGATTATGAAATTAAAAGTTGGAAAAGTATTGCAAAAATTGGGAGTACAGGCAGATGTAAATTCATGCAGCCTGGGAGAAGCTAAATCAGGACTTTCAAATTATGACTTGGTTATTGCCTCAACTCATATTGCGCCTGAATTAAAAGGCGGACCAAATACAAAAATAGTTGGACTTTTAAATTTACTTGATGAAAAAGAGCTTGAAAGTAAATTAAAAGAAGCTGGAATTGCATAAGAAAAACTGTATATTAAATAAGGAGGAAAACTTTTTATGAATTTATTGGATTCCTTGAAGGAAAATAATTCTGTTGTGCTGCAGCAGGAGGCAGATAGCTGGGAAGAGGCTATAAAAACGTGCATGGCTCCACTTGCAGCAAATAATTCAATAGAACAAAAATATATTGAAAGCATAATAGAAAGAACAAAAGAACTGGGGCCATTTTATATATTGGCACCAGGATTAGCAATGCCGCATGAAAGACCTGAAATGGGAGTAAATAAGAGTTCTTTCAGTTTTATAACATTAAAGGAACCAGTGTCATTTCCAGATGGACAGGAAGTTGACATATTAATTGGACTGGCCGCTGAAAATGCAGAAGTTCACGCAGGTGAAGCTATTCCTCAAATAGTGATGCTTTTTGATGACGAGGAAATTTTTGATAAAATTAGAAAAGCAAAAAAACCGGAAGACATTTATAAATTGATAGAAGAAAAAGTATAAAATAGGAGGAGAAAACAAATGGCAAAACCATTATTACAAGTAGCATTAGATCATTCTGACTTAAAAGGTGCAATAAAAGCGGCAGTATCAGTTGGAAAAGAAGTTGATGTGATAGAAGCTGGAACTGTGTGTTTATTACAAGTTGGGAGCGAATTAGTGGAAGTACTGAGAAACTTGTTTCCTGAAAAAATAATAGTGGCAGATACAAAATGCGCAGATGCAGGAGGAACAGTTGCTAAAAATAATGCAGTTCGTGGAGCGGACTGGATGACATGTATCTGTTCTGCTACAATTCCTACAATGAAAGCGGCGTTAAAAGCTATAAAGGAAGTGCGTGGAGAACGAGGAGAAATTCAAGTGGAACTGTATGGCGACTGGACTTATGAACAAGCTCAGCTTTGGCTAGATGCGGGAATTAATCAGGCTATTTACCATCAAAGCAGAGATGCCTTGCTGGCTGGAGAAACTTGGGGAGAAAAAGACTTGACTAAAGTCAAGAAATTAATTGAAATGGGATTCAAGGTTTCTGTAACAGGAGGGTTAAATACAGATACGCTTAAATTATTTGAAGGTGTTGATGTATTTACATTTATTGCAGGACGTGGAATTACTGAAGCGGATGATCCGGCAGCGGCGGCAAGAGCATTTAAAGCAGAAATTGATAAATATTGGAAATAATCTTGAAAAATTTTAAAATTAAACATTTTTACCCTTAAGTATTCATTTTATAAATTTTAAATAGAAATGGTTAATCTGGATACTTGAGGGTAGAGTTTTTAAAGATTGCTGAACAATTTAAATAAAATAGAGGAGTAATATGAAAAATTTAAACAAATTAAATTTGGGAATATATGAAAAGGCTCTTCCTAAGGATATTGACTGGGTGGAAAGAATAAAGCTGGTTAAGGAATGTGGTTATGATTTTGTGGAAATTTCGATAGATGAAACTGACGAAAGGCTTGCAAGGCTGGACTGGACTAATGATGAAATAAACAGGATTCATAAGGCGTTAATAGATACAGGAGTTAGAATTCCGTCAATGTGCTTTAGTGGACATAGAAGATTTCCAATGGGAAGCATGGATGAAAAGATTAGGGAAAAGGCTATGGAGCTTATGCAAAAGGCAATAATCTTTACAGATAAAATGGGAATTAGAACGATTCAGATGGCTGGATACGATGTTTATTACGAAACAGGCAACGAGCAGACTAAAAAATATTTTACTGAAAACTTGAAAAAAGCAGTAGAATGGGCTTCTTCATATAATGTAACATTGTCAATAGAAATTATGGATCATCCATTTATAAATTCCATTTCAAAATATATGGAATATGCCAATATAATTAAATCTCCATGGTTAAAGGTTTATCCTGATGTAGGAAATTTGACGGCATGGCCTGAAAATGACACGCTGAAAGAATTGGAACTTGGAATAAAAAATGGAGAAATAACAGGAATCCATTTGAAAGACACTTTAGCAGTAACTGACACTTTTGAAGGGAAATTTAAGGAAGTGCCTTTTGGAGAAGGATGTGTAGATTTTCCAAAAGTATTTAAAAAATTAAAGGAATTAAATTATAAAGGACCTTTTTTGATAGAAATGTGGACTGAAAAATCGGATAATCCAATTGAGGAAGTAAAAAAGGCAAAGCAATGGATGCTGGATAAAATGAAGGAAGGTGGATTTATCTAATGCTGGAAAAATTAAAGGAGCAAGTATTTAAGGCAAATTTAGAATTGCCAAAAAAAGGGCTAGTATTATTTACTTGGGGAAATGTGAGCGGAATTGACAGGGGAAAAAATCTAATTGTTATAAAACCTAGCGGTGTGGACTATGAAACAATGAAAGTGGAAGATATGGTAGTGGTGGATCTGGATGGAAATGTTGTGGAAGGTGATTTAAACCCTTCATCAGATACTCCTACACATATTGAACTTTATAAAAAGTTTCCTTCAATAGGAGGAATTGTTCATACTCATTCAACAAATGCCACAATATGGGCTCAAAGTAGAAGAGACATACCTGCCTACGGAACAACAAATGCTGACTATTTTTATGGTTCAGTACCTTGTACAAGAAAAATGACGCCTGAAGAAATTGCCGGCGAATATGAAAAGGAAACAGGGACAGTGATTATAGAAACTTTTGAAAAAAGGAAACTAAACCCTCAGTATATTCCAGGAGTTCTTGTAAATAGTCACGGACCTTTCACTTGGGGGAAAAACCCTGATGAAGCTGTCTACAATTCAGTTGTTCTGGAAGAAGTTGCAAAAATGGCAATGTTTACTGAAATAGTAAATAAAGACATCAAACCAATGCAACAGGAATTACTGGACAAACATTTTTTGAGAAAACATGGGGCTAATGCCTATTACGGACAAAAGAAAAAATAAACTATAAAACTGCATTTATTATACAGTAAGGTTTCAGCAGTTCACAAAATCATAAAATTATGATATTATATTATGTACAATAAATTAATAAGGTGAAGAAATGGCTGAAAATGACAGTATAAAAACTAACTCCAATCTTGTGGAAGCATTAGGATACTATATAAAAAATAAAAGACTGCAAAAAAAGATAGGACTAAGAGAAATGGCAGAAATGCTAAAAATCAGTCCGGCTTATTTATCCAATCTGGAATCAGGCAAACATAATATGACAAACCCTCTTTTACTCAAAAAAATTGCCAAAATTTTGAAGATAGATCATCTTACACTGTTTAAAATAATAGGCTATACAGATAAAGATATGTCAGATTTGAAAAAAGAGCTGACTAATGAGATAATCGAGGAGTTTTCTGATATAAATATTGGAGAAATAATCAGAAATCTGATGGAGATGAGTTCAGAAAAGATAGAGTTAGTTAAGCAGTATATAGAACTGTTAAACAAGTAGATACTGCTTTTTTTAAAAATAAAGAGAGTTCCCAGTTTTATGGCCGCTCTCTTTTTAATATTAATTTTAGGAGGCTTTTATGAGAATTGAAGATTTGAAAAAAAAGGCAAAAACATTGAGAAAAGACATTATTGAAATGATTTACAGGGCAAAATCAGGACATCCAGGAGGTTCACTTTCGATTGCTGATATTCTGGCTGTGCTTTACTGGAAGGAAATGAACATTGACCCAGAAAATCCAAAAATGGAAAACAGGGATAGATTAGTTCTTAGTAAAGGGCATGCTGCTCCTGCACTGTATGCGGCTTTGATTGAAAAAGGATTTTTAGGAGATGAAGGAAAGAATCTTATTCCAACACTTAGAAAATGGCACTCTCCGCTTCAGGGGCATCCTGATATGAAAAAGCTGGCTGGAGTTGAAATGTCAACAGGTTCACTTGGACAAGGACTATCTGCAGCAAACGGAATGGCTTTAAGTGCAAAAATTTACAATAACGATTACAGAGTTTATACAATCTTAGGAGATGGAGAATTGCAGGAAGGGCAAGTTTGGGAAGCGGCTATGACAGCTGCACATTACAAGCTTGACAATTTAGTTGCGATAGTTGACTATAACAACTTGCAGATTGACGGAAAAGTTTCGGATGTAATGGATGTCGCTCCAGTTGGAGAAAAATTCAAGGCTTTCAAATGGAATGTAATTGAGATTGATGGACACAATTATGAAGAAATCATAAATGCTTTTGAGACAGCAAGAACTGTGAAAGGACAGCCAACAGTAATAGTTGCAAACACTGTAAAAGGAAAAGGTGTTTCATTTATGGAAAATAATGCAGGATTCCATGGAGCCGCTCCAAGTGATGAAGAATACAATAAGGCAATGGAAGAGTTGATCTAAGATTGAAATTACTAGGCTTGCTCGGAAACTATACATATTTAAGATTTGATAAAATAAGTGTTCTGAAGCAAGGGGTCTTGACACCTTGTGTAAATAAAAGAACTCATGTTATCGAACAGGTCTACTGTGTAAACAGGAATTATAAACTTTTAGAAAAGACCAAATATCAATATAAAAATAGGAGAATATGAGAATGGAAAAAAAATCAACTAGAGTAGCTTATGGAGAAGCGTTAGTTAAATTGGGAAAAGTAAATAAAGATGTGGTAGTGCTGGAAGCAGACTTGTCAAAGTCAACAATGACTGCATATTTTAAAAAAGAGTTTCCAGAAAGACATATAAATGTCGGGATTGCAGAAGCTGATATGATTGGAACAGCGGCAGGTATTGCAACGACTGGGAAAATACCGTTTGCCTCAACTTTTGCACATTTTGCGGCAGGACGTGCATTTGATCAGATTAGAAACTCGGTGGCATATCCGCAGTTAAATGTTAAGATTTGTCCAACTCATGCAGGAGTTTCGCTGGGAGAGGATGGAGGTTCGCACCAGTCAGTTGAGGATATGGCTTTGATGCGTGCAATTCCAGGAATGGTGGTGCTATCGCCAGCAGATGCGGTTGAAACAGAAAAAATGATTTTTGCAGCAGCCGAATACAAAGGGCCTGTTTACGTAAGATTGGGAAGACTGAATATTCCAGTATTATTTGATGAAAACTATAAATTTGAAATAGGGAAAGCCGCAACTTTGACAGAAGGAAACGATGTGGCAATTTTAGCGACAGGACTTATGGTTTCAGAAGCTCTTGAGGCGGCGAAATTACTGGAAGAAAAAGGTGTAAAGGCAAGAGTGGTTAATGTTTCTACGATAAAGCCGCTAGATAAAGAAACAGTTCTAAAAGCTGCAAAAGAATGTAAATTTATTGTAACAAGTGAAGAACATTCTGTAATTGGAGGACTTGGAAGCGCAGTTTCAGAATACTTGTCAGAAGTTCACCCTACAAAAGTGATAAAACACGGAATACAGGATATTTTTGGACAAAGTGCAGATGGAGAAACTATGCTTACGAATTATGGGCTTAGAGCGAAGGATATTATAGAAATAGTACTAAATAATTTAAAATAGTAAATAAGTGAGCAATGATAGAAAAGCCATACTAATTTTCATAATGAGGAGAATAGGTATGGCTTTACTTGAAAGGAGAGGTATTTTTATGGATTTGAAAAATATGATAAGCGGAACTGACATTCGGGGAATAGTTTCAAAATATGAGGACAAAGACATCAATTTATCTGAAAAGGAAGTTGAATTCATAGCAAAAGGGTTTGGGCTTTGGATAACTGAAAAATGCGATGAAACCGCAAAGGCTGAAAACAGAAAGGTTAAAGTGGCAGTTGGATACGATGCAAGGCATACAGGACCTAAATTTTCAGAAGTTATAAGAAAAACCTTGGTGGAAATGGGAATTGATGTATACGACTGTGGAATGTCGATAACACCGTCGCTTTTTATGGCTACGATATTTGAGGATTATAAAGCTGATGGCGCAATGATGATAACTGCAAGCCATTTGCCAAGCTACTACAACGGGATTAAATTCTTTACAAAAAACGGAGGACTTCAAAAAAGCGATGTTGCTGAATTTCTGGAAATGGCCGAAAAACAAGAAAAAATTTTGATTAAAGAAGAAAAAGGTGTAGAAATTGTAAAAAATTTGGCAGATGACTATGCTTCATATATATGCGAACTGATAAAAAATAAAATTGGGAAAGGGAATAAACCTCTAAAAAACTTACGGATAGTGATAGATGCAGGAAATGGGGCTGCGGGATTTTTTGCTGAAAAGGTAATAGAGGTTCTAGGCGGAGATACGACTGGAAGCCAGTTTTTAAATCCTGATGGCGACTTTCCAAATCACATTCCAAATCCTGAAGCAAAAGAAGCGATAGAATCAATAAAAAAAGCTGTTCTTGATAACAATGCAGATTTTGGAATAATATTTGATGCGGATGGGGACAGAAGCGCCTTTATAGACAAGAATGGCCGTGAAATTAACAGAAACAAGCTTATTGCGCTGCTTAGTGAAATATTGTTAAAAAAGCATTCCGGCGGGATAATTGTGACGGATTCGGTTACATCGGCAGGGCTAAAGGAGTTTATAGAAAGCCGTGGAGGTATTCACCACAGATTCCAGAGAGGATATAAGAACGTTATAAATGAAGCCATAAGACTGAACGGCGAAGGGAAATACTCCCCTCTTGCGATAGAAACGTCAGGACATTCGGCATTTAAAGAAAACTATTTTCTTGATGACGGAGCATACATGGCTGCAAGGCTTTTGATTCAGCTTGTGGAGAGCAGAGAAAAAGGCATTGAATTTACAGATGTTCTAAATGAGCTGTCTGAGCCTGCTGAGGAAATAGAAATAAGAATTCCTATAAAGGGTAAAGATTTTAGAGTTTGTGGAGAAAAAATCGTGGAAAACTTTAGGGAATATGCTGGAAAAAAAGAAGGTTGGAGCTTAGAAATGCCTAACTATGAAGGTGTAAGAGTAAATGTGGGGCAGAAAAGCTGGTTTTTAATCAGATTGTCACTGCATGAACCACTTTTGTGCGTTAATATAGAAACGGAAAAAGAAGGAATGGGAAATGATATTTTAGAAGAATTGAAATATTATTTTAAAAAATATGAAAAAATGGAAATTTAAAAAAAAATAAAAAATTTAAAAAAGGTATTGATAAAATATATAAATGTGGTAAAATATAGAAGGGTTTATTACCCGCTCTAACTAAAATTAGCTAAAATTCTTTAGCAGAAAAAACTGGATTCAATTCAGTTTTTTTTCTTTTCTTGTTATTTTTTTGAAAATTTGAAAAAGAAAATTGAAAAATGGCTGTTAAAATGTTAAAATTAGATATGAAAAAATAAATTTGGAAAGGAGCGGTATTTAATTTTAAATATCGGATAAATAATTATGAACATAGTGTTATTTGGAGCGCCGGGAGCAGGGAAAGGAACTCAGGCAAAGGAATTGATTCAAAAATATAAAATTCCTCAAATTTCAACAGGAGATATTTTAAGAGCGGCAATTACAAATAAGACTCCGCTAGGATTGGAAGCAAAAAAATTGATGGATGAAGGGAAATTAGTTTCTGATGACATCGTAAATGGACTTGTGGAAGCAAGATTGCAGGAAGATGACTGTAAAAAAGGGTTTATTCTGGATGGATTTCCAAGAACTGTGGCTCAAGCCGAGGAACTTGACAAAATTTTGGCAAAATCAAACAGAAAAATTGAAAAAGTTGTTGCGCTTGAAGTTAGTGATGAAGAAATTATTGAAAGAATCACAGGAAGAAGAGTGTCGAAAAAAACTGGTAAAATTTATCATATAAAATACAATCCGCCAGTTGACGAAAATCCAGAAGATCTGGAGCAAAGGGCAGACGATAATGAAGAAACAGTGAAAAAACGTTTGGCAGTTTATAACGAGCAGACAGCGCCAGTATTGGACTTTTACAAAAAACAGAATAAAGTTTACAGTGTAGACGGTGCAAAAAAACTGGAAGAAATTACAAAAGATATAATTAATATTTTGGAAAAATAGGAAATGAATTTGGATCAATAAAATGATTTTAAATTGCTATCACTATAAAAAATAAAAAAAGAAGAAATTTAGAAAGAAGAAGTACAAAAAATGATAATTTATAAAACATTGGATGAAATAAAGAAAATAAAAAAAGCTAATGAAATAATTGCAAGACTTTTTGAAGATGTATTGCCAAAGCATGTAAAAGCTGGAGTTAGCACATACGAACTGGATAAAATTGCTGAAGATTACATTAGAAGCCAAGGTGCCATCCCTGGTACAAAAGGTTACGATGTAGGACGTCCGTATCCTCCTTACCCGGCTGCAACTTGTATCTCTGTAAATGAAGTCGTAGTACACGGCATTCCAAGTAAAAAGCAAATACTAAAAGAAGGGGATATTTTGACAGTCGATACAGTTACAGTGCTTGACGGATATTTTGGTGATGCAGCAATTACTTATGCTGTGGGGGAAATTGATGAAACTTCTAAAAAATTGATGGAAGTTACTGAAAAGGCAAGAGATATAGGAATTGAGGCGGCACATGCCGGAAACAGAATTGGTGATATTGGGCATGCCATTCAGGAATATGTCGAAAGTTTTGGATTCTCGCTTGTAAGGGATTTTGCAGGACATGGAGTAGGAAAGGAAATGCACGAAGATCCGATTATTCCAAATTATGGAAAAGCTGGAACAGGGGCTAAAATCGAAGATGGAATGGTAATTACAGTTGAACCGATGGTAAATGTCGGAACTTATAAAGTTAAAATCTTATCTGATATGTGGACTGCGGTTACTAAAGATGGAAAACGTTCAGCACAATATGAACATAGCCTTGCCATTATTGACGGGAAGCCTGTAATCTTGAGTGTAAGGGATTAAGATAAAAATAAAGAACATAAAAAATATAAAGAAGGGAGAGAATTATATTGAGCATACTGGCATTCATATTAATATTATTCGTGGCAATTGAGCATTACTACATATTAATTCTTGAAATGTATTTCAATGAAAGCGAAACTGTACAACGAAATTTTGGACTTGATTCAAAATTCTTAAAAGATGAACGTGTAAAAAAAATGATGGCAAATCAAGGATTATACAACAGCTTTCTTGCCTCAGGATTAATATGGAGTTTAATCGAAACTGGAGAATTTCAAATTCAAATTGCAGTTTTCTTCCTGATTTGTATTATCTGTGCGGCTATTTACGGTTCTGTCACAGTTTCCAAAAAAATATTTTTAGTGCAGGGATTACCTGCTTTGATGGCTGTTATTTCGTTATTATTGCCATTAATAGTTTCATAAGCTTGATTAGATTTTAAAGAGATGCCTAAACTGGAGAATCGGATTTTGAAGGTTTTAGGTGTTTTTTTTGAAATATTTATAAAAAAAATAAAATAATACTCCAGTCTTTGTTTTATTTACACTTTTTCTGCAATATCATTAAAAAAGACTAATAAAAATACAAAAAATGTGATAAAATATATTGTAATGTTGTATGGTAAAATAATATATTGCATGTCTTTGAAATAAAAGCAGCAAATAATATAGTCAGTTAAAAAACTGACTAATTTAATAAATAAAAACGGAGGAAAATATGAAACATACAGTAGCAATTGTTGGTAGGCCTAATGTAGGGAAATCAACATTATTTAATAAGCTAGTGGGCGACAGGCTGTCTATCGTAAAGGATGAGCCAGGAGTTACAAGGGACAGGCTATACCGTGAGATGGAGTGGAGCGGAAAAGAGTTCATCTTAGTGGATACAGGAGGACTTGAGCCGAGAACAGAAGATTTTATGATGGGAAAGATTAAGCAGCAGGCGCAGGTTGCAATTGATGAGGCGGACGTAATTATATTTCTGGTGGATGGAAAAGCTGGGATTACTGGACTTGACGAGGATGTGGCAACGGTGCTTAGAAGGCAGGATAAAAAGGTTGTCGTGGCTGTAAACAAGATTGACAATTATATGCGTGATCAGGAAAATATTTTTGAGTTTTACGGACTAGGATTTGAGGAAGTTATTGGAATTTCTGGAGAACATAAGACAAATCTGGGGGATTTGCTGGACGCTGTAATTAATAAATTTGAGGACAAGAAAATAAAGCAAACTGAAAATGGGCTTAACATTGCAATTCTTGGAAGGCCAAACGCAGGGAAATCTTCGCTTGTAAATAAACTTCTGAATGAAGAGCGTTCAATCGTAAGCGATATTGCGGGAACAACTAGGGATACGATTGATTCAAACTTGAAATATAACGGGGAAACTTATACATTAATTGACACAGCGGGAATACGTAGAAAATCAAAAGTGGATGACGATGTTGAGTATTACAGCGTGCTGCGTGCGATAAAGGCGATAAAAAGAGCAGATGTGTGCGTGCTGATGCTAGATGCAACAGAACTTTTAACAGATCAGGATAAGAGAATCGCAGGAATGATTTATGAGGAAAGAAAGCCTATTATCATTGCTGTGAACAAATGGGATCTGATTGAAAAGAATAATAACAGCGTGAAGGAATTTACGGCTCTAGTAAAGGCGGACTTGGCATTTCTGGACTACGCTCCGATTGTTACAATTTCCGCATTGACTGGAAAAAGAACACTAAATATACTGGAGCAGGCTAAATTTATTAACGAGGAATACCATAAAAAGATAACAACTGGACTATTGAATCAGATTTTGGCAGAAATGACAGCACAGAATCCAGTGCCTACAAGAAAAGGGCGGGCAGTAAAAATAAACTATGCAACGCAGGTAAGTCAGGCACCGCCAAAATTTGTATTTTTTGCCAACAATCCAGAATTGATACATTTTTCTTACCAAAGATATATTGAAAATAAATTAAGGGAATATTTTGGATTTGAAGGATGTCCGATTAATATTGTGTTTAACAGGAAAAATGAAAAATCCTTTGGATAGAGTAGAAAATAGATATAAAAAGGGAGATTAATCAAATGAAATTTTATGATGAGGAAAAGCTGTTAAAATTAAGAAATATTTTAATTGTGGCAGTGCTGATGCTTTTGACAATTTTGCTGTTTTTTAGAGTTTATGACAATTTTGCAAAACCCATAAGGCTTGTGACAAGTACCATTTTTCCATTTATTCTCTCGTTTATAATTGTGTATTGCCTTATGCCTTTTATCGATATGATAAGTGAAAAGGATAGAAACAGGAGCTTTTTAAAGAGCAGCAAGCTTGACGAGCTGGAAAGAGTGGAAAAAATGAACATAAGTAATTCTGAACGAAGAAAAAAAATAGAGCTGTTTAATGAAATTTCACATAAAGATAAGAAAAAAGGATTTTATCTGAACCGCACATTTGCAATTTTGCTTGTACTGTCTATATTCTTTGTGATTTTTCTTTATATAGTCTTGACAATTGTGCCGATATTTACAAAGCAGGTATCAAGCCTTATCGACTTTCTGCTAAAAAATCAGGAAAAACTTCAAAACAACTTTTTTGGATTTCTTGAAAGTAATAGCATTGATTTGAGAAGTTCCATAATGAGTTCTAAGGACATAATTGTAACGAATGTAATAAAAGTGCTAGGTTCAAGTTTTTCATTAATAAGCAGCACATTCAGCTTATTGTTTATGACACCTATTTTCACAATAATGCTGATTTTCAGTTATGATAACATTGAAAATGGGGTTAAACGGATTTTGCGGAATATGGACAGGGAGGATTTGATAGTCCTTATAAAGCATATGGATGAAACTATTGGGAAATATATCCTTGTAACAGCTCTGGACAGTATGATAGTTGGAGTTGTATCGTTTATAATTTTTTATTTTCTGAAAATGGATTACAGCCTTCTTTTTTCAGTAATTGTAGGGTTTGGAAACGTGATTCCGTTTATAGGGCCCTTTATTGGGCTGATTCCAGCGATACTGTATGCTTTTACAAAGTCGTTCAAGCTTGTGATTTTAATAGTAGTCATGATTACCATTGTACAGACGGTAGAAGCAAACATCGTAAAACCGTGGCTTACAGGAAAATCTGTGGAAATGCACCCGATTACGACTCTTCTGGTAGTTCTCGTTGGAGGGGCGTTATTTGGAATTGGAGGTGCTTTTGTCGCTATTCCTGTGTATATTATTATTAAACTCACATGGCTATTTTGCTGGGAAAAATATATAACAAAAGATAAATAGCAAATTTAAAAAGTAAGGAAGTGAAAAATATGAATAAAGGGAAAATGGAAATTCAAAAATGTATTTACTTTACAATTTCAAAAATGTTTAGGATGGTTAATAAAATAGCAGAAGAATCGTTTGAAAAAATGGATATTTATCCAACGCATGGGTTTCTTATGATTATACTGAAAGAGGAGAAAAAAGGGCTTACAGTAAACGAAATATCAGAAACTCTGGCAATAGCTCCTTCAACAGTTACAAGGTTTGTCGACAAATTAATTTCAAAAGGGTATGTAAAAAGGGAAAAGGCTGGGAAAAATTCCTTTACAAAAATAACTGAGGAAGGTTTAAAAATTATACCTGACATTTATAAGGCATGGCACGGAATTTCAGAAAAAATTGCAGAAATTGTGGGAAATGACGAATATTTGAGAAAAACAGGAGAAGATTTTAAAGAGTTTGCGGACGTAATAGGAAAAGATAAGAAATATGATCAAGTTTGTGAGGATTTTGACTTTTGGATCATTTAAAAATTAAAAATAATTTTATATAAACAGAAAGTTAGGCGATTCTGATGTTAGTAAAACGAAAGAAAATTTCCCCTTATACCATAATCTTAGTATCATTTATAATAATTATATTAATAGGCGGCTTTTTGCTTTCTTCGCCAATTGCAATAGAAAATGGACAAAGGACAAATTTACTTGAAGGCATGTTTACAGCGACATCGGCTGTCTGTGTAACAGGACTTACAGTAAATGACGTAAGCAAGGTTTATAATTTATTTGGCAAAACAGTTATTATGGTATTAATTCAGCTTGGCGGGATTGGAATTATCACGTTCTCAACAGTAGTTGTAGCAATGATTTCAAAAAAAGTTGGATATTTTGCTAAAAAGCTGATACAGGAAGACATAAATACAAATACAACATTTGAAATACAAAAATTTGTAAAAAAAGTCCTGATTACAGTTTTTATAATAGAAATTATCGGGGCTGCAATATTATTTTTAAAATTTATAAAAATATTTGATTATAAGACAGCGGCTTATTATGCTATATTTCATTCTATTTCTGCATTTTGTAATGCCGGGTTTGCATTATTTTCAAATAATTTAAGTGATTTTAAAAACAGCATAATAATAAACACTGTAATTCCTATCTTAATTTTTTTAGGTGGAATAGGTTTTGCAGCAATTCTTAATATTTATCAATATTTTCTAAAAAAAGACAAAAGGCTTACCGCAACAACAAGAATAGCTGTAAAAATGTCAATCTTTCTAATAATATTCGGGACAGTTCTAACATTTATTCTAGAGTATTCAAACAGTAAAACATTAGGTACATTGCCATTTTTTGAAAAAATAGGAGCAGCCTTTTTTCAAAGCGTAACAACAAGAACAGCTGGTTTCAATACAATTTCCATAGCTGAATTGCGGGAACCTACAGTTTTTTTGTTTGTAGTGCTAATGTTTATTGGAGCTTCACCTGGCTCAACAGGTGGTGGAATAAAGACTACTACAGCTGGACTGATACTTTTGGGAATAGCTGCAACTATTAAAAATAAAGAATATTTGGAATACAAAAAGAGAAGAATTAGCTGGAAAATATACAATAAGGCTATGGTTATTGTTTTTATATCAATTATGTATGTTGTTGTAATATTATTTCTATTAATCTGGCTGGAAGACAGAAGGGTGATAGAATTAGGATTTGAACTGGTGTCTGCTTTTGGAACGGTGGGACTGTCACGGGATTTAACACCGCAATTATCGAGCATTTCTAAACTGTTGATCATGATTACAATGTTTGTTGGAAGAGTTGGCCCTCTGACAATAACACTGGCATTGTCCAGAAGTAAAAATACGAAAGGCAGATATGTTTATCCAAAAGAAGATATTCTGATAGGATAAGGAAGAGGTGAAAAATGGCAGGATATTTAGTAATCGGACTTGGAACATTCGGCAGAAGTGTAGCTCAGACATTATATGAAAATGGTAAAATGGTTCTGGCAATAGATCAAAGGGATGAACGTGTACAAAAGGTAATTGATGATGAAATCGTAAGCGATGCAATCACATTGGATGTAACAGATGAAAATTCAATCAAGAAAGTGATAAATGATGACTTTGACACTGCTTTTGTCTGCATTGGAGACAATACCCAGTCCAGTGTATTTGTTACTGTGATTTTAAAGGAAATGGGAATAAAAACTATCATTTGTAAGGCAAAAAATGAATTACAGGGGAAAATTTTAAAAAAGATTGGTGCAACTTCCGTTGTTTATCCAGAAGAAACGATGGCCAAGGAAACAGCACTTGGGGTAATAAGGCCCAATATAACGGAACATTTTAAATTTTCAGAAAAATATAGAGTATTTGAAATAAAAGCGCCGAAGGATTTTAATGGAAAAAATCTTATAGAATTAAATTTGAGAAATAAATATGAAATGAATATTATTGGAATAAAAGATGAAAAAGAATTAAATATTATGCCGCTTCCAAATACTATAATAAGAGAGAATAATGTACTGTTAGTTATCGCAAACATAGAGAAAATGACATTATTTGGAAAAAAATATGTTTTATAATAAAAAGCTTAATTAAAGCCTTTCAAATGTAAAATAAATTGTTATAAGTATAAAAGTATGGTATAATTTAGCAAAACTCTAATAAAATAAAAGGTTGAAAAAATGAAAAGAATGAGATATAAAGTATTGTTTATTTTACTGTTTTATATTATACTTTTTGGCAAGATGAACGCTGCTGGACAAGTTATAGAACTGGAAACAGAAAAATCTACAATCAATCTGGAAACAGAAGAAATAAATACCGAAGGTAATGTTACCGTAAAATACGGAGATTATACAATAAATGCGGATAAACTAAAGAAAATTGCCAATAAAAACATTCTTTCAGGATCTGGAAATGTTGAGTTTATTCAAGGTTCTCAAATTATAAAAGCTGATAACCTTATTTTTGATATGGATACAAAATTAGCAAAAATATTTAATTCAGAAAGCTACGATTCAAATGTGAAGTTGCGTTATGGCGGGGAAGAAACGCTGGCTGAAGGAAATAAATTAATTTTTATAAAAAATGGATGGTTTACAACCAGCCCTTATGAAAATCCAAGCTATAAAATAAATGCAGATGAGCTGGAAATTTATCCAAACAGAAAAGCCATTGCAAGAAACATAGGATTTTTTGCAGGAGGAAAAACCTGGTTTAAATTACCGTATTATGTAACTTCATTAAAGCCGGCGTCACAAAGGGCAACATTATTTCCATACGTTGGGATGGACAGTGACAGGGGACTTTTTGGAATTATGGGGTTTGACTATGATTTAGGACCTCTTGCACAGGGATTTGTGGATTTTGAGCTAAGCACAAAGAAAAAGTTGGCATTAAAATTCTCAAATGATTATGCTTTCTGGGGAAACAATTCAGGAAATATATTTGTAAACAGGGTTGTCGTTCCAATTGGAAATCATAAAAAAGAATGGGACTTCAAATGGAATCACAAGGTTAAAAATATTCCTAAAAAAGCTAAGGAAGATAGAAAATTTTATGATGCCGGCTATGGAATCTGGAACTTGAATTATCAAAACATTACAACAAATCTGATGTATGCCATTAACGGAAATGAATTAAAAGATGACTATACAGATTTTGTGGACAAATATAGCCATATTGGATTCTGGGATTTTAATATTAATCAGGAACTTGGGCAAAATGGCGAATTTAATGCAAAATATTACTGGACGCAAGATAAGCATGCCCTTAAAGCCTTGACTGAAATAAATGATAAAATTATGGAAGACGACAATCTGGATCCACGTAGAACTGATGTTGATTTATATAAGAGCATAAAATATACAAATGGAAATACAAATGTTGCAATAACAGTTGACAATGAAGATTTTCGTGATATAAATCCAGGATATGTCGGCGATTTGAACTCTTACAGAAAGAAACGAAGTTATGGAATTGATTTTAGAGGGCCTAAAATAAAGTTTGACTATTTGAATTCTGACAAGGATGAATATGGAGAACTGCTTGGAATGCGTGATCGTGGTGATGATAAGACGATTCATTGGGTACAGAATATTGCGTATGATAAAAGGAAGGAATGGGGCTTAACTTTTGGGAACTATTATCCGTTCAGAGAAAGCGATTTCTTCGGGTATAAGCCTAAAACTGCATATCAGAATTTGACAAATACATTATATTTTGGAGCACAGGTGAAACAAGTTAATGTCCAAAAAAAAGAATATGAATATGACTACACAAGGGATAATGAAAATTACAACTCATTATTCTTAAATTCTGCAACTACTGATGAAAGCCGAATTTATAAAGTGTTTCAAGATAATGAAACAATTCGCCGTCCTAAAAAGATTATTTATGAAAAATATAGATCGCAAAGATTTAACGTAGGAAACGACAGAATTGACATTCCTATAAAAAATTCATTTATCGGGTATAACTTGGCTTTTGAAAATCGTGATTACAGCAGTTTAGGAGTGCCTGAATTTAGAAACGGAAGAAAAGTGGAAGACTCCTCTTCAGAAACAGGCTACAAAGTGGCAAGGGACGCAAGCGGAGAAATTATACGGCAAAGTCCATCAATGAGAATTTTCACTCTTGATACAAGATTATTTACAACGTTTTTCGATAATACATCGAAAAAGAATAATAAATATGATGTAAAAGTTACAAATGATGCAACCGTCACTTTCCAGAAGACAACAGCAGGAAGCGCAATGTATAACGGTTTTGACATTGTGGAAATTCCAACGAATGCACTGGGGCTTAGAGATGATTTTAGATATCAAATTGGAAATGTAACGTTTAACTATAATTTAACTATGAGAGACGACAGGCATTTTCAGGATGACTGGTTGAAGAATAGATACATTAGAAACTATTTTAAGGCTGACATTGCCAATAAAAGATTTGTAAGTTTTGATTTTTCCAATAACGAGCAGTATGAATTTGAAAACTTCAAATCTGAAAGGGATTTTAACAGGGAAATTCAATACGGATACCTGTCTGACGCTGGAGATAACTTTTTATACAGGTTTAATGAAAAGAATAAGCAGCTATTCCCATATAATACAAGCCTTGGATGGAATCAGAAAGTTTATAAGGAATCCTTGAAGGAAAGAACTTTTGGAATTAACTTCAATGAGTGGGGATTTGAATATACAAATCTAATAAATAAGACCAATGATATTTATGGAAATACAGCTACCTTTGGATTACCTGCCTTAAAGTTAAAAACTAACTATCATAAACTGGGATTTGTTTATGATACATCAAAAATGAAAAATAAAAAATTTGAATCAGATCACTATTTTAGAATAAATTTTGGATTTGGTAAAAAGATATACAGGGATCTGAACAGCACTCCGATTGTTACTTCAGATGACAAATATATTCGTGGAAATGACTACACAACGATAGGCTTTCTATATAAATATGAAAATAATGCAAAACCTAGATACGCAGCTGATTTAGATAAAAAAGAAAAAGAAAAGGCTCGAGAAGCTGAAATTGATACAACTGAAAATCAAATAACAAATACAGCTATGGTAAGAAATTCAAATACTCAGGAATTTTCTATTAATAATGCTAGCAAATCTTCAATTGACAAGATTCTGATAAACAGTGATGACAGGTTATTTTTAAGCAGTGAAGAAGAAGAGGCGTATAAGAGCTATGTGGAAGAAGAAAATTATCGTCAAAATAAATTTAGCCTAAATGACTTTAATGCAAAACTGCAAAACCTAAGAAGTCATAAAAAATATTTTCAAA
The DNA here is from genome assembly GCF_013394795.1 of Leptotrichia sp. oral taxon 223. Lineage (NCBI taxonomy): Bacteria > Fusobacteriati > Fusobacteriota > Fusobacteriia > Fusobacteriales > Leptotrichiaceae > Leptotrichia > Leptotrichia sp. oral taxon 223. The sequence continues at coordinate 1,570,845 of NZ_JABXYU010000001.1, forward strand.
TTGGAATGGACATGCAGCTAGATGGCTCCGATGCAGTTAATCCAAGCGGAATGAAAGGGTTTTCCAGAATTAATGATTTAACATTCAAAGTTGAGGCTGGATATTTGGAAAAAATGTTTGTCAGATATGCTTTTATAATGGAGCGGCCTGATAGAATCTATAGAAAAAATCCTACCCGTAACAGTACATATGACTTTAGAAAGCATGAATTTGAAGGAAAGTACATGTTTTCAAATGATCCCGATAAGCCATGGTGGATTGGCGGTAAAATCCAGTATGTGCAAAATGGAGCGCCAAAATCTTCCGATCCAGAAATTTATGAAAGTTCATGGTATGCAAGAAAAGTTAATAAACTAACTTTAGGAATGGCAACTTTGACTCATAGATTTGAAAATGTGGAATGGGAAATTGGAGCAGGACTGAAATGGGATAAGCCAAGCAGCAAAAAGTTAGGTTACTATCCAGTAGTTTCATTAAAATTCGGAGTAACACCATTCCCAGAAAAAAATGCACAGTTTAAATATTCTGGAAAAGGATTTGAATTTGGAGCAGGATTATAAAGTATTAATAATGAAACAAACATTAGGGATATTAGGAAACTGATATTTTCTAATGTTTTTTCGTATTCAAGTATTCTAAAAAAACGAATTATTACAGGAGATGAGAAAAATGAGAAATTATATCCTCGAAATATGCGTGGATAGCGTGGAATCAGCAATAAATGCTCAAAGAGGCGGAGCTGCAAGGCTAGAATTATGCAGCAACTTAATAATTGGAGGAACTACGCCTACAAAAAGCCTATTTGAAGAAGTAAAGAAAAATGTGGATATACCAGTAAACGTATTAATACGTCCTCGGTTTGGAGATTTTTTGTACTCAGATTATGAGGTAAATATTATAAGAAATGAAATAAAAATGTTTAAGGAATTGGGAACAGATGGCATAGTTGCAGGAATTTTGACTAAAAATGGGGAAATCGATTTATATAATATGAAAAAATTTGTAGACGAAGCTCAAGATACCCCAATAACATTTCATAGAGCCTTTGACGTGTGCAAAAATCCAATAGAGGCATTTTATCAGCTGCAGGAACTGGGAATTCAAAATATATTAACATCCGGGCAAGCGCAAAATTGTTTAAAAGGCAAAAAATTATTGAAGGAATTAGTTGAGCTTTCAAATAAAAATAACAAAAGTAAAACTGAAATACTTGTCGGGGCAGGATTAAATATTGGAAATATTGGTGAAATAATAAATTTTACAGGGGCAACCAATTTTCATTTTTCCGCCAAAAAAATAAAGCAAAGTAAAATGGAATACAAAAAACAAGATGTAAATATGGGACTAAAAGAATTTAATGAGTTTGAAATTTTAGAAGCAGACGAAAGGCTGGTAAAAGAAATGACTGATTATTTACGAAATTTATAGATAACAAAAAAGCCAAATTTAATATATCTGGCTTTCTAATTTATTTTATTACCGAACAAATTGAACTTCAATACGTCTATTTATTGCTCTTCCTTCTTCTGTGTCATTTGAAGCGATTGGGTTATTATCTCCATTTCCTTTTGTTTCAATAATTTTATCAGGTGAAAGCCCTAAGTCTATCAGTTTTTCTTCCAGACTTTCTGCTCTTCGTAGAGATAATTCCTTATTGTATTCTTTAGTACCTTTGGAATCGGTATATCCAATAATTGAGATTTTTTCATTTTTAGCTTCTATGTAGTTTTTTAATTTCTCTAGTATTGGAGTGTACTCTTCTTTTATTGTAGCACTGTTAAAGTCAAATTTTAATTTGTTTGTATCCAATACTATGATGTCAGCATTGTCAGCACTTTTCTCTTCTTCAGCAATATCTAATTGTTCTATATTTGTTCCGTCAACTTCGACTGCAGTTGTTCTCATTGCATTATCACGTAAGTTTGAAGTTGTAATTTTTTTAGCTGTAGTCGGAGCAGAAACTAATAATACAGATAACATTGCTGTAATTTTTGATTTTTTCTCCATATTTTAACCTCTTTCCTTTTTTATTTATTTTTTTTACCATTATATTTAAATTATACTTTCTTTTATTAATTGTAACATATTTTTTTTAATTTTCATAGTGTTTTTTAAAAATTTTATAAATAAATTTTGAGAAAATGATATTTGAGTAACATAGTCAAAATCATTTTTCAAAATGTCCTTTATTTAAAACTTGCATTTCACATCTTCACAGTGGGCAGTTTTATGTTTCGCATAGTTGATTAAAGCTAATAAATAAAAAAGTCGGAATTGCCCGACTTTCTAATGAATTATTAATTTTTATATTATTTTTGGAAGACTTTTTTTGCACTGTCTAGATCAATATGACAGTATCCATTAGGATTCTTATCCAAGTAGTTCTGATGGTAGTCTTCAGCCTTGATGTAATGTTTTAACGGCCGTACTTCCACTTGAATTTCCCGTGAATATTTATTTTGTTCATTTTCAATTCTTGATTTTATCATATCTATCTCATCTTTATCTACATAATAAATTCCTGTCCGATACTGTCTTCCTTCGTCAAGCCCCTGCCTATTGATGCTTGTAGGATCAATTATCGAAAAATAGTAGTCTAGAAGTTTATTTAGAGAAACTATCTCATTATCATATTTTATATGTACTGTTTCGACATGATCAGTCATTTTCAAAATATCATAGTTTGTATCAAGAGTTTGTCCATTAGCATAGCCGACTGTTGTTTCAACAATGCCTGGAGCCATTTTAAAAAACTTTTCGACGCCCCAGAAACATCCTCCAGCCAGATAAATTTCTTTAATATCTGCCATAAAATTACACCTCCTTTAATTTTTTTAATATACTCGAGCTTTTTTAAAATCGAACTGAATTAAATTAGGCAAAACTAGGGTTTGGGTAGATTAGTTATGACTTTTAAGTCCGTTTCAAAGCAATTTTATTATAACTTTAAAATTATACTTCTACTAAAAATTTACTTAAACAAAGTTTATATAGATAATTATGATTATTTTATTTAAATTTCAAAACTCCAATACTTGTCACTTTTGTATAATAACAATCTTCTAAACAATTTATTTTTGTAACTATTTAAGTATAATTTTCAATCATATTCTTTATGATTTTATGTTATTATTATACAAATCTATAAATAGAAATTATTTAACAATTTCTTTTAATTATATTATTTTTTTGTAAGTTTTTTATATAGTTGAAAATGTAAGGGCAGCAGATACCATGCTTTCAGTATCGTTTGGTTTTTTCAATTCAATATTTGAGTATATTTTAAATCTTTTCTTTTAAAATAGCCTCTTTTAACTGATTTACAGCTTTTTCCAGGACAGCTCTTGGACAAGCAGCATTTAACCTCATGAATCCTTCAAGCCCTTTTTGATACACACGTCCTTCATTCAATCCCAGTTTTGCTTTTGTAAGCATGAATTTTTCCAGCTTCTCCTGATTAAATCCAAATTTTTGGCATAGTTTTCGGCAGTCTAACCATACCAGATATGTTGCCTGCGGAATGTTTGGCGTAATTTCTGGAATATATTCCTTGAAAAAGCTGCTTAAAAATAAAATATTGTTTTCCAGATATTCCTTTAACTGTTTTAAGTATTCTTCTCCACCGTCAGAATATGCGGCGATTGTAGCAACTAAATTAAAGGGATTGTTTCTGTGAACTTCCAGATCTTTCCAAAATCTGTCAAATTTTTTCTTCACTTCTAAATTATTGAAAATAATTGTTGCACTTTGAAGTCCTGCAAGATTAAAAGCTTTTCCAGTGGAAGTGCAAGTTATGGTATTTTGTCTGATTTCTTCTGAAATGCTTGCCATTGGGATGTGCTTATTGTCCCACAACGTCAAGTCGGCGTGAATTTCATCGGATATTACAGGGACTTTGTATTTTACGCATAAGTTTCCGATTGCTTCCAATTCATTATGAGTCCATACATGCCCTAATGGATTGTGGGGATTGCACAAAATAAATAATTTTGGATTTTCCTTCAGTTTATTTTCCAAGTCTTCCAAATCAAGCGAGTATTCTCCATTTTTTTCAATAAATCTGTTTTCAATGACAACTCTCGCATTATCTTCGTTAATATCGTAAAATTCTGAATAAACAGGTGTCTGAATCAATACTTTGTCACCCTTTTCAGAGAAAATCTGCACTAATGCCCCAAGACTTGGCACAATCCCAATGCTAAAGCTAAGCAGTTCCTTTTTTGGCTCCCAGCCAAATCTTCTCTTCTGCCAGTTTATAACCGACTCAAAATACTCATCTGGACGGTATACATAGCCAAAAATTCCATGCTGAACTTTTTTTTCAAGAGCGTCAATTATAGGCTGCGCTGTCTTAAAATCCATATCGGCAATCCAAAGCGGTATGACGTCATCCACTCCAAATTTTCTCATTAGCTCTTTATACTTCACAGAATGATTATTTTTTCTGTCAATAATTTCATCAAAATTGTATTTCATAAAATCACATCCTTTTATTTATGTTTTTTAATTATTTTTTGTTGACAATCTTCAAATTAAATTATAAAATATATTCAAAATACTTTTAAAGAGGTAAATTTAATGACTAAAGAATATAGTAAAAACTTTATAGTTCAGCAAAGTGCAAAACTTTTTTATTATAAAGGCTACAAAAATACTGAATTAACTGACATTTTCAAGGCATGTAACATGCCCAATGACATTTTTTATAAATTTTTTTCAAGCAAGGAAGAACTGCTTATTTTTGTAATCAAATATCATACTGAAAACCTGATAAATTTCTTTAATAATAACGTAGACGATTTATCAATTCATAAATTTCACTATTTTTTTGAAAAATATTTTGAAAATATTGAAAATAACAAGTTCCACGGTGGAAGCCCGCTTGGCAATTTGGCTCTGGAACTGGCTGATTTAAATAGAAATATACGTGAAGAGCTTGTAAAATCATATAAAAAAATAGAACTTAGATTTTCTTTTTTTATAACAACTTTAAAATACGCCTTTCCTGAAAAATATGACGACATTGTTCCCGAAACGACAGCAAGACTTTTAATAGCTTTGCTGGAAGGCACTATTCTTATGTTAAAAACTGAAAAGGAAAGTTCCGCAATTAACGACTTTTTTGTCTTTTTTGATAGCCTTTTCAAACTTGTTGACAAGAAAGAAGCAGAAACTCAGGATAATGAAACAGCACAGGACTCTTCTGAAACGGGAAAAATATATATTCCTGATTCTATCCAAAGCGAAATCATTGAATCAGGTGCCGGAAAATCAGGTATTAATAAACTGAATAATGCTGAAGCGTCGCAAAATGGCTTAAATAATGAAACTGCCAAAAATTATTGCAAAACAGAAGAAATTCAGACTTCTGAATACGAAAAAAGTGATGCTGATGACAGTATGTACTACGAACTTGATTCAGACAGCTTAATTAATGTTTTTGATGATTTGGAAAACTATCAAAAAAATGAAAATAGTGATGATGAATAAAAAAATTTAGGGAGAATGAAAAAACTCCCTTTTTTAATTTTATTCTATTTGTATTCAAGTTTTTCACTTGAGAATATCTTTCCGTCTTCTGTTACAATTACCTGGTAGTATGCCTGTTCCCCATACAAAATCACTTTCCAGTTTCTAAAACCTTTTTTATATAGCCCAACATGCTGTGTTCCTATTTCTTCATTAAATTTTCTTTTCACTTCTGCAATGCTGTTGTTCATAACAACATCTCTTGATACGACTGCTGAATTTGGCACAACCCGTTTTCCAACAGATGAACAGCCTATTAATGCTCCAAAGCATAAAATCATTATTATTTTTTTTATTTTTCTATCCACTAACTATTCACTACCTCTATCTTAATATCAAATTGTAAATGTTTTTTTTCCTTATCTAAATACGTGTATTTTATTTTTCTTAAAACGGCATTTGGATTATTGCCCAGAATTTCGTTAATATTCTGATTTGCCTTTTCAATATTTTGAAAATTATTTGCTAGTTCAGCATTTGAAAACCCTTTCATTTTTAGATAATTAAACATATTAAATGTGTCAAACATAAAATTCCCCTTTCTATAATACTCAGATTCCATTAATATCAAACCGGCAAAAGTTAAATGCATCTGGAATCTAAGTAAAATAGTCATAATTTTAAATTACAGCTAAAAAATTTTATTAAACTTATTTTTTTAGTTCCTCATACGTTTTTTCTAAAATCTCCTCAAAAGATAAATCCGTCTTGAATCCAGCGGCTTTTATATGCCCGCCGCCTCCAAAAATGGAGGCTATCTTATTTACATTGTACTTATCATTTGCCCGGAAACTCCCTTTTAATAAACCGTCTTCCTGTTCCCGTACAAAAAGTGAAATCTCCATTCCTTCAATTTTTAAAAGCATTTCTGATATACTGTTTGTGTCATCCTTTTCAATGCCTAGTTCCTTCATTTTTTCCTGTGTTAGATAATAGCTGACAAATTTATACTTTTCATCAATTTTTTTATTTTTATAGACTTCACCGATAAAATCAACTTGTTTTTCACTTACTGCAAAAATAATATTGGCAATTTTGTGATTATTCACACCCGCCTCAATTAATTTGGAACATACAAGAAATGTGTGCGGTGTAACATTATCATGCCTGAAATTCCCAGTATCATTAATTATCCCGAGATATATATATTCAGCAATTTTCTTTGTCAGTTCAATATCAAAAATCTTCAAAAACTGATACAAAAGTTCCCCTGTACTGCAAATGTCTTCCACGTAGTTAAAATCCGCATGTTCGGTATTGCTGATATGATGATCGATATTTATTGACTTCTTGCTCATTTTTTTTATTTTAATAGATTTTCCATATCTTTCCTCATTTGCGCAATCTAAACTTATAAACAAGTCAAGCTTTTCATCATTTTGAAAATTTTGCTTAAATTCCTCACTAAATTTTTCATAACTCCAGATTAGTTCTGTATCTTTGAAATGTCGCATATATTTAGGCAATTTATCATCAACAATGATTTTTACCATTTTTTTTGTATTATTTTTTTTGCAGTATTCATTTATCATAAAATAAAATGCCAAAAGTGAGCCGAGTGCATCTCCATCGGGATTAATATGCGCTGTCAGGACAATATTTTTAGACGATTTTATTTTATCTGCTATTTCATCTGGAAGAATATTTCCCCTGTAATTTTTATTCATAAATTTTTGTTATTCCTATTCTTAAATTTTAATTTTCAACTGTTATTTCTATTTTCCAACAGAACGGATCATATAGCCGCTTCTAACTTTTTTAGCCTGATTTTCCATTGCTTTTAAGGTGTTTGGGTTATCAGTCATATTTGACATTACTACGTAGACTGTTCTGCCGTTTACTGATGTTTTTTTGTAGTAGAAATTTCCGCCCAGTTTTTTTGCTATTTCCTTTGCTGCGCTTTCTGTGCCTACTGATGCTACTTGAATGTATTTTTTAGTTCCGCCTTTAGCTTGACGTTTTTTGGCGTCTTCCCTGGCTTTTCTAGCTGCGTCCTCTTTAGCCTTTCTAGCCGCCTCTTCTCTTGCGTGCTGTCTAGCCGCTTCTGCCCTTGCCTGTGCTGCCGCCTGTTCTTTTCTAGCTGCTGCTTCCTGCTGCTGTTTTCTTATTTCAGCCTGTCTTGCTTCAGCTTTAGCCTCTTCCTGACGTTTTTGTTCAGCCCGCTTTTTTTCTTCCTTCTGTCTTTTCTGCTCCATTTTTTTTGCTTCTAGTTTTTCCTGTTCTTCTTTTTTCTTGGCTTCAATGGCTGCTTTTGGATCGTTTTGCTGCTGCGTCTGCTGGGCATTTGCCGTAGGATCTTTTTGTAAATCTATTGCTTGTGCGGATTTTGTTTGTTCCAGTTCCTGTGCAACCGTTTCATTATTATTTTCCACAACCTGATTTGGCAATGTCAGATTATTCTTGTAATCTTTAGAATTATAAAAATCCTTATTTCGTACTTTCATGTTCTTAGTAACGCTTTCTGTTGTAGTCTGCTTTGACTTTTTGTATCCAGTTACCAGCACTGTGCCATAAACAATAATTGCAACAATTCCAACAGCTCTCATCACTTTAAACGGATTTAATCGAAAACTCATTTTTGCTCCCTTCTTTTACTTTTTTATTTTTATTAAATAATTTCTTTTAATATTTTTTTAGAATTTTCTGCCGCAAGTTTTACAAAACTTGTGTACTCCATTCCAGAATCATCCGTAAGTGAATCTGAAATCGAACGGATTATTAAAAATTTCACACCTAATCTTGTGCAAACCTGAGCCACGGCCCCGCTTTCCATATCTACGCAAAGTGCCTCAAAATCCTTACCAAGCTGAATTTTCACATCTTTTTTGCTTACAAACTGATCTCCAGTTAAAATTCTTCCGAGCAGTATCTGATGTTCAAAATCAGTTATATTTCCAGTTTTTTCAATCAGCCCTTTATCCGACTCAAATGCCCATTCCTTCATTTGCGGAATCTGCCCCATCTTATAGCCGAACGCTGTGGCATCGACATCGTGCTGAACAACATCCCTCCCGATAACAACATCTCCAACTTTTAATCTTTCATCAAGCGAACCTGCCACTCCCGAAAAAATTACTTCATTCACATCAAATTTCTCAATTAATAAAGTGGCTGTAACTGCAGCATTTACTTTTCCAATCCCAGATTGCACAAAAACAACATCCTTATTGTTAAATTTTCCAGTAAAGAATGATATTCCGTTTATCACATTTTCTTTAATATCTTTTATTTCCTTTTTTATCGCTTCAGCTTCTTCAACTACTGCTCCAATAATTCCTATCATTTATTCCCTCCAGTTTTTATTTTTCGCTTTCGATATTATTATTAGTATTTTCATTATTAGTATTTTCCATATTGCTGTTATTATTTTCATTTTCGATAGTAGTATTTACGCTTCCTTCGTAAATATAAGTGTCCTTAAGTTTACAAGTTTTTGTTTCATTTGTATTAAGAACCGCCTGAAATTCCCATTTTTCATTTTTTCCAAGTGAACTTATACTATCAACGGCATCTCCAATTTTGGCTCCATTTTCATCAAAGCATGGAATCTCTATCGTTAAATTTCTTTTTCCCACTCCATTATGTGTCAAAATCCCTGTAACAATGGTTTTTCCACCAGTTATTTCCACTTCTGCATTTGCAAATTTATATTTTGTATTTTTGGCTTTTATTTCTCCATCTTTTCCGCCAATAATACCTCCAATCAGTTTCCCTGTTGTCCCGATAACCGCTCCGGTAACTCCACCGGCAGCTTTTATAGTCCCTCCGACTACACTTCCAACTCCACCAATAATTCCACAAGATGAAGTCCCAAACATTATTCCAATCAATAAAATCCTTTTTTTCACTTTTCTTAATTCCTATTCCTTTTTTTTATTTTTTATAAAATTTGTGTTGTAATTTTAAATACTTAAATTTAGTAATTCTTCTCAATTTTTTAGATTATTTTTATTTATTAACAATAATACATTTTTATAAAATTTGGTATATTATACAATATATGATTATAAAACGATATTAGTATAACATTAGAATATCATATTCCCACTAAAAAAACAAGGCAAATCATCTAATTTGCCCAAAAAATAAACTAGAATCATTGCCTGCATTTATTTAAATTATTGTTCTTAAAATTTCAAAGCTTCCAGTAGTTTTTGTGTTAATTCCGACAGGGATTAAAACTGTTTCGCCTTTTTTAACTGAAAGCTCTTCGTTTTTTCCCCATGCAATTTTTCCTTCTCCTTCCAGAATTGAATAAATTGTCATGCTTTCATTGTTTACATCTTCAAAAGAATCAGTGAATTTTATTTTATCGATTGAGTAGTATTCTTTTTCTATGATATGTTTTCTCAAAATATCTTTTCCATTGTCAGAGCCGTCAAAATCAGTATTTTTAATTTCCACTTCTTTTCCAAAATCTATTACATCAGCCGAATCCTGCAAGTGCAGTTCTCTTTTTTTACCATTTTTATCAATTCTGTCAAAATCATAGATTCTGTAAGTTACATCCGAGTTTTGCTGAACTTCTGCAAAAAGTACGCTTCCTTTTAGCGAGGCGTGGACTGTTCCTGGTGTGATATCAATAAAATCGCCTTTTTTTACTTTTTTTTCTTCAAACAGCCCATCAAAATCATTTTTTTTCACCTTTTCCAAAAATATTTCCTTTGTAATTCCAGGCTTCATTCCCAAAATCAAAGTAGCGTCATCACTTGCTTCCATTATGTACCAAGATTCGCTTTTTCCAAATTCGTTGTGTTTTTTTAAAGCGACTTCATTGCTTGGATGCACTTGAATAGAAAGTCTATCGTTTACGTCCAGATATTTTATAAGAAGCGGAAATTTATTTGGATATTTTTCATAAACCTTTTTTCCTGTAAGCTCCCCTTTATATTCCTTGTAAATATCATCCAGCCTTTGTCCAGCCAAAGCGCCATTTTCCACAATACCCATTCCATGAGGATGTGCCGACACTTCCCAGGATTCTCCTATTTTTTTTCCTGCAGGCAGCTTCATTCCTAATTTTGTTTCAAATTCACGTCCACCCCACACTTTTTCCACAAAAAATTTTTTAAACTTCATTGGATATAACATAAAAAATCTCTCCTTTATTTAATATAATTAATTTTCAATAATTTCTTTATTTTATGATAACATTTTGAATTAAATTTTACAATAACATAATGAAGAAATTTTACAAAAAAACCTGCAAATAATGTCTGCAGGGGAAAAATATTTTTTCATTTTTGGGGTGTTATCCTCTACTTAAAAAATAGTAGACAACTACAATTTGAATTATGATATAAATTATATCACACTCCATGACAGTTTCACCCCCAATCATGGTATATTAAGGTTTTTGACGAAAACCCAAATAATTATATCAAATTATAATACAAAAAGCCAGCTTAAATCAAACTGGCTTCTGTCGTCAAATTTTTAATATACACATGATTGCTTTTTACAAAATAATTATACCATAAAAAAAGTTTTTTATCAATTAATTTGAAAAAATTTTGTTAATATTGTAAAATGTTTAAAAGACGATTTTTTATGTTAAGAGGTTAAAGAATATGTATGTTTATGATGAGCAGAAAATTGAAAAAGAAAAGAGAAAAAGACGACTATTTATTTTGATGAATAGCTTAATATATGTAATTATTCCGATTATAATAGGATTTTTGGAAATTAATAAAAATATTATATCTATTTGGTTAATAATTATTTTTGGAATTTTGAAGTTTTATTTGGAAACAAAAAAGGATTTTGTAAATGATTATGAAAAAGAAGATGAAGAAACTGGAGATTTTGAGGAAATTTTGCGAAATAAAGAAGTTAAAAAAGAAAATTTTTTATTTAAAGATGGGCTGTGTATCAGTTTGTCTAATTGTGATAATTGAAATTAGCATAAATATATTTCAGTTGCCAAGTTATGTTAGGGATTTAAAAGAAATTAGGAAAATTATTTCAAATAGCAAGGAACTTTATGTAAATGGGAAAAAACTTGAAAATACAGAAGATGTAAAAAAGTGGATTTGGGATTCTACAAATTATTTTGAGATTTTGTGGGATTATAAGAGGACAGCTAATATAGAAGAGCCTAAAATAAAGGCAATTTTATCCAATGATAAAGGACAGTATCTAGTAATTGAGAAAAAAGATTACGGATGGAGTTTTTTGAAAATGAAAGAAAATCATTACTATAAGTTAGGTGTTACTTACAAAAAAGATGTTGACAGAACAATTGAAATGGAAAAATCTTTGGGACTTATTTCTCAAAATTAAATATTTTGACATAAAGCGTTTTACAATTTATCCATTTATCGCTTTAATTGCAATATTTTCACTATTTGGAACATATACAAGCTTGATAAACAAAATGATAAATCACCATCAGGTAACACGAGGACTGGTACTGATGTATTCACATTTTTTTCTGCTAATTAGTTTAGGAATTATAATTTCTGCTTGGAATTTAATTGGGCAAGAACCGAATAAAACTTTTTTGGCATTTTTTTACATTCTTGGATATACAGGTTTTTACTTAATGTTATTCGCAAATGGTATTTACCTGGGCAAAGAAAAGCGTCTGAACAAAAAGGATTTTTCAAAAATTTTAGGAATTTTAACTATTTCATTTGCAGCAATTTTTATTTTTAGACAAAATTTGATGATTATGGAATTTTCGATATTGTTTCTAACTTGTGCAATTTTACTGATAATTGCTAGGAAGTACTAGGAAAATGCAATTTTAAGCTATGATTATTACAAAGGTTAGGAGTTTTAAAATTAATGGCTATTGATATTATAAGAATTTTTGCGTTTATTTTTATTGTGCTTTTGCACACATTGAACAGGCAGTTTGGGATAAATGTCTGGATGGGAGGATATGCGGTTATTTCAATCGGAGTTAATCTTTTTGTGATGATTAGCGGATATTTGCTGTTGGATAAATCAGAAAATGCAGCATTATTTTTTAAAAAGAGAATTTTAAACATTTTACCGCTTTTTATTGTTTTTAACGTGATTTATATTTATTTTTTTAAAGTTCCGATTGTGCCGATTTTAAAGGGAAAAGCGTTTGCGGCACCACATTTTTGGTATATTTATATGATTCTGGGGCTGTATTTTCTTACGCCTTGGCTTCAAAAGGTTCTTAAATATGCTGAAAAAGAAACATTTTTTGTAGTTTCCCTCTGGTTTTTGTGTAACATTTTAAATCCTTACTTGCAATATTTCAACCTTGCCGAAATCCCATTTTCAAATTTTCCGTTAACTGGCTTTATTGGTTATTACATTCTGGGCTATTTTGTTAAAAAATATGATAAAAAAATAAAAGACTTTTCATTTGTCTGGATAATAATTATCTATTTTATAGGTTTTTTCATAAGTTTTTTCTCCACAAAATACGTTTTAATCACAACAGGAATTCGTGTATCTGATTTTTTCGATAAAAATTCACTTGGAACTTTCATAATGACAATTTCCTTTTTCGCATTCTGTTGCAAATTTAATTTTACCAAAAGAAACGACATTACCAAAATAATTGCAAATTCCACATATTTTGCATTTCTAATTCATCTTATTGTGCTTCATTTCATAATAAAAATAAGCGATGAGATGGTTTTCAAATCAGTGATGACAGTTGGAATAAGTGTAATTTTAGGGATATTGTATAATTTTTTTAAAAGTGGAAAATTAAAGCAGAAATAATGCTTGAAAAATTTTTAAAATTGATAGAATAACTTTTGAAGAAAAAAACAACCTAAAAAAAGAGAAAATCAACTTTATAAACAAATTTGTTTTAAAATCAATTTTCTCCTTGTTTTTACTAAATTAAGTTATAAATTTCTGAATAAAATCTCAAAATCAGATTTTTAATCAACTACAGTCATTATTTTATAATTGTTATATGGGTTTACTATTACTACTTTTTTAAGTTTTGTGTCATAAGCATAAGCGTAATCCCCATCTTTGGCTACTTCTCTAAGAAATACTTTCTTTTCTAATTTTAATCTTACTTTTTCTTCTTTTATTGAACCAGAACCGTCTTGTTCTGCAGATTCGTCGATGTATTTTGTCAAAAAATACCCTTTGCTGTCTTTTTGAATTTTAAAAGTATCAGCTGTGTCTGTATAACTAAGTGTTTTATTCAAAAACTTTTCTGCATGCAATTTTCCATCTGTAGTAAATTTTTGATCTATTCCTTTTGCTAATCCACCTGGAAATTCTTCATTTTGTTGAATGCTTTGTGCATTATTTCCAGCAACAACACTTCCATTTGCATAAGATACTGCTCCCATTGTTAATATTCCCATTAGTAAACATAATTTTTTAAAATTTTTCTTCATGATAAATTCTCCTTTTTATTTGTTTTCAAAATAGTAATTTTTTTATATTGCCTTTTAATTTAATTGAAATAAGTATATAATATAATTTACCGTAAGTCAATACATATTTTGAGATTTTTTTAAAGAAAAAGAAAATTTTATACAAAATATAAGCTTACTTTCTAATACTAAACCCCGTTTAAAAATGAGAATAAATTTTTATAATGGGATTTTCAATAGTTAATTCATAATCATTCAATTTTTTTCTATTTTATTTTCGTAGGATTGTTCATTGCCGCAAATCCTACAACCTATGGTTAGTCTACGACATTTTCCTGCACTGACAAAAAACTCGCTATGCTCAAACAGTTTTGCCGGCACAGAAAAATTCTCCGACGGATTAATTTATACTAAATTCTGTTTAAAAAATAAAAATTATATCTTAAATCATTTGAAAATATTGGGTTTATATCCTTTATTAGAGAAGTTTATAATAAATCTGTTATTTAAATGGGGATTAGTATAATTTATAAAATTATTTCTTGTTTAACTGTTAAAATTAATTTTTTATAGTTGAAAACCCGCAGACACTATAAATCTGCGGGCAAAACAAAATTTGGAGGAATTATGTCTTATGTTTATCTACTGAAAATCAGATATAATATCACAACAGCGATGATAAACATGATGAAATCCTGATGAATCATAATTTCACCTCCAGTCTGTATCAGTATAGGGTGGTGAAACCCAAAAATATTATAACATAAAAAAATACCCTAATCAATTTAAGATATAGAGTATTTTTTTCACCATTTTTTACTAATACAGACATTAAATTTTGTCTTTATTTTACAAAAAAATTATATCACAAATGGTAAAATTATTCAACTGGTTATTTTTTATAAATTATGCTAAAATAGATGTTGACAAATTTAAATAAAAAAATCAAACTGTAAATGGAGGAAAGACATTGGATATTGTAGCTAGTGTGGCAAAGGAACTGAACTTTAAAGTGCCGCAAGTGGAAAATACGATAAAACTTTTTGATGAAGGGGCGACTGTACCGTTTATTGCTAGGTATCGGAAGGAAGTTACTGGGAATCTGGATGAGGAGCAGATTCGGGATGTAATTGAGAAAATTACGTATTACAGGAATTTGGAAAAGAGGAAAGAGGAAGTTATAAGGCTGATTGAGGAGCAGGGAAAACTGACTGAGGAATTGCACAAAAGTATTGTAAATGCGATGAAACTGCAGGAAGTGGAAGATTTGTACCTGCCTTATAAGAAAAAGAAAAAAACAAAGGCGGATATTGCAAAAGAGCAAGGATTGGAGCCTCTTTCAGAGTTTGCATTAGCCAAAGGGACTACGATGGAGCAGCTGGAAAAAGAAGCTGAGAAATATGTTATAGAAGAAGTAGCGGATGTGAAGGCTGCAATTGAAGGAGTTCACTTGATTATTGCTCAAGATATTTCAGAAAATATTAAAATCAGAGAGTTTTTAAGAGATAAAATTTCAAAATTTGGGATTTTGACTTCTAAAGTTATTGAGAAAAATAAAGAAAATGATGAAAAAGGTGTTTATCAGGATTATTATGAATATTCGGAGCAGATTGGTAGAAGTGCTTCAAATAGGATTCTTGCGTTAAATCGTGGAGAAAAGGAAAAAATATTGAAAGTCGATATTGATATTGATGAAAAAACAGAAGAAGTTATAACAAACTTTATTCTGAATACTTTTGAAAATAAAAATTTAACTGAATTTTTTAAGGAAGTTATAAAAGATTCGCTGGATAGACTGGCTTATCCATCCATAAAAAATGAAGTGAGAAATATTTATACGGAAAAAGCGGAAGAAGAAGCAATCAATATTTTTTCTGAAAATCTGGAAAAACTGTTGCTACAACCGCCTTTATCGAAAAAAACGCTTATGGGACTGGATCCAGGATACAGAACGGGATGCAAGATGGTAATTATCAATAAAGACGGATTTTATGAAACAAATGACGTACTTTTCCTTGTGGATGGTGTGCATAATGAAAGACAGCTTGCGACTGCAAAGAAAAAAATATTGGACTATATCGCAAAATATGACGTGGATATTATTGCAATTGGAAATGGAACAGCTTCGAGGGAAACAGAGGCTTTCGTTGCAGATGTGATAAAGGACTCTAAGAAAAAGGTTTCATATCTGATTGCAAATGAGGCTGGGGCTTCAATTTATTCTGCTTCCAAAATTGCTATTGAGGAGTTTCCTGATTTGGATGTTACGGCAAGAGGTGCGATTTCCATTGCGAGAAGGATTCAGGATCCGATGGCAGAACTTGTAAAAATTGATCCAAAATCAATTGGAGTGGGAATGTATCAGCATGATGTAAATCAGAAAAAATTAAATGAAACTTTGGAACAAACAATTGAGCATGTGGTAAATAACGTAGGAGTCAATATCAATACAGCTTCGTGGGCATTATTAAGTTTTGTTTCTGGAATTAAGAAGAATGTAGCCAAAAATCTTGTGGACTATAGACACGAAAATGGTGATTTTAAAGACAGGAAACAGCTTAAAAAGGTAAAAGGGCTAGGAGATAAGGCGTTTGAGCAGATGGCAGGATTTGTTGTTGTGCCTGACAGTGAAAATCCGCTTGATAACACGATTATCCATCCGGAATCATATCACATTGCAGAAATTATCTTGAAGGAAGCTGGTTGTAAAGTTGAGGACTTAAAAGAGGACTTGGATGTTGTAAGGCAAAAATTGCAGAAAATAGACTTGGAAAAAATTATTAAGGAAAATGATTTTGGAAGGGAAACTGCGAAGGATGTGTATGAGGCGCTGTTAAAGGACAGACGTGATCCCCGTGATGAATTTGAAAAGCCACTTTTACGTTCAGATATTTTGAACATGGATGATTTGACGGAAGGGATGGTTCTGGAAGGGACTGTAAGAAATGTGGCAAAATTTGGGGCATTTGTTGATATAGGGTTAAAAAATGATGCTTTGATACATATTTCTGAAATAGCAGAAAAATTTGTTTCAGATCCTACAAAGGAACTTTCTGTGGGACAAATTATAAAAGTTAAAATATTGTCGCTGGATAAGGAAAGAGGAAGAGTGGGGCTTACGAGAAAAGGATTATAAGAAAAGTTTAAGAGGTATCAAAAAAAGTGCAAATACTATTAAATAAAAATTTTTAAAAAATATTTGTACTTTTTTGAAAAATTTGGTAATATATACACAGTAAGAAAGTTTGGGTTTTTATAAAGCGCTATTTTAAAATTATAAATTTTAACCTAAAAAATTAAAGAATTTTTAAAAAACTAAATTGATTTTGAAAAATAAAGTAGTCTATTTATTTTAATTTTTGAAAGAAATTTTTCTTTTTAAACTTTTTTTAAAAATATAAAAGAGAAGGAAGGTTCGGAAATGGGATTATTTTTAATCGGATTAGTGCCAATAGTTGTATTTTTGATATTACTGACATTTTTGAAAAAATCAGCTATGTTTAGTGCGTATGCCAGTTTAGCGGTGGCAATTATTTTAAACTTTATTGTGCCTGGATGGCAAATGCCAATCCAAGGAGTTATTGCTTCAATTATTGAAGGATTTGCAACAGCGTGGATGCCTATTGGTTTTGTAGTGTTCGCAGCACTGTTTGCTTATGATTTATCAGTAAAAACTGGTAGAATTGAAACAATCAAATCAATGTTAGGAAGCATTTCATCGGATAAAAGGGCTCAGGCATTGATATTAGCCTGGGGATTTGGTGGATTTATAGAAGGTATTGCAGGATACGGGACAGCAGTTGCAATTCCGGCGGCAATAATGGTTTCACTTGGTTTTTCTCCTTTAGGCGCTGCATTAATTTGTTTGATTGCAAACTCTACGCCAACAGCATTTGGTACAGTAGGACTGCCTGTTACAACAATGATTTCAAACTTTAAATTAGATGCAGGAACAACAGCATTCTTCACATCATTATTATTATTATTATTGACATGCATCATACCATTTATATTAGTAATAATGGCTAATAAAGAAATTGACGGTGGAAAAAACGCAGCTTTTGGAAGAGGAATTATGCCTGTAATTATTGCTTCAGTCATAGGTTATTTAACTCAGCCTTTTATCGCAAAAGCGATGGGTGCAGAATTGCCAACAATTTTATCAAGTCTATTTGCAATGATTTTGATGATTGTAGCTACTAAAATATTCATTAAAGAAGACAAGCAAGGTCAATCTGCGAACAAAGGGCAGGCCGTTACTGGAAAAGATGCATTTTTAGCTTGGATTCCATATATTTTAATGATAATTTTAATAATTGGAACAAGTCCAGTTGTAGAAGCTGTTCATAAGGCGTTAGAACCAACAACAACACATTTCAATTTTGCCTTAGGACATGAGGCAGCCTGGTTTAAAGATAAAGGAGATCCAAATGTAATATTCAAGTGGATTTTAGCGCCAGCTGCACCATTATTTGCGGCAACAGTTATTGCAGGATTTATTCAAGGAGTAAAACCTGGCGTTATGGTGGAAACTTTGAAAGAGACAATCCTTAGCAAATTACCTTCAGTTGTGGTAATTATGGGAATTGTAGCATTATCAGTAGTAATGAAGCATAGCGGAATGATTGACAGTATAGCAAAAGGGTTTGCTGCAACAGGTAAATTCTTCCCGGTTATTTCACCATTCTTAGGAACAATCGGTACATTTGTAACGGGAAGCGACTTGGCATCTAACTTGCTGTTTGGTGGAGTTCAAGTAAATATAGCAGGAGCGAACGAGGCTTTGAAGTCGTTGTATATCGGCGCTGGTACAGGTGGAGCAACAGGAGGAAAAATGATTTCTCCGCAAAATATCGCAATTGCCGCTTCAACAGTAGGATTGATGGGAAAAGAAGGAGATATGCTTAAATTTACTGTGAAATATTCGATAGCTTATGCGGCTATTTTAGGAATTTTAACATTTATCGGAGCAGGAATGCTTGGGTAGCTGATATTAAAAACTAAAAATTATGAAATGCAAGGAAATTAAATGCAATAGTTAAAGAAAAGGAGAATACTGAAGTTAGTAAATTTTGGTATCTCCTTATTTGTATATTTGAGGATACAAAGACTGAGTTATTTAAAAATGTATAAAATTGTGATATAATGAAAGACATAAAAAAGAGCTAATTTAAAGAAAAAATAGGAGGAAGTAATGTCAGAAAATCAAAATGTTGAAAAAGCAGATTATGCAAAGACGCTAAATTTACCAAAGACGAGCTTTAAAATGAAAGCTAATTTGGCACAAAAAGAACCTTTAACATTAAGGGACTGGAAAAAAGCTGCAATTTATGAAAAATCATTGAATGAAGGGGCACCATTTTTTGTGCTGCACGATGGGCCTCCGTATGCAAATGGAGATATTCACATTGGGCATGCGTTAAATAAAATATTGAAGGATATTATCTTAAAATATAAAAGATTAAGAGGTTATAATGCACCATATATTCCAGGATGGGATACGCATGGGCTTCCTATCGAGTGGAAAATAATGGAAGAACTTGGAGAAAAGGCAAAAAATATGACGCCACTGCAAATTAGGCAGGAATGTAAAAAATATGCTTTAAAATGGATAGAAAAACAAAAAGAGGGATTCAAAAGACTTGGAATTTTAGGAAACTGGGATAATCCCTATATTACTTTAATGCCTGAGTATGAAGCAGAACAGTTAAAAGTATTTAAGGAAATTTATGAAAACGGTTATGTTTATAAAGGTTTAAAACCAGTTTACTGGTCACCTACGACTGAAACAGCTTTGGCTGAAGCGGAAATTGAGTATAAAGATGTAGAATCTCATTCAATTTATGTAAAATTTGAAGGGACGCAGGATTTACTGGATAAATTAGGAGTGGAAGAGGCAAGTATTCTTATTTGGACAACAACACCTTGGACATTGCCTGCAAACTTGGGAGTATTTTTACACCCTGAATTTGACTACGGATTATACAAAACAGAAAAAGGTAATCTTGTAGTTGCAAAAGAATTGGCTGAAACAGTATTTAATACACTTGGAATTTCTTATGAATTATTGAAGGAGTTTAAAGGTACTGAACTTGAGAAAACTCATTATAGACATCCGTTCTTGGATAGAGAAGGGCTGGTAATGCTTGGAGATTATGTTACAGCTGATGCAGGGACTGGAGCAGTACACTCGGCACCTGGACACGGAGCGGACGATTACAATTATTCACGAAAATATGAACTTGGAGTATTGTCGCCAGTTGATGACAGAGGGCATATGACAAAGGAAGCTGGAAAATACGAAGGAATGTTTTATGCAAAAGCAAGCAATGTAATTGTGCAGGATTTGACAGAAAGTGGACATTTACTGCATCACAGCAAATTTGTTCACTCATATCCGCATGACTGGAGAAGTAAAAAACCTGTAATTTTCAGAGCGACTGAGCAATGGTTCATTAGCGTTGATGAAAGCGATATTAGGGAAAATGCGATAAAAGCACTAGATGATGTGGAATTTGTACCATCTTGGGGTAAAAATAGAATTGGTTCAATGTTAGAAACTCGTCCAGACTGGACTATTTCAAGACAAAGAGTATGGGGAGTACCAATACCATTGTTTTACAACAGAGCGACTGATGAAGTTATTTATGAGCCAGAAATTATGGACAGAGTAATTGAAATGGTTAAAAAAGAAGGGACTGACATTTGGTGGAAATATGAAGCCAAAGAAATTATTGGGGATGAACTTTTGGAAAAATATAACTTGAAAGATGTGGATATTAGAAAAGAAAGAAGTATAATGGACGTCTGGTTTGACTCAGGAGTTTCACATAGAAGTGTGCTAGTGCCAAGAAACTTGCCAAGACCAGCAGACTTGTACCTTGAAGGAAGTGACCAGCATAGAGGTTGGTTCCAATCTTCATTATTGACATCAATCGCAAGTACAAAAGATGCACCTTACAAGAGAATCCTAACTCATGGATTCACAATGGACGGTCAAGGAAGAAAAATGTCTAAATCTTTAGGAAACACAATACTTCCAAAAGATATTACAGAAAAATACGGAGCAGATATTTTAAGATTGTGGGTATCTTCAGTGGATTATAGAGAAGATGTAAGAATTTCGGAAAATATCTTGCAGCAAATGTCTGATGCTTATAGAAGAATTAGAAATACAGCCAGATTTTTGATGGGTAACTTAAATGACTTTGATTATACAAATGATAAAGTTGACTACAATGATATGTTTGAAATTGACAAGTGGGCAATGCACAAACTGGAAGAATTGAAAGCTAAAACAACAGAATTTTACGATAAATACGAATTTTACAGTCTATTCCAGGAAATTACATATTTCTGCTCAATGGAAATGTCTTCATTCTATCTGGACATAGTAAAAGACAGGCTTTACTGTGAAGGAACAACTTCAATTGAAAGAAGAAGTGCACAAACTGTATTGACAGAAGTTCTGAAAGTGCTAGTAAGAATAATTTCCCCAGTATTGTCATTCACAGCTGATGAAATTTGGGAAAGAATACCAGAAGCATTAAAAGAAGAAGAAAGTGTACATTTATCAAAATGGATTGAAGCAAGACCTGAATACTTAAATAAAGAATTAGCACAAAAATGGGATAAACTCGCACGTTTAAGAAGAGAAGTGAACAAAAAGCTGGAAGCAGAAAGACAAACTGGATTAATAGGGCATTCTCTTGATGCAAGAGTCCTTTTAAACATTGCTAATGATGAATATTCATTTATAAAAGATTATACAGAAAATGAAGTTTCTGACTTGTTTATCGTATCACAAGTTAAATTTGTAAATGATAATTTATCAGAAAGCGAAATCGAAGGAATCAACATCGCTGTGGAAAAAGCGTCTGGAGAAAAGTGTGAAAGATGCTGGAAATACGACGAAGAAGTTGGACACAACCACAACCATCCAGATGTATGCCCAAGATGTGCAAGCGTTCTGGAAAAAATGTAACATAAAATTTATTTTGTAAAAGAGGACTAAATACAGGTAAATAAAAATAACTTATTTAGTTCGTTTTTTACAAATATGTGTTAATAAAAAATGTGAGGAGAAAAGAATGCCTTATATAATTATTATTTTGGTTTTAGCTGCATTAGATCAGATTACAAAGCAGCTGATGTTCAATGTATCAGGTGGAGCTCAAGGTTTTTCTATACCAATAATAGATAAATTCTTTCATTTGACTTATGTTGAAAATCACGGCGGAGTTTTCGGTCTATTGCAAGGAAAAATCAATTTATTTACAATAGCAAGTGCAGTTCTAATTATATATGTAATCGCTGTAGAGTACGAAAACTTTAAGAACTACAGCAAATGGACAAAAATAGGAGTAGCAGTAATTGCCGCTGGAGCCACAGGAAATATGATTGACAGAATTCTTCGTGGATACGTAATTGACATGATAGATTTTCGAGGAATCTGGGCTTTCGTATTCAATGTAGCAGATATGTATGTACATATTGGTATTTATATTATTATAATTGATTATTTAGTAAGAAAATATTTTAAAAAATAAAGAGTAATTTTATAAAATGAATTTTGTTAATAAATGTTATTCTGTATTTTTTATTTTTTTGAAAGCAAGGGAAATCAATCGCCATTTCCCTTGCAACCCTGGCTTGTCTAAGCATTTTTTGAAAACAAAAACGAAACTCGCTACGTAAAACTTCGCTCAAACAATCGTTTTCATTTCCAAAAAATCACGACAATTTTTATTTAATTATACAAAAGCAATTTGGTTAAATGAATTTCGAAGCAAAATTTCGTTAGAAGAAAAATAGTTGTTTGAGCTTTTGGAAAACACTTTAAATTAGACAAAGTTGTTTAGATTAAAATAACTTTTATTCAAAAGCGAGTTCTATTTTTCTTTTATAAGAAAGTTTTGCGTAAAGCGGGGTTGTAAGGGCATGGCGTTTGATGCCCTTACGTTAAAAATAAATATGAAAAAGAAAAATATTTAATAAATTTGATAAATATAAAGTTGTTATGTAATTCATAGATTTAATTTATTAAAGATATTTTAGATATAAAAATAGGAAAAATAAAGAAAGGATAGAGAGAAATGACTTTTCAGGAAATTATATTAACTCTTCAAAAGTTCTGGGGAGATAAAGGGTGTATAATATCAAATCCGTATGATATTGAAACAGGTGCGGGAACGTTTAATCCAGATACTTTTTTAATGTCGTTAGGTCCTGAGCCTTGGAATGTTGCCTATGTTGAGCCATCACGTCGTCCAAAAGATGGAAGATACGGTGAAAATCCCAACAGAGTGTACCAACATCATCAGTTTCAGGTAATTATGAAACCATCGCCAGAAAATATTCAGGAACTTTACTTAGAAAGTTTAGTGGCATTAGGAATTAATCCTAAGGAACACGACATAAGATTTGTGGAAGATAACTGGGAAAGTCCTACACTTGGAGCGTGGGGATTAGGATGGGAAGTTTGGCTGGATGGAATGGAAATTACACAGTTTACATATTTCCAGCAGGTTGGAGGACTGGAAGTTGACATAGTTCCATCAGAAATAACTTACGGACTTGAAAGAATAGCACTTTACTTGCAAAATAAGGACGATGTAAAAGATTTGGAATGGACAAAAGGCGTAAAATACGGAGAAAGAAGATTCCAGTTTGAATACGAATTATCAAAATACAGCTTTGAAGTGGCAGACGTTCCAATGCACTTTCAACTTTTTGATATGTACGAAAAAGAAGCTCAAAATTGCCTAAACAACGACTTAGTATTCCCAGCCTACGAA
This sequence comes from Leptotrichia sp. oral taxon 223, assembly GCF_013394795.1. NCBI lineage: Bacteria > Fusobacteriati > Fusobacteriota > Fusobacteriia > Fusobacteriales > Leptotrichiaceae > Leptotrichia > Leptotrichia sp. oral taxon 223. The sequence continues at coordinate 1,594,498 of NZ_JABXYU010000001.1, forward strand.
TACGTTCTAAAATGCTCGCACACATTCAATAATCTTGACGCAAGAGGAGCAATCAGTACCACAGAAAGAATGTCCTATATTTTAAGAATCAGGGATTTGGCTAAGAAGTGTGCAGAGAAATTTGTGGAGGCAAGGGAGAGATTGGGATTCCCATTGTTGAATAAAAAATAAATGGGGAATATTTTTTCAGTAAAACAAATATTTAATTACTAAAGAAGAATTTCTTAAAAAATGTAATATTATAGATATTATTTAGAGAAAAAATAGTTAAAAGAAATAAAAATGTAAATTTGTAAAGGAGAGAATTAATTATGAATTTTCTTTTTGAAATAGGATTGGAAGAATTGCCTGCACGATATGTGGATAAGGCGGAGAAAGATCTGAAAAAAATAATAGAAAATGAGTTAAAGGCTGAAAGAATCAAGTTTTCAGAAATTGAATCGTTTAGTACGCCTAGAAGGGTTACTGCGATTATAAAGGATTTAGCTGAAAAACAGGATGATTTGGATAAAAAAAGCGTAGGGCCTTCGGTTGAGATTGCTTATAAGGATGGGCAGCTTACGAAAGCTGGAGAAGGGTTTGTGAAGTCGCAAGGTGCTACGATTGATGACATAAAGATTATTGAAAATGAAAAAGGAAAATATATTTCGATTGAAAAATTTATTGCAGGAAAGAATACTAAGGAGATTTTGCCTGAAATATTGAAAAATGCGATAAAAAAAATAGAGTTTGAAAAATCAATGAAATGGGCGGATAGAACATTTAGATTTGTAAGACCGATTAAATGGTTTGTAACTTTGTTTGATAATGGTGAAATTTTGCCTTTTGAGTTTGAAGGGTTAAAAGGCGGGAATAAGACTCGTGGAATGAGATATTTTGCTTCTCAGGACATTGAGATTAATAATCCGCTTGACTATGAAAAAATATTGCTTGAAAATTTTGTTATCGTAGATGGTGAAAAAAGAAGAGAAGAAATTTTAAAAAGTATAAAGGAAAATGGTGAAAAAGATGGCGATACAGCGATAATCAATAAATATTTATTGGATGAAGTGGTTAATGTGGTAGAGTATCCTTATGCAATAAAAGGTGAATTTAGCAAGGATTATTTGCAGCTTCCTGAAGATATTATTACGATTACACTGGAAACTCACCAAAGATATTTTCCAGTAAAAGATAAAGACGGTAAATTATCTAATAAATTTATTGTTATAAGAAATGCACCTGAATATTCGGAAACTGTAAAAAAAGGGAATGAAAAGGTTGTAGAGCCGAGGCTTGCTGACGCAAAATTCTTCTTTGATGAAGATTTGAAAAATAAATTTGCAGACAATATCGAAAAATTAAAAGAAGTTACTTTCCAAAAGGATATGGGAACAATTTTTGAAAAAGTTAAAAGAAGTGAGAAAATTGCTGAATATCTGATTTCAGAGTTAAATTTGACTGATAAGAAAGAAAATATTATAAGAACAGTAGATTTGGCAAAAGCGGATCTTGTTTCAAATGTAATTGGAGAAAAGGAATTTACAAAATTGCAAGGATTTATGGGTTCGGTTTACGCTGAAAAGCAGGGAGAAGATAAGGATGTAGCACTTGGGATTTTTGAGCATTACTTGCCACGTTATCAGGGAGATGAACTGCCAACAACTGTGGAAGGTGCCATTGCTGGAATTGCTGATAAGATGGATACAATAATTGGATGTTTTTCAGTTGGATTAAAACCAACAAGTTCTAAAGATCCTTACGCATTAAGACGTGCGACACAAGGAATTATCCAAGTTATATTAAATTCAAAATTATCCTTTGACTACAAAAAATTAATTGAAAAGGCTTATGAAATTTTTTCGGCTGATAAAAAAGTGCTGGAAAAAGACGTTGTGAAGAATGTGACAGAATTCTTTAAGCAAAGAATAATTAACGTACTTTCTGAAAAATATAAAAAAGATCTTATAAACTATGAGATAAATCTTGAAAGCAATGTTGTGGAACTTGATAAAAAATTATCTGAGTTGCTGAAATTATCACAAACTGAAAACTTTGAAATTTTGATAAATCTTTTAAAACGTGTAAAAAATATTGTGAAAGATGAAAAAACTGAAAATTTAAGTATTGACGCTGCATTGTTTGAATCAGAAGAAGAAAAGGCATTGTATAATTTTGCTAGTCAATTGGAAAGCATTGAAAATACAGATTTTTCCAATTATATTGGAACATTGCTGAATAATGCAGCTACAATTAATCAGTTTTTTGATAATGTAATTATTAATACAGATGATGAAAAATTAAAAAATAATAGAATTGCATTGTTGAAAAAATTGGAACTTTCGATTGATAAAATGATAAATATATAAAATTCAGCTTAGAATTAAGAAGTTCTGCCAGATGTAAAAAAATTGAAAAAACTAAAAAAAAATAAAATTATTTAATGACTGGCAAGTCAAGGGAATTAGGCGTTTTTCGCAAGAGAAAGTGCTTGGTATAAAGGTTAAAGCAAAGTATAACTTGAATTTTTTTATTGACTTTTTATTAAAAAAATGGTATGATATGTTTGTAAAACAAAAAAGTTTTAGCTAAAGAATGTTTTTATATAAAAGCTAAAGTATTGATTTTTCACCTAAAATATTGTATAATTTATTAAGAGGATTAGGAGAAAGCAGTACTAATTTTAAAAGTTAGAGAAAACAAAATGAAATTCAGGAGGAATTGAAATGAAAAAATTAGTTATTTTAGGAACAGCTTTATTAGCTTTAAATGCTGTAGCATCTGAAGTCCAAATTAAAGGTGGATACGATTTCTACAGAAAATACAAAAATGGAAGTAATGATCTTGGTAACGATTTTACAGTTAAAAAAGGACCAACAGCTGGTTTAGAATACATTGTTGACAACCAAGGTGAATTTGAATGGGGGTTAGGAGCAGAATACAAATTATCAGCTAACTCTGGAAAATTAAAAGTTAAAGACACAAACACAAAAATTGGTAGAAGTGCACCAGTTTATGCTTTAGGTAAATTCAACTTAATCACTACTAACAGCGGAAATGATGCTTTATACGTATTAGGAAGAGCAGGGTACAACTTTGCTAAAGAATCTAAACAATTCAGTGGAGATTTAAAAGGTGGATTGTACGTAGCAGCAGGATTAGGAACTGAATTTGGGCCAGTTTCATTAGAAGCTATTTATGAAAGATCAAATGTTAAGTATAAATTAGGAAATCTTAGAGAAAGAGATCATATTGATTCAGCAGGAGTTAGAGTAGGATATAGATTTGGACAATTGAAAAATGACAGATCTCCTAAAATCATAACTCAAACAGTTGAAGTACCTGTACCAACTCCAGTACCAGCACCAGCACCAACTAATGATATTAAACAACCAAATACTGCTACATTACCATTTAGCTGTTCAGTAGAAGAAAAGAAATGTGTAATTAGAGGATTTAAAGTTGACGGTAGAGTACCTAACGAAAACGAAGCTGCTGACTTGAGAACTATCGCAGGTGTAATTAACCAATTCGCTGATGGTGGATCAATTGACTTTGTTGGACATACAGATTCAACTGGATCAGATGCTTATAACCAAAAATTATCAGTAGCAAGAGCGCAAAACGTTGCTAGATTGTTAAGAGATTATGGATTGAAGAACTCTATTTCTTATGGAGCAATCACTGGACAAGGAGAAAGCAACCCAGCTGATACTAATGACACTGTTCAAGGAAGATACAATAACAGAAGAGTTGAATTATTCTTCCAAAACGTTGACTTTAGTAACGTAAGATTCATTAACCAATAATCTTTATAAATTAAACTAAAAATTTATAAGTATTTAGAGAAACATTTAATTATGTTTCTCTTTTTTTGTTTATATTAATTTTATTAAAAAGTTTATAAAAAATTTATATAAACATTGATTTTTAATGCAATAAATGATATTATTTACATATACTTGAGGCTGTCTAAAATCAAACTGGTAAAAATTAAATAAATCTACAGTTTGAGTAGCAGAGTTATAATTTGAGGAAGGGCAATTATGAAGGAAATTATTGTGGAAATAAAAAATGAGCAGGGAGTTCATGTACGTCCAGCAGGGCAAATTGTGAAAATTGCAAAACGATACAAAGCAGCTTTGGAAATAGAGAAAGTTGGGGAAAATGAAATTGTCGATGGGAAAAATGTGTTTGGAATAATGACTCTTGGAGCTGCGAAAGGAGAGAAATTAAAACTTAGGGCAGTTTCAGAAAATATGGAAAATATTGAGGAAGAAAACAGACTATTGGAGGAATTAAGACAAATAATTGAAATTGATAAGTTTTTTGAAAAATAATTTTATAAACAAAATATAAAGAAGGGAGAAAGAACTGACTTTTATAGACAGTTCTGGAGTGCAAAATGAACGAAAAAGAATTTGAAGTATTGTTGGAAGATTATTTGCCAGAGGAAAAAAAATCTGGAGATGTAGTGGAAGGAATAATTACTAGAAAAGAGCTGGATTTTGGATTTCTTGATTTGAATGCAAAAAAAGAAGGAAGAATTTATGCAAGCGAAGTTAAAGATTTTGAAATAGGAGATAAAATTGAAGTAAAAGTTTTAAGGGAAGATGATGAGAACATTATTGTTTCAAAATTTTTATTAGATAAGGCAAAGGAACTTGCTTCATTTAATGTAGATGACATTGTAACTGGAGAAATTATTAAGAAAATTAAAGGTGGATATACTGTGAGAATTGGAAAAAATGAGGCATTTCTACCATTTTCACTTGCCAGATTTGACAAAAATAAGGACTATACAGGGCAAAAATTTAAATTTTTAATAAAAGAAAAAAATAAAAGCAATATAACAGTTTCAAGAAGCGATTTAATAAAAATTGAAGAGGAAAAATATTTTGAAAATGTAAATATTGGGGATGTTGTTACTGGAAAAGTTAAGGAAATATTTGATTTTGGAATTATTTTAGACTTAGGGGCAACTAGCGGATTTATTCATATATCGGAAGTTTCTTGGAATCAAGTTGATAATTTGACTGAAAGATACAAAGCTGGTGATGAAATAAGTGCAAAAATTATCGAAAAGGATGCTGAAAAAAACAGATTAAAATTAAGCATAAAACAATTGTCGGAAGATCCTTGGATTCCATTTGCAGCAAGTCATAAGGTAGGAGATATAGTGGAAGCGGTTGTAAAAGATGTGCTTGATTTTGGGCTGGTTGTAACTGTTGACGGTATTTCTGGATTTGTACATGTTTCAGAGCTTGCTTGGCATAATGGGGCTAAGGAACTTAAAAATTACAAGGAAGGGGATAAATTTTCTGCAAAAATTATTCAAGTTGAAGATGGAAAGAAAAATGTCAAGCTAAGTGTAAAACAGTTGTCAGAAAATCCGTGGGACACAGTTAAGGAAAAATACCATATTGGAGATATTATAGAAAAACCGATAACAGAAGTGTTTGATTTTGGATTTTTAATCTCACTGGAAAAGGACATTGATGGACTTTTACATGTATCTGACTTGTCCTACAAGAGAGAAGCGAATTTATCTTCAAAATATAAGGCAGGAGATTTGATTAAATTTAAAATAGTTGACTTTAATGATGAAAAAAATAGAATCACGTTGAGTGCCAAGGCGTTGCTTGATGACAGATGGGAAGTTCTTGAGGAAATTTATGACTTTGATAAATCTTTTACTGGAAAAGTTATGAATGTTCAGGATTATGGAATTTTTGTAGAACTGGAAAAAGGGATTGAAGTATTTATTCACAAAAATGAATTTTCATGGGACAGAAAAGAACATAAGGAATACAAAGTTGGCGACGAAGTGGAATTTAAGGTAATCGTGGTTGACAAACTGGATAAAAAATTGTCTGGAAGTATTAAGCAGCTGCAAAAATCACCTTGGAAGGAAGCAATTGAGCAATATAAGAAAGGAAATACTGTAAATACTGAAATTGTGGAAATTCAGGAAAACTTTGTGCTTGTTAAACTGACAGACAGATTTAACGGAATTATACCAAAACGTGAATTGACAGAGGAATTTTTGAAGGATATTTCTGAAAAATTCTCAGTTGGAGATAAAGTTGAGGCTGTAATTACAGATATTAATGAAAAGAGAAAATCAATTGCATTGTCTGTAAAAAAAGTTCAGGAAATGGCAGAGAAAAAAGAGATGGATGAACTTATGAAAGTTTATGGAGTCTAATTTTATTAGTAAATAAAAAAATGTGATTTTAGCATTTAAACATATATAATATATATAGCTGAGTATAAAAAATAAATTTTACATAATTTTAAAAAAGTGCTAAAATATAAAAGTAAATATTAGAATACTGAAATATATGGAGGTAAAGTTAGATGGCAAAAACAGAATTTATGAAATTTGCATATTTCGATAAGGAAATAGTGGAATTTGAAAAAGCGACAGTTAGTATTGCAACACATAGTTTACAATATGGAACAACTTGTTTTGGTGGAATCAGAGGATATTACAGAAATGGGAAAGTAGCAATTTTTAGACTGAAAGATCACTACATTAGATTAATGAATGCATCAAAAATGCTAGGATTTGAATATTTCATTACTTGGGATGAATTTAAGGATATTGTTACAGAATTAGTTAAAAAAAATGATGTAAAGGAAGATTTTTACATGCGTCCATTCGTTTTCTGCAAGGAGCCTAGATTGTCGCCTAAAAAGGCAGGGCTAGACTTTGATTTGGCAATTTACATGTTGCCGCTTGCAGATTATGTAAGTTCAGAAGGTGGATTGAACCTGATGAGCTCAACTTACAGAAAGTACAATGATTCATCAATTCCTACAAAGGCAAAAGCAGGAGGTTCATACATTAACTCATTCCTTGCAACAAGTGACGCTCAAAGAAATGGTTATGATGACGCATTGATGTTTGATGATGCAGGAAATGTGGTAGAAGTGTCAGTTGCAAATATAATCCTTGTTTACAGAGATCAGATAATAATTCCTGATACTGGAAATGCGGCTCTTGAAGGAATTACAGTAAGATCAGCATTGGAATTGCTTGAACACAATGGATATAAAATAACTCGTGGAAAAATTGACAGATCAATGGTTTTCTCAGCTGATGAGTTATTGGTAACAGGAACAGCAATGAAAATTACTTATGCAGAAACATTAGACAGACGTCCTATCGGGCAACTGGACTTTAATGCAAAACCAAAAGCAGGTAAATTTCATAAATTGTTAAAATCAGAATATGAAAAAGTAATCAATGGAGAACATGAATTGTCTTCTGAATGGTTATTTATTGTAGAATAAAATAGAAGTGCACCGGAAATGTTTGAAAAAGGCATTGAAGGTGTACTTTTTATATTTGAATCTTATTTAAAACGGAATAAATATTAGCTTTAAGCAGAATTTATTATTAGTAATAATTTTTTTATTATTTGAAAAAAAAACTTGTATTTGAAGAAAATTGAGAGTAAAATATAATTGAAAGATGGGAAAGAAAAATAATTGAGAATTACCGAAAGGCACATAAAGATGAGAACAAGATTGGTGTTTCTTGGGAAATTAAATAATAATGTAAAATTTGGGAAGAGAGATGGTTAATTAAAATCATCTCTCTTTTTATTTATAAATTTAAATATTCAAATCATTCTTTTTAATAAACTCTAGTAATGCACTGCAACCTTTCACAACATCATCATAAGTTGTATCAAAATCGCCAGTAAACCAAGGATCTTTAATTTCTCGTTTTTCTCCTGCGTATTCCAGCAGCATTTTTATTTCGCCTTTATTTTTATTGTCTGCAAAAAAATTTATGCTTTCTATATTGCTTTTATCCATCCCAATAATATAATCGGCATTTAAGTCATCATTATTCAAAATTCTCGAATACATTCCTGCGACATCAATTCCTTCTTTGGCAAGCCTGGTTTTAGTACCATTATGGACTGGATTTCCGTGTTCCCATGAACTTGTCGCTGCTGAATCAATAATGATTTTGTCAGAAAGGCTTTCTTTTTTTACCATTTCCCGAAAGACTGCTTCTGCCATTGGGGAACGGCATATATTGCCTAGACAGACAAATAACACTTTTACCATTTTCACCTCTTTATTTATTTTAATTCTAATTATTTTAATTTTTTAAAAACTTCTCCTATGTTTTCGTGTATAACTAAATTTGCAAAATTGTCTTGTTCAGTCTTAGATTTATTTATTAACACGAGATTTTTTCCTTGAAAATAATGTATAAGGGAAGCAGCTGGATACACAATAAGGGAAGTTCCGCCAATAATTAGCGTATCAGCTTTGGATATTTCGTTTATTGCTTTTCTAAAAGTATCTGGATCAGGAACTTCTTCATACAAAGTAACATCTGGTTTTATAATTCCGCCACATTTTGAACAATGAGGGATGTTTTCAGTGTCACAGATTTCTAAAAATTCTTCCAGATTGTATTTTTTACCGCAAATAACACAAGTATTGCTGTCAACAGTTCCGTGCAGCTTCAAGACATTTTTACTTCCAGCCATTTCATGCAGACAGTCGATATTTTGAGTAATAACAGCCGTCAATTTTCCATCTTGTTCCAGCCCTGCCAAATATTTATGAGCAAAATTTGGTTTTGCATCGGGATAAACAAGATGTTTTTTATAAAAGTCATAAAATTCTTCTGGATATTTTTCGTACATTGTGTGGGAAACAAGTTCTTCTGGAGAAAAATTCCTATCAAGTTTTAGATTGTAGACTCCGTCTGCACTTCTAAAATCAGGAATGCCAGATTCTGTGGAAACACCTGCACCTCCAAAAAAGACGATTCTTTTGCTTTCATCAATTATTTTTTGAAGTAAACTTATTTTATCCATTTTTATCACCTTGCTTTTTTTACTTTATTTTTCTATTATTGTTATTATTAAACCCACCATTGAAATAGAGGGCTTTTTTAAAAAATTTATTGTAAAAAAATTATAAATATTTCAATTTTCCTCTAAAATCTTCAATAGTTTTGTATCCTTTTTTATCCATAATAGCTTTTAATTCGTTAGTTATTCTCTCAAAAGCAGCAGGCCCTTCCTTGTGCAAAGTTGTACCAATTTGAACCATGCTAGCTCCACATAGAATATGCTCAAAAGCATCCTGCCCTGTAAGAACTCCGCCTGTTCCAATAATTTTAATAGATGGATTCAATCTTTTGTAAAATGCGTGAACATTGGCAAGAGCGGTTGGTTTTATATATTTTCCGCCAATTCCTCCAAATCCATTTTTAGGTTTTATTACAACGCTTTCATCTTCAATTACAAGCCCGTTTCCAATGCTGTTTACACAGTTTATGAATGTCAATGGAAATTTATTGAATACTGCGGCTGCCTGATCGAAGTGGACAATGTCGAAGTAAGGAGGCAATTTTACTCCAAGCGGCTTTTTAAAATATGAAAAAATATCTGTTAATAATTTTTCAGTAGTTTCCAGATCATAGGCAATTTGTGGTTTTCCTGGCACATTTGGACAAGACAGGTTAAGTTCTGTTATCCCGTTAAAATTACTTTCCTGAACTTTTTTTAGTAATGCGTGAGTATCTTCTGTTGACATTCCAACTAATGAGAAAAAGAAAGTTCTGTTAGGATGTGTTTTCTGTAATTCCAGTAAATAATCTAGATAGTAGTCAAATCCCAAATTTGGAAGCCCCATTGAATTTATACTTCCTAAAGCTGTGTCGTGGTATCTAGGCTCAGGATTTCCAGGACGTGGCTGTAATGTAGCAGTTTTTGTGACAAATGTTCCAGCCTGTGAATTTATCACTTGTTCCAGTTCATTTCTGTCATAGCAGCAAACTCCCGCCGCATTCATAAAGCAGTTTTCAAATTCAAAGTTGCCAATGTGTGTTTTTGTAGTTGCCATTTTTCCTCCTAAAATTTATTATTTTATTTTTATTTAAATTACAGATGTAAAGCTGACTTGTAGTATTGGATAGCTAATTTTAACTGATCCGCTTCTTCGTAAAGTTTTGCAACTTCGATGACATTGTCGGAAATTTTAAGATATTCGCTGCCTTTCAAGTTTTGCTCAGCCACATCGAATTTTCCAAGTTTTATACAGCATTTTCCAAAATTGAATTTAAGTTTTGCGTCGTCAATTTTTCTCATATCAACTTTTGCATTTTCACGTGTTTTTCCTTCAAAAAAATGGTTATAATTTGTGTAGGCAAGATTATAGTTCTTTTCATCAGCAAATATATTTCCAAGCAGTGCAAAGGCTTCCAAATGATTTTCGTCTGCAAGCAATGTCAAATAGTGTTTTGCAAGAGTCATGTTATTTTTGTCGGTATAGAGTTTTGAAAGAACTTCCTGCGCTCTTTTGTTATCAAAATCATCCGCCGCTGTTTTGAGATGTCTTTCGGCAGTTTCAATATCCTGTTTTTCTCCATACAGTTTTCCAAGTAAATAATACGATTCACCATTATCTTTGGCTTTATGTAAATATTCTTCAGCCAGATCAACCTGTCCGTTGTCATAATAAATTTTGGCAAGCAGCACCTGAGCTTCCTGGTCTCTCTCATCAGCAACAGGTTTTAAATAATCTATTGCCAGATTTTTCTTTTTATATAGATAATACAATTTTCCCAGATTATATTGAGCTTTCTGATTCCCATTATTTATTGCCAGTTTGTAATAATATTCTGCCATTTCAAAGTTGGATTTTCTTTTGTAAACCGTCCCGAGTTTGTCCTGCAGTTCAAAATCTCCACCGTCAGCAATTTTTTTTAAGTATTTTTCGGCCAGATTCAGTTTATCATATTTAAGATAAATGTCCGCAAGTATGAGAAAAGCCTTTCTGCTTCCACTTTTTGCCGCTTCCTTCAAATATTTTTCAGCCAAGATGTCAGAACCGCTGTCATAGTAACTTTTTCCCATTTCATACAATCGCCCTGAATTATCGTTTTCCATATTATCGAAACTTTCAAATTCGATATTTTCCATAAAATAAACCTCCTGTTTTTCAATATTTATTTTTTTTCTCCAAATTTATTATTCAAAGTTTGGAGTTTAAATTTAAAATTATTACATTATTATATTATACTATATTTTTTTATATTTGTCATATTATTTCAGAAAAATAAAAAAATTTTTAAATAATTTTTTATAATTTTAGATTTTTAGTTAATAAACTTTATTCAAAACAGTTGCATAATTTATTATTTTGATGATTTTAAAATACATTCTTAATAAGGTAAATTATATAAATAAAAAATGCACCTCAAAACTTTTTAATTTTCATTAACCAGTTTATTGGTACATATTCTTTTTGCTTAATATTTTGTTTTTTTAGAGCTTTAAAATTATAAGCTGTTTTCCCTTAAATATTCTTCCACGTCAAGTCCTGCAATTGCTCCGCTTCCTGCCGCAATTATTGCCTGCTGGTATCTGTTGTCCTGAACATCACCTGCTGCGAAAATTCCAGTAGCACTTGTTTTGGAGGATTTTCCTTTTGTTACAATGTAGCCTCTGTCGTCAATTTCGATTTTTCCTTCAAGGAATTTTGTGTTTGGAGTTCTTCCAATTGCTACAAAAATTCCATCTGCTGCTAGAGTTTCAGTTTCGCCTGTCTTGTTATTTATGAGCTCTATTCCTGTAACTTTTTCATCGGCTAGCACTTTTTTGGGAGTGTAGTCTAGTTTCCATTCGATTTTGCTGTTGTCTTTTGCTCTTTTTTGCATAATTGCTGAAGCACGTAACGTATCTCTTCTGTGAATAACTGTAACTTTGTTGGCAAATTTTGTTAAAAAGACAGCTTCTTCCATCGCAGTATCGCCACCACCGATTACAACGACATCTTTTCCACGGTAGAAAAATCCATCACAAGTGGCACATGCACTAACTCCTTTTCCGATATTTTCCTTTTCGTTTTCAATTCCAAGATATTTTGCACTTGCCCCTGTTGATAAAATTACCGTTTTTGTTTTTATAATATTTCCATTATCCAAATGTAATTTAAATGTTTTTTTCCCATTATTTTCAATATCTTCAATGTCCTTTACAACAGCCTGTAAAAATTCAGTTCCAAAATTTTTGGATTGAGCCTTTATGTCTTCTATTAGCTGCGGGCCTGAAATTCCCTGTGGAAATCCTGGAAAGTTTTCAACTTCGGTTGTTGTTGTCAATTGCCCACCTGGCTCCATTCCATTTATAATTATATTTTTTAATCCTGCACGGCTTAAATAAATTGCGGCTGTCAGTCCTGCCGGCCCTGAACCGATAATTACTGAATCATACATATTTTTTCATCATTCCTTTTTTAGTGATTTTTATTTTTATAAATTATGATAAGAGATCATAATCACAAAGTTTCTTTTTTAACATTAAAGTCTAGCAAAATTGAAAAAAACAACCGCTAGACTTCTTTTATAAATAAATATATCTTTAAATAACGTATTTTTATCTTACAATACTTGGTTTATTTCTTCGTAAAGTGATTCTTTTGAGTGTAAACCAACTAATTTTTTAACAGGCTTTCCATCCTTGAATAAAATTAATGTAGGAATGCTTTGGATTCCAAAAGATTGTGCTAGTTCCAATTGTTCGTCCACGTTTACTTTTCCAATTGTAGCTTTTCCTTCCATTTCACTTGAAAATTCTTCAATAATAGGAAGCTGCATTTTACAAGGTCCACACCATTCTGCCCAGAAATCCACTAGAGCCACCCCATTTGCAATGCTTTGTTCAAAATTATCTTTATTTAAACTTAATGCCATTTTACATCAACCTCTTTCTTTAGTCATTTTTGTTAAGTTTGTAATTTATAGTTTATTTTTTAAAATAATTATGTTATACTATCTTTAGAAAATCAACTATTCAATTAACTAATTGAATAGTATCATATTTAAAATAAATTGTCAATATTTTTATTACAAAATTTTAAAAATGTGCTCAAACTGCTTCAATATTAAATTGGTTAAGGTCAAATGAACTTGGGGCTTAAAATAATCATAACTTTTGAATTTAATGAGATTTAGTATAGATGTGGAAAATAGAAAGGAGCTTAATTAAATGGATAAAATATGTGAAAACTATAAAAATAGCCTGTATTCAGGATTGTCAAAAATTGGAAAATGCCTGTCCAGCGAAAAAAGAATCGAAATACTGGATTTACTTGTACAGGGCTCAAAAACTGTGGAAAGTATTTCAAATGAAACAGGGATGAGTATTGCCAACACTTCAAGGCACTTGCAGGTTTTAAAGGATGGAAATTTGGTTATTAGTGAAAAAAAGGGAAATTATGTTGTTTATGAAATCGCAAATACGCAAATAATTGATTTGGTGTATCTTTTAATTGGGGTAGGAGAGCAGCAACTGGCAGATATTCAGCGAATACACAATGAGTTTAATGATAGCTGCATGAAAATCCGTCCAATTACTTTGGAGCAGGCTTACGAAATGGCAAAAGACAGAGAAGCTTTAATAATAGATTTACGTCCGGAAGATGAATTTAATTCAAGTCATATAGAAAACGCAATAAATATTCCAATGAAAAATCTTGAAAAAAATTTAAAGAAATTACCAAAAGATAAGGAAATAATCGTTTATTGCAGAGGACGGAACTGCGCCTATGCAAATCTTGCTTCCAAACTCTTGAATGACAATGGATTTCATGCTTACAGCCTGAATCAAAGTTATTATGATTGGCAAAAATATGATAATTTTTGAGTTTGATTGTAAAAATAATAAAGAGACTATTTCAAAAAACTTTTGAGACAGCCTCTATTTTTTTAATATTTGAATTTTACATTTGAAGATTCAGGTCTTCCAACTGATTTTTTCTCTTTAACGTAGTTTATAAAAGATGTTTCAACACCTAAATGTGTATTTACCCCTTCTCTTCCAGGAGTTGAAGTAATTTTACCAAACGTTGCATATCCATCTTTTCCTGCAGCAATATATGAGTTTGTTCCTACAGTATAAGTTTTTCCTGCATCAATTGGAACCCATTTATTTGTTTTTGCATCAAGCACCTCCACTTTTTTAACTCTTGTTCCAAGAGTTCCTGCCTTAGTTGCCTCAAATCTTATTCCTGCTCCATATGGGAATGCTCCTGAAGATCCTCCGTCAAGTGCAAAATTCAGTGCATCTTCTATTACCTGTTTTATTTCTGCACCATTCATTTTCAGAATATAGATTGTATTTGAAGTAAACGGAAGCAATGTATAGGCATCATCATATGAAATTTTTCCAGGTACCAATGAAATTCTGATTCCCCCTGAATTCATTATTACCATGTCAACGTTACCTGTTCCCATATTTTTAAGCATATGCAGAACTGTTTCAGATACAAGTGTTGTAGCAAGTGATCCCTCAGGATTTTTATCATTAGGTATTCTGTTTGCTGATCCACCAGGAATTTCCTGTGTTATATTTCCTATTTCCTTTTTACCAAGTTCATTTTTTTCTGCTTTATATCTTGCAAGCACTTTTTGAGCAGTAGGGTCTTCCTTAACAAATTTTATATCTTTACGGCTGTTTATATATTTGATAATATCTTCTCTTTCTTTTCCTTGAAGCTCGCTTTTTTCACCTTTATCATTTTTAACTTCAAATGAGCTGTCACCAATAACTATTGTAGGCTCTGCTTTTAGTTCAGTTATTACACCTTTATCATCAAATTTAACTTTCATATTTCCAACCATATGTGAGTAACACCATGCTTCTGCAACATACACAGGTTCTCCTGCTGGTGACATTATTTTTTTAGGATATTCTGCAACAGGTTTTAATCCATATTCTTTATAGTTTTCTCCCAATAGATAGTGAGTATCTCCTGTAATAATCACGTCTATTCCCGAAACTTTTTCGGCGATTTCAAGATTTTTTTCATATCCTGCATGTGATAGGAAAATTATCTTGTTGATTCCTTTTGCCTGAAGTTCTGCTACCATTTTTTTGGCTGTTTCAACTTCATCGTGAAATTTTATATCTTTTCCAGGACTTGAAGATTCAATGGTTTTTCCTACTACATCTAATCCCACAATGGCAACATCCTGTCCATCTATTTTTTTAATTACGTAAGGAGTCCATTTTCCCTCCAAAATACTTCCCTTATCAGGAATAACATTAGCTGAAACTACAGGTATCTTTAATTCATCAAGGAAATTTTTTAAGACAGTATTACCATCATCAAATTCATGATTTCCTAAAGTGAACAAGTCAAAATGTCCTACATTCATAAGTGCCGCATCAGCTTTTCCTTTAAACAAAGTGTAATACAATGTTCCAGAAAGAGCATCTCCTGCATGCAATACCAGATTATTTTTACTAGATTTTTTTAAATCTGCTATTCTTTGAATCATTCTTGGCATTCCACCAACATTGACAGTAACTTTTTTCCCATTAAGAACTAAGTCCATTTTTTCTTCTTCAAGATGTGAATGGTGATCGTTAATGTGGATTAAATTCAACTCCAATGTTTTAGCAGAAAGTTTGTTTTTTGAAGCTGTTTTTTTTCTAGTTGCTCCCATAGCTGATATGCTTATAGCTGCCGCTAAGCCCAATAAAATTAATTTTTTCATGTTTCCTCCTTATAAGTTTTTATTTTTTCAATATGATTATATCCTGACTTTTTTAAAAATCAAGAATAATTTAATATTTTTCAAATATACTTAAACTTCTTTAAAATCAAATCATTAAAAATTAAAGAGACTTAAAATTTGAGTAAATCATAACTTTTAAATTCTGTTTTAAAGTAGTTTTATTGTAATTTATTTATCCAAACGATTTTCTTTTATTAAATCAAAATATTTATTTAATGACGGGGAACCAAAGTTATTTAACCATTCCTGTTTTGGAATTGTGCAGTATTTGGAATAATATTTTGTGGTAACATTTACGGGATTTTTTTCATTCCCGAATAATCCTTCCTCCTGTATTATTCTTCCATAAGTGCTTAAAGAAGAATTAAATGTATCTATCATTTCCATATTTTTGTTATCTTCGTGAAATGAACGGAGCAAAACCTGCTTTATAATAAATCTGCATCGAAAGTCCCCCGGAAATATTTCCTGCACGTTTTTAAAAGTATCATCAAATTTTTTATCTTTAAAGGGATCTTTTATATTTCCAAACGAAATTATATTCATCATCAAAAATAAATATATTGCCACTTTTTTCATAAACAACCATCCTTTCTTTTTATTCTAAAAACTAAAAACTATATTCAACGTATTCAAAAATAGAATTCTGTATTAATATATTCACAACTTTTGAATTTAGTTTTAAAATGACATCACTACTATATTATAACCTGATTTTAAAAAAATGCACATTAATTTTTTTAAATTTTAAAACTATATTTAAAATATAATTTAAAGTATACGTTTCAAAGCAGGAATGTTTTTTTAGTTTAATAATTTTAAAATGGCAAAAAACAGCATAAAATAATTTAAAATTTAAAATGTTTTATTATTTTTATGAAATATTTGCAAAAAAATGCAAAAAAACGCTTGACTTTATAGAAATTAAAGTTATAATATTAAAGAGGAATAATATGAAACTAAGTGAAACTAAAAATAATACTTAGTTAGAAAATAAAGATTAAATTAGAAATAAAATCAAATTGTTTTAAAATATAGCAATTCCAGTTTAAAATGAGAGTAGAAGGTTAGGCTGTATCTGTAATCAATCCATTGATTTTTACATATTTTTACTCCAATTTTTTAGTGGATTGACTATAAATATAAAATTTTAATTGTGCAGCTCAAAATGCAGGAGTTGACTAATTTTTAAAAATTAAATTTTAGGACAGTTTGAAAAAATTTAATATTATAATTTTATTTGGAGGATGTTATGAAAAAGAACAAAAAAGAAAATCAGATTTTTCTTACGTTGCAGACAATAGGAAGGGCGTTCTTCCTGCCAGTTTCAATTTTGCCGGTTGCTGGATTGTTATTAGGTTTAGGGGCTTCGTTTACAAATCCTAAGACAATAGCATTTTATCATTTAGATGGATTACTTGCACAAGGGACACCTATGAATTATGTCCTTACTGTAATGAATAACGTTGGACTTGCAGTATTTGCTAATTTGCCTTTGATATTTGCGATGGCGGTAGCATTGGGAATGGCGAAAAAGGAAAAAGGGGTTGCGGTGCTGTCTTCTGGACTTTCGTTTATAATAATGCATACAACTATTAAAACGTTATTGGTATTTAGCGGAAAAATTTTACCTGATGGGACTGTTTCTGAAAAAGTGCTGGATGGTGCGATAAGTTCCGTTCTTGGTATACAAACGCTTGAAATGGGAGTGTTTGGGGGAATTATAGTAGGACTTGGAGTTGCATTTTTGCATAATAGATTTTACAAGACAAAACTTCCTGCGGCAATATCATTTTTTTCAGGAGTTAGATTTGTGCCAATTATATGTACGTTTGCTTATATTGTTGTAGGATTTATTTCCTTTGCGATTTGGCCAGTTATTCAACAGGGAATATTCTCGATTGGAAGAGTTGTAACAGGTTCAGGGGACATTGGAATATTTATTTTTGGATTTATGGAAAGAATATTGATACCTTTTGGACTTCATCACATCTGGTATATTCCATTCTGGCAAACAGGACTGGGTGGAAGTGCAATGATAGACGGAACAATGGTTTCAGGGGCACAAAACATATTCTTTGCAGAATTAGTATCGCCAAATACTACACGTTTTAGCATTGATGCGGCGAAATTTATGACAGGAAAATATTCATTTATGATGGGTGGACTTCCAGGAGCAGCTCTTGCAATGTATCATTGTGCAAAACCAAATAAAAAGAAAATAGTTGGAGGATTGTTACTTTCGGCGGCTTTAACAAGTTTTCTTACAGGGATTACAGAGCCTATTGAATTTACATTCTTATTCGTAGCGCCTTTCGTATTTGTTGTTCACTGTATTTTTGCAGGAATTTCATTTGCACTTATGAGAATACTTGATATAGCGATAGGAACTACTTTTTCTTGTGGACTGATAGATTTCACATTATACGGAATATTACCAGGAAATTCAAAAACACATTGGCTTAGATTATTGCCAATATTTGTAATATATTTTGTACTTTACTATTTCTTCTTTAAATTTGTTATACAAAAATGGAACTTGAAAACTCCAGGAAGGGAAGATGATGATGAAGATACAAAATTATACACAAAAGATGATTACAATACTATGAGAGATAGCAGAAAACAGGGAGCAATAACAGAAGATACAGTTTCACAGGCAATTATAGATGGACTTGGAGGACTTGATAATTTTGGTGATGTTACGTGCTGTGCAACTAGACTGAGAATGCGTGTAAATAATATGGATTTAGTAAATGAAGCAGCATTAAAGCGTACAGGAGCAATGGGAGTTATCAAAAAAGGAAGTGGAATTCAAGTTGTATATGGGCCTACTGTGTCAGTTATTAAAAGTAACTTGACAGAATATATCGAAAAAATAAAAGAACACGGCATGGAAGCCTCATTTGCAGAAGAAAAACCAGCAAGAAATATAGATTTGAATGTGTTGAACTTGAGTGAAGATAGTGTAAATGAAAATTATGAATCGCTAGAGGCAATAAATCAGATAATTGCTCCGTATAAAGGTAAAATTTACGATATTGAAAACATTAGTGATAAAATATTTAATACAAAGGTTCTTGGAGATGGTTTTGCAATTGAAATTGAAGGTGATGAAATAATTGCTCCAACTGACGGAACAGTAGTAAATGTTTATACAACAGAACATGCCTTTATCATTCAGGATAAATTTGGACATAATATTCTGATACACGTTGGACTTGGAACAGCGGGATTAAATGGAGAAGGTATAAAATTATTTAAGAAAATAGGAGATACAGTTAAAAAAGGCGAAAAAATTGGTGCATTAGATAGAAATGCGATAACAAAAGCAGGAATTTCGTTAATTTCACCTGTAACTTTCTTAAATGTAGACAAGGCAAAATATGGTATAAAAGTTGAAAAAACTGGAAATGTGGAAGCTGGGGAAGAAACAATTATATTTATAACAAAAAAATAATTAACATAATAAAGCCTCTATAATTATATAGGGGTTTTTATATACATTATTAAATTAAAATATATAATAATTTTAATAGATATTAATTAGAATTTATAAAAAGTTTTTCTTGAAAATTTTTCTAATATTCGATAGAATAAAAAAAATAATATAAAGATTGGATATGATAAAAATGCTTAAAAATGAAAGACAGGATATAATTTTAATGAAACTTAATAATAAAGGTAAAGTTGTAGTCGGAGAACTTGCGATTGATTTGTCCGTTTCTGAAGATACGATAAGAAGAGATCTCGCTGAAATGGATACAAAGGGACTTCTAAAAAGAGTTTTTGGTGGGGCATTGCCTTTAAACAGATATGCTTTAAATTATACGGAAAGACAGAATTTTGAGCCTGAACTAAAATACGAACTGGCATTAAAAGGTGTAAATTTACTAAAGGATGGGCAGTTAGTTGCGATAGACGGAAGTACAACAAATCTTCAATTAGCAAAAGCTATTCCAGTTAATTTGTCACTAACGGTAATTACCAATAGCCTAGCTATAGCAAGTGAGCTTTGCAATCACAAAAATATAGAGATAATAATGGTTGGTGGAAATCTGTTTCAAAAAATTATGACTAATGTGGGAAATTTGGCAGTAGAGCAAGTAAAAGAATATTATCCAGATATTTGTTTTATGGGAGCTTATGCAATTCATCCGTTAATGGGGATAACAAGCCCTTATGAAAAGGAAGTAAGTGTAAAACGTCAGTTTATAAAGTCTTCAAGCAGAGTTGTGACGTTAATTATACCAAATAAATTTAATGTAATAATGCCTTATAAAGTGTGTGATATGACAGATGTTACAACTATTATAACAGATAAGAGTGTATCAGCGGAGATACTGGAAGAGTATGAAAAAATAGGAATTGAATGTATTTGAGCAAGGAAGGGGGCAAATGCCTCTTTTTTTGTCTTGAAACTACTGAAAAACTATAAAAATACAAGGAGCTTAAAATTACCAGCCCCTTGCAGTAAAGAGAAAATTTATTTTAGAAGTTTATCTAAAAGGATAAATATTTATATTCTTTGTTCCGTTCTTGAAATAATATCATTTTGTGTAGTTCTGTCAAGTGTAACAAATTGTGCACAGTATCCAGCTACTCTTACGATAATATCTCTATGTTTTTCAGGTTCAACCTGTGCCTGTTTCAATGTTTTTCCTGAAATAATGTTAAATTGGATATGCCATCCTTTTGAACTTATAAATGATTTTATTACATTTACAAATTTTTCGAATTGTTCTGGAGTATTTACCAGTTCAGGAGAATATTTTTGATTTAGCAACTGTCCACCTGTAATCATCAGAGTTGGCAATTTATTTACAGAATTTAATACTGCTGTCGGGCCGTTTGTGTCAGTTCCCTGAGTTGGAGAACCTCCTTCGGCTGCTGGTGTATAAGCGTATCTTCCGTCTGGAGTGGCACCACTTACTGTTCCCATTGGTACATTTGAAGAAATTCCAGATGTTGAAACTCCATAACCGCCGTTAATTGGGCCTCTTCCATATCTTGTATTGTGATATTTTTGAATTTCATCAATATATGTCCAGTAGATGTTTGTAGCAAATTCATCCACTTCATCGATATCATTTCCATATTTAGGTACTTCCAGCAATATTTTTCTGATTCTTTCTCCATTTTCGCCTTCATAGTTTGTTTGAAGGGCATTGTAAACTTCTTCCCTTGTTAAAATTTTGTTATCAAAAACTGTTGTTTTTAAAGCATATAATGAATTTGCGGCATTTGCAATTCCCACTTGAAGTCCTGAAATAATATCATAAACTGCTCCACCTTCTTTTGCGGAAAGTCCTCTTCCAATACAGTCATCAATAAGACTTGACAATAAGATGTCAGGAAATTCTTCTAAATGTGTATCAGCCAATGCATCAAGTGCAACAGATAGTTTTGTATAGTGTTTCATATATTTTTTCCATGCTTCCCATAAATCCTCATAAGTTTCATAGTCAGTCAGTTTCCCTGCTTTTAGTAATTGAAGTCCAGTTCTGGCATCATAACCGTCGTTTAACACAAGCTCGGTTGCTTTTACAAAGTTTAAAAAAGTCATTCCTGTACATCTGTAACCCCATTTTCCAGGAACAGCAACTTCCACACATCCTACCATTGAATAATTATAGGCATCTTCAATTTTTACACCTTTGTTTAACAATGCGGGAACTATTATTTCATCTGTATGCATTGCAGGCATTCCATAACCTGTCGCAGCCACTTCTGCACATTTTCTGATGAATTTTTCTGGAGAATTTATATGAAATCTTGCAGATAAATTTGGCTGTGTAAGCTTATTTTCTCCAACACTTTCCAGAATTAAATAGCTTAATTCATTTGTAGAATCTTTTCCGCTTGGAGTTGATCCTCCTATTGTAACATTCTGATAAGTTGGATAACCTGCGCCGTAACCAGAATGCGAAGTTGAACGGACTTTTATTACAGAATATAATTTTATCCATAGGCATTGCAGCATTTCCTTTGCAAATTCCCTGTCTAAATTTCCTTCCAAAACATCTTTTTTATAAAGTGGGTATAAATATTGATCCACTCTTCCAAGAGAAGCCGAATGTCCATTACTTTCAATCTGAATTACTAAATGAATGAACCAGATTGCCTGTACTCCTTCCCAGAATGTTTGAGTAGGATTTTCAGGTACGTTTAGACAGTTTTTCTGAATCCGAAGCAATTCTTCTTTTCTTTGAGGATCAGTTTCCTTTTCAGCCAGTTCTTTAGCCAAATTTGCAAATCTATGAGCAAAGTCAATAGTTGCCTGTGCCACAATTTGTACAGCCTTTAAAAAATCAATTTTATTGTATCCGCCATAAACTGTAATATCCACTTTTTCCATAGAAGCCTTAGCCTCTTCTATTACTCCCTTTAGTCCTTTTGTCAAAACCTTTTTAAAATCAGGTACAATATGTCCGTCACCAGAAGTCATATTTCCTTCACCATGAATAATTTTTACAGTTCCAGCTTCTTTTATTTCCTGAGGCATTTGAGCATGAGCCTTGTCTTTCAGTGTTTTTCCACGCCACCATTCACAAATTTCCAAAAGTTCTGGGATTTCTTCTTCAGGAATTCTGAATTTATCTCCATCTCTATGGTCAAAGTTTCCTTTTGCCTTGATTTCATCAACAATCCAATCTACTGCATATTCTGGAAAAAGCGGAGCTGTTCTTTCGTCAACAGACTGATTTCCTACAATAAGTTCTCCGTCTTTTATGTATATTGTCATGTTTTCTAAAATTTCTTTAACTGCATAAGCACGAACAATGTATTTTGATTTTCCTTCATGTTCTTTGTATGCTTTTGTCAAAAGTCTGCCTCTTTCGACACTGACACCAGGAAATTTTGATAAAGCCGATTCTCTTAATTTTTTTACTCTTTCACTTTTTAAAACAAATTCTCTCATTGCTTTTTCCTCCATTTTTTATTTTAATATCCTATCTTTATTTTCAATTTTTTATCCATTCAATCTTGCCTTTAATCCATAACCTTTCATTATTTGTAAAGCATTATCGAGTTCTTCTTGTGTATGTTTTTCGAGTGTTTTCATCGGATACGGCATTCTTAATTTTCTATATTTTTCAAGTCCCATTGTGTGATAAGGCAGTATATTTACTTCCAGTAAATTTAATTTTTTCAAAAATTTTGCTGTTTCGTGAATATTCTTCTCATCATCGTTTATTCCTTTTATAAAGGGAAATCTCATAATAATCTTTTTATGCCATTTTGAAAGTTTTGTAAGATTTTCCAAAATTAGTCCATTTGTAACGGAAGTATATTGTTTATGCTTTTCACTGTCCATATGTTTTATATCAAATAATACAGTGTCGGTTAATTTTGCAAGTCTTTCAAGTTCCTTGTAACTTCCAAATCCAGTTGTTTCAATAGCAGTATTTATGTATTCATCTTTCAATCTTTCAAATAATTCTGTTCCAAATGCTGCATTTACAAGTATTTCTCCGCCACTTAATGTAACTCCTCCTCCAGAGTTTCTATAAAATTTTTCATCCTTCATCACAATTTTAAATACATCTTCAACCGTCATATCCTGTGCAACTTTTTTTAACGCACCAGCAACTGGACATACACGGCAGGGAGTATCAAAATCTTCACATAAAAAACGGTTATAATTCCAGAAGTTATCTTTATTTATAGTGATGGAACTGTTTTCTACCTTTGTGCAGTCTCCACATTTTGTACATTTTCTTGAATCCCAGTAAAATTGGTTTTCAATTTTTTGGGTTTCAGGGTTAGAACACCACAGGCATCTAAGCGGACATCCTTTAAAATAAACAACTGTCCTAACCCCTGGTCCATCAAATGTGGCTCCTCTTTCAATATCTGTAACCAAAGCTCTCATATCCGTTACACCTCTTTTCTTTTTGAAAAATACTTATTAAGTTTCATTTTGTTTCTTTATATTTCGATTTTACATTATTTTTGAAAATTTGTCAAGAGTTTTATTTAATTTTGTAAAAAAATTTATAAAAAAACCTGCAATAAATAATAATTGCAGGGAAAAAATTATTTTTTCATTTTGGGGTGTTATCTTCTACTTAGGATGTAGTAAATAACCACAAGTTGAACTAATATAAAAACTATATCCCGTTCCATTTGGACATCACCCCCAATCATAATATGAATTAGGTAACGAACCCAAAAATATTATAGCAAAACTTAATACAAAAAGCTAGTTCAATTTGAACTAGCCCTTGTCGTTGTTTTTTTCATATTATGATTGTTTCTTTACATGTTAATTATAACATAAAGAAAGTAATTATTCAATTAAAATTTTTGAAAAAGTCGAAAAAAAGCATTGACTTTTCTTAAATTATGTATTAAAATAATATCGAAATAAAACGAAACTAATTAAAATATGGAATTATTATTTCAAAAAATAAAAAAAGAAAGGATGATAAGAATGCAATATTTTATTGATACGGCGAATTTGGAGAGTATAAAAAAAATTAGCGATATTTTTCCAATAGCGGGAGTTACTACAAATCCTACTATTATTGCGAAGGAAAAAAGGGATTTTAAAGAGGTTATAAACGATATTTTTGATATTATTGGAAAAGATAAGATTGTGCATGCACAGGCTGTTGGGAGTACATCTGAAATAATGGTAAAAGAAGTACAGCTTTTGCGTGACACTTTTGGAGAAAATTTTTATACAAAAATTCCTGTAACGCCTGAAGGGATAAAAGCCATAAAAATTTTGGCAAGAGATGGTCATAAAATAACTGCAACAGGTATTTTATCACCACAGCAGATAATTATGGCGGCAGAAGCAGGGGCAGAATATATGGCTCCATACATTAACCGTTCTGACAATATTGGCGAAAATGGGATTGAAATTGTAAAGGATGCCTATAAAATTCTTGAAATGACTAAAAAAACTGATGAGGAAAAATTGGAACGGTACAAAAGAATATTTGAGCCAAAAATATTAGGTGCTTCGTTTAAGAATGTAAGACAGGTTCACGAAACAATTTTGGCTGGATCAAAATCTGTAACAGTAGCTCCAGATGTCTTTGAAAAATTAATTTATCATCCTTACACAGACTGGAGCATGGATACGTTTAATTCTGACTGGGAAAAAGTTTATGGCAAAAAAACACTGCTTGACTTGTTATAATTTTTATTCTTTCAATTTTTTTATAAAATTTTGAAATATTAAATGAATTTTGGTATAATCTAGGTAACTATAAAAAAGCATTGGAGATTTGATATGTTTTTGGATGAAAGACTGGAAAAAATACTGGAAATTCTGAAAAATGAGAAAAAAGTAAAAGTTACTGATTTAGCGGAAAAATTTAATGTTTCGGAAGTTATTATAAGAAAAAACTTAAAAAGGCTGGAGCAGGAAGGAAAGCTGAAAAGAACTCATGGAGGCGCAATTTTGCTAAAAGAGCTGGCACATTCCAGCACGCTTGAAGAAAGAGTCATAAATAGGACAAGGCCAAAGGAAATTATCGCAAGAAAAATAATAGAAAATATCGAAAGCGGAGAAACAATATTTTTTGATATTACAAGTATAAACTACATCGCAGCAGAATATCTTGCAAATTCTCAAAAGGAAATAACCCTTATTACAAATATGCCCAGCATAACCACACATTTTAACAAAAGCTCAAAAGTTAGCATTATTATGATAGGTGGAGAGTACAATAAGGAAATTGGTGGAAATGTCGGAATAGAGGCGATTAACTATATAAAAAAATACAATGTAGATAAAGCCTTTATCGGAAGTGCTGGAATAGACCTAGAAGCTGGAAAAGTGATGAATTTTGAAGCAAATGACGGAAACACAAAAAAAGAAATAATGAATATTTCAAAAAAAATATTTTTAGCAACAGAATACAGAAAATTAGGTATTCTTGGAAATTATAAATTCAGTAATTTGTCAGATTTTGATGTATTTATTTGTGAAAAAGATAAAAAAGATTTTTTGGAAAGCTATAAAAAAATTTTTGATAAATTTGAAGTGAAAATTATATAGATTTCCTCAAATTTTTGAGACTAACTGTAATTTTGTTATATATTCGAATCTTTTCAGTATTAAAGAGTAATTTTACTATGCATTATAAATTTTATATATTTGTGAAAAGCCAGATTTATTAATTTGGCTTTTTTTGTCTTATGTTATAACATTCAATTCAATCTCCTTTTTGCTAAACTCCGTTTAAAAATAAGAATAATTAATTTTTAAAAAAACTATCTCAAAAAATATTTCAAGATAGCTTTTGTTAAATTATTTATTTGTATCTGCATTGGTATTTGAATTTAGAATGTCTTTACTTAGGACAGAATATAGCAGGTTAATGTATCTTTTGGCTGCATGAGGTTTTGGATGTGTTCCGTCCTTATAGAAATATTCCTGTTTACCTTTGGAATATGAATACCAGTCGATTACCTTTATATTTGGGTTTTCGGCACTTGCCTTCTTGATTTCCGCATTGACACTGTCTTGCCACGGATCAGGCATAACTGTATTTATAAAGTAAATATCGTGTCCTTTCAATGTTTCCAAAACAGATTTCATATCCTTTTCGTAAATTGTTCCATTTGTTCCAAGTGCAATTACGATAATTTTTCTTAATTTACCATTCTGAGCATAATTTTTTAACATATTTGGCAATTCATAAAATTGACGTCCAACTTTTGTTTCAATGATGGAATTTGGATATTTTTTCTTCAAGTCAATTTTTGTCATATCCAGCACAGAATCTCCGATAAACAAAATATTCCGTTCATCATTTGGGTATTTTTTCAGAATTTCATTTTGAATTTTTGTTTCCTCTTCTATTCCTTTAGATGGAGAATTTATCGCTGTGAGAAGTTCGTCCATTGTCAAGTTTCCATTTAGTGTATTTGTTGTTGGAGTAGCGGTAGGAGTAGGTTCAGGTTCCTCTGTGGTTGCATTAGCCGCTGCTGCCTGTGCTGCCTTCATTTCCTCCAAATCTTTATTTTCATAAATTGGAGAATATATTAAAATTACAAAAATAGAAATTAAAACAGGATAACTTATGTATTTTATACTTTTTTTCTCAAATAAGAAGTAACTCAATTCTGAAATTGCCACTAAAACAATAATTTGAATAAAAAATTGCTGAATATTTGAAAGTTTTGTCCATTTAAAATATTCCCGTGCGAATATCATAATCGGATATTGCCACAAATAGTATTGATATTGATGTTGCCCTAATCTTATTATTGGGTTAAAAATTTTGGGATATTTTGAAAGATCGAATTTTTTTAATTCAGGTTTTGAAAATAAAACAAGTGTAAATCCTATCAAAACACTTGATAAGAACATCAGCCCATAGTAATTATAGGCACTTCTGTAATCTATTCCAAAACAAAAGAAAATTAATGAAAATAGCCCTAAAATTCCTAAAATGTATACAATTTTTTTCTCACTATCTTTTTTTATTTCTCTATTTGTATAAAAACACGCTATTGCGGCAGGGCAGAAAAATGCAAAAGCTCTTGTGTCAGTTCCATAATATATTCTGGAAAAATCCGCTCCCTCTGGAGATTTTGAAGTTATATAGAATACATAAGCCATTATTAATGCAGAGATTATCCCAATTCCAAAAAAAATAATTCCGATGGCATTGTTTTTTAATTTCAGTTTTTTAAGCCCCTGTAATAAAGGCGGGAAAAATATATACATCTGTATCAGAAACGATAGCGCCCAAATATGTGTCAGGGGCAAGATAATTCCAAAATTGTCAAAATAGGACATTTTTGAAAAAATCTGATAAATATTGTTTAGTCCCAATATTGAAAATAATGCACTGTATTTGTATTTCATTTCAAGTCCGTTGTTTACAAAATATAATGCAATGGTTGAAATTAATATTACAATTAGCAGGCTTGGATAAACTTTTCTCAGCCTACGGTTAATGACTGAAAAAACTGAAAAATCTCTGGAAAGCAGTCCAGTCGTAACCAGATAGCCACTTAATGCAAAAAATATAATAACACCGATGTAAGTTCCCCTGTAGGAAAACCAGTGATAAACACAGATAAGAACAAGTGCAACTGTTCTAAGTATGTCAAGGCTTTGTATTCTTTCCTTTTTCATAAATAAAAAAATTCCTTTCTTTTAAAAATATATTTATATGATAATTTAATTTTATAGATTTTTATTTGATTATTAATAATTATTTTTTATTTTATTTTAATATTTGTCTTATTTAAAATATTTAAAGATAAAATTTAATAAAAAAAACTACTCCAAAACAAACTGTTTAAATTGCATAAAATACTATGTTTTATGGTATAGCTTAACTTTTTTAGTTTGAAATTAAAGTAGTTTTTATAAAAATTATTTATTTAAATTTGTTATTTTATTCAATTGAACATTTTTGGTACTGGAAGAATCTGAAGATTTTTCTTTTACAGGTTCAGTTTTTTCATTTTCTCCAAGATAATGTTTTTTAATTTCATTAGTTATAAAGTCTGCATAATATCTTTGCCCTTTATCGTTCAAATGAGTTCTATCTTTATAAAAATATTGATTTTTCCCTTTTGCATAAGAATACCAGTCAATCAGGTAAGCATTGTCATATTGTGCAACTTTTTCCTTTAATTTTCTGTTTACTTCCTGTTCCCAGGGATCCTTGTGTGCAGTGTTCATAAAGAATACATCTTTCCCTTTTGCCATTTCCATAACATAATCAAAATCTTTATCTGTAAATTTCCCATTTGTTCCAAGATGCACAACTAATGCAGTTTTTAATTTTCCATCTTCCACTAATTTTGTAACAATCCCTGGAAGTGTTGAAAATTGACGTGATATTTTTGTGTCAAAATAAGGATTTTTAAAATTAGGTGCAATGTACTGCTTGCTGCTATTCATTATCGAATCTCCAACAAACACAATATTATCAGGTACTTTTCCAATAAACATCTCTTTGGCGATAATAATTCCGGAACCAAAAACTAATATTACTAAAACAAAAAATAATTTTTTCATAATTTTTCTCCCTTTTGTATTTTTTACTATAATTTTTTGTCTAAAAAACTTTTTTATCAAAAAATCTTTTAAACACATCATTATAAGACATTATTTTTCTTTTGTCAAATTTTTTTTAATTAATTTTTTAAGTAAAAAATCTTTGGGAAAAATTTCAATCTAATCAGTTGTGAGTATTATTCTGTAATCATTCTCTGGGTTTAAAAACACCATTTTTTTTAATTTTGTATCATAAGCATAAGCCAAAGGCTCATTGCTTACTTCTTGAAGAATTGTCCCTCTTTCCAGTTTCAATCTTACTATTTCTTCTCTTCTTGAACCAGAATTATCCTGTTCTGGAGATTCGTCAACATATCTTGTCAAAAAATATCCTTTATTGTCCTTTTGAATTTTAAAGCTCTCAGATGTATCTGTGTAGCTAAATATTTTATTCAAAAACTTTTCTTCATGCAATTTTCCATCCGTCGTATATTCCTCATCGTTCCCTTTTGCATAAGTGCCTTCTCCCTCTGAACTTGAATTCTCATTGCCGTCTGCTTTTTTATTTTCAGTTTGTTGTGGCTGTTCCACATTTTGAACATTTTGCGTATTATTTTCAGATGCAGCAGCTGAATTTTCATTGCTGTTATTTGCGCAAGATAGTACGCCCATAGCTAGTATTGTTATAAGCAGAAAAATTTTTTTCATATATAATCCCTCCAAATCTTAAATTTTTAAAGTAAATGAATTTCCGTTTTATTGTATTAAGATTATATAATATTTTTTTAGATATGTCAAGAAGTTTTTAGCAGTAAATAAAATACTGTTTAATAAAAACACTTAATATTAAAAAATAAACAATATATTAATAATTTCATTTGAAAAATTTAAAAATAAATTTAAAAACAACTTGACAACCGCATTAAATGAGTTATTATTATAATAACAGGTATTAATAACATATTAAAATTTGTAATTAATTAAATAATATTAAAGGGAGGATTTATTATGAAAAAATTGTTATTGGTTTTTATGTTTATGTGTGCGTGTGCAACAATTTACGCCTATCCTAGAGGAATAGATGTATCAAAGCAGCAGGGAGTATACATAAGAGATAATTTAAGAATTCTATTTGGAAAAAGAGAAGCTTGTCAAAATATAGGAAGAAACCATGTCAATTTCCCAGAAATTTATGACGGAAAAAGACAAGATTTATCACGAGCTCTTTTTAACCTTATAGGAAAAGCAAATCCAGGCTATCGTGGTTATTCTGGCTATTCAGCTGAAGAAAATGTAATGGCATGGTACAGATCAAACTGTGTTACATATAATCAGACTGGTGCCAGAAACAGTAGAGCTGTGGAATATTTCTACGACTATGCTTCTAATTTCTAATTTTCTGTATTAAAATTAACATAATATATTAACATCATAATAAAAAATAAAAACATAATCTGACAAACTGGGAATGGGGATTTAAGTTTGGAGGTTATGTTTTTTATTAAAGGTTAAATTTTTATAATAATATTTGAAAATTTTTTATTTTTAAGTTATAATTATAAAGAAATTGAATGATTAAACTAAGAGAATTTTAAAATTATATTTAATACAGAATACATAGGATAACAATAAAGTTGTCAGAGACACTTAAGCTATATAAGTTTAAAGATTCTAAGGTCTATGAAAAGGAGAGAAACTGAAAATGACAAATAATTTAAGGGAAATTAGAAAAAGCTTATGTTCATTTGCAAAAAAATGTAAGAAATTTAAATACACAGATTCGGCATTGATTACATTTTTAATTACAGGGGCAGTAAGTATTTCAAGTAATCTGTTTTCAGCTGAAAAAGATGGAAATATTGAAAATCAGAAAAAGATTATTTCTGCAAGTATGAAAGACTTTAATGTTCTGGTTAAGGAAACAAGAAAAGAAAATGACAAACTGCTGAAGAAAGCAAATCTTGAACTTATACAGCTTATGGAACAGGGGGAGCATGTAGTAAAAGCACCTTGGAGCAGCTGGCAATTTGGGGCTAACTACATGTACAGCAGCTGGAATGGAACTTTTAAAGGAAAAGGGGATAAAAAGGAGAAATATCCTTATGAAGGAATTTATGAAAGAAGCTCAAATACATTCGAAAGATACACATCACCGTTAAGCAAAAATTACAGTCTTCTAGCATTAAGTCAAAATGTAAATAAAGCAGCAACAAATGAAAGGAATGGACTGGGATTAGATTATGGACTTACGAGTAATACTAGGGCACAGGAATCAATTCTGGAAATAAATGTTGAGGCTTCAATAAAACCAAAGACTGTACAGATAGAAATTCCAGATTTAGGAATAAGAGCACCTCAATTACAGGTAATGACGGTTAATGGAATAGAAGTGCCGTCAATAAAAGTACCAACACCAAATACTCCTACTAAAACAGTCAGCATTGCAAAACCTAATGCAGAACCATTTACAGGATATTATTTTGATGGAACATGGAGTCATAGAGAGTTAAAAGATAATATTGCTATCTATTCAGGAATAGATCCTAATTCTTTAATAGGAAATATAAATAATACAAAACCTACTCCAGCAGCAATGACTGGTTCATATAACGGTAGAGAATTTCAAGGAACTCTTATAAGGAATGAAAACAACAGATACACTAATACTTACTACTTAAATAGTCAGGCTAATATAGATAAAATCGCTAATAGTACTTTCTATTTAAGAGGACATTACACTACTGATACCTATGATGATAGTAATACTAGAGCACATTTAGGAATATCTAATAATGGGCATAAAATCTATAAAGATGCTCATGGAAATGGTATCCCAGATGAAGGTGTTGTTGGTGTTCATGCATTGGGAGATTTAAATATTAAACATTTAGTATTTAATCTATATGGAAGAGCAGGAGCAGTAACAAATGAAACATGGAGACATGGAATACTGGATTTTGATGATGTAACTGTAAATATGTATAATAGCGATAATATGGGATTCTATAATATGCCAATTGCTAGATATACTTATAAATATTTCAGAGCTGGAAAAGAATGGCGTACTTCAGTTGGAGGATTTTCTGGAAAAGCTAATGTAAATATGTATGGAAGAAATAATTCTGTTTACTTAACAACAGGAATGTCATATATTAAACATTGGGAAAATGAAGGTTTGATACAATCAGATGGAGCTTCAAATATAGTATATTCAAGTTTTTCTTATGCTCCAACTTTATCTAAACTTGTAAATCCAGCTTCAGTTGACTATTCTAAGTATACAAACACAGTAAAATTAGCAAATGTTAAGCTGTATGGGGATGAAAATATAGGTATGTATTTTGGTAGTAGAATCAAAGGAGATATTGCTAAAGTACATAGAGAATGGGGAAATGAATTAGAAGGAGTATATGGTTTTAATAATAAAGCAGCACATATAGGTATATATCAAGGAGAAATAGATTTTTCTGCAAAAATTGGGGAAAGATTAACAATAGATAATCAAAATAAACAAACAACTGAAGGAAATTTAAATAATGTAGGCTATACTAATGAAACAGTTGATGGTGCTGTAGGAATTTTCTCAGAAAGTGGTCAAAGAGTTGGAATAGTTGCAAGAGGAGATATAATGGAAGAAACTCCACCATCTCAAGCAACAATATTAGCTAATGCAGCAGATCTAAAATATAAAAAATGGTTTCTTCATCCTTGGAATCCAGGGACTCAAGAATTATTGCCAGTGGATTATACAAAAGTTGGAAGTTCATATGGATATGCATTAGCTAATGATTTTTCAAAAGACCCTATACATAATTTAGAAGTTGCAAAACTTGATATTAGATTTGGAAAATATTCTAAAAATGGAATTATGGTTCTAGCAAAGCAAGGAACTGTAATTGATGTAGGAAAGAATACTTCTAATCTTCATATTACTGGAACAAGTTCAGATATAACTGATGGTATCAATGGTGCTAATACTCTTGAAGCAGATGCTTCAACTGGAACTATAGTAGCTTATGCAGAAGGAACTTGGGATCAATTAAAACATAGATATGGAAATGATGACACAAGAATAGCTCAAAATGATGCAGATGCAACTGCTATAAATAATGGTGCAGCAAGAAAGGCATTAACAGATGCAACTGCTACAACAGCGGCAAAATTACAGGGATTGCCTTCTGAAGTAAATGTTTATCCTAATGTAGTGCTGGCTTCAAAAGAAGGAATTGCCTATATGGGTGATAATAAAGGGGTTGTAAATGCAGGAACATCAGGAAATACTACAACTACAACAGCAGTAAACTACAAATCAATAATAGGATTTGCAAGAGATGAAGGTGTAGTTAATATTCATGGAGATATTGAAGCAATAGACAAAAATGCTACTCAGAATAAGTTTGAGAATATTGCAGGACTGGCTACAAAAACAGCAGCAGGAGCATCAGGTGGAACTGTTAATATAGAAGATGGAAGTATTAAAATAAGCGGTATGGCAGGATTTGCCTCTGGAACTGGTTCAGTTGTAAATGTAAACAACGGTACGGCTAATAAGATTCAAACTGGGGAAAATGGGGCATTGGCGGCAGTTGATGGAGGAAAAGTTAACTTCAGCGGAGGAACAATTTATCATGAAGACAAAGCAACGAGTTCAGATGTAGTAGCAGCCGGGACGACAACTGTCAACCATGCAAAATCTACACCATTTTATGCTGACGATTCTTCAAAAATTGAATTTAAAGGGGCAACTACAATAAATATGGCAGACGGAATACTGATGCCAGGAACAGATGCAACTAACTATGACGGTGGAAATACTTCGGCTACAGCTAAATATCTTGGAATGAATAATGTGACTGTAAATTTGACAGGGGATAATGTGGTACTTCGTACATACACTGGAGCTACAACTAACTGGACAGGAGGAACTGCAGGTTCAAATGCTATAAAAAATGATATGAAACTTGCTGCTTTGAATACAAATGGTAAAAAATATAAGATATATTATACAGATGGTATATTTAATCTTAATGTTAATCAGGATTTAGATGACAATACAGATGAATTTAACACAAAAATAAGACTTTCAAATGAAAAATTTACAATAGCAAGTGGAGTTACTGTGAGTTCTGCAACTGGAAAAGGTTTGTCAATGGCTTCTCATGATGGTGTTACAACTAACACAACTACAGGATACACAAATAACGGAACAATTAATATAACAGGAGGTACGCCTTCAAATACAACAGCATTGTCTACAAGTTTTGGATATGTTGATAATAAAGGAACTATCAATGTGGATAAAGGAATTGGAGCGTATGGAATAAATGGAAGTAGTCTTACAAATAATAGTGCTATAAATATTACTTCAAGCGGAGTAGGTATGGCAGGATTTGCCTCAGCTTCAGCGTTAAAAACTTATGGAACAGATGCTAAAATTTCAAATGGTACATTGACAACAGCTGATAAAGTTTTAGAAGTAACTAATAACGGTACTGTAACAGTTGCAGGGGACGGTTCTATCGGATTGTATGGAAATCCAAATGATCTTGCAGGAACAGGACTGCTGACAACAGAAAATGGAGTTATTACAAATAATGGAAAAATAGTAATGACAGGAGATAAAGCTGTTGGAATTGTATCAGAGGGAGCTGGAAATATCGTTAATCTTGGAGGAACTGGAAGTTCAGATATTACAGTAGGAACTAATGGAATAGGAGTTTATGCAAGTGGAACCCAAAGTAAAGTGAATTTCACTTCAAACACTGGAGTGGAAATCAAGGATAAAGGAGTAGGAATTTATGTTGCAAACGGTTCTGTCATAAATCCGAACGGGAATAAATTTGAAATAAAATATACAGGTTCACCAAATGCATCTGGAGCAGGTATTTTTTATGATAGCACAGCTACAAATATAACTGATATAGATATAGTAAATACTAGCAGTGATAAAGGAATAGTTGGAATTTACACAACAGGAGGAACACTTACAAATACAGGAACAATAACAGATAGAAGTGGAAAAGCCTATGGAATTTATTCTGATGGTGCAAATGTTATTAATAGTGGAACATTGACTATGGGAGACAAAGGTAAGGGAGTACTCAGTACAGGTGGAGATGTAACTCTTACAGGAACTTCTGTAATTACAGTGGGAGAAAATGAAGCTATTGGTGTTTATACAAGAGGAACAGGTAATCTAATAAAAGCTGATGCAGGTTCTCAAATGACAATTGGTAACAGTTCGTATGGATTTATTAATGAAGGAACTGGAAATACAGTAATAAGTAATGCCACTGTTTCAAATGTTGGAGATAACACTGTTTTCGTATTCTCAAAAGATGCGGCAGGAACTGTGATAAACAATAGCCAGTTAACGTCAACAGGTTCAAAAAACTATGGACTTTACTCAGCAGGAACTGTAATAAACAACGGTAATATTAATTATGGTTCAGGAGTAGGAAATGTTGGAATTTACAGTATAAATGGAGGAACTGCTTCAAATAGCAGTGGTGCATCAATAACAGTAGGAACTTCGAGTATTGGAAATCCTGATCCGTCAGACAATTACTATGCGATAGGAATGGCGGCAGGATATTATGGAGATGCTTTATCACCAGCTTATACAGGAAATATATTAAATTCAGGAACAATTAATGTAACTGGAGAAAACAGTATTGGAATGTATGGTACAGAAAGCGGAACAACAGTAACAAATAATGGAGTTATTAATCTTAGTGCAAGTAACACAGTAGGAATGTATCTTGATAATGGAGCTTACGGAATAAATAACGGAACTATCCAGTCAAGTGGTTCAGGATTAAAAAGAATCATAGGAGTAGTAGTTAAAAATGGTTCAACAATAGAAAATAATGGAATTATTCAAATTAATGCAGAAGAAGCGGCAGGATTAGTTGCTAAAGGAAATGCAGCAGGCAGAAATATAGGAATAATTAAAAACTATGGGACATTGAATATAACAGGAGTTGGAGCTAGAGACAAGGTAATTCCGAGTGAAGGACAGGCTTTAGCTAAAGATATGGGTGGTGTAAAAATACATGCACCAGCAGGAGCATCCACAGCTACAATAAGTGTTAATGGAACTCCAGTAATTCCTGAATTAGCCACAAGTTCAGCAGAAGAATATAAAGAAATGGAAGTTTCAACAATTGGAATGTACATAGATACTTCAAATAGAAGATTTACAAAACCTATAACAGGGTTAAGTGAGTTAAGTTCATTGAGAAAGGCTGATTTAATTATAGGAAATGAGGCTGCTCAAAATACAACAGGTAAATATATTCAAGTAAGTCCTCAAATACTCGCACCATACAATCAGATGATTTTAA
Source organism: Leptotrichia sp. oral taxon 223 (assembly GCF_013394795.1). Taxonomy (NCBI): domain Bacteria; kingdom Fusobacteriati; phylum Fusobacteriota; class Fusobacteriia; order Fusobacteriales; family Leptotrichiaceae; genus Leptotrichia; species Leptotrichia sp. oral taxon 223. The sequence continues at coordinate 1,630,370 of NZ_JABXYU010000001.1, forward strand.
CTAATCCTCAAATAGAAAAGTGGAGTATTTACTCAGGTTCACTAACTTGGATAGCAAGCGTTGCACAAAATCAGACAGATGGAACAATACAAAATGCCTATATGGCAAAAATTCCATATACTCAATGGGCGGGATCAGATGAAACACCTGTAAATAAAACGGATACTTATAATTTTGCAGATGGATTGGAACAGAGATATGGAGTGGAAGCACTTGGAAGCAGAGAAAATCAATTATTTCAGAAATTAAACAGCATTGGAAACAATGAAGAAGTGCTACTGTATCAAGCTTTTGATGAAATGATGGGACACCAGTATGCAAATGTACAGCAGAGAATCAATGAAACAGGAGGATTGCTGGATAAGGAATTCAAACATTTGCGTAATGAATGGAGAACTCCTACAAAAGACAATAACAAAATTAAAGTATTTGGTATGAAAAATGAATACAGAACAAATACGGCAGGAATCATTGACTATACAAGTAACGCCTACGGTGTGGCTTACGTTCACGAAGATGAAAAAATCAAGATGGGCAATTCAAGCGGATGGTACGCTGGAGCCGTAACAAACAGATTTAAGTTTAAAGATATTGGAAAATCGAAAGAAAATCAGACTATACTTAAAGCAGGAATCTTTAAGACAATGTCACCTAAGAAAGATTACAATGGAGCATTACAATGGACAATTGGAGGAGATGTATTCGTAGGTATTAACGATATGAAACGTAGATACCTGGTTGTAGATGACATATTCCAGGCTAAATCTGACTATCATTCTTACGGAGCGGCATTAAAGACAGACTTGGGATATGACATAAGAATGAGCGAGAGAACACATTTCCGTCCATACGGAGCTTTAAAAATGGAGTATGGAAGATTTAACGGCATAAAAGAGAATTCTGGAGAAATGAGACTGGAAATAAAAGGAAATGATTACTTTTCAGTTAAGCCGGAAGCAGGAATGGAATTTAAATATGTTCAGCCGTTAGCATTAAGAACAAACTTGACAGTAGGGTTTACAGCCGCTTATGAAAATGAACTGGGAAAAGCAGGAGATGTAAACAACAGGGCAAGAGTAAGATTTACAGATGCGCACTGGTTTGGAATAAGAGGGGAAAAGGAAGATAGACGAGGAAATGGCAAGTTTGACTTGAATATCGGAGTTGACAATACAAGATTCGGAGTGACGGTAAATGGAGGCTATGACACTAAAGGTAAGAATGTAAGAGGTGGAATAGGATTCAGGGCTATTTACTAATAAAATAATAATCAAAAAGAGATGAGGCTATCTTAAAATAGAAAATACAAGGACTATGTTTTGCCATTTATTAGATTTGTTCAGCAACTTAATATTCTTTATTTTCTATTTTAAGACTTCTTGTCAAGCGTGGGGTGAAAAGAAATAAAAAAATGGAGTTTATCTCTGGCGCCTGCCATGTATATGGAATAAGATATGATATAAGGCAGAACTGCTGTAAGAAAAGAATGAATTTCCAGCAGTGCTTTACTGATGAGTTTTATACGCTTCAACAGCATCTAGAAGTAAGGGATCTGTTTCGGGACAATAATACGGATTATTATATAAATCAGCTTCTGCATAACCAGACTTTGGCAGAATACTTGTTGCCAGGCTATCTAAAATATTCATTTCATCATATTTTACAGTATTCATATCAATTTGGAAGTAGAAATAGGCGAGAAATTCATATGGCTTTGAAAGTGGATATTTATACCAGCCATATACCCAATAAAGATGTGCAAAATTTATTACTAATTCAGGGCTTGTACAATTTGTGCATAAATAATTATATGCAGCATGATGTACTTTAGCCCAGTCATATTTTTCTGTAACTTTTTCAGCAAAATCCTCTAATTTATATTGCTCATCTTCAGACAGTTCTTCATCCCAATATCTGTTATAAAGAAATTCTATCTCTTCGTTTAATTCATGATTAAGCAGATAGCACACCCTTGGTTTAACTCTTTCACTCAATTCGCTAAAATATGTTTCAAGTATAGAGTATGGGTAATCAGTGTATTCCAGAAGACTTAATGCCTCATCAATGACATCATACTCATTTGCGGATATTACTACTGTTTCCAATATGTTTTTTAAATCATCCTTTATTATGAAATTATCATTCCCATAGTAAGGATCCATAAACCAATCGAGACAACAAAGTAAACGTCGTTTTGCCTCCGTATCATTTCCAAGCAGTACAGATTGTATAGCATCTGAACCGGATTTTACGATTTGAATTTCTTTTTCTGAATAGGGACTCACTTCATCATTTTTTTCATTTAATCTGTCAACATGCTTCATGGCTATATTTTCTTTCAAAAGCTCATTATTAATATATTCCTTAAATTTAAGCGAAATATTTTCACCGAAAGCTTTCCACATAAGACGATTATCTGAAATTCCTTCAAGAATTGTAACATCAACGACATTTCTAACTTCTTCATTCTCATTTTTCCAAAGATATTGAATAAATTTACAATACTTATTAAAAAGTTTGCTCTTAGCATTAAGTTCAAATTCAGTTTTCATAGGATCATTTATGGTTTCAGCTGCGAAAACATGAGGTAAAATAGTTCCATAATCTGTCATGTGTTCTTTATAATATTTTCTATAATTTTGAAATGTATTAACTATACATTCTGCCATTTCCTGTTTATTCATACTTACACCTCTAACATCATTTTATTAGTCAGCATATTTTCCAAAATCAGTAAACAATGCTTTTGCAAAATCTCTAAGCTATGTCTGATTCATTTTATTTTGAAATGTCAGCTCATGTTCATATCCAATCTCCAATTTATACGTATGACCTCCAAAATTAAAAAACATTATTTTATCCTCGTCTATGGAACTTTCTTCATGGTATCCCAAGTAATATTTCTACGCATGAAATGGTAATATTTTATTCATGCGTATTACAAATTCATCTAAATTATCAGTCAAATATATGTAGCCGTATTAGGAAACTTTATATCATTTTCAAATCAGCTTTTTCAACTTTTTAATATCAAAATAGTGTTATCAAAGAGTTTTTGCACTGTGAATCTCTGAAACATTGCTTTTTCAAAAGTTTTTATTGAAGGAATATATTTACATTATTCCCACTCAATTGTTCCTGGTGGCTTAGAAGAAATATCATACACAATTCTATTAATTCCATTTACTTTGTTTATAATCTTATTTGACACTTCTTCAAGAAATTCGTAAGGAAGTTTGCTCCAAGTGGCTGTCATGAAGTCGATTGTGTTTACTGAACGGATGGCGGCTACGTATTCGTAGGTTCTTTGATCGCCCATAACTCCGACAGTTTTTACAGGTAATAATGTTACGAATGCCTGGTTTACTTTATCGTAAAGTCCTTTTTCCATCAATTCATTAATGAAAATATCATCAGCTTCCTGAAGAATTTTCACTTTGTCAGGGGTTACTTCTCCAATTACTCTGATTCCAAGTCCTGGTCCTGGGAATGGGTGTCTTTTTATAATTGTGTCGGGAAGTCCAAGTTCGTGTCCTACTTTTCTTACTTCATCTTTAAATAATTCTTTTAAAGGCTCTAACAGTTCAAATTGTAAATCTTCTGGCAATCCTCCTACGTTATGGTGAGATTTTATTGTGTGTGAAGGGCCTTTTATGGACTGGGATTCAATTACATCTGGGTAAATTGTTCCTTGCGCCAGGAATTTTGCACCTTCCTGTCCTTTAAGTTTTCTGATTTTCTCGTTAAATACTTCGATAAATTCGTTTCCAATGATTTTTCTCTTGGCTTCAGGCTCGTCTACGCCTTTTAATTTGTTTAGAAATCTGTCTTTTGCGTCAACGAAAACGATGTTTAAGTCAAAATGCTCCTTGTAATATTCGAGAACTTTTTTTCCTTCATCTTTTCTCAAAAGTCCAGTATCTACAAACATGCAAGTAAGTTGGTGCCCGATTGCATTGTTAATTAAAACTGCGGCAACTGATGAGTCCACTCCTCCAGAAAGGGCAAGCAGTACATGTTCATTTTTGACAGTTTCTTTGATAAATTTTGTTTTTTCAGCAATAAAGCTTGAAATTTTCCAGTTTCTCTCGCATTTACAGATGTTAAATACGAAGTTTTCCAAAATTTGTGTTCCACATTCTGAATGGACTACTTCTGGATGGAATTGCAGTGCGTAAATTCCGTTGTTGTTTGTAATTGCGGCGATTGAGGAATCTGTTTTTGCGATTATTTCAAAATCTGTTGGCAGTTCTGTGATGTGATCGTTGTGGCTCATCCAGATGTTGGAAGATTTTTTTATTCCTGCAAACAAAGGATTATCGTTATTTTCTATTTCTAATACAGCTTTTCCAAATTCCCTTGAATCGGCCTTTTCAACTTTTCCGCCGTTTAAATGCGTAATAAGTTGCATTCCGTAGCAAATTCCCAAAATAGGAAGGTTTAAGTTAAATACTTCGCGATTCACAGTTGGAGCGTCTTTTTCATAAACTGAAGCAGGGCCTCCTGAAAAGATAATCCCTTTTACCTTTTCTTCTCCATTTTTTATTTTTTCAATATCAATTAAAGGCATAATTTCACAATAAACTTCCATTTCTCTAATTCTTCGGGCAATTAACTGGCTATATTGTGAACCAAAATCGATAATAATAATTTTTTCTTTCACTTTCCACCTCTATCTATTAAATTTTTTTTTCATAAAACATAATTTTATGTAAATATTTTAGCATTATTTTTGAGTTTTTTCTATATATTTTTATAAAATTTAATATTAGATTATTTTAGTTAGGTAATTTGTTTAATTTTTAGATTGTATTTGAAAAAGCAGGAAGATTGGGATTGAAAAATTTACAAAATATATGATTAAAGGAAAATAAATAAATTTTTTTTATCAAAAATAATGGGGTAAAAAATGGAAAAATTTTGTAAAATTGGCTTTTTATGGGATTATATATATTTTTTATGAAACTTGAAAAACACAAAATATTGTGTTATCATTATGTTATCGAAACTATATATAGTGTTTTTTGTTAAAATGATGTTTGGATTATTGATAATGAGAAGGGAACTGGGGGATTGATGGTTTGTAAATTTTTAGGAATGAGAGAACGAGTGTAGAAAATGAGGGAGGAATAAAAATGCAACCACAATTGACAGAAAATTTGAGAAATATAATAGCGGGGATAGTGAATGTTGAGAGCAATGATACGTGCAATGAGAATGCCAATATGTCTTCAATGACTCCGGCGGGACAGATGATGAAGTTTGCAAGTGAAGTGTCAAAGATTTACGCTTTGGAAAATTTGGTGTCGCCAAGATTTAAGGAGGCTCATGAAAAAGGTTTTATTCATATTCACGATTTGGATTTTTATTCCAGCAAGACTACGACTTGTCTGCAGTATGACTTGGCGGATATGTTTGAAAAGGGATTTTATACAAAGCACGGATATATTCGGGAAGCACAGAGTATTTCCACTTATGCGACGCTTGCTACCATTATTTTTCAGACAAACCAGAACGAGCAGCACGGTGGACAGGCAATACCAGCATTTGACTTTTATATGGCAAAGGGTGTGCTAAAATCATTTAGACGGCACCTGAGAAGAAGGATCTTGAGTTTTGTGGAAATTAAAAATGGAGTGGAAATTACACAGGAATATGACAAAAATGCAAAAGAATTTCTGCTGAAAAATATTTCATCAATTAAGTGTAATGAAAATGAAATAAACTTGCTTGAAGAACATTTTAAAATAAATAAGAATGACTTGATAAAATTGCTGATGGAAGCATATGATGACACTAGAAATGAAACTTATCAGGCAATGGAAGGATTTTTGCACAATCTGAACACAATGCACTCACGTGGAGGGAATCAAGTCGTATTTTCTTCCATAAACTATGGAACAGACACTTCAGAAGAAGGGCGAATGGTAATTCGTGAATTACTAAAGGCAACATCCAGCGGGCTTGGAAAAAATGAAACTCCAATTTTCCCAATACAGATTTTTAAAGTGAAGGAAGGGCTTAATTACACTGAAAATGACTATAATTTGGCTCAAAACGATTTTGATGCGGCATTGGAAAGTATAAAAAATCAAAAAATTTCTTATGAAAATGAAGTGAAAGATAAAAAAATAAAGTTTGAAGCGCCAAATTTTGATTTATTATTGTTATCTTGTGAAACTTCGAGCAGAAGACTGTTTCCGAACTTTGTATTTTTAGATTCAGAATTTAATAAACATGAAAAATGGAGAATGGACGATCCTGAAAAATATAAATATGAAATTGCGACAATGGGATGCCGTACACGTGTCTTTGAAAATATAAATGGTGACAAAAGCAGTCTCGGACGTGGAAATTTGTCGTTTACGAGCATAAATTTTCCTAGAGTTGCAATTCTAACAAGAAAAAATGTGGAAAATGAAATTGCGGAAATGGAAAAGGCTGGTAAATTTGCAAATGAGGAAGAAAAAAATAATAAAAAAATTGAACTGCTGACAGAGGAATTTCAAAAAAGAGTGCTGGAATTAACTTATCTCGCAGGAGAACAGCTTTATGAACGCTATAATTTCCAAAAAACAGCTTTGGCAAAGCAATTTCCATTTATGAGAAGTAATAACTTGTGGAAAGGGCTTGGTGCGAAAGATGGAAATGAGGAAGTGGGGGAAGCGATAAATTCAGGTTCGCTTTCGATAGGCTTTGTAGGTGGAGCAAACGCAATGTATGCTCTGTTTGATGCAGAACATGGAACAAGCGAAGTTGCTTACAAGGTGCTTTATGATACAATTGAAAAGATGGGGACAGTTGCAGATGAGTTTAGGGACAAATATCATTTGAACTATTCGATTTTGGCAACTCCGGCAGAAAGTCTGGCGGGAAGATTTTTACGTATAGATAAAAATGAGTTTGGAGTAATTAAAAACGTGACGGACAGGGATTATTACGTAAATTCATTCCATATTGACGTAAAAAAGGAAATCAGTCTTTTTGACAAAATAAGAAAAGAGGCGCCATTTCATAAATTAACAAGAGGTGGTCATATCACTTATGTGGAACTGGACGGGGAAGCACGTAAAAACATGGGCGTTATGCTAAAAATTGTAAAAGTGATGAAAGATACTGGAATTGGCTACGGTTCGATAAATCACCCTGTCGACAGATGCAGGGATTGCGGAACGGAAGCGATAATTTATGATAAATGCCCGATTTGCGGAAGCCATAATATTTCTAGAATCAGAAGAATAACAGGTTATCTAACTGGAGATCTGGATAGCTGGAACAGTGCAAAGCAGGCTGAGGAGCATGACAGAGTAAAACACGGGATAAGATAGGATAATTTTGAGATTTGCGGGAAAGAGGTAAATTAAAGTGAACAAAGTCAAAGTCAAGGCACTAGAAAAAAATTTGAAAAATGATTTTACATTAAGGCTATTAATGACTTATAAAGAAACAATCGTTGATGGTGTCGGACTTCGATATTCGCTTTATTTTGCCGGCTGTTCTCATGCCTGCCCCGGCTGCCATAATGAATATTCATGGAATCCGAATCATGGAAATGTGCTGACTTATGAAAAATTAGAAGAAATTGCCAAGGAAATAAATGAAAACACATTGCTTGACGGAATCACGATAAGTGGAGGAGATCCGCTTTTTAATCCAGTGGATATGCTAAAAGTGCTGAAATTCCTGAAGAAAAAGACAAAAAAGAATATATGGCTTTATACAGGCTACACACTTGAACAGGTACGTGAAGATGAACTTAGGAGAAAATGCCTTGAGTATGTGGATGTCTTGGTGGATGGGCGGTTTGTGAAGGAGCTGTATGATCCGAAGCTGAAATTTAGAGGGAGCAGCAATCAGAGAATTATTAAAAAAGAGGATTTTTTTATTTAATTTTGAGGAAAATTTTTTTAATTTAGGGAACTTTTATTATAAAAGTTCTTTTTTCGGATAAAAACTAAAGTTATAGTTGTAAAAATTATAAAAAAATGATAAAATACAAAAAGCATGCTGATTAATTTCAGTAAATACTAAAAATAAACTAATCATTGTAACTACATAGATAATTTGTTATAAAACTAAAATAAAAACGGAGGAGCAGAATGACAGAATTGGAAAAATCAAAGGCGATTATTCAATACATTGCTGATGCCAAAAAGACGACGCCTGTGGAGCTTTACACAGATGAAGAAATAAAAAATTCTTATTCTTGTAAAGTAATCGGAAAAGAAGGGTTAAAGGCAGTTTTTGGAGATTGGGAAGAAATTGAGAAAATTATTAATGAGAATAATTTGTCAAATTATTATTTGAAAAATGACAGAAGAAATTCCGGCGTGCCTATGCTTGATATTAAAAATATTAATGCCAGAATTGAACCAGGAGTTTTTATACGTGATAAGGTAAGCATCGGGGACAGAGCTGTCGTTATGATGGGGGCAGTTATAAATATTGGTGCTGAAATTGGCGAAGGAACAATGATTGATATGAACGTTGTGCTTGGCGGACGTGCAAAAGTCGGAAGAAATTGCCATATTGGAGCAGGAGCGGTGCTTGCAGGAGTTATTGAGCCGCCTTCATCGGATCCGGTGGTTATTGAAGATGATGTCGTTGTTGGAGCAAATGCAGTTGTGCTGGAAGGCGTGAGAGTAGGAAAAGGTTCAGTTGTTGCGGCTGGGGCTATTGTTACGGAAAATGTGCCGGAAGGTGTAGTTGTGGCTGGAACACCTGCTAGAATCATAAAAGGTGTGGATGCGAAGACTGCTTCAAAGACAGAATTGGTTGATGCCTTGAGAAATATTTAGTATTTTTTTAGAAAAATAAATATAAAAAAGGTTTTATTAAATTTTTTTACACAGCTTTATAAGCAAAAACAAATTTGAAAGTGGTAAAATGACTTTGAAATAATAAATATCTGTATGATATGACTTTAAAATTGAATTTTAATTTTAGAATTGAAAATATTCAGCTTTAAAGAAATTTACTATTGTTTTAGATGTAGTTTATAAAAAATAATTATAGGAGGAAAAATGAAGAAATTATTACTAATAGGAGCAATTTTAGTAACGGGAGCAATTTCATTCGCTGATGCAAAATCAGATTACGAAAATGCAGTAAAATTAGCAGGGCAAAAGAAAGTTACAGAAGCTGTAAAAGTGCTGGAAGGTGTTGCAAAAAGCAATGATGCAGGATATGCGCAAAAAGCAAACTTAGAATTAGGAGCATATTATTTACAAAATAATAATATAACTAAGGCAAAACCTTATTTACAAGCAGCGTGGGGAAATGGACAATCTACAAGTGCTGAAGCTGTAGAAGCCGCTAGATTATTGTACTTAGTAGGAATTCAACAAAAAAATAAAGCAGAGGCTGAAAAATACATTCTTTGGACAGATGAAAAATCAGGCGGAAAAAATGCAGACATCGTATCAAGTCTAATTATTTTCTACTTTGATAACAATGAACAATCAAAAGGAACTGCAAGATACAATAAGGCAGTGCAATCTGCAAATAAAGATTTCGTAGCAGAAGTAAATTACAACATTGGGCAATACTACTTAACAAAAAATAATATATCCCAAGCTAAGTCATATTTACAAAAAGCATACACTGGAGCAACTGACCGTGTAAATGGAGCAGGAATTTTATTAGCAGAAATCGCTATAAATGAAAAAAAACCAGCAGAAGCTGAAAAATATTTACTAGACATGAATACAGCCGCAAAAGGTAAAAATGGACAAATCTTAGGAATGCTGGGAACTTATTACTTGCAGCAAAATAACCCTAAAAAAGCAGAAGAATATTTATCAAAAACAGTGGCTGCAGAGCCTAAAAATATAAGTGCAAAGATTTTATTGCTAGGAATTTATGAAGTACAAAACAACACTGCAAAGGTAAACTCAATTTATAGCCAAATAAAATCAGCTATACCAAAAGGTGCCAATAAGCAAATTGGAACTTACTTTGGAAGCGTAGGGGCAGCGGCATTATCTGAAAAATATCTGCAAAAAGCAATAACTGAAGATAAAGATAACAGTGCAAAAGTTATTTTAGGACAAGTTTATGCAGGACAAGGTAAAAAAGCTGAAGCAGTTAAAATTTTACAGGAAGCTGTAAATAACAAAGTAAACGGAGCATCAGAAATCTTGAAACAAGTTCAGGCAATGAAATAAATAAAATAAGAAATTGTAAACTACAAAATTATTTGATATAATTAGGCAAGGAATCTTGACTTTTAATGTTAAGGTAAATTGCCTATTTTTTTGGAAACTGTATAAAAAAAAATTAAATGAAAAAAAGGAAGTGAGAACAATAAATAAAAAAATAATACTATTAGGCTTAATAATAAGCAGTATAGCAGTAAATGCGGCAACTTATAAAACAGTAAGAGAAGCTGTAAAAGCCAATACTCCTGCAAAATCATCAAATACTCAAAATACAAAAACTGGCACAGTAAATGAAATTATTATTCCAAAAGGCTTAAAACCAGGAGATACAATTGGACTGATTGCACCTGCAAATTATACTAATGAGAACAGCAATGCGGAAATCGAATATTTGACAAGCCGTGGATATAATGTTGTATATGGGCAGTCATTTTATTCTAGATGGTATGGATTTGGAGGGACTGACAGTGTCAGGGCAAAAGACATAAATGATATGTTTGCAAATCCAAAGATTAATGCAATTTTCGCTGTGCGTGGCGGGTACGGTGGAATTAGAATTGTAGATAAATTAAACTATGATGTAATCAAAAAAAATCCAAAAATTATTTCAGGATTTAGTGACAACACGACATTATTACTGGCAATTAACGAAAAAACAGGACTTGTAACTTTTCACGGACCTATGGCAGACAATTTAAAAGATATTCCGTTAGTTACAGAAAACGCTTTCAATAAAGCCTTTACAAGTAATGAGTCATATAATCTGCTAGGATTTGATGATACTTATACGATTATGAAAAGCGGACGTGGGAGCGGGAAAATTACTGGTGGAAATTTATCGCTGGTGGTTGCAACGCTTGGAACGGATCACGAAATTAATACAGATGGAAAGATACTGTTTCTTGAAGAAACAAATGAGGCAAGCTATCGTGTGGACAGAATGTTGAAGCAGTTAAAGCTGGCTGGGAAATTTGATAAATTACAAGGAATCATACTGGGGGATTTTAAAAATCCAAAACAGTCTGATCCGACAGACATGACAATTGATGAAGTTTTTTATGACAATTTTGGGAAATTAAATGTTCCGATTGTAAAAAATTTCAAATCTGGACATGTGCGTCCATTTATTACTGTGCCGATTGGGGCAAAGGCAGTAATGGATACTTACAAGCGTGAGATTATGATAGAAAAGGCTACAAAATAGGAAAAATAAAAATACACTATCTAATAAAGTGAAATTTATTTTTTAGTGTATTTTTTATTATTATTTTTTGACTTAAATTATTTTAAGATTCCAATTAAATCTGTTAACAGAAATGGAATAAACACTTCACCATCGGCAAAATTTGAAGCCTCACCTTTATTGTAGAATAGAACCAAAGAATCATTTTGTAAATAGAAATTCTGATTTTTTGCAATAGCGTCAAAGTTATCCACTTGCGGCAATCCAAATTGCTTGAATCTGTTATTAATAACTCCTTTTAATTCGTCATTGAATCCATTTGTGAATAAATCTTTAAGCTGTAATGGTTTTCCATTTTTTAAGTTATACGAAATTGCGTTATAAAGTCTTGATTTTTGCCCTGTATCAGTGTCTGTAAGATTGATTGTGAATAAAACGCTTAAGTATGTGCTGTTGCTGGCTGTAACTTCATAAGTGGTAGTATAGCTAATGTGTTTTGTAGATTTATAGCCTGAAATAAACTTGTTCATAGTTGCATTCATATTTTTAATAACATCTGAATTTCCACCTAAAAATGTTGGATAGGAAATTCTTGATTTTCCTAAAACTTTTGTTCTTTGGGCAGTTCTCACAATACTTTTAGATGTTGGGGAGAATCCTTGAAACGTAAAAGTTGTGTCAATTTTTTCTTTTGAAAATGACAGATTAAATAAAATCAATGTCATAAAAAGCAATGTCAATTTTCTCATTTTTATAATCACCTCAGAAATTTTGTTTTTTATTTTTTTACTAAAAAATTGAATTTTATTTCTAATCTCAATTTTGAAGTTTTTTCAATATATTATATACTATATTTGATAAATAATCAAACTTTTTTCTCCATATATTTTAGTTTTTTCTGAATGCCCTTGCGTTAAAAGAAATTAATAATAAAGAAAAAATATTAAATTGGAGTATAAAATAGTTTATGTAAAAGAAGGGAGGCAGATAAAAATAAAAAAGAATAGTAAGAAAAATTAAAAAGTAATTGCAAAATCGGGCTAGAAAATATATAATTATATATATGTAATTGAAAATTTTATAATGAAATGAAAAAATTATAAGATTTCATAACTTGGAGGGAAAAATGACAAAAAATATGAAAACAATGGATGGTAACCAGGCTGCAGCTCACATAGCTTACGCATTTACGGAAGTTGCCGGAATTTATCCGATTACTCCGTCGTCAACTATGTCAGAGCTTGTGGACCAATGGGCATCATACGGAAAGGAAAATTTATTTGGAATGCCAGTAAAGGTTGTGGAAATGCAATCAGAAGCCGGGGCTGCGGGGATTGTACATGGATCGCTTCAGACTGGGGCTTTGACTACGACGTTTACTGCTTCTCAAGGATTGTTGCTAAAAATACCTAATATGTATAAAATAGCTGGGGAATTGCTTCCAGGGGTAATACACGTTGCGGCAAGGGCTATTTCTGCACAGGCGTTATCAATATTTGGAGATCATCAGGATATTTATGCGGCTAGAATGACAGGATGGGCAATGCTTGTAACAAGCTCGGTTCAGGAAGTTATGGATCTGGCTGGAATTGCACATTTGACGGCAATTAAGGCAAGAGTGCCTGTTATGCACTTTTTTGATGGATTTAGGACTTCGCATGAGATAAATAAAATAGAAGTTATGGATTATGAATTTCTTGAAAGCCTGCTTGATAAAAAAGCTGTGCAGGAATTTAGGGAAAGAGCGTTAAATCCAGAAAAGCCTGTAACAAGAGGAACGGCTCAGAATGATGATATTTATTTTCAGGCAAGGGAAGCTCAAAATAGATTTTATGAAGCTGTGCCTGATATTGTAAATGATTATATGAAAAAAATTAGTGAAAAGACTGGACGGAACTATGCTCCTTTTGTTTACTATGGCTCAGAAAATGCTGAAAGAGTTATTATTGCGATGGGTTCTGTAAACGAAACGATTAAGGAAGTTGTGGATTATCTCAATAAAAATGGGGAAAATGTGGGAGCATTGAATGTTCATTTATATCGTCCATTTTCCAGCAAGTATTTTTTTGATGCAATGCCGAAAAACGTGAAAAAAATTGCTGTGCTTGACAGGACAAAGGAGCCTGGGGCATTGGGAGAACCGCTATATATGGATGTGAAGGCACTTTACTATGGACGTGAAAATGCACCTGAAATTGTTGGCGGGAGATACGGGCTTTCATCAAAGGATACAACGCCTGAACAAATTGTGGCAGTATTCAAAAATCTTGCACAAAAGGAACCTAAAAACAACTTTACAATCGGAATTATTGATGATGTTACATTTACATCTCTGGCACTGGAAGATGAAGTGTTTACTGGAAATGAGGATGTGAAAGCATGTTTATTTTATGGGCTTGGTTCGGATGGAACGGTTGGGGCGAATAAAAATTCGATAAAAATTATTGGAGATAAGACAGACTTGTATGCACAAGGATATTTTGCATATGATTCAAAAAAATCTGGCGGAGTAACACGTTCGCATTTACGATTCAGCAAAAATCCGATTCGTTCGACGTACTTAGTTACAAAGCCCAGTTTTGTCGCTTGCTCTGCACCTGCCTATCTGGGAAAATACGATATGATTTCAGGACTGCGTGAAGGAGGAATATTTTTACTGAATACAATTTGGGATAAGGAAAAAATGCTAAAATATGTTCCAAATGAGATAAAAAGAGCACTTGCACGTAAAAAAGCCAGATTTTACTTGATAAATGCAACGGAAATTGCAAAGGAAATTGGACTTGGAAACAGGACAAACACGATTATGCAGTCGGCATTTTTCTATCTTTCGGAAGTGATTCCTCACGAAGAGGCAAAGGAATATATGAAGGAATATGCCAAAAAAAGTTATGGAAGAAAAGGGCAGGATATTGTTCAGAAAAACTGGGATGCAATTGACAGAGGAATTGAAGGGTTGGACGAAGTGGAAGTATTGCCTGAATGGGCAGATCTTGAAGTCGATGAAAAAATTATAGATGATGCAAAGCCTGAATTTGTAAAAAGAGTTGCAGATCCAATTAATGAAATGAAGGGGAATGAATTGCCTGTTTCTACATTTTTAGGGCGTGAAGACGGAACATTTGAACATGGAACGGCAAATTATGAAAAAAGAGGAATAGCGGATGAAGTGCCGGAATGGCAGCCTGATATGTGTATTCAGTGTAACCAATGTGCTTATGTGTGCCCGCACGCTGTAATTCGTCCTTTCTTGATTGACGAGGAAGAAATGGCAAAAGCTCCAGAAGGAATGCCGACAATAAAGGCATTGGGACGTGGAATGAACGACTTGAACTATAAAATTCAGGTGTCGCCTCTGGACTGTACAGGATGTAGTGCCTGTGTAGATGTGTGTCCTGCTCCTCGTGGAAAAGCCATTGTTATGAAACCAATTCAATCTCAAATTGAAAAAAATGAAATTGAATACACAGATTACTTATTTAACAATGTTTCATACAAAGATAAAATTTTAGGGAAAAATACTGTAAAAGGCTCACAATTTGCAAAACCACTGTTTGAATTTTCGGGAGCGTGTGCAGGCTGTGGAGAAACGCCTTATATTAAATTGGTGACACAGTTATTTGGGGAACGTATGATTGTGGCAAATGCGACAGGATGTTCTTCTATTTACGGAGCTTCTGCACCATCGACACCTTATACAACTGCTGAAAATGGCTGTGGGCCTGCATGGGCTTCTTCATTGTTTGAAGACAATGCTGAATATGGATACGGGATGTTTCAGGCTGTAAACACAATTCGACACAGAATTTTAAAAAGAATGAATGAAATAAAATCTGATGTTTCAATAGAGCTTTCTGATTTGTTCACTTTATTTGCAGAAAACTTTGATGATGGGGACAAAACAACAGAAATACGTGATGAACTGGTAGCTTTAATGGAAAAGGAAAATTCTGGGAATACAAACGAAAAAGTAAAAAGTAATATAGCTGAAATATTGGAATTGAAACAGTATCTAATCAAAAAATCTATCTGGATGTTTGGTGGAGATGGTTGGGCTTACGACATTGGATTTGGAGGGCTTGATCACGTACTGGCTTCTGGAGATGATGTGAATATTCTTGTACTTGATACCGAAGTGTACTCAAATACAGGAGGACAGGCTTCAAAATCTTCGAGATTAGGAGCAGTTGCAAAATTTGCAGCATCAGGAAAACCAGCAAAGAAAAAAGACTTAGCCGCAATACTGATGACTTACGGAAATATCTATGTTGCCAAAGTGTCAATGGGTGCAAATCAGAACCAGACACTAAAAGCAATAAGAGAAGCCGAGGCTTATCCAGGGCCATCAATAATAATCGCTTATTCACCTTGTATAGAACACGGAATAAAAGCTGGCATGGGTAAATTCCAGACAGAAGAAAAACTGGCAACAGAAGTAGGATACTGGCCAATTTTCAGATATGATCCAAGACTCGCTGAAAAAGGGAAAAATCCACTGCAGTTAGATACACGAAATCCCGCTTGGGACAAATACGAAGATTTCCTGCTGGGAGAACGAAGATATGCAACTCTAGCTGCAGAGTTCCCTGAAAAAGCAAAAGAATTACTGGAAGCAAACCTAAAGAATGCCAAAGACAACTGGAATTATTATAAACGAATGGCAGCAATGGATTATTCAGTAGAAGAATAGAATTATAATTTAAAATTAAAATAAAATTTAATTTTTATAAAAAGAAATTCCCCTTTATTTTAGGGGTTTTTCTTGTTTTTTAGAAAAAAATTAGAATAGTTGGCATTTATTTTGATAAAAAAATGTGGTAAAATTATGTAGATATTTAAATAAATTATTTGAATATTGGGGGAGAGTTACAAAAAAGTTTAATTAAGAGGGGAAAAATTATGAGAAATACTAAATGGGCTGCAAAAACTATTCCTAATCCACGACAGGAGAGGGAATACATTGAAAGAGACAACAAGCAGAAAAATGATGAAAAAACAAAAAAATTGAAAAAAAGTAAGACTGAAAAACAGAATTTTGAAAATACGAATTTAAGTTCGGTAATTGATAATGATATTTTGAAAATACTTTATTCACGGGGGATAACGACAGAGAAAGAAGTAAGGGAGTTTTTGAATCCAAAACTTGAAAACATTCAGAATCCTTATGGACTGCAGGATATGGAAAAGACAGTTTTGGAAATTGAAAAGGCGATAAAGGAACAGAAGAATATTTGGATATATGGAGATTATGATGTGGATGGAATTACTTCGACATCTATTTTGTATATGGCGTTAAAGGAGCTTGGGGCGGAAAATGTGAATTATTACATTCCGATTCGGGATGAAGGGTATGGGCTGAATAATGCTGCATTGAAGAAAATAAAGGAATCTGGGGCGGACTTGGTAATTACTGTGGATTGTGGAATCACGGCATTTCCTGAAGTAGAGTTTGCAAATTCTATAGACTTGCCGATAATTATTACGGATCATCACAATTTGCATGGGGATAAAGTTCCAGACGCTATCACAGTTGTGAATCCCAAATGTCCTGAAAATGAATTTTCCTTTGAGTTTCTAGCGGGAGTTGGAACTATTTTTATGGTAATTCTTTGTCTTTATGAAAGAATTGGGAAAAAGGCAAAAGCATATAAGTATCTCGATCTGGTAGCAATTGGTACGGTTGCCGATATTGTGCCGCTGGTGGAAGAAAACAGGATTTTGACAAAATTTGGGCTGGAGCAACTTAGCCGTTCTAAAAATAAGGGACTTAGATTTTTACTGTATAAATTGTTTAGTACGCAAAATTCGGATTTTAATGAGAAAACTGAATATAATTCGTATGATGTGGGCTTTATCATAGCACCTGTCTTTAATGCGGCTGGAAGGCTTAAAGATGCAAAAATGGTGGTAAAATTACTAATTTCGGATAATGACAGGGAAATTGAGATAATCGTAAAGGAATTGATTAATAAAAATTTTGAGCGGAAAGAATTGCAGAATGAAATCGTGGAAAAAGTAGAAAAACATATTGAAGAAAGCGATTTGAAGGAAGATTATGTGATTGTGGACTATTCGCCTGAATATCATCACGGTGTAATTGGTATAGCGGCTTCCAAAATTGTGGATAAATATTACAAGCCTGCGATTATCATTGAAGTGAAGGAAGATGAAGGAATAGCGGTTGGATCATGCCGAAGTATTGGGAATTTTAATATTTTGGAGGCGTTGCAGTCGATGCCTGAGCTTTTTGTGAAGTTTGGGGGACATTCTGGAGCAGCTGGATTTACGATTGGAATAAAAAATTTGGAATTATTTAAGAAAAAAATAAATAAATTTGCAAAAACAAAATTAAAGGAAGAGGATTTTGTAAAAATAATAGAAATTGACAAGCAAATCCCAATTCAAAAGGTTTCCTACGAATTTTTCCAAATAATAGAACTGTTAAAGCCATTTGGCTTTGGAAATCCAATGCCGACTTTTAGGACAAATAACGTACTTTTTGAAAATATAAAGTTCATTGGGGAAAATAAAAATCATATAATGTTTGATATAAAGCAAAAGGGATTTTTTAATAGAAATGCTGTCTGGTTTAATTCTGGCGAGTATTTTAAGGAACTGAACGAAAACTTGTTTTACGATATTGTTTATAAATTAAAGACGGAAATGTTTCAGGAGAGATATTATACGAAAGTGTATATTGAGGATGTGAAAGTGTCGCAGTTGAAGGATGATACTTTATCTTATTATCATTCGCTTTTTAACACATCTTTCCCGATGAAGTCGGTATTTTATACAAATATTGAGCTGGAAACGGAAAAGAAAATTACAATGAAAATGGAATTTGATCAGGTTTCGCTTTTTCAAGGAAGAAAGTTCATCGGACGGCTTGATTACAGCATTTCTAACTTATTAATACTTTTAAATCAGTATTATAACTGGAATTTTATCGTGAAAATGGAGGATGTGAAGCAGGCTTCAAATCATAATATTGTAAATATACTGATAAAAAGAGATTATAATTTTAAATGTTATGATCACACGCAAATTGGTATTTTTAAGAAAATAAAAGAATTTTTGATTGGGAAAATGGAGTATAATTCACAGACTAAAGAATTGCTGGCACAGTTTTTTAAGCAAAACAAAAACTTGATTATAAAAAATATTTTTGATGAAAATGAAAAATATAAATACAAAATGTCAAATTTTGAAAATTTTTTACTGACAGTTGGAATTTATTATAAAAAAATGACTGATAAAAAAAGTCAAATTGTAATAAGTTCAGATAAAAAGCCAGCTTTTAACAATTTTATAAAATCGTATTTTGACATAAATGAAAAATATTCTGAAAATGGCTATCCATTTACATTGTTTTATAACTATAAGGATACAGAAAAGCTGGAAAATATTATAAAAACAGATTTTTCAATGCAAAATGAAATTTTTTATGATACAGAAGATAAAAACGCTATGGAAAGTGAAATTAACGAAGATTCAAAGCAACTGGAGTATAAAAAAGTTGAAAAAATAGAGTTTAAAAATAATGAAAATGTGGAAAACTCTGAGAATATTGTGGAAAAACAGCAGGAAAATACTGAAAAGTTAAGTGAAAATGGAAAACAGGAAGTGGAGAAAAGATTTTGCATAATAATAAATTCTGAAGATTTTATGGTAAAAACAGATGATTTGGACAAAAATAATATTGAAGAGATAGATACGAAAATTAAAATGCCAGAAAATATAATATTTTTAGAAAATTCAACGAAGAAGGAGAGAAAAAATGCAAAAAATATTTTTGTAGAATATTTACCGATTGAAGAAAAAATTAAATTGAAAAAGTTGCTTACTGATGGAGAAAAGATTTATTCTGATTATTCGATTAATGAGATTTTATAAAAGTAAATAATGATATAAATATTTGAGTAGCAAAAAATCTTGATTTGTTGTTAAAAAATTAGAAAAAAAGTGATGTGAGATAATATCTATGCGACAAGAATATAAAAAATATAATATTAATAAGATTTTATGAATCCTTTCAAATAATGAATAAAAAAAATAGGAGAATTTATGGAAAAATTAAAAAAGGCTATTTTGGTTTACAATCCAAAATCTGGAAATGCCAATATAATTTTAAGCAATTTTGATTTAATCACGACAAAACTGCTAGAAAAAGGGATTACATTGACACTTTATAGCATAAATCAGAATTATGATTTGCTTACAGAAATTTTAAAAAATGAAAAATATGATATTTTGATTTTATCAGGCGGAGATGGAACGTTAAGCCGTTGTTTAAGCGAGCTTTATTGTAAAAATATCGAATTTCCAGAAGTTGCAATATTTCCGACAGGAACATCAAACGACTTTGCAAAAGCATTGAAAATTGAAGAAAACATCGAAAACTGGATAGAGAAAATTACAGATAAAACTGCCAAAAATATTGATTTTGGGTTAATTAATGGGAAAACTGTATTCTTGTCTTCGTATGCTGGTGGGCTGTTTACCAAAATTTCCTACAATACGGACAAGACACTGAAAAAGACGTTTGGAAAAGTTGCCTATTACATAAATGGACTTGGAGAACTTACAAATATAAAGACTTTTGACTTGGATATTGTGCTGGATGGAAATGAGAAAGTGAAGAAAAAGGCTATTTTGTACGCAATTCTGAATGGAAAAAGTGTCGGCGGATTTGAAAATGTAATTGATGAAGCTAGCATGAATGACGGATTTATGGATATTCTAATCGTAAAAAACATTGACAATCCACTAGATATTCCAAAAATCCTAATCGACTTAATGAATAGCAATCTAACAAACAACGATTACATCCGAACTTTACAAGCCAAAAAATGCGAAATAAAAAAAGTTGCTGAAGAAATTGACGTAAGTATCGATGGGGAAGAAGGGGAAAATATGGATGTAGCAATTGAGTTTATTAGTGGAAAATTAAAAGTTTTTTGTTAAAAAAATTTGCAATATAAGAAAACTTTAATTAAAGATTTTTTTATTTTTCAGAAATTTAGGGATTGAGTTTTTTGAAAAAAAATGATATAATAATTTTGAATAAAAAACCTGTCTGGGTTATGTAGTAAAAATGCGAAAAAGAGGTTCTGTTCTTATTGAATGGGATCTTTTTTTATGTTATAATTTTAACCGTTAAGGCTCGCAACCTTGACAACTACATAAAACAGACTGGGGGTGGTCTCAATGATGAACTGGGATTTGACTGTTTTGGCAGTTATAATCATATTGTTTTTGATTTTTAGCAGTCAAAAATAGCAGTTGAATTCTTGTCTTATTGTTCTCACCTTTTGCCTGCCAGTTGAATTTAGCTGGCAGGTTTTAATGAAGTGGAATTTTTGGAATTATGTTTCCTTTTTATTTTTTGAAAATTTTGGGATTGAATTTTTTTAGAAAAAATGATATACTAATTTAGTATAAAAAACCTGTTCAGGTTAGTGTAAAATTAAAAATGCGAGAAAAAGGCTTTATTCTTTATTGAATAGGGCTTTTTTTTGTGATATAATTGTCTGTCAAGGAACGCAACCTTGATTACACTTTCTTGAACAGGGGGTGGTAATAATGGCAAATTGGGATTTGACTGTTTTGACAGTTATAATCATATTGTTTTTGATTTTTAGCAGTCAAAAATAGCAATTGAATTCTTGTCTTATTGTCCTCACCTTTTGCCTGCCAGTTGAACTTTGCTGGCAGGTTTTAATGAAATGGAATTTTTTGGATTATGCTTCTTTTTTTGCAGGATTGCTCGTTGTTACAAATCTTTATTTTGCAGTAAAGATTTATCCTGATAATTAAAATTGTGGCAAGATTGCTACGCAATACCTATGGCTAGACTCTGGCTATAAATAAATTTAAAGAAAAACATTATTACTCAAAATATCTAAAAAATTGATTTTATATATTTTTATATAAAAAAGTAAAATAGGTTAATACTTAGATAGTAATAAAAAAAGAAAGTTTAAATTTTCAGTAAACATTGCATAAAAAAATTTTGAATTTTGTGGAAAATATGGTATAAATATAGTATATAAAAATTTATAAAGTATGGAGGAAAAATTATGAATGGATATTTTAGTCTTGTTTTACATGCACATTTGCCGTATGTAAGACATCCAGAGTATGAAGAATTTTTAGAAGAAGATTGGTTATATGAAGCGATTACGGAAACGTATATCCCTTTACTGGAAATGTTTGAAAATTTAACAAGAGATAACATTCCTTGGAATATAACTATTACAATGTCTGGAACGCTTGTAAATATGCTAAATGATGGTTTATTGCGTGAAAGATATCTTCGTCATATAAATAAATTAATTGAATTCTGTGAAAATGAAGTGGAAAGACTAAGTCCATATCCTGACATGCTAAATGTTGCAAAACATAATTTATGGTTCAATACGAGAGCAAGACAAGTATTTGAAGAAAAGTACAGCAAAGATTTAGTGGGGGCATTTAGAAAATTTCAAGATCAGGGGAACTTAGAAATCATTCCAGTTACAGCAACACATGGATTTTTACCAGTTATGAAAGATTATCCTGAAGCAGTAAACGCTCAAGTGCTTATGGCAAAAAAAGATTATATTAAAAATTTTGGAAGGGATCCAAAGGGAATTTGGCTAGCTGAATGTGCTTATTATCCAGGACAAGATAAATTCTTGGAAAAACACGGAATAAGATATTTCCTAGTTGATGCGCATGGAATTATGCACAGTGATCCACGTCCAGTTTATGGTATTTATTCACCAGTTTATACTAAGAATTATGTGGCTGCATTTGCCAGAGATTTGGAATCATCAGAACAAGTTTGGAGTTCTGAATCAGGGTATCCAGGAGATGGACTTTACCGTGAATTCCATAAGGATGCAGGATACGAACTTGACTATGAACTTGTAAAACCTTACTTGCACAGTGATGGAGTAAGAAGAAACATAGGAATAAAATATCACGCAATAACAGATAAGAAAGGAAGCTATAAAGCAGTTTATAATCCACAGGCAGCAGCAGACAGGGCAAAAGAACATGCGTATAACTTTGTATTCAATCGTTCAAAACAAATTGAATTTCTTGCTTCAAAAATGAAATATAGAAAACCTATCGTAGTATCGCCTTACGATGCTGAATTATATGGACACTGGTGGTATGAAGGGCCTATATTCCTAGAATGGGTATTCAGAGCAATAGCTGAATCTGATTTTTCTACAATAACACCATACAAATATTTACAAAAATACCCTACAAACCAAATAGTTGACGTAAGTATGTCAAGCTGGGGAGCAAATGGTTATTACGACGTTTGGATAGACGGTTCAAATGATTACGCATACAGACATTTACATAAAGCTGCGCAAAAAATGATAGAATTGGCAAACGGAAGAGAACCATACAACGAACTGGAATACAGAGCATTAAATCAAGCCGCAAGAGAGTTGTTAATGGCACAGACATCTTGTTGGGAATTTATAATGTACACAGGAACAATGGTTGGATATGCTCATAAAAAAATAAGCGATCATGTTCATAGATTATTCAAAATTTA
Source organism: Leptotrichia sp. oral taxon 223 (assembly GCF_013394795.1). NCBI lineage: Bacteria > Fusobacteriati > Fusobacteriota > Fusobacteriia > Fusobacteriales > Leptotrichiaceae > Leptotrichia > Leptotrichia sp. oral taxon 223. The sequence continues at coordinate 1,653,270 of NZ_JABXYU010000001.1, forward strand.
CGAAGACTTCAAAAACGGCAATTTAGATGAAAGCTGGCTAAATGAAATTGAAAGCAGAGATAATATTTTCCCTGAAATCGAATATAGAATGTACAGAAGTGACTGGCTATAATTTAAGTAATAAAAATTAATATAACTTAAGGAGTGTTTTTTATAATTTTTATAAGAACATTCCTTTTTAATATTAATTAAATTGGTAAATATTTTTTGTTTGTTGCTTTTAAATGAAAATTATTATAAAATATATTCAAAAGTTTAAATATTTATCTAAATTATTTTATTTAAATTTACTTAGGTTATTTTAGTTAATAATTGTTTTTTATTTATTTTAAATATTTTTTTTTTAACGTAAAGAGGATCAGTTGCCATCCCCTTTACAATCCTGGCTCGTCTAAGCATTTTTTTGAAATAAAAACTAAACTCGCTTTTTAATAAGAGTTTTTATCAACTCTTTAAATAATAGCAATTTCAATATTTTGAAAAAGCTCAGACAGTAGTTTTCATTCCAAAAAAATCACGACAAATTTTTTAAGTTTTATAATTTACAGCGGTTTTATGAAATTAGAATGTATTTTGAAAAGTACAAAAAATCAAGCAAAATTTCGTTAAAGAAAAAACATATAAATACAAATAAGAAAAATAATTGTTAATCAAAATAATTTTGAAATAAAAAAGTAATAAATAAAAAAGTAATAAATAGAAAAACAATATTAGAAAAAATTATTTATTTTAATATTAATAATAGAAAGAGAGAGAAAAAAGAATGGAGAAGATAATAGGGATAAATCCAGTGATTGAAGTATTGAAATCGGATAAGAATATTGAGAAACTGGAAGTTTATAAGAAGATAAAGAAGGAAACAATTAAGGAAATATTGAATTTGGCGAGCAGAAGGAATATAAAGATTTTTTATACTGGTAGACGGACTGAAAATTCACAGGGAGTCGTGGCACTTATTTCGAAATTTGATTATTATATTGATTTTACTGCATTTTTGGAAAAACTTTTGAAAAAGGAAAAATCTATAGTTGTTGTGCTGGATCAGGTTCAGGATCCGAGAAATTTTGGGGCGATTATAAGAAGTGCGGAGTGCTTTGGAGTAGACGGAATTATTATTCAGGACAGAAATAGTGTGAAAGTTACGGAAACAGTTGTAAAATCATCGACAGGAGCAATTGAGCATGTGGATATTGTAAAAGTTACAAATATTTCTGATACGATTGACAAATTAAAAAAATATGGATACACAGTTTACGGTGCAGAAGCTGACGGGCAAAATTACTATTATGAAGAAAATTATCCAGAAAAAGCATGTCTTGTGCTTGGAAGTGAAGGAAATGGAATGCGAAAAAAAGTCAAGGAGCATTGTGATAAAATTATAAAAATACACTTGAAGGGGCAAATAAACTCGCTGAATGTATCTGTGGCTGGGGGGATAATATTGGCAGAAATGTCGAAATAGTAAAATTTGGAATTTTCTCATTGAAAAAAGTTAGTTAATATAAAAGTAAAAGTTATAAAATTCCGATAAAAAAAGTGTTTATAATAATAAGAGGTCAAGATTCTTTGGCAGAGGATAGAGAAAAGTAAGAAAAATAAAAATATAAAAATATTGTATTTATTAGAAGTTTTAGACTTTTACAAATAATTAATAAAAAATGTTTGATAGGAGAGAATTTTAATGGAAAAGCAAAAATATATTTTAAATAATACTTATGGAATTAATGGGCTAGGAAAAATATCTTTAAAAGAAATAATGAAAATTTTTTCTGTTCCTGAAGAAATAGAAATGAAATTGAGTGATGATAAAATAACAATATCAATAGATTTGATATATAAAGGATTGAAAATATACTATTCGTTATATTTTTTTGTTGAAAATCTTAAAAAACCAGAGAATCAATCTTTGACTTTTTGTATGGAAAAATTGTATTTGAATAATCGGGAAAGTATAAAAGTGGGAGATGAAATAAAGACAGTTCTTCCTAAAATAAGGAAATATCTTAAAAGAAACAATAAAAATTTGAATTTTGAATATGAAGAAGATAAATTTTTTGGGGAGTATTTATTTGATGATGGAAATATTCATATATTTTTTGAAAAATTTGGGAGTAAAAAAGTGATGGATGATATAATGATAAGTTTACCTTATGAAGATATATTGCCAGAAAATAAGGAAGTTTTGGTAGAAATTAGCAAGATAATGGAGATAAAAAATAAAATAGATGAATTATTTTGGGACAAATAGAAGAGAGTTGATTAATTGTGAAATTGAAAAGATGTAATGTAAATGTTTGAAGATGTATTTGAATGAATTCAAAATAAAAAAAATAGAATATTAATATTTCCTCTAAATTTTTACTATATCGATACTTGAAAATTAAAGAAAAATATGGTATTATTATATGAAATATTGAAAATAATCATAGTTATAAATAGAAAGGAGCATAGATACATGAAAAAAGATTTACATCCATCATACGGATTTGTAGTATTTGAAGATACAAGTAACGGAGAAAGATTCTTAGGAAAATCAACTAAAACTTCTAAAGAAACAACAACTTTTGAAGGGAAAGAATATCCAGTAATAAAAGTTGCAACAAGTTCAACTTCTCACCCATTCTATACTGGAAAATCTAAATTTGTTGATGAAACTGGAAGAGTTGACAAATTTAAGAAAAAATACAACTTATAATCTTGAAGATATTGGAAACAGGGATGGTTTATTCTCTGTTTTTTATTTAACTAAATTTTATATTAACCTAATTTTAATAGTTGACAATACATCCAATATTTGTTATTATATATGAAATAATTAGTAGGATAGTAGGATAGTAGGAAATTTGATTTTATTGAAAAACAAAGATGGTAGTTTAGTAGTTTAGAAATTGGTAGTATTGAAGATTTGCAGGATTTACAAAAGAATAGAGATTTATAGTTAATTAATTTTGAATAATTTTTGAAAAATGAGAGATTTGAGGTTGATTAAGTGTAATTGCTGGATGTAGAGGTTTGAAATATAATAATTGCTTATAATGATTAAAAGTGTTTTTGTAATTTTAATTTGTTTAGGTAAATTTTATAAATTTTGGCTGTAGTAAATAAACTATTAAAGTATCGTAAAATATAGAAATAAATGTCATATGTAAATATTTAGATTTATCCTCTCCTAAAATTATTTTAAGAGAGTTTTTTTTTACAAAAATTTATCTAAAGAAAGAAAATAAGGGAAAGAGGTAAGAAAAATGATTATTACAACTACAAATGAAATTCAAGACAAAAAAGTTATAGAATACAAAGGCATTGTATTTGGAGAGGTTATTTCAGGAGTAAATATGTTTAAGGATATGGGGGCAAGCTTGAGAAATATCTTTGGTGGAAGATCTAAAGGCTATGAAGATGAGCTTTTGACAGCGAGAACAAATGCTCTGGAGGAAATGAAGATGAGAGCTGCAGCTTTGGGAGCAAATGCTATTATTGGCGTGAAAATGGATTATGAAGTGTTGGGAGCAGATAATGGGATGCTTATGGTAACTTGCAGCGGAACGGCTGTAGTTACAGGTTAATTTGAAATTGTACAGTGAAATCGTTTTGTAATAAGTAATAAAAATGGAATAGGAGAAAAAATGATGATTATTAAAGTAGATGGCGGAATAAATGAAAAAATATTGGAAAAATTGATAAATAGACTGGAAACGGAAAATAACGTAAGCGTTAAACTGATTGCTGGAAAAGAATATTCGATTTTGGGATTAGTTGGGGATATTAGCACAATTGACATAAAGCATATTCAGGCGCTGGATTATGTGCTGGATGTGCAAAGGGTGCAAGAGCCTTATAAGAGGGCGAGCAGAAAATTTAAGCCAGAAAACACTATTGTAAAAGTGGGAAATGTGGAAATTGGTGGAAATAGCCTTGTGATGATGGCAGGGCCTTGTTCTGTGGAAAATGAGAAGCAGATAATTGATACGGCAAGAGCTGTAAAAGCCGCTGGAGCAAATATATTGAGAGGAGGAGTTGTAAAACCGAGAACATCGCCTTATGCTTTCCAAGGATTAGGAATGGAAGGTATTGAACTTATGAAGAAAGCGAAAGAGGAAACAGGGCTTCCAATAATATGTGAAGTTATGTCAATTGCTCAATTGCACGAATTTGGGCCACATCTTGATATGATTCAGCTTGGAGCGAGAAATATGCAGAATTTTGATTTGCTGAAAGAGGTTGGGAAAACAAATATTCCAGTATTGTTAAAAAGAGGATTGAGCGCAACAATCGAAGAATGGCTGATGTCGGCGGAATACATTTTGGCTGGCGGAAATGAAAATGTAGTTCTTTGTGAAAGAGGAATCAGAACTTATGAAACAGCTTACAGAAATGTACTGGACTTGAACGCAGTTCCGATGATTAAAAGATTGACACATTTGCCAATCATTGTAGATTCAGCTCATGCAACTGGAAAATACTGGATGGTAAAACCTCTTGCGATGGCAGGAATTGCCGCTGGAGCAGATGGACTTATGGTAGAAGTGCATCCTGAACCAGACAAGGCATTGTCAGATGGGCCGCAGTCATTGAAATTTGAAGTGTTTGATAATTTAATGCAGGATGTGGAGAAGATTGCAAATGTATTGGGGAAGAGTTTTAAATAGTAATTTTTATTTGAAAAAGTGATAAAGAGAGTGGTAAGATGATAAGTAATCATTTCAAGGAAAAAATAGAAAATTTAACGGTAACAATAGTAGGACTAGGAGTAATTGGAGCAGCTTTTGCACAAAGTTTTAAGGAAATGAGCATGAAGACTGTTTACGGGATTGATATTGATGAGGAAACGATAAAGAAGGCGGAAGAGAAAAATATGATAAATAAAGGATTTCTCGAGACTAGGGAGCCTTTAGAAAAGTCAGATTTTGTGGTGATTACTCTTTATCCGAACCTGATGAAGTCGTTTTTTGTGAATAATATTGATTATTTTAAGGAAAATGCGATAATTACTGATGTTGTTGGAATTAAAGAAAAAATTATCAAAGACATTGATCCAATTATTGAAAAAAGCGGAAGAAATATTGATTTTATTTTTGGACACCCTATGGCTGGACGTGAAAAACGTGGAATTGACTTTGCAGACAACAGAGTGTTTAAAGATGCAAACTATATAATTATTAAGAATAAAAAAAATAAAAAAGAAAATTTGGAATTGCTTTCGCAAATTGTGAAATGCATGGGTTTTAAGAAAGTCAGTTTTCTTACAGCACAGGAACATGATGAAATTATTGCATTTACGAGCCAGCTTACTCACGCAATTGCAGTTTCGCTCGTAAACAGCGATAGTGAAAAGTACGATACAAACCGGTTTATTGGGGATTCTTACCGAGATTTGACAAGAATTGCAAAGATAAATGAAGATTTGTGGGCAGAACTTTTTATGGGAAATAAAAAAAATCTTTTGAAAATGATACAGCAGTTTGAACGGGAACTGGATATAATTAAAGATGCATTGAATGATAATGATTTAGGAACTTTAAAGGAAAAGTTCATAATTTCAACAAAACGGCGAGAGAAAATTGACTAAGGAAAATTAATTTAGGAGGAATAAAATGGAAAATAATTTTGAAAAGAAAAAATATTTAAAAACATTGACTGGCGATAATGTTTATCTTTCGCCAATTTCTCTTGATGATGTTGACAAATATACTGAAATGGTGAATAATATAGAAGTTTCAGCAGGACTAGGCTGTGTTGTTTATACAAATATTATGGACTTTGAAAGTGAAAAAGAATTATTAAATTCAATCAAAAAAGAGAAAATATTTGCTGTCAGATTATTGGAAAATGATGAACTTTTGGGAAATGTAGGTTTTAAATCAATAGGAGATATACATAGAACAGCTGAAATGGGAATTATGCTTGGAAATCCGAAATATCAGCGAAAAGGTTATGGAATGGAAGCTATAAAATTGATACTTGATTATGGCTTTTCATTTTTAAATTTGAGAAATATATCACTAAATGTATTTGAATATAATGAGGCAGCTTATAACTTGTACAAAAAAGCTGGATTTAAGGAAGCAGGAAGATTGCGTAAAGCAGTTGAGATTATGGGAAAAACTTATGATGTGATTATAATGGACATGTTAAAAGAAGAATTTCAGTCGTTTTATATAAAGAGAGAACTTGAAAAAAGATACAATTTGAAATAAAATTTATTTATAGTAAAATCATTTTAAATGCTTAAATTTAATGGTTTTGCTATATTTTAATATACAAATAACTTATTTTAAAAGTTTATTTAATATATTTTGATTAGTAATTATTTATCAGAAGAGAGGATGGAGAAAACTATGGAAATATTGAATGTTGGATTGGGGGGAAATTCTTATGATATTGTCATTGGGGAGAATTTTTTTGAAAGATTTCCTGAATATATTAGAAAAGTTTATGGCGGGAAAAAATTGTTTGTTATTACAGACTCTAATGTAGACAGGATTTATAACAATGAGTACGAGAAGATGTTTAAAGGCTTTAATTATACAATTTATGTGCTGAAAGCGGGAGAAAAAAATAAGCATATTGGGATAATGCCTGCGATTTATTCGGCGATGGTAAATGCAGGGCTTACGAGAAAGGATATGGTTGTTGCATTTGGTGGCGGAGTTGTTGGAGATATTGCCGGATTTGCAGCGGCGAGTTATATGCGTGGCATTGATTTTATTCAAATTCCTACAACGATAGTTTCACAAGTTGACAGCAGTGTTGGTGGAAAAGTCGGAGTTGACTTGCCTGAAGGGAAAAATCTTATTGGGGCATTTCATCAGCCCAAACTTGTTTTAATTGACAATTATTTTTTGAATACATTGACAAACAGATATTTTTATGATGGATTTGCTGAAATTGTAAAATATGGCTGCATTTACGATAAGAATTTTTTTGAAAAGCTGGAAAATATTGTAAAGTCAGCTGGGTTTTCAAAAACTGATGAAAATTATAAACAGAAATTACGTGAACATCTGATGAAGTATGTGAATGAGCTTGTTTACCGTTCCTGTGAGATAAAAAAGGAAGTTGTGGAAAAAGATGAGAAGGAAAACAATTTGAGAATGATATTGAATTTTGGGCATACGATTGGGCATGCGATAGAACAGTTTACAAATTATGAGAAATATTCACATGGAGAAGCAATTTCTGCTGGAATGGTAGATATTACAAAAATTGGGGAAAGAAAAGGGATTACTAAAAAGAATGAATTTGTGCGAATTGAAAAATTGTTAAAAGCGTTGAATTTGCCAGTTGAGATTAAATATCCAGAAGATAAGATTTCTGAAATTATGAAAAGAGATAAGAAAAGTACGAGTGATGGGATTAATTTTGTATTTTTGGTAGAAATTGGGAAAGTGGAAATTGTTAAAATGGCAGAAAGTGAAGTGTTTGAACAATGAAAACTAAGAAAGTAAAAAAAATAGAATCAAAACATATTTATGAAAAAATATATGAATATAAAAATATGGATGCAATGAAGAGATTTTTTTTATTTGAAACAGAAAGGGCTGAAAATTCTTTCAAAGTCTATAATATAATAAAAGAAGATTTTTCAAAATTAAATTTTATGAAAATTTTGGATTATGAAAAAATAGAATTTTCTCCTATGAGCATCAAAACTAAATTAATAACAGAAGATATAGATAAAACTTATCATGGACATTATGAACATTTTTTTGACTATCTTGCAAAGTCAGGCGATAAGGAAAAAATTTTGTATGCAATAAACAGATGGTCTGAAGTGGAAAAAAATTTTATCAAAAAAGGATACTACTATTTGGACTTTCATTTAGGAAATATAATGATTGATAAAAATAAAAGTGATAAAAGATATGTGATTATTGATTTTGATGAAATGATAAAAGATCCACTATTTTTTAGAAAAAAATTATTTACAAGAAAGTCAGTTAGAAGTTTTGAAGTTTCTATTAAACTTTTACTTATGCAGACAAATTTTCCGTATAAAGATAAAGTAGAGATTTTGCAAAAAATAAAAGATATAAAATCATTCTATAATGTGAAATCACGACAAGAGGATTTGGAGCAAACGAAAATGATTTTGAAAAATAGGAGCGAAGATATGTTTTAGACTTGGGATTGTGAGTAATTAAAAAATTCAGATACTGTATGAATCATTTGAAATAGTGAAGGAGTGAAAAAATGTTACAGGAAAATTTAAAAAAAGTGGAAAAGGCGAACTGGTTAAAAATAATTTTTAATTCTGCAAAATTCTTAATTTCTTTGCTGGTATTAAATATAGGAGTAGTTTTATTATTTGCTGTTGAAATTAGCAGAAATTTTTATGTTTCTACTGTTGTGATTTTTATAATTTTATTAATTATACTAGGTATAGTGGATTTCTTTGTGTTTTCGTACTATAAAAAGAAATATCCAAATGTTTATTTTTATGATGATGGTTTTAGCGTAGGAAAAAATGAAAAAAATTATTATAAAAATTTGCAATATTTTCTTTCAAAGGAAGTATACATGGTGGGAAATACATTTACAGCCATCTTTTTCAAATCTAACGAAGGAAAGTGGGAAAAAATTAATGCAGGCGGGTATAAAAAAGATGCTTTTGATTTATTTCAAGAAGATTTTGTAAAACAGAATTACCCGAGTGCGTTAGAAAAGATTGAAAATGGAAGAAGTGAGGAGTTTCCATTTAGAAAATCACATAAATTAAGTTTCAGTTTTTTCTCAGACAAGAAGCAAATTGAGAATTTTGAGAATTTAAAGAAAATAAAAATTTCAAAAGAAAATATTACATTTGATGATGAAGTTTATGAATGGGAAAATTATAAGGTTGGAGTGACAGATGGTGTAATTTATGTGAAAGATTTAAAAGATGCTATTATCTTAGCTTTTGGAAATGAAATGGAGATTTTCTGTGAAAATCTGTTAGTTTTTTTAATAAAAAAACTGAATAAAAATTAAATGAAAGGGATTATTTATGAAGAGATATTTAAATGGAATTTTATTTGCAGGGTTAAGTTCTATTGTTGCAGCTATGATTTGCTTAGGGTTTTCGATGATTTTTTTAGGATATAAAATAATTTCTATAATTATATTTTTTATAGTTTTTTTTGGCTGGATATTTGGAATAAAAATTAAAAAGACAAAGACAGAGAGTAAAAATATTGCCAAACCTGTGCGTCAAAGTAAATTTGGAGCAAATGCTAAAAATGAAAATTTACTAAATCCAAAATATGAAGCTTTGCCAATGAGGGATATTACAAAAGGAATTCCTGTAATTACAATTTTTTCCATGATTGCAGTATACTTTGTTGATGTAGTTTTGGTAGCTTATTATTTGAAAAAAGAGGAAAAATTACCATTTTTAGAAGGTTTATCTTATTCGTGGATGGGAGTTTTTAAAATAAGTAGTGAAATATATAAGGATTGGGCTTGGATAATTTTAGTTGCAATTGTATCTGTAGTTGCTTTTATAAAAGCTGAGAAAAGGGAACAGATGAGTAAAGGGAATTAACTGGAAAACGAGATTTTTGAGACAGTTTCTTGGAAATTTAGCAGACAGTGTCTGATGAATTTAAAAAGGGATTTATAAAAGGGGGAGAAATAATGAAAAAGAGAGAAATTGAAAATATGGAAATAGTAAAAAATGTAATTGATTTGTTGGAAAATGCAAGGAAAAAAGTTGTTACAACTGTTAATCAGACGATGGTTTTGACGTATTTTGAGATAGGAAGAATGATAGTTGAGGAAGAGCAGAAAGGTGAAAATAGGGCGGAATATGGAAAGAAAATTTTGAAAATATTATCTAAAAAGTTGACTGAAAAATATAAAAAAGGATTTTCATTAACAAATTTGAAGCAAATAAGGAGTTTTTATTTAGTTTATTCTGAAAAAGGTCAGACAGTGTCTGACCAATTCAAACTGAGCTGGTCGCATTACGTGAAATTAAGTAGAATTTCAAATCCTGATGAAAGGAAATTTTATGAAATTGAGGCTGTTAAAAATAATTGGAGTTTAAGAGAACTAGAAAGACAGTTTGATAGTGCGTTGTATACGAGATTGAGTTTAAGTAGGAATAAAGATAAAGTTCTGGAATTATCACAAAAAGGGCAGATTATAGAAAAACCAAAGGATTTGATAAAGGATCCTTATATACTTGAATTTATAGGATTGCCAGAACAGTCTAGTTATTCAGAAAGTGAGCTGGAGGAAAAGTTAATAAATAAGTTGGAAAATTTTTTGTTGGAACTTGGGAATGGCTTTACATTTGTAGGTAGACAAAAACGAATTTCTTTTGATGAACAGCATTTTTACATTGATTTAGTTTTTTATAACAGACTTTTGAAATGCTTTGTCCTAATTGATTTGAAAATTGGGAAATTAAAACATCAGGATATAGGACAAATGCAGATGTATGTAAATTATTATGACAGAGAAATGAAATTAGATGATGAAAATAAAACAATTGGAATAGTATTGTGTCAGGAAAAAAATCAGTCTTTGGTGGAGTACACGTTGCCAGAAGATAATGAGCGAATTTTTGCAAGTACGTATAAGACGGTTTTGCCAAGTAAAGAGGAATTTATTAAAATTCTTGAGGAAGAATAATAAAATGGAGGACTAATATGAGTAATGCTATAAAAGATGAAATTTTTGGAGAAATAAAAAATTTTGAAACTGAAGTTGAGTGGCTTGGGAGAAAAATAAGTGTGAGTTTTGATGGTGGAATTGAACATGATTGGAATGAAGAGAAAAAACTAGAGGAAGTTAAAGGGGCAATAGAACAATTTAAGGTTATGTATTTCAATCAAAAAGAATGGGATGAAAGAATGAGAAATAGAATTGTGGAAGATTTGATGGAAGTGGCAGAAGATTGGTTTGCATCTATAAATGAAGAAGATTTAGATGAAATGATAGCTGTACTTGAAAAAAATTCAAATTCTAAATTTACTGAAAAAGAAAAGAAAGAGTTAAAAGATCAAAAAGTTTCAAAAGAAGTTTTTAAAAATGGGATTTATCTTGAAGGTTTGAATATAACTTCTGATGGAGATTTTGCGGTGTACTATTATGATGATGAAGTGTTTTTTGCGGGGCATGAAATTGAACTTATGGGAAATGTTAGTGGAGAATTTAGTTATGAAGCGGATATTGTAGGATAAATTTAGTTTTGGGTGTTGAAAAAAATTTGATATACAGAAATTAAAAGATCGGAGTGATAAAAATGAATTATACAAAAATAATAAAAAATATAGAGGAAAAAAATTTGGAATTACAGAAAAAATTAGGAGATAAAGTAAAATAATAATTTCATACTAAAATCTCCTAAAAGATTGAAGGAGAGATATGAAAATAATTAGTAAATTTAAAGATTTTTATGATTACAAAGTGTCAAAATATGGGGTAGATGAAAAATTAGTTTTTAATAGAAAAACTTATTGTGAATATTTTCAAGCTTTGATTGGGAATATAGACAATATAAATATTGATACAGATTACAGAATTTCAGAAGATGATTTCAATAAAAATTTAAAAGAAGATATAAAAGTTATTGATGAAAAAAACATTCATAAAGTTCTTTTTATTGGAGAAAAACTAATACATTTATTTTTTACTGAAAATGGTGTATATACTCATTTTGATATAAAGAATATAGAAATTTTGGGAAAGTTTTCTAAGCTTGGATATAAAAAAAGACTTACTTTTAAAGATGGAAAGACATTTAATATTTTCAGTAGATTTGGAGATGATTGGGACTATTTGTTATCTTATAATAGCAAAAGATTTATGAAGCTTAATATAAATAAAGAGGATATTATATTAAATGAACCAATGATTTTTATAGAACTTATTGGTAGACTTCACAATAACCGATATGTTTATATTTATAAATTTACTTATAATCCATATTTATCAAAGTTAGGAGTATATCTTGATGAAGATTTTATCTGGCAAAGTCTAGTTGAATTTTTATCAAATAAGAGAAGTGAAAAAGAAATTATCCTAGAGATTTCAGATAAGGATAAGATTCTGAGTAAAGGTTTTGATTTAAAGGCTTCTTTTAGACCTAAAATGAAGAGAAAAAAATAAATAGAAAAAGGAGAAAGATGTATGAAAATAAAAATAAAACCAAGCACCTTAAACGGTACAATAGAAATACCACCATCAAAAAGTTATTCACACAGGGCGGTAATTGCGGCTGCATTAGCTGAAGGCGGGAAAAAGTCAACGATTGATAATTTAAAGTTTTCTGTGGATATTACAACAACAACAAATATTATGGAAAACTGGGGAGCGAAAATCAATCGAGAGCAAAGTTCTCTTGAAATTATTGGAAATGGCGGAAAAGTTGTTCCGAAAGATAAATATGTGCAATGCAATGAGTCGGGATCTACAATCAGGTTTTTGATACCGATTGGGATTACAAGTGAAAATGAACTGATTTTCGACGGAAAAGGTAAATTGGTGGACAGACCGCTTGACTCGTATTATAGGATTTTTGATAAGCAGGGAATTTTTTATAAAAATGAGAATGGGAAATTGCCACTTACAGTGAATGGAAAATTGAAGGCAGGAAATTATGAAATTGACGGGAATATAAGTTCACAGTTTATTACGGGACTTTTGTATGCCTTGCCACTCTTGGACGGAGATTCAAAGCTGACTATTAATAAGAATCTGGAATCTAAAGGATATATTGATTTGACATTGGAAATATTGGAACTGGCAGGAATTGTAATTGTGAACAATGACTATAAGAGTTTTGATATAAGGGGAAATCAGATTTATAAGCCGTTTGATTATACTGTTGAGGGGGATTATTCACAAGTGGCGTTTTGGATTGTTGCGGGGATAATTTCGGCAAATCGTGATAATGAAGTGAAATGTCTGCATGTGAATAAGAACTCGTTGCAGGGCGACAGGGAAATAATAGAAATTGTTGAAAGAATGGGTGCAAATATTGAAATTTTCGATAATTATGTGATTGTTAAGCCATCTAAAACTAAAGGAACAGTAATTGATATTTCGCAATGTCCTGATATTGGGCCGATTTTGACAGTATTAGGAGCCTTGAGTGAAGGGGAAACTAGGATTATTAATGGAGAAAGGCTTAGAATAAAGGAGTCGGATAGAATAACTTCGATAAAGACGGAACTGAATAAACTTGGTGCGAATGTGGCTGAGGAAGGGGACAGTTTAATAATTCAAGGTGTAGAAGGATTTAAAGGTGGAGTTACAGTAAATTCATGGAATGACCATAGAATTGCAATGTCGCTTGCAATCGCTTCAACGAGATGCGAAAAGGAAATAATTCTGGAAGAGGCTGAAAGTGTTAGAAAATCTTATCCGCATTTTTGGGATGATTTTGTGAAAATGGGTGGAGAAATTGAGAAAGATTGTTAAAAAGATTTTCTAGAAAGATAAAGGTTATTTGTAATAGAAAAATAAGTTAAAAATGGTAAAATTTAAAATAAAATTTTTTAAAATAGAAATAGAGAATTAATTGAATATGCGAATGTGAAATTTAATTAAATATTGTTAAAACCGTTAGGAAAGGGAATTTATATGAGTAAATTATTTTTGACATCATATTTAGCAGGAACAAAAAATTTAGTGAAAGAATTTTTAAAAGATGTACCAGAAAAAGAAATTACGTTTGTTCCTACTGCTTCAAATACTGAAGATTATAAAAGATATGTAGATGAAGCTAAGCAGGCATTTTTGGAATTGGGATTTTCAATAAATATTTTAGATATTTCAAAAACAGAAAAACAAGAAATAGAAAATATATTAAAGGATACAAAAATTTTGTATGTATCAGGAGGGAATACATTTTATCTATTGCAGGAGCTAAAACGTAAAAAAATTTTAGATACTATTAAAGACAAAATTTCAAATGGAATGCTTTATATAGGAGAATCAGCTGGAGCGATTATTACTTCTAAAAATATAGAATACAATCAGATAATGGATAATAAGGATATTGCTTCTGATTTAGATAATTATGAAGCAATGAATATTACAGATTTTTATATTTTGCCACATAATAATGAATTTCCATTTGTCGAAAGTACAAAAGAAACTCTAAAAATTTATGAAAATAAATTAAATTTGCTTCCAATAAGCAATAGTGAGGCAGTTTTTGTAAATGGAAAAGATTTTGTTGTAAAAAATGTTGATAAATAAAAATGTGGGGAAATAGAAAGGAAAAAAAATGGCAGCAAATTTTGGAAAAAACTATAAAATATCAATTTTTGGTGAATCACATGGTAGTGCATTGGGAGTAAATATTGATGGAATTCCAGCAGGAACGGAGCTAGATTTGGAGTTTATTTCGCAGGAAATGAGAAGAAGAGCACCTGGAAGATCAAAATTGACAACACCTAGAGTGGAGAAGGACGAATTTGAGATTTTGAGCGGATTTTTTGATGGAAAAACTACTGGAACGCCACTTGCGATGATTATCAGAAATTCAAATCAGCGTTCAAAGGATTACAGCGAATTAAAAATAAAGCCAAGACCAGGGCATGCAGACTGGAGCGGATTTAACAGATATAGCGGGTTTAATGATATTCGTGGAAGCGGACATTTTTCTGGGAGAATAACGGCTTCATTGGTATTTGCTGGAGCGATTGCAAAACAGATTTTGAAGGAGCAGGGGATTTTAATTGCAGCACATATCAAATCGGTAAAGAATATTGAAGACAGGGACTTTGTGGAAAGCGATGTTACGGAGGAAAATATTGAGAAACTTAGAAATATGACTTTGCCTGTCTTGAATGAGGAAATTGTGGAAAAAATTGAAAAGGCTGTGGAAAAAACTAGGGAAGAAAAGAATTCACTTGGTGGAATTGTAGAACTTATGGTTACAGGACTTCCTGCGGGAATAGGAGATCCGTATTTTGAATCTATGGAAAGCGAGCTTTCGAGAATGATTTTCTCGGTGCCGGCTACAAAGGGAATAGAGTTTGGGGCAGGTTTTGGAATTACAGAAATGACTGGATATGAAGCAAATGATGAGATGTATTTTGATGAAAATGGAGAAATAAAATCATTTACAAATAATAATGGTGGAATTATAGGCGGAATAACGACTGGAATGCCAATTTCATTTAAAGTGGCGATAAAACCGACGGCTTCGATTGAAAAGGCTCAGAAAACTGTAAATCTTGAAACTAAGAAAAATGATATTTTGGAAGTTCATGGAAGACATGATCCAATAATAGTGCCGAGAGCGGTGCCAGTACTGGAGGCGGCTACGGCGATTGTAATTTTGGATAGGGTTTTGGAAAGTAAAAAACGTGGATTATAAAAATAACTATTTAATTTAAGGGAGTTCATATGTATAAAAAAAATTTATTCGTTTTATTTTTTATCTTTTTTATTTCCAATGTGGTTTTAGCGGCTACGGTAAGGAATATTAATATTGAACAGACAGAAGTGAAAAATGAAGTTTTGTATGTTGCTGGGGAGAATGAGCCATTTACTGGAATTGTACAGAAATTTTATGAAAATGGAAAGCTGAAAGAGGAAATACCTTATACCAATGGCGTTATTAATGGGCATCATATTCAGTATTCTGAAAATGGAAAAGTTTTAAAAAAGACGTTTTATGATAATGGCATGGAATATAAAGGTGTTCTGGCTGAAACTATTGCATTAATAATAGCTGTTATTGCTATCGTTATACTTATTGCGGTAAAAATTATGAGAACTCTGCCAAGTTTTAAGATGCTGGATGATTACCAGAAAGAACGGATTTTAAAAAGATTTATTGAATATGATAATGGCGATGAGAATTTATATTCTTCCTACAGGCTTAATGGGTGCGGAACGGGCTTTTACACAGTGAGAACTTTTACAGTATATAATGAAAAAATAAGAGTGTGTGCAAAGATGATTTCAGTATTTTTTATCCCGATTCCTTTTGCGTTAGGCTATCTTGTATGTTACGATAATAAAAAAATTATATGTTCGGTTTCAAAAGAACATTTTAAGATATTAAAAAAGGAAATTGAGGAGGAGCTGTAAAAAATTTATTAGTAAAAAATAAGCAAGAGGTGAATTGTTTTAGCCCCTTGCTTTTAATTTTTTACAATTTATTAAAATTAATTTCCAGTTTCTTGATTAAAGAAAGTACCAGGATTATTTAAATTTGAAGAATCGTTAGTAGTGTTTGTTTCAGAATTTTCTTGAGTCGTGCTCGTACTTGCTGGTGTAGTGCCAAAATCTGATGCATGTAATCTATATTCAGGTATTTGATAATTAACTATTTTTCTTATTGTCAAAACGCCGTTTTTAGACACAGTTCCTTTAACATCAAAAGTGACAATATCAGAATCACCTACACCATATTTTTTTCCCATAAAATCATAAATTTTGTCTAGTAATCCAGAGTTATCTTTCACTGTGAAAGTAAGAGTTTTGTTTGGAAATACCAAATTATCTTTTATATAGGTAAATGTATTTGTTGCTCTTGCATATTCGCCTTTAAAAGTTTTGTCTGTAATTTTAGATTTAGATAATCCAATAACAGACGTTATTAACATCATTATTACTAATAATATTTTTTTCATAAAAATCCTCCTTTATTTAATATTATCTGTGAAAACCTAAATCAGCGGGATTGACATCTCCAGAGATTTTCTTTACGGCTCCACCTTTTTTCTCAAATTCATTTCTCATTAAAGTTACTTTTTTTATAAGTTCAATTGTATCATTTTCCAAATTAGAACTATTATATCGTCCTTTTGACCAGTATTCAATAATTAGCGAACTATCTCCACAAATAACCTTTGTATCGTATTTCTTAGCATAGACAAAAGCTGTGTAAATCCCAACTAATTCACCAAAGTTATTTGTTCTGGTGTCAGCGACATAATAATTTCCAAATTCATTTATATTTTTTTCATTCATAATTTTATAAAGCAGCGAATTACCGTCAAAATCAGTTAATCTGACTTCCACGCCGTTACCACGTCCTGTTCCCGCATCAAAGTAAATTGCGTCACGTTCCAGCTCGGAATACAGTTCAGTCAAATCAAGTTTTTCCTTTTTCTCATAATTTGCTCCAGAGTTTAACCATTCCTGTGCTTGCAAAAGAGTTTTAAATGATTTGTAGCGGGCTTTTTTACCGCTTACTTTTTTTTGGCAATCCGTCCAGTTTTCAAGTATTCCGTTTTCATTTGTATCTATAATGAAATAGGCATAGAATTTTTTATTTTTTGCCATTTTAAATTATAAGTTTAATCCTCCGTCAACTCTTAAAACTTGCCCTGTAACAAATTTAGACATATCGCTTGCCAGATACAATGCGGCATTTGCAACATCTTGAGCATCTCCCATTTTTCTAAGTGGAGTGTTTGCAAGTACAGTTTCTACAACTTTTTCAGGTAGCACATGAGTCATATTTGTTTCAATGAATCCTGGTGCAATTGCATTTGATCTAAGATTTTTTCTACCAAATTCCTTTGCCCAAGTTTTTGCCATGGCGATTACCCCGCCTTTTGTAGCGGCATAGTTAGTCTGCCCTGCATTTCCATCAATTCCTACAACAGAAGCCATATTAATTACGCTTGAGGCTTTACTTTTTAACAGTAGTGAAACGAATCCCTGCATTACATTGTAAACACCTTTTAAGTTAATATCAATTACTAAATCCCAGTCAGCTTCCTTCATTCTTTGAAGCAATGAGTCTCTTGTAATTCCTGCATTATTTACAAGAATATCCAATCTTCCGTATTTTTCCTTGATTTCACTCGCAATTTCCTTTATGTTATCTCTATCAGTAACATTTAATTTTACATGTGAAATATTTGCGTGGCTATAATCAGGATCAATCAAATCTCCAGAAATAACTGTAGCCCCATTTTCTGCAAATTTTAACGCAATTTCCTTACCGATACCTCTTGAACCGCCTGTAATTAATGCAATTTTACCGTTTAACACTATATTTTCCACCTTTCGTTTTTTTATTTCAAAATTTATAATCATAATTCTAAAACAATTAAATAATTATTTTAAAGAATTTAAAACTTCAAGTTTTACTTTTGTAATCCCTTTTCCAGGATTTTCAATTTTTGAAAAAGCTCCATAACTTAAATCAATTACACGCCCTTTTGTAAAAGGCCCTCTATCGTTGATTTTTACAACAACTTCCTTTCCATTGCTCAAATTTGTAACTTTTACTTTTGTACCAAATGGAAGAGATCTGTGCGCTGCTACCATTTCATTCCTATTATGTCTTTCTCCGCTGGCTGTTCTGCTTCCGTGCAATCCTTTGCCATAATATGAAGCCACTCCGCTTTGTGAATGTTTAGAATTTCCTGAATTTGAAGTTTTTTCTTTTGTAGAAGTTTTGTTTGATTTTGCAACATATAAGTCAGTCCCGCTATCAACGGCTTTCATCATTTCATTTTTTATGTAAATTATATTATTAGTATTTTCTGCAACTAACGATAGCGATACTACCAAGCCTGCAAACATAGTAACTATTTTTTTCATTAATTTTCTCCTTAAATAATAAAATTTTCATAACATTAAAACTGAACTGAATAGTTCTGTTATGGTGTTTACACTTAAAAAGATTAATTTTGAAAGCTTAAACACTTCTACATTATAGCATATTTTTAATGTTTAATTGCTTATTTTTTACTTAGTTATTTCAGTTCAGGCTGCTTAACATGTTGAATTTTTGGACTATTTACATCTAGTGTTTCAAATGTATATCCAGCTTTTCTATATCCGTCAATAATTCTTTGTAAAGCTTGGACTGTTGTTTTTTTGGCATTTGTATCGTGCATTAGGACATTAATATCAGGGTGAGTTGTGCAGACGCCGTATTTAACCAGTTTTTCCACAGGCACATTATTTCCGGAAGCGTCAGTAGAATCACAGTTCCAGTCAAAATACACATATCCTTCTTTTGTCATTCTGTTAATTATAGCCGTTTTTAAAGCCTTAGATGCTATCGCATTGCTTGAACCGCCTGGAAATCTTGTGATTTTTACATCTAATCCTGTTGTCGATTTTACAGCATCTCTTATTTTATAAAGATCTTTAAAGAAACTTTCCTCGTTTGCATAAACTTCTTTATATATGTGTGAATAGGTATGCAACCCAAGCGCATGCCCATGATCAATTATTTTTTTATAGTCGTTATAATTTTTTCCGATTCCAATTACAAAAAATGTTGCTTTTATATTATTCTTTTTCAAAATTTCAAGAATTTGATCAGTATGTCCTGAAGGCCCGTCATCAAATGTTAAATAAACTGTTTTTATTTTCTTGTCAGCTTTAAGTTTTTCATATTGAGCTTTTATATCTGCATTCTTTTTCGTAAGAGCAGCAAGTCCTTCAGTTTTTTTTGTTTTTTCATCAGTTAATTTTTTTATACTTGACTGCAAGCTGTGATGTTCCATAAATTTTGCAGTTGTTCCAAAAATTTGTATTCCTGAGTATAAAAATCCTGCCATAGCAAGTAATATACCGATAATTGATAATACTTTTTTCATTTTTTTACCTCTCATTTATTATTATTTGTATTTGTTTACTAGTGCTTCTGTTTTTTTGTAAGTGTCCTCGCTGTGTTTAATGTTGCCGTTAAGAGCATCCACTTCCTTTTCCAGCTTTTGTTTATTTTCCTTGAGCGCTGGTATATTTTTTTCAAATTGTGCCTTTTTTTCAACTAGGACAAAATGTGAAAGCGCCACAAGCAATGCCGAAATAATAAACAGAATAAATGCAGTTTTTGCTAATTTTTTGCCATTTTCACCACTATGATCATTTCTGTGATCATAAAGAAATTGTTGTTCTTTCTTTGCCATTGTTCTCCTCTTTTCTATAATTTATTTTTTTTAAATTTACTAATTTATTTTATTCATTTTTTTAAATTAAGATATAAAATATAAAAGCCCTCTTAAAAAAGAGGGCCATAAAAGGGGGGGTTAATTGAGGTTTCAGATCTTTTAATCGATCTGAATATAGTATACACTATAATCATTAAACCACCATTAAATCAAAATTGTTTTTTGATTAATTTGTTTCTCTTTTTTAGTCAATATAGTTTTATTTCTGATTTTTAAAGGGTTAAACTATAATTTTACATCCTGTCTACCGTATTTATTCCAAGAAGTCCAAGCCCTTGCTTTAATATAAATGCAGTTTTTTCCGCCAGTAAAATTCGTGCGTCCATAACTTTTTTATCTTCTTCCTTCAAAATAGAGTTTGAATTATAGAAGTTATTAAATAATTTGGCTGTGTCAAATAAATAATCGGCAATTATGTTTGGACGATAGCTTTCGTAAGATTTTATTACTGCCTGCGGAAATCTCAAAAGCTCAACTGCCAGTTCACGCTCAATGCCGTTCATATTTTCCAGAATAATGTCTTTATTTTCCACATTAATATTTTCTTTCTTTAATTTTCTGAAAATAGACATAATCCGCACGTAAGTATATTGTAAGTAGGGACCTGTGTTGCCTTCAAAGCTAAGTACCTTGTCCCAGGTGAACGTTATATCAGAAGTCCTGTTCTGGCTCAAATCAAAGTATTTTATAGCTCCACTTCCCACAATTTCAGCAATTTCTTCTTTTTCGTCTTCAGGAATATCAGGATTTTTTTCATCGATTACCTTTTTAACTTGAGTTTTTGCCTCATCCAGCAAGTCAACAAGCCTTATTATATTCCCGCTTCTGGAAGAAAAAATCATTCCGTCACCAAATCTCATAATTCCAAACACGACGTGAGTTTTTTTGTAATTATAAGGTTCACCCAGCAATTCTCCAATTTCAAAAATTTGCTTGAAGTGATTCTGCTGCCTGTCATCAGTCAGATAAACAGCTTCGTCTACATTTAATTCATCCCTTCTGAATTTCATTGTAGCCAGATCAGAAGTTGTGTACAAGAAACTTCCGTCTTTTTTCTGCACAATCGCAGGCGGCAGCTTGTCATTTTCAAAAAACACAACCAATGCTCCTTGATCTTCACGTGCAATACCTTTTTTCTTTAATTCTTCCAGTACAGATGGCATCAGATTATTATAAAATGATTCGCCGTAATAGTAGTCAAAGTTCACGCCAAGCCTGCTGTAGATTTTATTATATTCCTTCAGTGAAATATCAATAAATTCCTTCCACAATTTTTGATTATGCTCATTTCCCAGCTGCAATTTTTTCAGCTCTTCACGTGCTTCATCCTCCAAAGCAGGATTTTTTTTCGATTCTTCAGAAAACAGCACATAAATTCTTTCCAGTTCTCCAATCGGATCTTCTGCATAAGCTTTTTTGTTCAGCCAATTCTTATAGGCCACAATAAGCTTTCCAAACTGCGTCCCCCAATCCCCAATATGGTTATCAGCAAGCGTATGAAATCCCAAAAACTGTAAAATTCTTTTTATGGAATCCCCAATAATCGTGCTCCTCAAATGTCCAATGTGCATTCTCTTGGCAATATTGGGAGAGGAATAGTCGATAATTACAGTTTTATCTGTATTCAAGAAGGAAAAATCATATTTTTCGTTTTCCACTTTTTTTATTTCTTCATTTAAAAAGTTATTTTTCAAATAAATATTAATAAATCCTGGACCTGCAATTTCCAGCTTTTCGATAATATCATTTTCTGCAAAATTATCTACAAGTGTATTTGCAATCTCTCGTGGATTTTTTCCAATTAATTTTGAACTGACCATCGCAAAATTCGTCTGAAAATCTCCAAATTCCTTTTTCGTGGAATTCTGAATATCAACTTTTTGCGCATAATCAGCACCAAAAATATTATTTATATTTTTTGAAAACAATTTTTTTAATTTAATTGTCAATAATTCCATTATTTTAAAGTTTTTATCCTTTCCTTTCACAAAATTTACGTTAATTAAGGGATAACGCATAATCCTTTTTTTCTAAAAAATATTTCCTTGCATATTATATAATAAATTTAATAAAATTTGAAGTGTTTATTTGTTATTTGGCTGAATAAAAATGTTAAATTTTTTTAATCAACTAATTTTATTTTTTTCATATTTGAAGGTTGTTTATTAACTATATTCAAATAAAAACTATGAAATATATGTAAGTATTTTTAACATATTATGAAAGTAAAAATTGACAAAAAAAATAAAAAATGTTATTATGTTGTAAATTTTATAAACATAATTTAATACTTCAAAAAAAAATAAATAAGGAGAGAGAGCATACTGTTTAAAGAAACGGAAAGATTTTTAAAAAGAATCTTAAAGAAAAAATACAAATATACAAAAATGCTGTTAATAACATTTTTAATGACAGGTGGACTGGGAATGGCAGTGCCAATAACCCCAAATGCAAATGGAGAATACATTGTAAATTCAGGTACAGGAGATGGAGAAATTTTAGACTTTTCTAATTCATACAATTCACATGGAGTATTTAGGATTAGTGAAGGTAAAAAATTTACTTTAAAAGGATATGGAGATATTGATTCGACGACACAGGCACCATTGTTTACACCTAGAACTGCAATAACAGTTACAAATTCAAATACAGAATTTGAGGCAACAGGTACAGGTTTAGGAGGGGATTCCGTTGAAATATCTGTTCTTCCATCAAAAGAAGCAATTTTATATACAGTAACAGATCCGATTACTGGTGCAAGTTCCAGTGCTGCAAATCAGAAAGTAACTTTAAAAGATGTATTTATATGGGCACCAAGAAATTCAGCAGAATCCACTGTGAAAGTTGAAGCAAGAAATGGGCACGGCATAAAAAATGCGGAACTTAATTTAATTGGCAGTAATGGTTTTAAATCGCAAATTCATTCAAATAATAATGGATGGGTAGTTGAAGTTGAAGTCGATGAAACAAACGGCGTTTATTCAGAATTAACAGTTAATGGAATAGATAATGGCACTGAAGGTGATGGTGGAACACAAATATTAGGTTTGATGACAAAACATGGAAAATCTGTTTTAAATGTAAATTTAATAGGCGGAGCATACTGGGGATTAAGTAAAAATAATTCACTTTCTGAACAAAGAACAACACTTAATTCATTAAATATAGGTAATAAGTCCTTTATATCATTTGATGAAAATAATGTGACAGAAAGTGACGGAGTAACTTCAATTTATTACATAAAATTGACATCTGACGGAATTACTAATGATGGAACTTTAAATAACAGTGGATTAATTCAGCTAACAAACGATTCCAGTAAAGATAAACTTATTTATAGAAGGAAATTATCATGGAAATAACGGTACTATTGAAATGAATACCGTCTGGAATGCTCCAGGAGATGAAAATGGATCAAATTCAGAATCAGATTTAGTTTACATTACAGGAAATGCAACTGGAACAACAAAAGTAGTACCACTTTATATTGACGATACTCCACAAGAAAATGAATTTGAAAATTATATTCCTGGAAATGTACAGCAATTATCACAAAGGATAAACAGTGTACCAGTTGTAAAAGTAGCTGGAAATTCTACACCGACTACATTTATTGGAACTGCAAGAACGGCTGGAGCGGCAGAGGCTCAACTTACCAGCAGACAAGTCAATGGTATTTGGGAATATTATTGGACTATTGCACCTCTTGGTAGATCTGGAGCCACTGCTGGAGTGATTGGCGGGGCTGGAAGCGCTGTTGGTGCTGGTGGTTCAGGTTCGAGTCATCCAATCTATATTATGGCACAGCCGGTGTCAGCTTATGTGTTAATGCCGAAGGTGAATATGGAAATGGGGTATTCTTCTGTTGGAACTTTACATGAAAGAAGAGGAGAGAATCGAATATTAGATCTGGAAAATATGACGGCTGATAAAGGGCAGTTGTGGACAAGAGTTTATGGCAGCGGTGTGAATGAAAAAGGCAAGGAAAGATTTGAGCGTGAAAGTAATCTTTATGGAGTGCAACTGGGGCATGACTTTAAAATAAATAAGGATAAAAATGGAAACAACCATTTATTAGGCGGATATATTTCATATAACAGGGCAAGTTCAGATTTTTTTGACAGATACCGTGCGGAAAATGGAAGAATTTCCGATGATAAATATACAGGGAAAGGAAAAGCGGAAAGCATCTCATTAGGAATCACAAAAACAAAATACACAGAAAATGGTTCATATTATGATTTGGTGGGACAAGTTTCATATTTACAAAATAAATATAAATCAAGAGATGACTATGATGCAAAACAAAGAGGATATGGACTATTATTTTCAGGGGAAATTGGAAAATCAATTGGAATTGGAAAAGCTGGGACATTGGCAATTAAGCCGCAGGCACAGTTAATATATCAATATTTGAACACAAAATCATTTAATGACGGGTTGAGAAAGGTAAGCCAGGATAACAGAAATGGATTACGTGGAAGAACAGGAATCAAACTTTCTTATAATGGAAATTCAGATGAAGGGCGAACAAATACATATTATGCTGTAGCAAATGTCTGGCATGACTTTACAAAATATGAAAATAAATACACAAACATAGGTTCTGACAAAGTAACTGAGAAACTTGGCACAACCTGGGGAGAAATCGGTTTGGGAGCACAAGCGCCATTAGGACAAAAAAGCAATTTATACATCGACACAAGATATGAGCAGTCGTTTGGTAATTCAAGACGTTCTGGATTCAGAGGAACAATTGGATTTAAACATACTTTTTAATTAAAAAAATTTAGTTGATTTAAAGTAAGTTATGTGATATAATGAATTTGTAAAACTAACTAACATTGAGGGATAAAAAAAGAGAGTGGTGCTACACTCTCTTTTCCTTTTACAGGAATTTTTCAATTAAGTATCTTAATACTTCCAGTAAAATTAGTAAAAGAATTTTGATAGTTTCTCTTACTCTCATTAAATTTCACCTCCCAACATTGAAGGATAATATATTATAACATAAATTTTAATCATTTAAAATATATTTTTAATAAAAAATTATAAATATTAAAAATATATGAAAACAATATTTTATTTATTAATATAATTAAAATAAATAAAGCCATCACTCATAACCGTCATCTTTGTAATGCTCCCATTATCCAGCTTGAATTGCCAATAGCCGTCAAGATTATTGAATAAATAATAACTGATTAAGGATTGAATAACACCAGCATGAACTACGACAAGTATTTTTTTATTTTTATGTTCATTCTTTATTTTATTAATTTCTGTTACACTTCGTTTTTGCAAATCAGAAAGGCTTTCTCCACCTTCTGCCTTAAAATTTCTCCAGTTATTTTTCATTTCATTGACATAATGTGGAAACTGGTTTTCAATTTCTTTGTAAGTTTTTCCTTCAAGTATCCCAAAATTCAGTTCTCTCAGGTTTTCAGAAAAATGCTGTTTTATATTTTTGTCAATTCCTAAAAGTTCCAGACTTTCCCGACATCTTTTCAAGTCGCTTGAAAATACTATGTCAATTTTTTCATTCATTTTTTCAAGTTTTTTTTTCGTATTTTTTAGCTGGCTTATTCCAGTTTTATTTAAACTTGGATTTAAATGTCCGTAGTATAGATGTTTTTTGTTGCAATCTGTCTCACCGTGCCTTATAAATAAAATTTCTGTCATTTATTTACCCTTTCCTTTTTGTTTCAAGTCTCGTTTTATTTTATTTGGCTATCTCAGAATAATTCCTAGGAACAGCACTAAAATTGAAGTTAATTCTAGAGAGGCTCCCATTGTGTCGCCAGTTATCCCTCCAATTTTTTTCCGTACGTTTAACATAAGCAGAATTATAAATAGAAGCGCAATAAATACAGTGATGGTTCCTTTTGCGCCAATTATAAGAAATACTAGGATATTTGTTAAAACAAGTGAAAAAACTGCTTCAAAAATACCATTTTCAGAAATTATGTCGTTGCTCATCCCAGATTTTCTGGCATAGTCGGAAAGTCCAGCGTTTATGGAAGTTGAAAGTCTGGCGATAATTGGAGAAATTATGAGATATTTTGGGTTTACTGTAATTATTTCTGAAATAAGCATGATTTTTGTGATGAAATATAGAATTAGAGCGACAGTTCCGTTTGCACCGATTCTTGAATCTTTCATAATTTCCAGCATCCTTTCTTTCTTAGCATAGCTGAAAAGACCGTCAAAAGTGTCGGCTAGCCCGTCAATATGAATTATTCCGACAGTCAGAATTTCTACAATTGTTAAGAATATAGCAATTATTGTCTTGCTGTAAAGAATGTCTTTTAAATATGCTGCAATTAAAACGTGTGTACAGTATAGAATTAATCCAATAATCAATCCAACAAGAGGGAAAAATTTAATTGATTTTCCCAATTTTTTTTCGCTGTAGTCAACTTTTAGTGGGATTGGGATACGAGTCATAAATTGGATTAGAATAATAAATTGTTCAAAAAAATTTTTTATGTATTTCATAAGGCTCTCCATTTTTTGTTTTTTATAAAATTTTCTATATTTTATCATTTTTGTAAAAAAAAATCACGCAATTTTTATATTTTTAGCGAAAAAAATATTATGTCTTAAATCTCTTGTTTTTATAGTTATAATATGGTATTCTATTGTCATCAGACAGAAAGTGAAAGGAGCATTAAAATGTGGTTTCCATTGTTTATAAATTTGGAAAATAAAAAAGTTCTTGTAATTGGCGGAGGGAAAATTGCAGCCAAGAAAATCAGGAAAATTTTGGAATATGGAGCGGATATTACGGTTGTGACTGAGGATGTTGCGGAAAAGGGGCTGTTACAGCTGGAAAATATTAAAATTGAAAGTAATAGGAAAATCGAAAATGATAAAAGCAAAATTGAAAAACTTGTAAAGGGGTATTTTTTGGTGATTGCGGCTACAGACGATGAAGAATTGAACGAAAATGTGGCAAGAATCTGTGATTCCAATGGGATACTGATTAATAATGTATCTTCAAAGATTAAGATGAATGCAATGTTTGGAGGAATTGTGAAAAATGATGAGTTTCAGATTGCAGTTTCTACAGGCGGGAAAAACTGCAAGCGTTCACGTGCTATGAAAAGTGAGATTCAGAAGATTCTTGATAAAATAGAAAAATAAGTATTCAAATTTAGAAATGATAGCTGGAAATAATAAAATGAAAAAAGGTGAAGGAAAAATGTTTAAAAGACATAGAAATTTACGAAAAAATGAAGTTATAAGAAATCTTGTGAAAGATGTGTATGTTACAAAGGAGGACTTGATTTATCCGATTTTTATTGAGGAAGGGGAAAATATTAAAAGTGAAATTCCGTCAATGCCGGGGATTTTTAGATATTCGATTGATAGGCTTTCAGAGGAATTAGATGAACTGGTAAAATTAGGGATAAATTCGATTTTACTTTTTGGAATTCCGAAAAACAAGGATGCCTGTGCGACAGAGGCGTATAATGAGAATGGTGTGATTCAGAATGCAGTCCGGTTTATAAAGGAAAATTATGATAATTTTCTTGTAATCTGCGATATTTGCTGCTGCGAGTACACAAATCACGGACACTGCGGAATACTTGACGAGAATGGATATGTTAAAAATGATGAAACATTGGAAGTCTTGGCAAAAATAGCACTTTCATATGCAGAAGCGGGAGCTGACATTGTGGCGCCTTCTGATATGATGGACGGACGTGTGGAAAAAATTTGTGAAGTTCTGGCTGAAAATAATTTTGAAACTGTTCCAGTAATGGCGTATTCAGTAAAGTATTCGTCAGCATTTTACGGGCCTTTCAGAGATGCAGCGGACTCGGCTCCTCAGTTTGGCGACAGAAAATCTTATCAGATGAACTTTCAGTATTCAAAGGACGCAATAGATGAAGTTGCCGAAGATTTACGACAGGGGCAGATATTATAATTGTAAAGCCTGCGATGGCATATCTTGATGTAATAAAAAAGGTAAGTGATAAATTTGAAGTTCCGATTGTAGCTTACAGTGTTTCAGGCGAGTATTCGATGGTAAAGGCGGCGGCTCAGAACGGCTGGATTGACGAAATGAAAATTGTAATGGAACAGATGTATGCGATGAAAAGGGCTGGAGCGGATGCCATTATTACTTATTATGCAAAAAAAGTTGCGAAATACCTGGAAAAATAAAAAATAAAAAAAGAGAGAGTATAGAGTATGAAAATAGTTATAGCGGGAGCTGGTGTCGTTGGTGAATCGCTTTGCAGTGAATTATCAGAAGAAGGGAACGATGTCATCTTAATTGAAAAGGAAGAAAAAGTATTAAATAAGATTATGGAAACCTATGATATAACGGGAATGGTTGGAAATGGGGCTTCGTATGCAACTTTGCTTGAAGCTGGCGCAGACAGTGCCGATATTTTTATTGCAGCAACAGAGTCGGATGAGTTAAATATAATTTCCTCAATTATTGCAAAAAAAATTGGAGCAAAATTTACGATAGCAAGGGTAAGAAATCCTGAGTACAGTTCAAATATGCAGTTTGTAAGGAAAGATCTGGGAATTTCGCTTATGCTGAATCCTGAATTTGAATCGGCGAAAAATATCGCAAATAAACTGATGTTTCCAGTAGCACTGAGTGTAGAAAACTTTTTTGGGCAAAAAGCGAATTTTATTTCAATAAGAGTCGAAAAACATAGTTTTTTGAATGGGACACAGTTAAAAAATTTGGAATTTGATTCACAGGACAAAATAATAATCTGCACTGTTAAAAGAGGCAAGGAGATATTTATACCAAGCGGAGATTTTACAATCCTGGAAGATGATATTATCTATATTGCCGGATCTATTGACGCAGTACGTAAATTTTATGATAAAGTTGAACAAAGTAATTTAAAAATAAAGTCAACAATGCTTATTGGCGGCGGAACAATTACTCATTATCTGATTGGAAAATTACTGGAAAATAAAAATAAAGTCAAGGTTATTGAAAATGAATGGGAACGGGCTGAAAAATTAAGCGAGGCATATTCAAAAGCCATTGTAATAAAAGGGGATGAAGCGGATCAGGAATTTTTGATTCAGGAAGGCATAAAAAATTATGACGCTGTTGTGGTTCTTACAGACAGTGATGAGGAGAATGCCGTTATTTCAATGTTTGCAAATTCCATAACAGATGCCAAGCTGATTACAAAGATGAACAGGACATTGCTGCTCCCAATATTGGAAAAAAGCACTGGTACATCAACCGTCGTGCCGAAAAAAGTTATTTCTGACATGATAATCAGCGTTGTAAGATCAAGGACTGATATGCGAGGCTCTACAATGAGTTTGCTATACAGGCTTGAAAATCAGGTGGAATTTATCACTTTTGAAATTAATGAAAACAGCGCTGCCATTGATGTGCCGCTAAAGGAATTGAAAATAAAAAAAGGAACATTGATTGCAAGCATATTGAGAAATGGGAAAATGATTTTCCCAGGCGGAAATGACATGATAAAAATTAGCGATAGTGTGATGATAGTTTCAACAATTCCTTCAATAGAAGATTTTGACGACATACTTGAGCGAATTTAAGGAGTAAAAATGAATAAAAAAATGATAGGTTACATAATTGGAAAAATACTTATACTTGAAGCTGGATTAATGGTTTTACCCCTAATCATAAGTTTTTTATACAATGAAAGTACAAAATATAAAATTGCTTATGGTTCTGTAATATTACTTCTTTTGGCAACTGGTTTTCTGCTTTCAATGAAACTTCCCAGAGACGAACGTATTCAGGGGAGAGAAGGCTATATCATCGTTTCATTGTCCTGGATTCTGATGTCCATGTTTGGAGCATTGCCATTTGTAATTACAAAGGAAATACCTTCATTTATAGATGCTTTTTTTGAGATTGTAAGCGGCTTTACAACAACAGGTTCAAGTATAATAACAGATCTTAGCAAAATTAGCCATTCTAATTTATTTTGGCGGAGTTTTACCCATTTTGTAGGAGGAATGGGGGTGCTGGTTCTGGCGCTTGCAATTTTCCCAAGCTCTGCGACTTCAGTTCACGTAATGAAAGCCGAAGTCCCGGGGCCAACATTTGGGAAATTGGTCTCAAAATTATCAACAACGGCGAGAATGCTTTATAAAATTTATATTGTAATGACAATTGCTGTAATAATTTTATTAATGTTTGGAGGGCTGGATTTGTTTGAATCTTCGCTTCTTGCATTTGGTACGGCTGGAACAGGTGGCTTTGGAGTAAGAAATGGAAGTATATTGCCATACAATAATCCATATGTTGAAATTGTTTTAGGAATTGGAATGCTAGTTTTTGGAGTAAACTTCAATATTTATTATTTTATTTTAATTGGAAAAGTAAAAGATGTCTTTAAAAATGAAGAACTAAAATATTATTTGCTAATAGTTTTTGGAGCAATTGCATTAATAGTTTTTAATATATATCAAACATATGGCTCAATCTGGAACTGCATAAGAGATGTATTTTTTTCTGTTTCATCAGTTATAACGACAACGGGATATTCTACAGCTGACTTTGGAAAATGGCCGTTATTTTCACAAGCCATATTGCTAATTTTAATGTTTTTTGGAGGCTGTGCAGGTTCTACAGCTGGAGGGCTGAAAATATCAAGAGTAGTGCTGATGGTAAAAATCTACTTTGCAGAAATAGTCCAAATGATAAGCCCAAACCGTGTAGTTACAGTAAAATACGACGATAAGGCAGTAAATGTGAAAATGCAAAAAAGCATCGCGGTATATTTTTTAGTATATGCGCTTGTATTTGGAGGAATTTTACTAATGATCTCCTATTCAGTGGATGATTTTATGACAGCATTCAGTGCCGTTGCAGCCACATTCAACAATATCGGTCCAGGACTAGGAAAAGTAGGTCCAGCATTCAGCTTTGCTGAACTGAACAATTTTTCAAAAGTAATCTTAAGTTTTGGAATGCTGGCAGGAAGGCTGGAAATTTTCCCGATGTTAATATTATTTTCCCCAACAGCATGGAAATTAAAATAAAAAATTATCTTACTTTGTTATACAAATATAAATTAAAATGAGAAAGTGAAAAAAAAAACTTGAGTTTTTTAACAAAATAGAGTATTATATAATTTGTAAGGAATGTAACAAAATTATGCTTTATTTATAGGAGGAAAAATGGCAGTAGTTAAAGATTTGGAAAGTTTGAAGGAACTTATTCAAAGAGTTAAAAAGGCTCAGGAAGAATTTGCGACATTTGATCAGGAAAGAGTCGACAAGATTTTTAGAAAAGTGGCTCAAAAAATGAATGATGAAAGAATTACATTGGCAAATCTGGCAGTGGCAGAAACTGGAATGGGGATTGTGGAAGATAAAGTAATAAAAAATCACTTTGCTTCTGAATACATTTACAATAAATACAAAGACGAAAAAACTTGTGGAGTGCTGGAAGACGACAGATCTTATGGAGTTAAAAAAATTGCAACTCCAATTGGGATTATTGCAGGGATTGTACCAACAACAAACCCAACGTCAACAGCAATGTTCAAAACATTAATATCATTAAAAACAAGAAACGCAATAATATTTTCACCACACCCAAGAGCAAAACAGGCAACAATTGAAACAGCTAAAATTGCATTGGAAACAGCGGTAAAATACGGAGCGCCAAAGGACATAATCGGATGGATTGACGAGCCGAGTGTGGAATTGTCAAGAGAACTTATGGCAAGCGCTGACTTGATACTTGCGACAGGAGGGCCGGGAATGGTTAAGGCTGCATATTCATCAGGAACTCCTGCAATTGGGGTTGGAGCTGGAAATACGCCAGTTGTAATTGACAAATCGGCAGATATAAAAATGACTGCAAACTATATTTTGATGTCAAAAACGTTTGACAATGGGGTAATTTGTGCAACAGAGCAGTCTGTAATTATAGATAAGGAAATTTATGACAGAGTTAAAAATGAGTTTTTAAATAGAGGTGCTTACATTCTTAACGAAGAGGAATTAAACAAGGTAAGGGAAATATTGTTTATAAATGGAAACCTGAATGCTGAAGTAGTTGGAAAAAGTGCATATGTTATTGCAGGCATGGCAGGATTTGAAATTCCAAAAAGTTCAAAAGTGTTAATCGGGGAAGTGGAATCTACTGGAACAGAAGAACCTTTTGCACATGAAAAATTATCACCAGTGCTTGCAATGTACAAAGCTGAAAATTTTGAAGATGCACTGAAAAAAGCTGATGAGTTGGTAAGACTTGGAGGATTGGGACATACTTCATCACTATACATTAATTTAGCGGAAAAAGAAAAAATAGATAAATTTGGAAGACTGATGAAAACAGGACGTACACTAATCAATATGCCGGCATCGCTTGGGGCAATCGGAGATGTATTTAACTTTAAATTAGAGCCATCATTAACACTTGGATGTGGTTCATGGGGAGGAAATTCTGTGTCAGAAAATGTAGGAGTAAAACATTTATTAAATGTAAAAACAATTGCAGAAAGAAGAGAAAATATGTTATGGTTCAAAGTTCCTGGGAAAATTTATTTTAAATACGGATCACTTCCGACAGCTTTAGAAGAGTTAAAAGGAATCCACAAAAAAGCGTTTATTGTGACAGATAAAGTGTTGGCAGAATTAGGATATGCAGAACACATTACAAAAGTGTTAGAGAATATAAATATTGATTACAGAATATTCTCGGAAGTAAAGGAAGATCCAACATTGAGTTCGGCTCAGGCTGGGGCAAAAGCAATGCTTGAATACAATCCTGACGTTGTTATCGCTCTTGGTGGAGGATCTGCAATGGATGCCGCTAAAATTATGTGGGTTCTGTATGAACATCCTGAATTGAAATTTAGAGATTTGGCAATGAGATTTATGGATATCAGAAAGAGAATCGTCGAATTTCCTGAAATGGGTAAAAAGGCTAAATTTATTGCGGTTGCGACATCATCTGGAACTGGTTCGGAAGTAACGCCATTTTCTGTAATTACAGATGATGAAACTGGAATTAAATATCCTCTTGCAGATTACGCATTGACGCCGCACGTGGCAATTAATGATCCTGAACTTATGCTTACAATGCCAAAAGGGCTTACAATAGCATCTGGAATTGACGTATTTACGCATGCGCTTGAATCTTATGTTTCAATTATGGCAACAGAATATACAAAACCATATTCAAAGGAAGCGGCAAGACTTGTATTTAAATATTTGCCAGACTCAGTAGATTTAGGTTCAAAAGCAATCAAGGCAAAAGAAAAAATGGCAAATGCCTCTTGTCTTGCAGGAATGGCTTTCGCAAACGCATTCTTAGGAATAAATCACTCGCTTGCACATAAACTTGGAGGAAAATTCCACGTTCCGCATGGTATCGCAAATGCGATGCTTCTTGAAGAAGTTATCCGTTTCAACGCAGTTGAGGCGCCAACAAAGATGGGACTGTTCCCTCAATACAGATATCCTGACGCAATGCAAAGATATGCTGAAATGAATGATTATCTAGGATTTGGCGGAAACACTAAGGAAGAAAAAGTGGAAAATTTAATTAAGGGAATTAATGAATTAAATAGAAGAATTGGAATTCCAGCAAGCATTAAGGAATGGGGAGTGCCTGAAAAAGACTTCCTGGAAGCAGTAGACGAAATGTCGCTAGATGCCTTCGATGACCAATGTACGCCAGCTAACCCAAGATATCCGCTAATGGAAGAATTAAGAGAAATTTACTTGAAATCTTACTATGGAAAAGAATGGGAAAATGAAAAGGAAAGAGTGGCAAAAATTTTAGGTTTTTAATCTAAGTTTCTGAAATATACTCACCTATTTAAAATTAAACTGCTAAAAATTATATAAATTTAGGGTTTGAGTAAAATCATAACTTTTTAGTTCGGGTTTAAAACAGTTTTACTATAAAATAAAGTGAAAAAATAAGGGATTTTCTCAAAATAGAGATTATCCCTTTTAAAATTAATTAATTCTTATAAATTTAACGACAAATTTTGTCCCTTCATTCAGTTCACTTTCAACTTCAATACTTGCGTTATGCTGCTCAATAATTTTAGAAACTAGGAAAAGTCCTAGCCCAAAACCTTTGTTTATCTTTTTGTTTCGTGAGCTGTTTACTTGGTAAAATCTGCCCCAGATAAGTTTTTTATCATCTTCGGACATTCCAATTCCGTTGTCTTCAATTTCCAAAATACAGCTTTTATTTTCTGAATATAGCTTTACACTTATTTTGTCCTTCGTAAATTTCATTGCATTATTAAGCAAATTGTCAAGCAGCCTTTCCATCATTACTTTATCAGCGTTTATAAATATGTCTTGTTCAACAGCTTTTGAAATTTTTATATTTTTTTCACCCAGCAGATTTTTACAGTCTTCCAGTATTTTTTCCATTGTTTCTGAAAAATTTATTTTTTGTAATTCAACTGCTGTCTGCTTTTCTATTTTGGAAAGTTCCATTATTTGATTTATTAGCTCTGAGATTCTTTTGGCTTGACGCTGAATAACAGAAAAAGAGTCTTTTGCCTCTTCTAAAGTATCTGCATATTCCAGCGAATATTGGCTTTCTGTAAGTATAACGCTCACAGGTGTCCGAAGTTCATGTGAAACGTCTGAACTGAACTGTTTTTCACGTATGTAGGAATTTTCAAGCGAGTTTAGCATTTCATTAAAGGCATTTGCCATCTTGTGTATTTCATCTTTTCCTTCATCAATTTCAATTCTTTTGGAAAAATCGCCGTTTTTTTGAATTTCTGAGGCTGTATCTGATATTTTGGCTACGGGATTTAAGGCTTTTTTTATAATTTTATATCCGCCATAAATTATTATTAGCAGTAATAACGGACTTGAAATTAAAATTATTAAAAGCATTCTATTTACTTCATTTGTCAACTTGCTTACTGGGATAATTCCCCTGATCCATTCCCCTCCGGGAGCATTTATTTTTTTATCAAAATAATAGTATTTCCCTCCATTTTTTTCATAAATTCTGACTGTGTTTTCTGCAAAATTTAACGTCAAGTCAAAGCCTCTTGGCGACATTCCAGCCATTTCTATCCCGGCACTATTATACTTCACAAAATAAATCCCGTCATCAAAGTCATCAAACTCATCAGGATTGGAAACCATCTCAGAAGCCATCTCAACTACTGAATCCATAAGCTCCCTTTGATTCAAGTCCCCAGTCATTTTGTCTGCAATAGTAAAAGACACGGCTAGCATAACCGATATTAAAATTACGATAAAAGCGGTGTACCAGAGGGTTATTTTTACAGTTACAGGGAAATTTTCCCAAATTTTATTTGTCTTATTTTTCAATGTTTTCAGCTATTCCTTTCATTTAACATTTTAAAATTTAATTTTCATCTTTTATAACATAGCCAAGCCCTCTTTTTGTAAAAATTATCTGTTTTCCATCTGCTATATTTATTTTTTTTCTAATATTTTTTATCAGAACGTCAATTATATTAGAATCCCCTTCATAATCATAGCTCCAAACATGCTGCTTAATCTGCTCCCTGCTCAAAACCCTGTTTTTATTCTGCATAAGATATTCCAGAACCTCATATTCCTTTCCTGTTAATTCTATCTGCTTTCCATCCCTTGTTACTGACTTTTCAGAAATATCAAGAACTAAATCTCCTGTCACAAGTTTATTCGAACTGTTGCCGTATTTTCTTCTCATAACTGCTCTGATTCTTGCCATAAGCTCATTAAAGTCAAATGGTTTCACAATATAGTCGTCCGCTCCCAAATCTAGCCCTGTTACCTTGTCATCTGAGCTGTTTCTCGCAGTAAGTACAAGAATAGCGGTATTATTTCCTTTATCTCTAAGTTTTTTTATAACTTCAAAGCCATTTACTTTCGGCATCATAATATCCAGAATTACCAGATCGTATTCGCTGTATTTTAAATAATCCAAGGTTTCTTCTCCATCAAAAACACTGTCTACACTGTAACCATTTTTTTTAAGATATTTTGTAACAATATTATTCAAGTCTATCTCATCCTCTGCCAGCAAAATTTTCATTTTAAATATTCCTTTCAACTGTATTTTTTGAGTATATCATAAATTTAATAAATAAAAAAGAGAGTAAACTGAAAAATAATAAATTTCCAATTAACCCTCTAAAGACATTTTTTAACATAGTTTTATTAATCTCTGTCTGCTTTCCATTTTACAATAGCGCCAGTTACAGCATCAATGTCAAATTCGTATTCCCATCCGTTGTAGTAAATTTCTCCTTCATAAACCATTCTTCCATTTTCTCTGTCCAAGTGGATTTCCTTCACGTGGGAACTGTTCGCTCCTGAAACTTTTTTCAATGCAATGTTCTTTGCCCTATTTACGCCAATGTAGCTGTTCGAGGAAATGTGTCTGCTATGTTTATGTTCATGTTTGTGTGTGCTTTTTGCGTTTGCTGATACTCCTAGTATCATAATTGATAATAGTGTGATACTTAAAATTTTCTTTTTCATGGCTTTTCTCCTTTAATATTCATTTTTCGTTATCCTTTATCTTGAATACATTATAGAACAGTTTTATGAATATAAAATGAATGAAGAAAAATTTTTTAGAAAAAAAGGAACAGTCCTAATTTTAATTAGAAATATTCCTTTAAATTTATATTATCCACTGTTACGAAGTCCAGTTGCCAGTCCGTTTATTGAAATATGAATGGCTTTTTTCAGTTCTTCTGAATCATCTCCGGCTCTTGAACGTTTAATTAATTCAATTTGCAAATAGTTCATTGAGTCGAAATACGGCAGACGGTTTCGTAAGCTGCTTGCCAGTTCTGGATTGTCCGCCAGCAGGACATTGCTTCCTGTAATTTTTTTCAAAATATCAATTGTTAAAACCCATTCCTTTTCAATTTCGTTAAAAATTTTCTGGGCTGTTTCCTGATCGCTTGCCAGTTTTACATATTCAGCGAAAATTGATAAATCTGTTTTTGACAGAACCATGTCAACATTTGAAATTGTTGAACGGAAGAATGGCCATTGCTTGTACATATTTTGCAGAATTTCAAGCTTTTTACCGTCATTGTCAATCCATTTTGTAAATGCTGTTCCGACACCGTACCAGCCTGGCAGCATTATTCTGGCCTGAGACCATGAGAATACCCACGGGATTGCTCTTAAGCTTTCCAGCGACTGCGTCTTTTTACGTGAAGATGGCCTTGAACCGATATTTAGCCCTGCAATAAAGTTTATTGGCGTAACTTCAAAGAAGAAGTCTGAAAATCCCTCTGTATTGTAAACTAAGTTACGGTAGGCATAATAACTTAATTCTGAAACGCTTTCTATTATTTTTTCATATTCTTCCCAGTTTACATCTTCTACTGTCAATGCGCTCGACTCAAGAGCCGCTGAAACCAATGCTTCCAAGTTTTTCAGCCCTAAATCTGGATTTCCGTATTTAGCGCCGATTACTTCCCCTTGCTCTGTAAGCCTTATAGTTCCGTCTGTACTTCCTTCAGGCTGTGCCAAAATGGCTTCATAGCTTGGCCCTCCACCACGTCCGACTGTTCCGCCACGTCCATGGAAGAATGAAATTTCCACGTCAAATTCCCGTCCTATTGCAGTCAGCTCCTTTTGCGCCTTGTATAAGGACCAGCTTGAACTTAGGTATCCGCCGTCTTTGTTACTGTCTGAATATCCTAGCATAACTTCCTGTTTTCGCCCTTTTTTATCCATCCATTTTTTCACTAATGGCAAGTTAAACCATTTTCTCAAAATATCAGGAGCTGCAATTAAATCTTCCACCGTTTCAAAAAGCGGCACAATCTGCAGATCGCAGAATTCATTTCCTTCATTTCCTTTCGCAAGGTTGGCTTCCTTTAGTAAAATGGCTATTTCTAGCATATCTGAAACGCTTGTTGCGTGAGAAATCAGATTTTTTTCAATAATTTTATCTCCAAAACGTTCCCTTAAAGATTTTGCCTTTCTGTAAATTGCAAGTTCTGAGGCTAATGTTTCACTTTGTGGAATTGTCGGATCGCTTAAAATTCTAGGATCATGTTCCAGTTCACGCAGTAAAATTTCACATCTTGCATCTTCTGACAGGCTCAGGTAATCTCCTAGAATATTTGCACTTTTCAGAAGTTCTGCAACACATACTTCATGAACGCTGGAATCCTGTCTTAAATCAATTGTCGCAAGATGGAATCCAAATATTTTTGTGGCACTGATTAAATTGTTTAATGTTCCTTGTGCCAGAAATTCGCTGTTATTCTTTTTAAGAGATTCTGCCACGATTACAAGATCATATGTAAATTCACTGGCTGATTTGTAGGGAATGTCAATCCCATTTTTTCTTTTTGGTGGCAGCAGATCACGGTTATAATCACATAGATTGTAGGCTGTGGCAAGTAGCCTGTCTGTTATTGTTGTCAATGCACGGCGGTATGGCTCATGTGTACGGTGCGGCGAAACTTCTCCAGAGGCATCAGCCAGTTTTTGTAGTTCCTCAGTCACGTTTGTCATAGAGATTGACATTGACAAGTCCCTGTAAATTTCACGGACTACGTCCAAATAGTGCTGAAATAATTTTATAGCCTGCTCCTGTGCCGACTGCTCCAGCGTATTTACCGTAACATAAGGGTTTCCGTCCCTATCTCCACCAATCCACATTCCCATTGTAAGCGGAAGCAGAGCCTGGGATTTTAATTCAGAATTTCCCAATGTTTTTGAAATTTCCTGAAATTTATTCATAAGTCTTGGGATTTCATTGAAAAATGTAATGTTATAGTAACTTAAGGCATTGCTAATTTCATCTGTCACACGCAATTTTGCAGCCCGCAGCATTGCAGTTTGCCACCAGATCTGAATACCGCGGTTCAAGTCATTCAGCCATTCGTTTTCATCAATCTGATGAGATTTTACATTTTCATATTTATCCAGAATATCAGTTAATTTCTTTGTCAAGTCCAGAATACTTTTTCTTTGAACCTGTGTCGGATGTGCTGTCAAAACTGGAACAATTGAAACCCTTTCCATAGCCTTCAATATTTTTTCCTGGCTAATTCCCTTTTTCTTTAAATTTTTTAACGATTTTTCGAGAGATCCAATCTGCAGCTTGTTTGAAATTTTTGCATATCGCTGCTCATGAGTTTGATACACATCTTCAGCAATATTCGCAAGTGCCGAAAAAATCGAAAAGCCTCTTATCACACGTAGAATTTCCGCATCAGTAAGTTCTGAACAGAAAGACGATAAATTTTTTCTGGCTTCCTGTTTTTGCGTCTTATAATATTTGCTTGAAGCCGCCTTCAATTTTTCAGTAACCTCATAAATATGTAAGCCCGCATATCTAAAAATTGTTTCTCCCAGAAGAGTTGCAAAAAGTTCATTATGAACGAGCAAATCCTCCTGATGCTCATCAAGTTTCACTGACGGCAAGGGAGTTATCGGTAAATTTTTTAAATCCATTTATTTCACGCTCTCTTTCTTTTATGGTAATTGTATTTATTGTTTATATTATTTATTTAAGTATTTTACCTTTTAAATTATATCACAAAAACGTTTCGTATTAAATAGCGATTTTAAATTATTACAAAATGTGCTATAATTTTAACAAAATATAAAAAATTTACAAAAAATATTTTTTAAAAATAAATTTTTTATTTTAGTTAACTTAAAGTGGACTTATTTACATAGTGAATTTTTTTAATTTTTATTATTTAAATTATTTTAAGCAGGGAGATCAGATGCCATCTTTCCTGTTTCGCAATAACAGTTATTTTAGCATAATTAACT
Source organism: Leptotrichia sp. oral taxon 223 (assembly GCF_013394795.1). Taxonomy (NCBI): domain Bacteria; kingdom Fusobacteriati; phylum Fusobacteriota; class Fusobacteriia; order Fusobacteriales; family Leptotrichiaceae; genus Leptotrichia; species Leptotrichia sp. oral taxon 223. The sequence goes on from NZ_JABXYU010000001.1 coordinate 1,692,887, forward strand.
AGTTAACACTTAATAATGTTTGCGAAAGTTCTACGAACTACCCACGCTTTACGTAAAACTTTCTTATAGAAAAAATAGAACTTGCTTTTGAATATAGATTATTTCATCATAAATAACTATATATAATTCAAAATTTATTTTAGAAGCTCAAACAGCTATTTTTCTTCTAACGAAATTTTGCTTATTATTTGTTTTAGTTAAATTAACTGTTGTAATTAAATTAAAATTGTCGTGATTTTTTTGTAATGAAAATGATTGTTTGAGCGAAGTTTTACGTAGCGAGTTTCATTTTTATTTCAAAAAAATGCTTAGACGAGCGGGGATTGCAAAGGGGATGGCGACTGTTCCCCTTTGCTTTATAAAAAAGAAAAAGCATAAAATTATCAGGAAAAATCTTTATTAACAATAATTTGTTTCATATAATTTAAATAAGAATATAGGATTTTTAAAATATTAAATAAAAGAAAAAAAGAATGTTGAGGGAAAGAAAATGGAAAAAAATTATGATGTATTGGAATTTTATAAGATAATTAACGAACTTATTGATTTATCAAGATTGGAAAAGACGAAAGAAAAGTTTCTGGATATTGATATTATAAAGGAAAAGTCGGTTTTGGACAGGGAGCTTATGCTCATGAAAGAGATGATTGACTTTTATAAATATGATGACGGACTGGAACTTGTGGGGCTTGCGGATATTACTAAGATGATGAATTCTATTGATATTATTGGATCTTATTTGAGTGCTGAGGATTTGGCGGTTTTGAAGAAAAATTTGACAATTTTTAGGATTTCTAAGAGCAGAGCTAAGAATGTCAGGGATAAATATAGAACAATTTGGAATTTGTTTAGTGATGTTGAAGAAGTTAAGGATATTGAGAATTTTATTTCAGAAGCGATTAACGATGAAGGAGTGTTAAAGGATGATGCTTCAATTGGACTGAGAGATGTGAGAAGGCAGAAGCAGAATATTAATGCAAATATTAAAGAGAAATTTGATGAGCTGATTTCTAATAAAAGTACGCAAAATGCCATTCAGGAAAGAATAATAACTCAGAGAAATGACAGATATGTAATTGCTGTAAAGACTGATTTTAAAGGGCTTATAAAAGGAATAGAACATGACAGGTCTGCAACAGGAAGTACGGTTTACATTGAGCCTTTAAATGTTGTTTCATTAAATAACAAATTACGTGAATATGAGGCTCGTGAGCGTGAGGAAATTAGAAAAATACTGCTTAGAATTACAGAACTTGTAAAAACGAAAAAGGAAGAAATTCTGGAAATTAAGGAAATTTTGGAAAGACTGGACTTCATTGATGCGAAAACGACTTATTCGGTTAATAAGAAATGTATTGTTCCAAAAATTATTAACAAGGAATATTTGAAACTGGTTGAAGCAAGACATCCATTGATTGATGAAAATGCGGTTGTGCCGATTAACTTTGAACTTGGGAATCCTGAGAATATAATGCTTATTACAGGGCCTAATACTGGTGGGAAAACGGTAACATTGAAAGTGGCTGGACTTCTTACAATTATGGCTTTATCTGGTATCCCAATTCCTGCGAATGAAAAAACTGAAATTGGATATTTTCACAATGTATTGGCTGATATTGGGGACGAACAAAGTCTGGAACAAAATTTATCCTCATTTTCAGGGCATGTTAGCAAGATAAAAGATATAATTGAACATGCAAACGGTAAATCACTTGTATTAATGGACGAATTAGGAAGTGGAACTGATCCGATGGAAGGAGCGGCTTTTGCAATGGCAATTATTGATTATCTAAATAAAAAGCACGTAACTTCAATAATTACAACCCATTACAGCGAAGTAAAAGCATACGCCTTTAATACAACAGGAATTAAAAGTGCTTCAATGGAATTTAACGTAGAAACGTTATCTCCAACGTACAGACTGCTGGAAGGAATACCAGGGGAAAGTAACGCCCTTATAATTGCAAGAAAATATGGGATTAGTGAAGAAGTAATTGAAAATGCAAAAAGTTACATAAGTGAAGACAATCAGCGTGTTGAAGAAATGCTAAAATCAATAAAGGAAAAAAATGACGAGCTGGAAACAATGCAGGCACAATTGGAAGCAACAAGAACGGAACTTGACAAGCAAAAGACTATTTATGAAGAAAAAATGATAAAACTTGAAAATGAAAAAAATGAAATTATAAAACGTGCCTACGAGGAAGCCGATAATTACTTGAAAAATATGCAGGCAAAAGCCAAAAACCTGATTGACAAAATTAACAGCGAGGAATCTAAGAAAGAAGATGCAAAAAATGCTCAAAGAAGCCTGAATATGCTACGTGAATCATTTATTACGGATAAAAAGAAAAATGTAAAGGAAAAGAAAGTTGTTACTCAAAATACGGATTTTTCCGTTGGAGAAGAAGTGCTTGTAAAAACAATGAACCAAAATGGAAAAATTTTGAAAATAATGTCAAACAACCGTATCCAAGTCCAAACTGGAATATTAAAGCTGGTTGTATCAACTGACGATATTGTAAAAATTCAGAAGAGAAAAACAAATAAATTCAAAAACTTCGCCTCATTAAAACGAACTTCCCAAGTACGAGGAGAAATCGACTTGCGTGGAATGAACGCCGATGAAGCAATCGCTGAACTTGAAACATACATGGACAGAGCAATGCTCACAGGCTACCACGAAATCTACATAATTCACGGAAAAGGAACAATGGTTCTAAGAAAAAAAATCCACGAATACTTAAGAACTTCAAAATATGTAACAGAATTTAAGGATGCCAATCAGAATGAAGGTGGAATTGGGTGTACGGTGGCTACTTTGAAGTAGGACATTTGATTTAAAGGAGAATGAAAATTTATGAAAATAAAAAATCTTCATATAAAAGAATTTAAAGGATTGAGAGATATATCTATAAATTTTGAAAAAAATGATGAACTGTTAGATTTATTAGTTTTAGCAGGTTCAAATGGAAGTGGAAAAACTAGAGTTTTGGAAAGTATTTTAAAATATTTTCAAGATTATCTTGATTATAAACAGAATAATATTGAAGTAGGAATATTTTATGAAGAAAAAGAAAAAAATTGTATAAGTAATGTTCAAAATTTTTTTTACGGATTAAAAAATTTTAGTTATCATGAAGTTAATAATCCATTATATGAAATACATATTGAAATAAAAAATAAATTAGATATTTTACCTAAAATAATTTATGTTCCAACAGAAATAAATTTTCAAAAAATGAATGTAGCTTCGACTACTTTAGTTCAAGAATATAAATTTATTAATATTGTGAATACAAATTTAATAAAAGATATTCCGTCTTACATAGCTACAAAAATGATTTCAGCAATGCTCAAAAATAAAAATGAAAAAGTTGGAGACGTACAAAAAAAAGTTTTTAATGAAATAAATGAAATATTTGAAAATTTAAGTATAGATGTAAAAGTTGAAGATATTTCACAAGATGGTAGAAATATTACACTTTTCACAAATTCTTCAGGAGATGAATTTGATATAAACGAATTATCGTCTGGTGAAAAACAGTTATTTTTACGGACTTTGGCTATAAAAATGTTAAATCCTGAAAATTCAATTATTTTGATCGATGAGCCAGAACTTTCATTGCATCCGAGATGGCAGCAAAGAATTGTCGATGTTTATAGAAAAATTGGAAAAAACAATCAGATAATTATTGCAACACATTCGCCACATATTTTAGGAAGTGTGAAAAAAGAAAATATTATGTTGCTGGATAAGGATGATGAAGGGAAAATTGTGGTTAAAACTGGGGATGAATTGTATGATTCTTATGGACAGCCGACAGAGAGAATATTAGAAGATATAATGGGGCTTAAAACAACTAGAAATCAGGAAATATTTGATAAATTGGAAAAAATTAGAGAAATGGTTAATGAGGATAAGTATGAAACTGATGATTTTAAAAAAGAATATGGTGATTTAAAGGAAATATTGGGGACAATGGACGAGGACATTATGCTTATAGATATGGAAATTCAAATCAGAAGGAAAGGGTTGAAGAATGTTAAAAATAAATAAAACTTCAGAGCCAAACTTTTTGAAAGAATTTAAGAAAAAAGAAAAACCAAAAAATTGGAAAGATTTTGATTTTGAAATAAAAAAAGAATTAAAAAATTATATGTTGGAAAATGAACAGAAAATCGGAAATAATAGTTATTGTCCTTATTGTGAAAGAAAAATAATTGCAAGTAAAAATAGTCAGATAGAACATATTAAACCTAAAGATAGATTTCCAGAATTATTTTTGGATTATAAAAATTTTATTACAGGATGTCTTAATATTGAGAGCTGTGGCTCAAAGAAAAGCAACAAATGGAGCGATTTGTTTATAAATCCAGTAATTGACAATCCAGAGAAATATTTTTCATATAACAGAATGACGGGAGAAATAATTCCAAGAAAAGATATTTCAGAAAAAGAATTGGAAAAAGTTGAGTACACGATTAAAATATTGAATTTGAATGGTGATAAAAGATTGTTAAAGGGAAGAAAAAGTGTAATAAAAATGATTGAGAATTATCAAAAAACTTACGATGATGAAATATTGAGAGAAATATCTGAAGATTTAGATTTTCCAACATTGAGAAATTTTTTAATTGAGAGTTTTAAATAATGTAAAAATCGAGGTTTAATTATGGGAAAAGTAACTATAATATTTTTATTATTTGGAACATTGCTTTTTTCAGCAAATTATCCAAAAGAAAAAATAATACGAATTATCGAAAAAAATGAAAAATATGAATGTATTCCTGATAAAAAAGTAAGGAAAATTGGATGGGAATTAAATGGACAGTCTTTTATTGGGCATTTGGATGAAAATGGGGAACGATATGGGGAGTTTAGGGAAATAGATGACGATACTCTTAGAGAATGCTATTTAGAAGATGAATATATTAATTATTATAAAAATCGATATTTTTATAAGGAAAATAAAAAAATATCGTTAATTGTCAGTTATGGTGAGAAAAAAGATAATATTCAATTAATATTAAAAAATGTAAAAGGTATAAGAAGAGCATATTTTTTTGAGCGAAAAGGTAAGAAATATAAAAGGAAAAATTTGATAATGACATTTGATCCAGCTATTATTTTTTATCCTAGTGGTTTAATAAAAGAAAAATTGGAATAACTAAAATTAAATGAACCAAAATAAATTAAAAGTTTTCAAAAGTAGGGAGAATAAAAAATGAAACTTTACAACACAATGACGAATAAAGTCGAAGAATTTAAGACAATAGAAGAAAATAAGGTAAAAATGTATGTTTGTGGGCCTACGGTTTATAACTACATACATTTGGGAAATGCACGTCCGATTGTGGTTTTTGATACGTTGGCACGATATTTTAAATATAAAGGGATGGAAGTTAATTACGTACAGAATTTTACGGATGTGGATGATAAGATTATAAATAAATCAATTGAAGAAGGAATTTCTGCAAGTGAAGTTTCAGAAAAATATATAAAGTGTTTTTTTGAAGATATTAACAGGCTAAATATTCTTGAGAGTGTGAAAAGACCTAAGGTTACTGAGAATATGGCAGAAATTATTGAGATTATTCAAAAATTAATTGATAATGGGTTTGCTTATGAGAAAGACGGGGATGTTTATTTTGAGGTGAAAAAATATAAGGATTATGGGAAATTGTCAAATCAGAAAATTGAGGAGCTGGAACTTGGGGCTAGGATTGATGTGTCAGAAATTAAGAAAAATCCAGTAGACTTTGCACTTTGGAAGAAAAAGAAGGATGGAGAGCCGTTTTGGGAATCGCCTTGGGGACAGGGGCGTCCTGGATGGCATATAGAATGTAGTGCCATGGCAAAAAAATATCTTGGGGATACATTTGATATTCACGGCGGTGGACAGGATTTAGTTTTTCCGCATCACGAAAATGAGATTGCCCAAAGCAAGTGTGCTTATCACGGAAACTTTGCAAATTACTGGCTTCACAACGGATTTATTCAGATAAATGGTGACAAGATGTCAAAATCGCTAGGAAATTTCTTTTTGCTTCGTGAAATACTTGAAAAATTCTCTGGGAATGTAGTAAGGCTTTTTATTCTAAGTACGCATTACAGAAAGCCAATTAACTTTTCATTTGAGAATATGGAGGATACGAAAAAAGCGTTGCAAAATATTATAAAATCAATGAATAAATTTGAGAATATTGTTGAAAAATATAAAAATGAAAAAATAGAAAATGTTAAAATTTCAGAATTTTCTCAAAGAATTGATGAATTTAATAAAAAATTTGAAGAGGCAATGGATGAGGATATGAACACACCGCAAGCACTAGCGACTATTTTTGATCAGATTAGGGAAACAAATAAATTTATTTCCACAAATGAAAATGAGTTTTCCACAATTTATTATGAAATAAAAAAATCTTACGATTCTTTGAAGAAGAAAATAGAAAATGTATTTGGAATAGCACTTGAAGCGGAAAATGCTGTGAAGGAGGAAGATGGAGAGAATATGGAATTGACAAAAAAATTAATTGAATTGTTGATAAAATTACGAAGTGAGGCAAGAAGCGAGAAAAATTTCAAGTTATCTGATGAAATTCGGGATGAATTGAAGGCACTTGGGGTAGAAATTAAGGATAATAAGGATGGAAGTACAGATTATAATTTATTGTAATTTTTGATTTAAAAAGAGGGAAAAAATGAAAAATATTTTAGTAGGAGTTACAGGGGGAATTGCGGCATATAAATCAGCTGGGATTGTATCGCTTTTGAAAAAGAAAGGATATAATGTGAAAGTTGTGATGACTGAAAATGCTACAAAAATCATTGGACCTTTGACTCTTGAAACTTTATCAAGAAATAGGATTTATGTGGATATGTGGGATAGTAATCCGCATTATGAGGTGGAGCATATTTCACTTGCGAATTGGGCGGATGTGGTTTTGATTGCACCTGCGACTTATAATATAATTGGGAAAGTGGCAAATGGGATTGCAGATGATATGCTTACGACGATCCTTTCTGCTGTTTCGGTAAGAAAGCCAGTATTTTTTGCTTTGGCAATGAATGTGAATATGTATGAAAATCCGATTTTAAAAGAAAATATTAATAAGCTGAAATCTTTTGGATATAGGTTTATTGATGCAGAAGAAGGCTTGCTTGCCTGCAATTATAGTGCGAAGGGGAGAATGAGCGAGCCAGAAGATATTGTCGATGAAATAGAAAGATACAGTATTTTTTCAAAAATAGAAAATTTTGATACTGCATTAAAAGGCAAACAAATTCTTATAACAAGCGGACGAACAAAGGAAAATATTGATCCTGTCAGATATTTGTCAAATAATTCAAGTGGGAAAATGGGGTATTCACTTGCTCAGGCAGCTGCTGATTTAGGAGCAGAAGTAACATTAATTAGCGGGCCTACGGATTTGAAAGTTCCAAATGGGCTTGAAAACTTTATTTCTGTAGAATCAGCACTTGAAATGTATGAAAAAGTGAAAGAATATTTTGAAGATACTGATATTTTTATAGCTTGTGCCGCAGTTGCTGATTATAGAGCGAAGGGATACAAAAACGAAAAAATAAAGAAATCTGATTCAGATTTGGTTATAGAATTAGTTAGAAACCCTGATATTTTGCTAGAGATGAGCAGGAAGAAGGAAAAACAGCTATTAGTTGGATTTGCGGCAGAAACTAACGATATAAGGGAAAATGCCTTGAAAAAGCTGGAAAAGAAAAATTTGGATATTATAGTGGCAAATAATGCGTCTGTAATGGGCAGCGATGAAAATGTGATTGAGATTATTAAAAAAGATAGGACTTCGGTGGAAATTAGTCAGAAAAGTAAGGTGGAGCTGGCTTATGATATTTTGAGAGAAGTTATTTTTGAGTTGAAAAAGAGATAAAGTTTTTTGAAATTATGAATGTGTTGATTTTTATAAGTTCATTGATTTTGTAAAAGGGAGAATAAATTATGAAATCTGAAAAACAAAAGATAAAAAAAGTATACATGCTGTATCATAGAGATGAAAAGGATGACGATAAATTAATAGGATTTTTTTCAACAAAGGAAAAGGCATTGGAAATTGTTGATAAATGGAAAGAAATGAAAGGTTTTAGGGATTTTCCTGAAGGATTTAAAATTAGAACCATGATAATTGGGAAAGATTACTACACAAAAGGGTTTAAATCTAAAAGCCTTAAATAATTAGGAGAAACTATGGAAATATGGATTTTATCACATGGATATGATTATGGAGATGTCTATGATAAATATAAGTGGAATGACGAAGCAAGGTTTTTAGGTGCCTATTATACAAAGGAAGAAGGATTGAAAGCACTGGAAAAATATAAAAAAATCAAAGGATTTTGTTCACATTTGGATGGGTTCTGGCTAGAAAAGCATCATTTGGATAAATATACTGGATGGGAAGGTGGTTATGTTACTTATTATAAAGAAGATGAGGTAAAAATTGATAATTCAAAAAATCAAAAATTATATGTACTTTCTCATTTTTATTATACTGATAAAGATAAAATAAAAGAAAAACATCGAATTTTATCAGTATGTTTGTCAAAATTAGAAGCTAGGAAGAAAATAAAGGAATATCAGAAAATAGAAGGATTTTCTTCACATATTTCTAATTTTTACATTGAAGAATATATTTTGGATGAAGAAAAAAATAAATAAAAGAAGGAGAGGCTATACAAATTTAGCAAATTGATTATTATGGAAAATGAAAATAAAAACGTAGATGAGATTTTGGATGAAAAAAAAGAAGAAAAAGCAGGAAAGGAAAATCCAAAATCTGGCAAGAAAACAGGGGTAATTTTGGGGATAACGGCTTTATTAATTTTAGGAATTATAATTTTTGGAATGATATTTAACAGGAAAAATGTTAATTCTGGAAATAATGTCGTGAATGAAGAAGAGGATGATAAGATTTTCAGGATTGATCCGATAAAGAATCCGCAAGTTACCTATTATAATTTTCGTGGGGAAGTTTATCCTGACTGGGCTAAATTTGGGCTGACTCGAAGCAATGGAGCGAGAGGTCATCAAGGAATTGATATTTTTGCGTTGCCAGGAACGGATGTTTATGCTGTGCTGGATGGGAAAATTGTGGATATGTATGTGGATAAAACAGGGTATGGATTAAATTTTTACTTGGAAGTTAATCCAAAGGAACTTGAAAAAATAAAAAGAAAAAATTACAAGCCTAAAGAAAGTGCAAGAGAATGGGCATACAGCCCAAATTATGATCCGAATACAATGCAAATAAAATACATCAGATATTGCCATTTAAGTGAAGTGAATGTAAAAATCGGAGATACAGTAAAGGCTGGACAAGTAATAGCTAAATCAGGTACAACTGGAAATGCAAGTGGAACACATGCTCCTCATCTACATTTTGAGATAGCTTTTGAAATGAGAGGAAAAGGACTTATAAACAGAGTTGATCCAGAAATGTACTTTAAAATAAAAAATGGGGATAAAATGACGAAACAAGAGATAAAAGCTCAAACTGAAGCGGCTAAAACAGAGTGGTTTGAAACAAAGGGCTATGATGCCGGCTTTAGAGATAAGAGCATATTTGTAGAAAAAAAGGAGAATCCAGATGGAAGTAAGATGGGAAAAAATATGAATAAAGTTGGCAATTTAAAAAGTAAGAAAATTAGAAAAAAATAATTTTTTTAATTAGCAATGATGACACTTAGGAGGAAATTTTTATGGAATTATTTAATAAATTATTTAAGAAAGAAAATGAAAAAGAGAATGATGCTGAAACAGTTTCTGAAGAAATAAATATAGATGGCTGGGATGCTATTACAGAAACTTTTAATAAACTTTATCCAGACCAGAAAAATCCATTGCATTATGCGGCAATGATAAAATGGAGATTTGGTGGAAATGATCCTTTGGATGGTATTAGTATTTATGATGGAGGAGATTATTGGCACTTTGTTACTTATGGATTGTCTGAACTGCATGAAAAAGTAAGTGAAAATGCAGAATATAGCGGTTATGGAATGGAATTTACATTAAAATTAAAAAAAGATAATTATGCTGATGAGGAAGCTGAATTAAAGGGAATTTGTGGAATTTTGCAAACAATTGCAAGAGCGACATTTTCTAGTGGAGAAATATTTAGACCGTATGAATATTTATACACAGGGCAAACGGAAGGAATGGATGTAAATAAAAAATCAAATATTACAGGATTTATTACTATTCCTGATGAAAAAGCTGGAATAATTGATACAGTTAACGGAAAAGTGGAATTTATACAATTTATCGGAGTAACTGATAATGAACTGAAAGCAATTCAAAATAAAGAGACAACTGTTAAAGAATTATATGAAAAATTAAACAGCGATGTAACAAACTATAGTAGAAAATCAGTATTTTAAATAAAAAAGAGAGTATAAAGGACAAATTCCTAAATATTCTCTTTTCTTCATTCACAAGTTTTATTTTTTCTTTCAAATTTTTAGATAAATCAAGTTTCTTTATTTTATTTTTATATTTTGCATAATTATGCGTTGGTAACAAGCGTTATTAATTCTTCAATAGTTTTTGCACCAACTGATTTTTGCTCTCCATTTATAAATACAACTGGTACTGCCTGAATATCTTTTTCTTTTGCTTCTTCAAAAAATACTGCACTGTCTACCATTGTTGCTGTGATGTTTTTATTATTTGTTGAAATTAGATTTAAGGCTTGAACTACGTCTGGACAATGTGTGCAAGATAACGAAACAAACGTTTCGATATTTACAGGCTTATTAACTGATTCAACTTTTGAAAGCTGTTCCCCTTCCAGTTTTTTTCCAAGTCCCGCAAGTCCTAAAACTGCTAGAATAAAGCTGTTAAATTCATGTCCTCCAGGAATACCTGAAAAATTAATTCCAGTATTTTCTCCATCTTTTAAAATTGTAAAAGATGTTGGACGAGTAAGATTTGCTTTTTCCAAATCAGCCTTATCATTGTCAAATGATTTTTTTACATAGTTCACTTTTCCAGAAATTGCATCAACTTCTTGTAAAAAGCTATCTAATTCAGCTGATTTTTCGCTATTATTCAAAAATGCAACTAATTCAATGTTTCCATTAATTTTATCAAAATAACCTTTTAACTGTTCTACAATATTGTTATCTAATAAAGCCATTTTCCCTCCTTCTGATTTATTAAGTTTAAAATTATTAGATTTTACCTACTAAATCTAATCCTGGTTTTAAAGTAGCTTCTCCTTCTTTCCATTTTGCCGGACAAACTAATCCTGGATTGTCAGCTACGAATTTTGCAGCTTTTGCTCTTCTTACTAATTCTGATGCATCTCTTCCGATTCCTTCGTCATTTACTTCGTAAGCAACAATTTTTCCTTCAGGATTTACAACGAAAGTCCCTCTGTAAGCTAGCCCGCTTTCTTCATTCAATACTTCAAATTCTCTTGAAATAGCTTTTGTTGGATCTCCAATCATTGTGTATTTAACTTTTCCGATTGCTTCTGAGTGATCGTGCCACGCTTTGTGGGTAAAATGAGTATCTGTACTTACTGAATAAACGTTAAATCCTAATTTTTCCAATTCTTCCCTGTGATCTTCCAGATCTTCCAATTCAGTTGGGCACACAAATGTAAAATCAGCTGGATAAAATACGAAAATATTCCATTTCCCTAACATATCCTTTTCAAAGTTCACTTCTCTGAATTCTTTGTTTTGATAAGCCTGAGCTGTAAAATTTTCAATTTTTTTTCCTATTAAAGACATAATTTCCTCCTAATTTAATAATATTATTATTTTTAATTTGAAATGATTACAAATATTTCTTGGTTACATTATACCATAAAAAATTATTTTGTCAAATAAAATTTATATTTATATTTCAAAGAAATTGTGATAAAATTTTATTATGTATTTAAGGCTATTAAAATTCGAGGCACATTGGAAAATATATAATTTTAATTTAAAAAAGATTTTATGATAATAGAAAAAAGGGAGAATAAATATGTATAAAGTATTAATTGCTGACGATAATAAGCAAATTGCGTCAATACTGGCGGAATATTGCAAGAAAAATAAATTTATTGTGAATACTGTTTTTAATGGGGAAGATGCTTTGAAGGAAATTAAGGAAAATGAGTTTGATATAGTGCTGCTGGATGTAATGATGCCAAAAAAGGACGGTTTTGATGTATGCAGGGAAGTGCGTACTTTTTCAAATGTTCCGATTATAATGATTACGGCACGGGGAGAGGACTATGAGAAAATAATGGGGCTGGAAATAGGGGCAGATGACTACATTGTGAAGCCGTTTTCACCAGGAGAGATTATAGCTAGAATAAATGCAATTTTACGTAGAATAACACCTAAAAATGATGAAAGTGCAAAAACTTTCACATTTGACAATCTTGAGATCGATTTAAATAATTTTACGGTAAAGATAAATGATGAAATAATTTCGTTAACTAAGAAAGAAATAGAGATTTTATGGACTCTTGCAACAAATCAGAACAAAGTTTTTACAAGAGAAAATTTGCTGGATTTAATTTGGGGATTTGACTATTTTGGAGAAAGCCGTACTGTTGATACACATATAAAAAGGCTTCGTGCAAAACTGGACAATTATAAGCACGAGAACTGGAATATTAAGACAATTTGGGGAGTTGGCTACAAATTTGATATTTTGGAAAAATAAAAAAAGGGAGTGAATTTTTTAGATGAGTAAAAAAATTAGAAAAATTCTGTTTAATGGAGAGGAGTATCCGCCAGAAACATTTCGGTTGGGAATGATGCTGTGCATGGTTGGAGGATTTATGGACGCATACACATTTATTACCCGTGGAAAAGTCCTTGCTAATGCACAGACTGGGAACATTGTTTATTTAGCGATAAATTTAGGAAAAGGGGAGCTTGGAAAATCCTTCTATTATTTTATGCCAATTTTATTTTTTGCGTTGGGAATACTGTTTACTGAACTTATCAAAACAAGATTTGAAAAGCATAAAATTTTTAGATGGCAGCAAATTGTAATAATTTATCAAATCATAATAATGTTTTTTATTTCTTTTGTTCCAAGCGGAAACTGGAACATCGTTGTAAATATAATTATGTCCTTTATTGCTGCAATTCAATATCAGTGCTTTAGAAAAATTAGAGGATTAGCAGGAGCGACAACAATGTGTACAGGAAATTTGCGAAGCGGAATGGATAATTTAGTTAAATATATCAAAACTGAGGACAAATCACATTTAGAAAGTTTCTGGATATATTTAGGATTAGACGGCTTCTTCCTTATCGGATCATTACTTTGCGTAATTTTAGTAAATATATTTGGAATAACCTCTCTGCTAGTTTGCTGTATTTTATTAGTTTTTGTATTTGCGATAATGTTTAAGGAAACTATTTAGAAAATTTATTAAAAGGAAATATATGGATAAAAATAAATTAAAAGAAGAGTGGCTGAAAGAAGAAAAAATGGCACATATACACGGCTGGGATTTTTCTCATATTTATGGACGTTATTCAGAAGAGGAAAATTTACCTTGGGATTTTAGAACAATCATAAATAAGTATTTGAAAGATAATATGAAATTGCTGGATATGGAAACAGGCGGTGGAGAGTTTTTGCTTTCATTAAATCATCCAAAACATAACACATCAGCAATTGAAGGTTATCAGCCAAATGTTGAACTGTGTAAAAAAGTATTGCTTCCATTGGGAATAGATTTTAAAGAAGCGGATGGAGATGAAAAACTCCCTTTTGAAAATGAATATTTTGACATAATTACCAATCGGCATGGGGCTTATAATGTTACAGAATTAAAAAGAGTCTTGAAAAAAGATGGAATTTTTATTACACAGCAGGTAGGGGCAGAAAATGATAGGGAACTTGTTGAAATATTACTACCTAAATATAAAGATTTACCGTACGCTGAGCATTATCTCAATATTAAACAGCAGGAAATTTCTGAACAAGGATTTGAAATATTAGAAAGTGGGGAAACATTTCAACCAATAAAGTTTTTTGATACAGGAGCTCTTGTATGGTTTGCGAAAATTATCGAATGGGAATTTCCAAATTTTTCAGTCGAAAGTCATCTTGACAATTTGTATAAAGTACAGGAAATAATTGAGTCAAATGGAGCAGTGGAAGGAAGGATTCATAGATTTTATATTGTGGGTAAGAAGATTTGATTTGTTGTTGTAATTTAATTGGAAAAAATTCTAGAAAAATAGGAGGTATTTAAAATTGAATAATTACAATCCGCCTTTTCAAATAACTGAAAAAATGACAGTATTAATAGGTGAAATAAGTGAAGAAATAGGGAGAATGTCTATTTTTCAGGAAAAAATTTCAAATCCACATTTAAGGAGAGAAAACAGAATAAAAACAATTCATTCTTCACTTGCTATTGAACATAATTCTCTCTCGCTGGAACAAGTTACAGCCATATTAGACGGAAAAAGAGTTTTAGGAAATCCTAATGAAATAAAAGAAGTAAAGAATGCTTATGAAGCGTATGAACTATTAACTAAGTTAAATCCATTTTCAGTAAAGGATTTATTGAATGCTCACAGATTGATGATGAATGGGCTGGTTAAGGAAAACGGTAAATTTCGTTCTCAAGGGGTTGGTATTTTTGCTGGAAGAAAAGTAGTACATATTGCTCCGCCAGCAGATTTAGTGCCTAAGCATATAAGCAGTTTAATTTCATGGTACAAGACTTCTTCTGTACATCCATTGATTAAAGGTGCTGTTTTTCATTATGAATTTGAATTTATCCATCCATTTTCAGATGGAAATGGTCGTATTGGAAGAATGTGGCATACTTTACTGCTTGGGAAATGGAAAAAAATATTTTTTTGGCTTCCAATAGAGGAATTGATAAAAAAAGAACAGAAAGAATATTATGATACTCTTGCAATAGCTGATAAAGAAGGTGAGAGTACAATATTTGTAGAGTTCATGCTTAAAATTATAAACGATAGTTTAAAAGAAATTAAAACTTCTGAAAGAATAACCGACCAAGATAACGACCAAGTAACCGTACAAGATAGTGACCAGGATAAAAATCCAGTTGAAAAATTACTTAGTGTCCTTGGAGATAATGTTTTATCAGCAACAGAAATTATGAAAAAATTAAATTTAGTACATAAACCTACTTTTAGAAAAAATTATTTAAATCCTGCCTTAGAGGCAAAATTGATTGAAAGGACAATTCCCGACAAACCTAACAGTAAAAATCAGAAATACAGGAAATCAGAAAAAATTATTAAAAGATAAAAGGGATTGGAAAGGCGGTAAAAATAATGAATCTTATAGATAAAAATACCAAAGTTTACTGTATAAGCACCTTTTTACTATTTTTAGCTTCCACAATGCCACATTCTATTTTGACTGTACTTTTTCTGAAAAAAGGCTTGTTAATGTCGCAGATTGTGCTAATGCAGTCTTTTTTTAACCTTTCAATGATTATTTTTGAGATTCCAAGTGGAGTAATGTCGGATTTATATTCACGAAAAAAAGTCTATATTTTATCATTGCTTACATTGATTATAACTTTTTTCCTAATTATATTTTCTAAAAGCCTGTTTTGGTTATCAGTCGCATATACAATATATGGATTGGCAAATGCACTGGAAACTGGAACAATTGATGTAGTTTTAATAAATAGTTTGAAAAATAATGAAACTGGATTGCAAAAATTTTTAAAATATCAAAAGCAGATTTCGACTTTTTCTTCTATTTTAGGTTCAGGAATAGGATTTTTACTTTATTTTAAGATAGGTGTAAATATTTATTTTATTTCCATTGTTTTAATATTTTTCAATATGTTTCTAATAGCCTTATTTTTTTCAGCTGAGAATAAAAAAGCAAATGAAAATATAAACTTTCAAATTTTTAAAAGGCATATAGCCGAGTGCATTTCTGAATTGAAAGAAAAAAAAGTGATGAAATATTATTTTATATTTTTTGGAATTATACAAATTTTTATCCAGAGCCATTTTCAATTGTGGCAAAAACTTTTTTTAGATAAAGGAATTGGAGAAAAGAATTTTTTTGTAATGTATGTGCTGTTTCAAATAATTGTAATTATTGCATACAATACAAATATTCTGCTTATAAATACGAAGAAATTGTATTTATTGTTAATTTTAATATTTTTAATGGCAATAACTGTAATAATATTAAAAAATAATCTAATATTTACAGGGATATACCTAATATTATGTACAATTTTTTTCATAATTAACTATTATTTTGAATTTCACTTTAATAAAATCCTGTCAAAGGAAAAAAAAATCATTTTTTTCAAGGATTTTTTCATTCGGAACGTTATTTATTTCCAGCTTATTATTAAGAAAAATTAGTGTTGTTAATTTATTTGTGATAAATGTTACAGTTGTTATTTTTGTGGTTATGTATTTAATTTTTAGAATTAATAAACTGATATTTGCAAGTAAAAATTAAGCAATATGAATAAAAAGAAAATGTAACCGACTAGGATAGCGACTAGGTTAATCATACATGGTCGGATATTTTTTTTGATGAGAGAATTTTTTTGTATAGTTTTAACTGAAATATCAAGTATAACTTTATTGTTAATTTATTGTATATTATCAATTCTGACACTTGTGATAATATTTTAAAGAAACTATTTAAAAGATAGAGATTGTAAAAATATTATAATATATTTGAAAATTTAAAATCTATTGTATTTTTTAAATTTGATTATTTTATAAATTATAAAAATTATAATAAAATCAATATTTATTATTTTTGATTTTAAAAAACTTAATTAAAATGGTCAAAACAAACTTAGAAAAAAATTTGTATTTTTTTGAAAATATGGTAAAATAAGTAGGTAAATTTAATATACATAATGTTATCTCAAAATAATATTATTTTTTATTATTGACTAGGAGCAAAAATGAGAAAATATAAGAAATTAAAAGAAAAAGTAAATAAACAGTTTGAAAATATAATTAGTAAATCAGATGAAGTTAGTAAAAATATGGAAGAATTTATTGAAATAAATAATAAAATGCTTGATAATTTTGAAAATTTGGATAAAGTTGTAGAAGATATTGATAGAGAATTTGCTGAAAAAACAGGAATTTTCAACAAAAAAGATCAAATGTTTTTATGGACTGCAGTTGCTTTACATATATCAAGAATTTATATAATAAGCGAAATAACTAAGATAGAAAAAGCGGGAGAAGGAAAACTTGAAAAATCTTTAAAAAATTTTCAAAAAGAAATATTTAAAAATTTTGAAAATAAAAACGATAAAATAAATCAAGAATATAGAGCTTCATTAAAACAAATTTTAACAGACAAAGTACCATATGATGCTACAAAAGGAGGGAGGAAATTTGAAATTTTTAAAGGAGCGAATCATAGATTTGCTACGCTTGGCCATGATCCAATTTTAGGATACATATTTGGAACTGCAAATATATTAACAAATACTATAACGACTATTCAAATTCCTTTAATATCAACATATCATATTAAATATAATGAGATATATGGAAATCCTCAAATTACTGAATTGGCTTCAACAATATTAATGTTTTCAAAAGTAGGAGAAAGAATAAAAGAAGATAAAATAGCAGTGGCTTTAGCAGTAATTAAACAGATAATACACATAGGAACAGATTTGTATACACCAAAAGGTATTCAAATTCCAGGTGCTAATTTAGTTTTATCTAAAAAAAATGCAGAAAATTTGACAAGATATATAAATACAGGAAATATAATAAAAGTTACTTCTTCAGTAATTATAGCAATAGTTATAAATTTTATAATTAGTATACTTCATAATTTGTTATATGATGAAAATGATGATACTTCAAGAGATTTATATAATGTAAGAACACAGAAAATAGTAAAAGTTTCTAACATAATCGCTAAAGCTCTAAATATAGTATATGTTGGTGCTAATATAGGAATAGGAATGTATAAAGGAAATCCTGCATCAATAAAAGAGGGAGTAAAAAGAATCGATTTAGGAGGTTACATAGTTGCAGTTCATCAAATTGTGAAAAGTTCTTTGGTACAAGAAAAAATAAGAAGAGAGTATTTGGAAAATAAATTATATGATAAATTTTTAGGAGAAAATTATAGTTTTTTAGAGGAGGAATAAGGTAATGTTTGGAAATAAAAAAAGTTTTAATGAAGGAATGAAAAGTGGAATAAGACTTTCAGAAGAAATTGTTAAAAGAGATACAAGAGCAATAAACAAACTGTATGAAATACTTAAAAATATAACGGGAGATACAAGAGAATTAAAGGAAACCTTTGAAGAGGTTATAAAAAGTCTAGAAAACTCAGAAATAGAAAAATTATTTGGCATAGTGAAAACATCAAGTCCAAATGATTTAGAAGAAGAAAAAATAATATTATTACAAATTTTAGTAAATATTTCAAAAAGATATGGAAGTAATAGTAATCAAAAAGAATTTTTAAGAAATTTAACACTTTATTTTGAGATTAATTTTGAAGATTTGTTAAAGGAAAATAACTTTAAAAAAGCAATAGATAATATTGATAGCAAAAAATCAGAAAAAATAATGTATAAAATTATAAAGGAATATTTATATTTAGAAAATAATACTAATAATTATGGAAATAAATATGATGAATATTTATCATTATTTGTATATGGATTTGCAGATAATAAAAATATAGAAAATGAAGTTGAGTTTAAAGTTATTATTTTTGGTAAAGAAATTTTGTATCAGCAATTTTCAAAATATAGTTATAATTTTGAAAATACAAAAAAAAATAATTCAGTTGAAGAAAAAATCAATATAAAAGATTACTACATAGAAACAGAAGAAAAAGAAAAAACAGAAATAACAAAAGAAATTTTTGAATTATATTTAAAGGATTACAATGATAATACTGCAAAAAATAAATATTATGAAATTATAAGTTATGATATATATGTAGAAACTACAAATTTTATAGTTTATCCTAAAAATGATAAATTAATTTCATTGAATAAAGAAACAAAAGAAAAAACAGATATTGTGTTAAATTTTGAAATATCAAAACAGTATATGACTAATGAACTTTTTAGAAATAAAAAGATAACTTCATATAATGATATACTGTATATAATAGCTGAAAATAACGAAGTTCATTTTCATAATATAGTTAAAAACAAAACTGGTAAAATTGAACTTCCAAAATCAAAGTATAAAAAATTTAATATAAAAGTTGATAAAAATATTTTATGTTACTTGAATAATTGTTCAAATATATTTTTAATGGATACAGGAAAGTATTATAAACATTTTAGTATAACTGAAAAAATTAATTCTCTTCCCTTTTTTGTAGGATGTGCGGGAATAGAAAAATTTGATATACTATCTAGTTATCCTAATAACATTGTTTCGGGTATTTCAAGTCCAAAAGAATATTATGTGAAATATTATAAAGAAAATTATATTTGTAAATCAATAGAAAAAAACCATTTTTTTATAATAAAAAATAAAGATATATATTTTTTATCTGCAGATGATAAAACATGGAAATTAAAAAGATTTAATATTGAAACAGAATTTATGGAAGATTATTCTTTGGAATTTGAAAAAAAAGATTGGCTTAATAATAAATATAAAATTTTAAAAATAGGAGAATATTTAAATATTATTTATTTAATATTCTATATAAATAAAAGAATCGATATTGTAAGTATTAATTTAAATAATAAAAAAATTAAAAATTCGTTTTTAGGTATAAAACAAAGTATATTTTGGAATAAAACACAAATAGAAGAATGTAATAATTTTTTAGTGATGCGTGACATAGAAAATAATAAAATATACATGTATGATTTTGACATGACTAAAGATAAATTAATAATTTCTAGAAATCAAGGAAATTATATAAAATTAGGAAAATTTTTAACAACACAGAACAAAGATAAAATTTATGAATTGAAATAAAAAGTTTAGGAGAAAATATAAAAATGAGTTATTATAAAGAATTAAAAATATTGGGATTTAGAGGATTTAGTCAAGAAGGTAAAATAGAGTTTGCAATTCCAAATGAAAAAGAAGAAGGAAGCGGATTAACAATACTGATGGGAGAAAATAATAGTGGTAAAACAAGCATATTAGAAGCTCTAAGAATGATTGACATTGCGAAAAGTAATGGAAACCAAATTGAAATATCTGAAGGGAAAAGGAATAGGATAAATGGAAGTTCAGTAAAAATAACTTTGATAACCGAAGAAGAAGAAGAAATAGTTCTTACAACTGAAGATGATTCCCCAAGTGCAAAATTAAAATTTGAAAAAGAAAAAATGAATAAAAACAACATATACGCTTTAAAATCTAAACGTGAAATGTCAACTTTTGATTATACTAGTAATGGTCCTTTAAGTAAGAAACAAATTAGAGAATATAGTTTAGATAGAGATAGTCATTCTAATAGGGTAAGAGAGATGTTTTGGTCAAGATTAAAAGATATAGAAAAAAAGAACAAGAAAAAAGAATATTCAGAATTAATTGATGCAATAATAGGGAAAAAATTAGAGTGGGTATTAGAAGTCAATGATGCGGAACAAAATTATATAAAATATAAAATAAATGAAAAAGAAAATCATAATAGTGAAGGAATTGGAGATGGTATTATAAATGTATTTTTTTTAGCAGAAAAATTATTCGAGTCTGAAAAGGGAGATTTAATAGTTATAGATGAGCCAGAACTATCTTTACATCCTAGTTTGCAGAAAAATGTTTTAAAAAAATTATTGAAATTTTCTAAAGATAGACAAATAATAATTTCAACCCATTCTCCTTATTTTATTGATAGTAAAGCAATTATCAATGGTGCAAAATTAATTAGAATTGTTAAAGAAGAGGAAGGAATAGAATGTTATAGTTTAAATAATGTAGAGATTTTTAAAAAAAGTACGGAAAATTTTTCAAATCCACATATTTTAGGATTGGTAGCGAAAGAAATATTTTTCTCTGGAGATAAAATAATTTTAGTAGAAGGTCAAGAAGATGTAGTTTATTATAAAAAAATATTTGATACGTTTATAAATGTAAATACAGAAAATGATTTAAAAGAAAAAACTGAAAAAGTAAAGAACTTTCTTTTTGGATGGGGTTGTGGAGGTGCTGAAAATGCAAGAAATATGTTAGAAATGTTTAGAGAATTTGGGTATAAAAAAATATTCTGTATATTAGATGGTGATAAAAAAGACAAAATGGAAGAATTAAAAAAAGAATATCCTGAGTATAGATTTACAACAATTTCAAAAGATGATATTAGAGATAAAAAAGGAAAGCTTAAAAAAAAAGAGATAGAAATAATTTTTGGAATATTTAATTCAGAAAAAGATGAGAACAAAAGAAGAAGATTAGAAGCTTTAGGATCAAAAGAAGGATTACTAAAAGAAAATGGAGACTTTAAAAATAATGAAAGTAAAAAAGAAATGAAAGAATTAATATTGTGTATGTATGATTATTTTTTTGAAAAACAATAGATGTCATTTTGTTCTTCTTATATAAGGTTTTAGTACAACTGATTTAAGATAGTAACCAAGATATTAACTATGATAAAAAGATTATAGATTATTTTGGATATATGAAAAATAAGAGATTAATAAGTAAATAAAACTGGGAGAAAATTAAAAAGTTTAATAACATTTCTCCCTAATTTACTTTTATTATTAATTTTTAAAAACAAATTTCTTGATTAAAAATCACTTTTTAAAATTTCCCCTTTTCTCAAATCACTTCTCATTTTTTGAATAATATCATCCATTTCATCCAGTTTTTTCAAAATTTTCTTTTCTTCAGGGCTTGTTGTAATAATTTTACTGATTCCTCCATTTTTTATTATAATTCGTTTGTCTGCTATTAGTGCCAATGTTGGGTCGTGTGTTGCCATTAATACGATTTTGTCAGATGAAACAAGTAATTCCAAGGCTTTTTTCCTGTCAATTCCTGCATTTTCGATTTCGTCAATTAGGACAATTGGAGATGAACTTAAAATAGCTGTGTCGGCAATCATCAAAGCACGGGATTGTCCACCGCTTAGGGCTGTGATTGCAGTAGTTAAGTCAAATTGCTCTCCAGCCAGATTGTTTGCAGCAGTAATGATTTTTTCCACAGTTTCGTCAATGTTTTCAATCATTCGGCTTTGAGCGTGCAGTTCCAGAAATTCCTTTACTGATAAGTCCATAACGAAATTCATGTTTTGTGATAATTGTGCAACTAGTTTGTTGTTTGAGGAATAACGCCATTTTTTGTCTGGAAGTTCACCGTTTATAAGTATTTGACGCTGTGTTGGAGTATCTTTCTGGGCAGTCCATTCGATGTCGGCAAGAAGTCTTGATTTTCCAGAGCCTGTAGGCCCAACAATGGAAATAATTTCTGATTTATGAATATCAAGTCGCTCAAATCCCTCTTTATTCCCAGATTTATCTTGCCCAGCGACAATTGTAAGCATATCAATCGAATTTTCCTCTTCCATTCCCAAAAAAAGTTTCATCTGTTCAATGTAGTCAACAAGGCTTTCTTCAATTTTTTCCACATCCAGTGCAAAGTCTTCGATTTTATCTTCTGCAAAAGTTACGATAAATTCGTGAAATGTCTTATCCTGAAAAGTTTCCACAGGCAAGTGGTTTTCAGTAAAAAAGTTTTCTGCAAAGGGATATTTATTGCTAAGTTCACTAATAGTCAATTTATTTATTAAATCGTTATTTTTCATATTTTTTCCTTTTTTTATTATTTTTATCTATTTTTTTATTGCTGTAAATTCATTTTTCGAACATTACCCATTTGGTATTTTTCACCAATTCTCTTTTCTCCTAAGCAGTAAGAACAAAGGGCTGATGGCATTGGAAATCTAAGTTCCATTCCTTGAACGCTGTCTATTTCCAGTTCTTTCTCATAAAGAAGTGTACTTAATTCGTACGCTCCCTGTCCAGTAAGCCCGTTAACGTGCATTGTTACAGCTTTTGGATTTACAGAGTTCACACGTGAGGCAAAAACTTCACGTTCAGCTTGTGAAACAATATCTCCTTTTGTAATAATCACAATATCAGCGGCTTTTAATAATGGCCCAATCTTTTTAGGCGTATTAATTCCTGATAAATTGTCGATTACACAGACTCCCTTAATGTCCTTGATATATGGCGAACATCTGTTGCAAAGTCCTGCCGATTCTGTAATTAAAATTGAAAGCTCGAGGCTGTTTCCCCATTGCACGACTTCCTCGATATTTGATACGAAGAAATGGTCTGGGCATAAAGCTCCTGAAATTCCTTTTTTTACTGGGATTCCTGCTTTTGCGTACAATTTGTCATCATCTGTGTAAAGACAGTCAAATTTTACTACTCCAACTGACATTCCTTGTGATTTTAAGGCTTCTACTGTTTTTAGAATAACGCTTGTTTTTCCTGATGATGGTGGGCCTGAAAATATTATTAAATTCATAGTTGATCTCCTTTTTTATTCTTTTAAATTTTATTGTGCAAGGCTTTTTTGTACATCATTATTAAATTCTTCTTCACATTCACGAATAATTTTCCCAATATCATGGCTATAGATATAATCCCAGCCAATCCATTTAAAATTCTGATGTTCTTCTAAATGGTTATCCACATTTGGATTTGTTGACGGGAATTTTCCATTTGCAGAAAAAATTGTTCCAATTTCATTTGACATAAATAAGTCCATAAATGGCTTGATTTTATCTGCCTTAGATTTTTTTGTAATCATAAATATTGGGCTTAGTAAAGCTCCATCTTTTGGCCATACAGCCTCCAAATCTCCTGTTCTGTCAATCATCTGCGAAAAGAAGTATGGAATAATGCTGACAGCAGGGGCTTCTGGTGTTCGAGTTCTGGCTTTTACCATTTGAGCTGGATGCAGGCTCTTTTTGTATGAACGTGCCAGTTTATGTATCCCATCCATTCCGAAATCTTTGTAAAGATTTGCAAGAAGGGCATTAAACAAGTCCAAATCAGCCATTGGCAATGCAACTGAGTCTTCAAATTCTTCATTTAACAAGTCTGCCCAAGTTTCTGGTACTTTTCTGTCACCTAAAGAAGTTTTGTTTACTAAAAATATTGCTGGCACGACTCCCATTATTGCGTAACGCTTTTTAGGATCCCGCAAGTCAATAGTTTCGTTGCAGAAATCTTTATTCATATTTTCAAGGTGTGTTTCAAAAATACCATTTTCCATATATTGTCCCATCAAATTCTTATCAAAAAACAGCTCAAATCCAGCCGAAAGCAATATATCCGAAACTTTATCAGGATTACCTGTCTTAACTTTTTCTACAACCCAGTCGAGTCCTAAATTTGCTGATTTCAGAGTATACGAAATAGTATAATCATTTTTTTCATTTTGCTCATTTACCCAGTCTTTTATACCTTCTAAAAGTGGTATTCTGATAGGGCAAGGCAGAACTCCTTCAATTATCAAGTCACTATTTTCATCAGCTTTGCTTTCATCCAGTGAAACATCAATATCTGCATCTTTTTTTAAAAATGTTTCCAGCTTTTCAACAAACAGTTTCTGATTAATTTTTTTTGACATAAGTGCCATTCTTAACTTAATATTTTTCCCCATAACCTCAAGCATCTGTTTATTTTTCAATTGTTCAAATCCATTTGCAATAAAAAAATCCAAAGCTTCAGGATATTTATTTATAATTTCATAAAGTGTATCGTCTAAACTAAACATATTAATTTTTCTCCTTGATCTTAAATATTAAAAAAAGAGTCTTGTTTGGGAAAATAAAAATATTTTCTGACTCTTTTTAATAAGTTTTGTAAAATTGTCCAGCGCAATAGATTATAGCATAAAAAAAATTATAAAAGTGTAATGTGTGTTACGAAAATAAATAAGAAATATTACATATTCAAATTTTTGGAAAAATTAAATAATTTTAGGATTTAATCGGAACAACTGCAATTTTTTAGTTTGGTTTTAAAGCGGTTTTATTATAAAATAAAAAAATAGAGAATATCAAAGTTTATACAAAAAAATCCTTGAAATTAAATTGAAAAAATGATATGATTAAATATAATAAATTATATAAAGTTTGTTTAAATAAAGACTTTTAGAAATAATAAAAAAACGTTTTTTTGGAAAATGTTAATTTATAAATTTTAAAAGTTAAAAAATAAAAAACATATGATTAGATTTAGGAGATAAATTGAGCTTATTTGTTTTAAAAATAATTGGGTTAATCACAATGTTTTTGGATCATTATCAGTTTATAATTGGTGGAAGTGAGATATTGAGGGTTATTGGAAGGATTGCCTTTCCAATATTTGCATTTACGCTTAGTGAAGGGTATGTTCATACACGGAATTTGAAAAATTACTTTCTTAGGATATTTGGTTTTGCGGTGGGCATTCAAGTGCTTTTTACGCTATTTGGGTACGGCTATGCTGTCAATGTATTTTTTACATTGTCTCTTGGGCTTGTTGCGATTTATATTTTGAATTTGAGAAAAAATTGGGTAAAAGAGCCTTTCATGAAGATTATAAAGGCCATTTTAACTGCAGCTGTATTATATTTGGCTCAAAAGTTTCAAATGGACTACGGCGCTTATGGGATTTTATTAATAATGATTTTTAATATTTTTAGAAATGATAAATTTAAAATATTAATGAATTTTCTTATATTAAATGTTTTGGATATAATTTTTCCAAATGTTTTTCAAGTTCCTGATATGCAGATGTTTTCACTAATTTCATTGATTTTTATTTTTATGTATAATGGAAAAAAGGGAAGAAGTATGAAATACTTTTTTTATTTGTTTTATCCAGTACATTTTTTTATTTTAGGAATAATAAAATTTTTTTTTAGAAAAGAAATGATAACTTTAAATGTGGAAGGATACGTTTGACTATATAAATTTTTGGAGAGGGAAAATGACAAAAAAGGAAAGGTTGAAAAAAGTATTTCCAATATTAGAAAAAAAATTTGGGGTTCCAAGAGCCGCACTGGAGTTTGAAACGCCTTATCAGCTGATGGTTGCGGTGATTCTGTCGGCTCAGTGCACTGATGCACGTGTAAACATTGTTACAAAGGAGCTGTTTAAAGTTGTGAAAGAGCCGAAGGACATTAGGAAAATGGATTTGGCAACGCTGGAAAAGTACATAAAATCAACAGGTTTTTATAAAAATAAAGCCAAAAATATAAAATTGAATGCTGAAATGATGCTTGAAAAATATGGCGATGTGATTCCGAAAGAGCTTGAAAAACTGGTAGAACTGCCAGGAGTAGGGCGAAAAACGGCAAATGTGGTTCTAGGCGAGCTTTGGAACATTCGTGAAGGAATAGTTGTTGATACGCATGTCAAAAGATTATCAAACAGGATAGGTTTTGTAAAAAATGACAATCCTGAAATTATCGAGCGGGAATTAATGAAACTGATTCCAAAAAAGCATTGGTTTGTATATTCGCATTACATGATTTTGCATGGGCGGGATAAGTGTATTGCTAGAAGGCCTAAATGCGATATATGTGAAATTCGGGATTATTGTAAATATAATCTTGATAATTTAAAAAAAAGGGAATGAATAATTAATAAAAATAATTACGATAAATTTTTAAAATATAAATATTATAGAAAGGAAAAAAATGTATAAGAAAGTAAAAAGAGTTTTGGTTTTGGGAGTGCTGGCATTATTTGCAGCTTTAGTTTATGCGGAAGGGGAGCAGGAAACAGGTGCCGCACCGAAGGAAAGTCATGTTACCGTCAGGGAAGAAAAGTCTAAAAGTTCGGCTTCAAAAGAAAATAGCGGGTATGATGAGATTGAGCAGGCGACAAGAAGGGGACATGAAAAGCATTCTAGACATGGTAAAAAAAGAAAACATTCACAGTTTGAGGAAAATGGTGAAAATGCTGGGAATCAGGCAGATTTAAAAAATCCTAAGGGAAAAGACGACAGTAAAAACAAGACGGCAAAAAAAGATAATAAAGCAACGCCAAAGAAAAAGCTTGTACAGGCAGTGGAGCATGAACATGAAGGAGTTTCCCATTATTATGGCGAAGTTATAAAGTTTATTGCAACTACAGACGGAAAAGTTTTAAAGGATAAAATGTCAAGACAGAAACATCCGATTGCCTCACTTACAAAAGTTATGAACATTCTTGTGGCACTCGATCAAGTTGACAGAGGAAATGCAAGGCTGGATGACAAAGTGTGTTTTACGCCTGAAATAGTAAATATGGGCGGAAGTTGGCTAAACGCCAAGGCGGGAGATTGCTACACATTAAAAGACTTGCTTCGTGCAGAGATTATTTATTCGGCAAACAATGCGGCGTACCTGGTGGCACATCATATTTCAAAAGGGAATATGGATAACTTTGTAAAATTGATGAACGACAAGGCAAGAGAACTTGGAATGAATGATACGCATTATTATACTCCAGCGGGACTTCCAACTTCGATGACCCATAAGAACATGGATATTTCAACAGCTTATGATATGTATCTGCTTGGAAGAAGAGCCATAAGGGATGAAAGATTGAGGGCATGGATGAAAGAATCTGAACTTGTATTGCAAAATTCAGAAGGTGAAGATGTGGTTTATAACAACAGAAACCATTTGCTTGATAAATTTGGAATTTATGGATTGAAGACAGGATTTCACGCAGAGGCTGGGTACAATATGATTGTTTCAAGTAAAATTGGGAATCTGGAAATTATTTCCGTTACACTTGGAAATAAAAGCGATGATGCAAGAACTGAAGATCAAAAACAGGAATTTACCAAGCTGGAAGAACGAATGATACCAGTTTATAAAGAAGGGCAGGAAATCGGAAATACATTTAAAGTCAGAAATGCAGAGAAAAAAGAAATAAAAGGCGTTTTATCAAGCAATGTATATCAACTGGACAATACAAATTATAAATTTAAGATAAAAGATTTACAAGTTACCGCTGAAAAAGAAGGAATTGCCAAAGGTGATGTGATTGGCAAGCTGGAAGTGCTGTCAAATGATGACAAAGTCGTAGGAACAGTTGATATTGTAGCGCAAAATGATTACAAGCAGTTATCGCTGTTTGGAAAAATTTTGAGATTTATAACTTTTGGACTGGTATAGAAATTTATAAAAATAAAAAATTGAACTGTTTAGAAAAATTAAATGGTTCTTTTTTTATTTATCTGACATAATTATAATGTAATTTAAATAAAAATATGGTAGAATATACACGAATCAGTTTAAAATTGAACTGGAAAAAAATTAAGCGAATCTAGATTTGCGCAGCATACCCTTTAAATTTAGTTTTAAATGGTATTACTGGAATCTGTATGGCTAAAATTGTTAAAAGAGGAGAAATATATTTATGAAAATATTGGGTGTTATACCGGCAAGATATGCGTCCAGCAGGTTTGAGGGAAAGCCGCTTAAGGATATTTGCGGACATGCTATGATCGAGTGGGTTTATAAAAGGGCAAGAAATGCTGATATTGATGAGATTGTCGTGGCTACTGATAACAAGAGAATTTTTGAGGTGGTAAAAAAGTTTGGCGGGAATGTGGTTATGACGGCTGAAAATCATCAGAATGGAACTTCCAGGATAATAGAAGTTATAAATAAAGATGAGTATAAAAACTATGATTTTATAATAAATATTCAGGGAGATGAGCCGCTAATTGACATTGAGTCAATCAATATTCTGGCAAATAATTACAGAAATGAAAAATCAGAAATCGTTACATTGAAGCAGGAAATGAAATCCCGAAAGGAAATTGAAAATCCAAATCATGTAAAAGTTGTTACAGACTTTAATGACAATGCCATTTATTTTAGCCGTTCGGTAATTCCGTATGAGCGTGATAAAAATAGCAGTGGAAATATCAAGTATTTTAAACATGTTGGAATTTATGGCTATACAGCGAAGTTTTTAAATGAACTGAAAAGTTTAAGGGAAGGCGTTTTGGAAAAGATAGAGTCGCTTGAGCAGCTTAGATTTATTGAAAATGGCTATAAAATAAAGGTTTTGGAAACTGATTCAAATGTGATAGGTGTGGATACACAAGAGGATTTGAGGGAAGTTGTTAAATTTATAACAGAAAATGGAATAACATTGAATAAATAAAAATGTTATAAAAAGGAGAAAATTTTTATGGAAAATGGAGTAATGATACAGTATTTTGAATGGAACTTGCCGAATGATGGGAAACATTGGCAAAGATTAAAGGATGATGCAAAACATCTAAGTGAAATTGGTGTAAGTGGAGTGTGGATTCCGCCAGCATATAAAGGAACTTCACAATTTGATGTGGGATATGGTGCCTATGATTTGTGGGATTTGGGGGAATTTGATCAGAAGGGCACTGTCAGAACGAAATACGGGACAAAGCAAGAACTGATTGAAGCGATAGAGGAACTTCATAAATACAATATAAATGTATATCTGGATGCAGTTTTGAATCATAAGGGAGGAGCTGATGAAACAGAGAATTTTTTGGCGATAGAAGTTGATCCGGAAGACAGGACTGTGGAAATATCAGAGCCTTTTGAAATAGAAGGCTGGACAAAATTCACCTTTCCAGGAAGAAATGACAAATATTCTGCATTTAAGTGGAATTACAATTTTTTTGACGGTATAGATTTTGACAATAAAACTGGTAGAACGGCGATTTATAAAATTGTCGGAGAAAATAAGGATTGGGACGAGGGAGTCGATTCGGAGCTTGGAAATTATGACTACCTGATGAATGCAGATGTTGATTTTTCACATCCTGAAGTGAGAGAGGAAGTAATCAGATGGGGAAAATGGGTTGTAAATGAACTGAAAATTGATGGATTCAGGATGGATGCGGTAAAACATATAAAAGATGAATTTATAGCGGAATTCTTGACACAAGTAAGAGCAGTATATGGAGAACAGTTTTATTCTGTCGGTGAATACTGGCGAAACGACTTGGAAAAATTGAAGGAATATCTGGATAATGTCGGTTATAAGACTGATTTGTTCGATGTCGGACTTCACTTTAATATGTACGATGCTTCCAAAAAGAAACAAGATTATGATTTAAGAGAAATTTTTGAACATACAATAGTAGCAACAAATCCGATGGCAGCCGTAACATTTGTAGACAATCATGATTCCCAGAAGGGAAGCGCTTTAGAATCACAAGTTGACAGCTGGTTTATTCCTCATTCATATGCTATAATATTATTGTCAAAAGACGGCTATCCATGTCTATTTTATGGAGATTATTATGGAGTAGGCGGAGAAAAAAGCCCGCATCAATGGATAATTGATAAACTTTTAGAAGTAAGAAGAGTGCATGCTTATGGTGAACAGATAAATCATATGGACAATCCAAATATAATTGCAATTCAAAGGACTGGGCGAGATGAATGGACTGGCTGTGTAGCTGTGCTTTCAAATTCTGACGAGGAAGGTGAAATCCAAGTGGAAGTTGGAAAGGAACGGGCTGGACAGGTTTGGCAGGAAGTTACAGGCAGCGGATACGAAGATGTTACAGTAGACGAGGAAGGAAATGCCAGTTTTAAGGTTGAAGGTGAAAAAATTTCTGTATGGATACGTAAAAGTTAAGATTAAAATACCGAAATTATTTATTATTGTAAAGGAATAAATAAAATTAAAAAGTTAAAATATAGAAAAATTTTTTAGGTTAATTTAGATAAAAACCAGATTGAGAGGTAAGAAAAATGAGAAAAATTAAAATTACAGGAGCAATAATTGCATTAATGATGAGTTTAAGTTCTTGTACGGCAGTAGCGTTAGGAGCGGGAGCAGTTGCTGGAGGATATACCTGCTTGAATACAAATCTTTGTAATAAATTGAAAAAGTAAACAGTCAAAATTGTAGGGGCATAGGGTTTTATGCCCTTACGTTAAAAAATTGAAATACATAAAATGTTAAACAGGAGAATGGGAAAAATATGAGAAATAGTAACGCAAGAGAAGAAATTTTGGAAAATATACAGAGGATAGTTGTAAAGGTGGGAACTTCTACGCTTACTACTGAAAACGGGCATCTGGATATTGAAAAAATAAAGGAAATTGTGCTGGAGCTGAGCAATTTGCAGGATAAGGGATATGATGTGATTCTTGTGAGTTCCGGTGCGGTTGGTGCTGGAATGGGGCTTCTTAATATAAGTGAAAAGCCTAAGACTCTGGCGGAAAAGCAGATGTTGTCAGCAGTTGGACAGGTTTCGCTTATGCAAATTTATCAGACGCTTTTTAAGGAGCACGATAAGATAATTGGGCAGCTCTTATTGACAAAAGAGGAATTTTCAAATAGAAAAAGATACTTGAACATGAGAAACGTCTGTAATGCCTTTCTGAAAAGGAAAATTATTCCGATTATAAATGAAAATGATGCAATCGTGTCTAATGCGCTGAAAATAAAGGTTGGGGACAATGATACGATGTCAGCGCTTGTTTCGGGATTGATTGATGCTGATTTATTAATTATTTTATCAGATATTGATGGACTTTATAATAAAAATCCTAGGAAATATGAGGATGCGAACCTGATTCATATGGTTGGGGATATTAATGAGGATATAAAGCAGATGGCGGGTGCTGAAGGCTCAAAATTTGGAACTGGCGGAATGATAACAAAAATCATTGCTGCGGAAATGGTAACAAAAATCGGGACAAGCCTTGTAATTGCCAGCGGAGATGATCCGAAAAATATAACTAGAATCGTAGAAAAGGAAAATATAGGAACGCTTTTTGTGAAAAAAAATAAAAAAATCAGCCTAAGAAAATACTGGCTTGCATATGGGCCTAATAAGGAAGGCGCCTTGACAATTGACAATGGTGCAAAAGCGGCATTAAAAAGTGGAAACAGCTTATTGTCAGTTGGAATAAAATCTATTGAAGGAAATTTTGATAAAGGGGCAGTTGTCGAAATAGAGGATTTGGAAGGAAAAGTTGTTGCAACAGGAATTTCAAACTATTCATCAGAGGAAATAAATCTTATAAAAGGCGTAAAAAGTGAAAATATAGAGGAAGTATTGGGGTACAAATATGATGACGCTGTGATTCATATTGATAATGTTGTCATAAGAAAATAAAACTGTGAAATTGAATGTTTTAGGATATATTTATAAAAATTAAAGATAAAAAGAAAATGAGGGAAAATATGAATTATATAGAAGAACTTGGGAAAAAAGCAAAAGCTGCTTCAAGGGAACTTTTGAAAATAGGTACAAAAACTAAAAATGAAGCATTATTGGCAATAGCGGATGAACTGATAAATAAAAAAGAAGAAATAAAGGCTGCAAACAGAATAGATATGGAAAATGGTAAAAAAAATGGAATGGCATTTTCCTTATTAGATAGAATGGAGCTTACAGACAGTAGAATCGAAGGGATGGCTCAAAGTCTGCGTGAAATGGCTATGTTTCTAGATCCAATTGGAGAGGTTGTTACAGGCTGGAATCACAAAAATGGAATGAGTATTGCTAAAAAAAGAGTTCCGCTCGGAGTAATCGGAATGATTTACGAATCTCGTCCAAACGTTACAGTAGATGCGGCAGGACTTGCAATAAAATCTTCAAATGCGATAATTTTACGTGGGTCAGAAGACGCCCTAAATTCGAATATTTATTTGAATAATTTGTTAAATAGAGTTGCAGATGCTCACGGATTGCCAAAAAATACAGTTCAGCTTGTGGAAAAGCCAGAAAGGGAACTTGTAAGGGATTTAATCCGTGCAGACAAATATATTGACGTAATTATTCCAAGAGGAGGAAAAGGGTTAAAAAGATTTATCGTAGAAAACGCAACAATCCCAATGATAGAAACAGGTGCAGGAATCTGTCACATCTTTGTGGACGAAACAGCTGACATAAAACAGGCATTACCAATCATAGAAAATGCCAAAGTCCAACGTCCAAGTGTATGTAACGCAATCGAAACAACACTTATCCACGAAAATATTGCAAAAGCAATCTTGCCAGAATTAACAGAAATGCTTTTAAAAGACGGTGTAGAGTTAAGATACAGCGAAGAAGCATTGGAAATTGTTGGAAACAGAAGTGATGTAAAATTAGCAACAGAAGAAGATTTTGGAGCAGAATACCTTGATTTGATTATGTCATTAAAACTGGTAAAAAACGTAGATGAAGCAATTGAATATATAAACAATCACGGAACACACCATTCTGATTCAATCCTGACAAAATCCATCGAAAATGCTGAAAAATTCCTAAACGAAGTAGATTCAGCCAACGTTTATTTAAATGCCTCAACAAGATTTTCTGACGGAGGAGAATTCGGCTTTGGTGGAGAAATTGGAATTTCCACACAAAAACTGCATGCTCGTGGGCCTATGGGAATTAGGGAGTTGACAACGACGAAGTATGTGATTAGAGGAGAAGGGCAGGTTAGAGAATAATTTTTTAAAAGAGATGATAAAGAGCAGTAAAATTGTTCAATATCATCTTTTTTTATTTATAAAAATTTGTAATTTATTAAAAAAATTAAAAAATAGATATACAAACATTTCAAAAAATGATATAATTTTAGCAATCCTTGAGAAAGGAGGTGCATTACGATGAGAATGTTATTGATAAAAATCTTAATTGTAATTTTATTACAGATAGTAATAATTTTAATTCAAGAATTTTGGAAATAACTAAAAAAGAGAGCTTACTTACCCGGTTAGCTCTCTTTTGATTTGTACATTACAATGAGAATTTTTATTCTTTTACATTCTTATTATAACATTTTATAATAAAAAATTCAACTTAATTTAAAATATTTTTTTTAATTTTTTGCAAATAAATAATTAATAAAAAGATTAAGAAATTTCTGTAACATCTTTCACTTTATAATGTCCAGCACCATTAATTATATCCGCTATCAGTAAATCGTCAACTTCTTCATTTAAAGTAACTTTTACATTTTTGTCAGAAAGATTTACTTCCACATTTTCCACTTCTGGCAATCCGTATAAAACATCTTCTACTTTTTTAGCACAGTTTTCGCAGTGCATTCCTTCTATTTCAACAAGTTTTTTAATCATTTCAAAACCTCCATAAAATTTTATTTTTATTTATACACAAAATTTTAAATTAATAGTTTTGTGTTAAGTTTATTATATAAAAAAATTTATAAGAATGCAAGAAATTTTGTATATGCAATAATTTTGAAAAAATATTTGTAAGACAAAAAATGGATATGTAATTGTGAAAAATATGTTATAATAGTAAAAATGAAGAAAATGGGAGAATTTCATAATGAATAAAATAAGTATTTCATACTGGTATTTGGGATATTTGTTATTAATGGGAAAACTCTTTATGTTGTTGAATAATGGGGAATCGGGAAAACTTACAGGAATATATCTGCTGGTAATTATTACAGGGATATTTTTTCTAATTTGCGTAGATGGCATAAAAATGGAAGGCAATAAGTACATAACAAGTTTTATTGCCGGTTTTACGATGTTTTTTATAAAATATTCGAGTTATAGGGATTTGAATAAAAGATTTAATATAGCTGTTATAACTTATTTGATTTTATTGTTAGCAGTGCAGATGGCAATACTAATTTTTCAGGAAATAAAAAGAAGAAAGTGGAAATCTATTTTTTTTATGATATTAATATTTTTTCAATCTGTAAAGTTTGTCAATTTTATGACAATTTATTACTGGGAACCACGTAATATTGTATATAGTTCATATTTTTCCAAGATAAAAGATAAGGAAGAAATGAAAAAAATAATAAAAAAGTTACCTATGATAGATTCGGTAAGTATTACAGAATTTAAAAAACCAAAACAGTATGATGATGATTTTGATGTAAAGGAATTTTCTGGTGAAATTGATCAAGTGATTGATATTTCAGTAAAATATTCAGTTAACGGCGAAGGGTTAAACAGTCTAGTTAAACAAGTTAAAAATTATTTGAAGTTGGTTGGAGATGAAAAAAAGACAACAAGAATTTATATAACTGATAGATATGCGTATTATAAGCCAATAAGAGTATATGAAATTAAAAATGGCGTTATAAAAATAAGATATATAAGAGAAAATGTACAGTATACTGATTCATCGTTTACAGATTTATTCTTGGATATAGTAAAAGTATTGAAAGGTAAAAGTGATTTTGATAATACAGCAGGGGAGTATTATGAATAATTGAGATTCAGTGATAAAATAAACTTAAAATAAAAAATAGAAAAATTAGGAGGAAACTGGTAATGAGCCATTACTTTTCAGAAAAGCAGGAAGTGAAGTCAGATAGGAAAATAATAAAATACGAAATAGAAAATAAAAAATTTGAATTTGTGACAGATAATGGAGTATTTTCAAAGATAAAGGTGGATTTTGGAACAGATGTTATGTTAAAAGTTTTTTTGAGAGAAAATATGAACAAAAAAAATCAAAAATTTGATGTGCTTGATATTGGCTGTGGATACGGGGTTGTATCGGTTGTAATGAAAGCATTTTTCCAAAAAATTAAAACTGTTTCTTCAGATGTGAATGAAAGGGCTTTGGAGCTTACAGCAGAAAATCTTTTAAAAAATGAAGTTGTAAAGGATGAAAATGATGAGTTTGGAGTAAGAAAATCTTTTGCATTTGATAATATTTCTGAAAAGTTTGATGTGATTTTGTCTAATCCGCCAATTCGGGCTGGAAAGCAGACTATTTTTCAGATTTATGAAAAAAGTTTTGAGCATTTGAATGAAAATGGGGAATTTTATTGTGTAATTCAGACAAAGCACGGAGCAAAAAGTACGCAGAAAAAGCTGGAAGAAGTCTTTGGGAATTGTGAAACGTTAGAAATTGATGCAGGGTATAGAATTTTTAGAAGTGTTAAGAAATAGAAAAAAACTGTAAGAAAAGTTGTAAAATAAAAATAATTGACAAAATGGGATAAATACTGTATTATGATAAGGTAAATAAAAAATATCAGTCATTTTTTTGATTTCTATGTAAAATTAAATATCAAAAAATAAATGTAAAAAAACTGGACATTTATTTACTTTTTTGTTATAATAGAAAGGATCCGAGGTGATTATTTATGGCAAAACAGGATGTTCTTGAGCTGGAAGGCGAAATAATCGAGGCGTTGCCAAATGCGATGTTTCAAGTAAGGCTCGAAAATGGACACGAAGTTTTAGGACATATCTCAGGAAAAATGAGAATGAACTATATAAAAATTTTGCCAGGAGATAAGGTTACGGTTGAAGTTTCTCCGTATGACTTATCAAGAGGTAGAATTGTATATAGAAAAAAATAACAGTTGGAAGGAGGGTTTTTAGTGAAAGTAAAAGCTTCAGTAAAACCTATTTGTGACAAATGTAAAATTGTTAAACGTCACGGAAAAGTAAGAGTAATATGCGAAAACCCTAAACATAAACAAATACAAGGATAGTTTTAAAATATTTTTTATTTTAAAAAACAGATTAATAAACCTAATAACATTTTTATTAAAATATATATAGATTAAATAAAAAACAAAATTACTATGGATATTGAAATAAAGATTGTAAAGGTATGTTTAGCTGTAGGGCTTATTCCTTATATTGTGTATGTGAGGGCATATTGAAGAAGATTAAAAATATCAAAACGAGGAGGAAAAAATTTGGCTAGAATAGCAGGAGTAGATATTCCAAGAAATAAAAGAGTAGAAGTTTCTTTAACATATATTTTTGGAATCGGTAGAAGCACTTCAAACAAAATTTTAGGAGCAACTGGTATCGACAGAGATACAAAAGTGAAAGACTTGACAGAAGAACAAGTGGCAAAAATAAGAGCTGCTGTGGAAGAGTACAAAATTGAAGGAGAGTTAAGAAAAGAAATCAGACTTAACATCAAACGTCTGCTTGACATTAAGAGCTACAGAGGATTAAGACATAGAAATGGATTGCCTGTAAGAGGACAAAAAACTAAAACAAATGCAAGAACTAGAAAAGGGCCAGTTAGAATGGCAATTGCTAAGAAAAAATAATAAACTATTAAGTTAAAGGAGGAAACCATAAGTGGCAAAAAGACCAGCAACTTCAAAAAAGAAAAAATTAAAAAATATTCCTAACGGAATCGCATATATACATTCTACTTTCAACAATACTGTTGTTACTATAACAGATTCAGAAGGTAAAGTAGTAATCTGGAAATCAGGAGGAACTTCAGGGTTCAAAGGAACTAAAAAAGGAACTCCGTTTGCAGCTCAAATAGCAGCTGAACAAGCGGCTCAAATAGCAATTGAAAACGGGATGAAACAAATTGAAATCAAAATAAAAGGACCTGGATCTGGAAGAGAAGCTTCTATAAGATCAATACAGGCTACTGGATTAGAAGTAACAAGAATAGTTGACATAACTCCAGTACCTCATAATGGTGCAAGACCACCTAAAAAGAGAAGACCGTAATTTTATAAACTAAGGAGGAAAAAGATAAATGGCAAGAGATAGACAGCCTGTGTTAAAAAGATGTAGAAATCTTGGTTTAGATCCTATTGTTTTAGGGGTAAACAAAAAATCAAATAGAAATATTAGACCAAATGCAAATAGAAAATTAACTGAATATGGAACACAACAAAGAGAAAAACAAAAAGTAAAATTTGTTTACGGAGTAATGGAAAAACAATTTTATAAATTATATGAAGAAGCAACAAGAAAAGAAGGAGTAACAGGGGAACTTTTACTTCAATATCTTGAAAGAAGATTAGATAACGTAATTTACAGATTAGGATTTGGTGCTACAAGAAGACAAGCAAGACAAATCGTAAGTCACGGGCATATTTTAATCAATGGAAAAAGAGTAAACATTGCATCATATAGAGTAAAACAAGGTGATGTAATTACAGTTAAGGAAGATTCTAAGGAATTAGCTTTAATTAAGGAATCTATTGGGCAAAAGGCAATTCCAGGGTGGTTATCACTTGAAGAAAATACTTTAAAAGCTCAAGTGCTTGAAAATCCAGGAAGAGACGCAGTTGACTTTGAGGTTGACGAAGCGATGATTATCGAGTTCTACTCTAGATAATAATATTTTAATCGGAGGAGATGAATTAGCTTGTTAAATATTGAAAAAATAGCTAAAAATGTAAGATTAACTGAAGAAAAAGAAGATAATTATACAGCAAAGTACACACTGGAGCCTCTGTATAGAGGATACGGAAATACTATTGGAAATGCACTTAGAAGAATATTGCTATCATCAATTCCAGGAACTGCAATAAAAGGAATTAAAATTGAAGGTGTATTAAATGAATTTTCAACAATTGAAGGTGTAAAAGAAGCAGTCACAGATATTATTTTGAATATAAAAGAAATAGTAGTTGAAGCTGATGAGCCTGGTGAAAAGAAAATGACACTTTCTGTGAAAGGACCAGCTGTAATTACAGCGGCAGATATCCATGTAGAACCTGGATTAAGAGTTATAAATCCTGAGCAGGTTATTATGACAGTAACAACTGATAAACAGATTGACATAGAGTTTCTTGTGGATTCTGGAGAAGGGTTTGTAGTTTCTGATGAAATTAATACTGATGGATGGCCAATAGGATATTTGGCAGTTGATGCGATTTATACGCCTATCAAGAGAGTAAATTATAGTGTTGAGGATACTATGGTTGGACGTGTTACAAATTATGACAAGTTAATTTTGGAAATTGCGACAGATGGAAGCATTGAAATTAAAGATGCCTTGTCTTATGCAGTTGAATTACTAACTTGGCATTTGGAACCATTTACAAATATTGGAAACGGTATGAGCAAATATAGAGATAGCGAAGATGAATTGACAGAAACTGATGCTGAAAATGAAAATAACATTGAAGATATGAAAATCGAAGAGCTTGACTTTACAGTACGTTCTTATAATTGCTTGAAGAAAGCAGGAGTAAATACAATTTCAGATTTAACTTCAATGACATATAATGAATTATTGAAAATTAAGAATTTAGGAAAGAAATCACTAAATGAAATTATCGATAAAATGAAGGAACTTGGTTACGATTTAGGTGATAATCCAAGTAATGATGAGTAATCATATAAAAAATTAAACCAGAATTTAGAATAAAATCTCAAACGAGGAGGGAAAATGAATCATAATAAATCATATAGAAAACTGGGTAGAAGAACAGATCATAGATTAGCTATGCTTAAAAATATGACAATTTCTTTAGTAGAACATGAGCAAATTGAAACAACAGTAACTCGTGCTAAAGAATTAAGAAAATTTGCTGAAAAAGCAATTACTTTAGGGAAAAAATATAATAATTCAACTGATACAGCAAGAAGAGTACATTTAAGAAGACAAGCCTTTGCATTTTTAAGAAATGAAGGAGCAGTTGCAAAAATCTTTAATGAAATTGCACCTAAATATGCTGAAAGAAATGGTGGTTATACAAGAATCATCAAAACTGCTGTAAGACGTGGAGATTCAGCTGAATTGGCAATTATTGAATTAGTATAATAATTATAATAGTTAAAAGGCATAGGTTTTATACTTATGTCCTTTTTTTATTTTGTGTTTATAGTAATTTTCATTTAAAAAGTTGAAAAGATATTTTATTTATTTTCTGGCAAAGGGTTAAAATTTCTTATTAAATAGGATTTATAATAAATCTAGTACTCTAATGTGAAATATTATAAAATTTTTGTTAAAAAATAAAATGTAGTAAAAATATAGAATTAATCAGATTTGTAGAATCTTATCAATATTTTTAAAAAATAGAAGGAGAAATTATGAAGAAAAAATTGATTGTAATGAGTTTATTAATTTCAGTAGCAGTTATGGCTACTGAGATATGTACTATGAAAAGTTTAGATTTTAGCAAAACTCAAAAAAGTGTAGAAAAGAATGAAGATAAAAAATCACAAATGGGAGTACCTATGAATAAAAAAGTAATAACCGAAGATATGATAACAAATAAAACAGAAAATGGTTACAACTTAAATTTTGATGCAAATAAAAATTATACAACAAAAACAGCTACTGTTAATGGAAAAACTGTTACTTATCGTGCCTATGAAAATATAGTTTATGTAGCAAAACCAATTGATATTGCGTATCAAACTATAAATATCTATATTCCAGAAGAATATTTTAAAAATAAATCAGTTGGAAAATACAATGCAAAAACTGCACCAATATTTTTCCCAAATACAGTTGGAGGATATATGCCTGGAGCCGCTGGAATTCCTGGAAACGGGAGAGACGGAAATCCTGATGCTTCATTAGTTGCACTGTCAAATGGGTATGTTGTGGCAAGTCCTGGAGCTAGAGGTAGAACTTTGGAAAAGGATGGGAAATATATTGGAAAAGCACCTGCTGTAATTGTAGATTTGAAAGCAGCTGTAAGATATTTGCATTATAATGATAATAAAATGCCTGGTAGAGCTGACAGAATTATTTCTAATGGGACAAGCGCTGGAGGAGCAGTTTCAGCTCTGTTAGGTGCAACTGGAAATAGCAAGGATTACGAGCCTTATTTAAAGGAAATTGGTGCATTGAAGGCTAGAGATGATATTTTCGCAGTTTCAGCCTATTGTCCAATAACTAATTTAGAAAATGCAAATACGGCTTACGAATGGATGTTTAACGATGTGAAAACATATAAAAAAATTGATATTACAATGTTAGATTACAATGTGGAAAGAAAATACACTGAAGGTACATTGACTGATGATGAAATTTCACGTTCAAATGACTTGAAAAAAATGTTTCCTGATTATGTGAATAGTTTGAAATTGAAGGACAAAAATGGTAAACTTTTGACATTGGATAAAGATGGAAATGGAAGTTTTAAAAATCAGATTAAACAGTATTATATTGATTCAGCAAATGCGGCTTTGAAAAAAGGAACTGATTTATCGAAATTTGATTTTTTGACGATAAAAAATGGAAAAGTCATAGATTTGGATTATGATAAATATATTGCCTATATGGGTAGACAAAAAACGCCTGGAGCCTTTGATAATGTGGATTTGTCAACAGGAGAAAATAATGAGTTTGGAGATGAAACTACGAATAATAAGCATTTTACAGAATATATGCTGGAACATTCGACAGTGAACGGAACGATGGCGGATAAGAAAATAATAAAAATGATGAATCCGATGAATTATATTGCAAGTTCAAAAGTAAGATACTGGAGAATAAGACACGGAGCAATTGATAAGGATACTTCGCTTGCAATACCTGCGATACTTGCCATAAAATTGGAAAATCTTGGGAAAAAAGTTGATTTTGCGTCGCCTTGGGCAACTCCACATTCAGGAGACTATGATTTGACAGAACTATTCAAATGGATGGACAAAGTTGTAGCAGAAGGAAGATAGTGTGAGGATAAAAGGTATAAAAATTAAAAATAAAATATTCATAAAACTGCTTTCATATTTTGGAGCATCTCTTTTTTTGTTTTCGATCGTAATTGGAAGTATTTTTGGATATATTTATATTCAGAATACTGTCAGCCTTCATAAGAAAAACTTGGAGGAAAGGGCTTACAAGATTTCAACGACTCTTTCAAAAATGTGGTTTGAACACGAAAATGGGAATTCTGAGAATAAAGACAGGCGAAAACAAGATATGCCCCCGCCAAAGGGAGCCAATCTCAATAAGCCATTTAGACGTGAAACAGCTAAAATTATAGGAAATATAAATGGAAAAGTTTTTGAAACTAATATTATAGAAAATATACGGGAAGATAAAAAAAATCAAAACGAAAATAATGAAAACAATCATTTTCACAAACATAGGCTAGTTGATGAAAAAGATAACAATATAAAAATTTTTAAAAGTATGAGAATGATAGAAGACATTGCAATGGGGGAAGTATGGATTGTGGATGCAAAGACTGGAAATATTGTGCAAGGAAGAAGTGACAAAGAGGAGCCATTTTCATATTTAAAATTGCCACCAAATGCAGAAGAAACAATAAAAAAGGCATTAAATGGGATAACGACTACAACAGAAAATTTTAATGATTTGTTAAATGAAAATTCGATTACAGTAACGGTTCCAATAAAAAATGGGAACACAATTGAAGGAGTGGTTTTGCTGCATTCACCAGTAAAATATATGTCATCGGCTCTTGAAAGTGGAATTTATACGCTCATTTTCAGTATTCTAGCAGCTCTCATCCTTGCGAGTATCAGTGCCGTCTGGCTTTCCATCAGCTTTACAAAGCCACTTAATAAAATTCGTGATACAACAACAGAATTGGCAAAGGGAAATTATGAAGTAATGACAAATGTAAATCAGAGCGATGAAATTGGAGAGCTTGCAAAAAGTATTGATAAACTGGCACTTCAGTTGGATAAAAGTTCCAAGGAAAGTGAACGTTTTGAAAAAATGCGTCAAAATTTTATTGCAAATATTTCTCATGAGCTGCGAACGCCGATAACTGTAATCCGAGGTTCGATGGAAGCGATTTGTGATGGAATTATTAGCGAGCCTGAGCAATTAAAGGAGTATAATAAGCAGATTTTGTCAGACAGTATCCATTTGCAAAGGCTTGTTAATGACTTGATAGATTTGACAAAACTTCAGAATACAGATTTTTCTATTGACAAAAGTACAATAAATTTATTTGAAATTATAAATGATGCCGTAAGGAGCATGAAGCAGATTTCGACTAAAAAAAATATAAAAATTAATTTTACGGCTAAGAATAGTGCTGAAACTGAAAGTTATCTTTTTACAGGAGATTATCAGAGAATTCGGCAAATGATAATAATTGTGCTGGATAACGCTATAAAATTTTCCAATGAAAATCAGAAAATTGACATCTTTTTAAAGAAAGCGGACAAAGGATATGAACTTAAAATTTGTGATAACGGGAAGGGGATAAATCCTGAAAATATTGGCAAAATTTTTAACCGTTATCATAAGTCAAATACTGAGGAAAATAAAAATGGAATGGGACTGGGACTTGCAATTGCAAAGGAAATTGCGATACGGCATAACATTGAAATTTTGGTGGCAAGTAAGCCAGATGTACAAACTGTCTTTACTTTTTTGATTCCTTTTGGTGAGTTATCTTAAAGTAAATATAGCAAAAAAATAAATTTTGGTATTAAAAATAAATAAATGTATTGACAAAATTTAGAAAAAGGTATAAAATTATAATGGGTACAAAGAGAGAAGTAAATGTAAAAGTTAATTATTTTACTCAAGCAATATATTTATTTTTACTGTTCAATTGAAATTAAAATATAAATAATAAATGATAATTAGGAGGAAAAATGCATATAGAAAACGTTGGTGAATATTTGAAGAAGAATGGAATAAAACCTTCAGTACAAAGAATGAAGATATTTCAATATCTACTAGATCATCATACACATCCAACGGTTGATGATATTTTCCAAAGTTTATCTCCTGAAATGCCGACTTTATCAAAAACTACAGTATATAATACATTAAACATATTCGTCAGTAATAATATTATTCAAGAAATCATAATAGAGGAAAATGAAGTGAGATATGATGTAGTTACAGAGGATCATGGACATTTCAAGTGTAAATCTTGTGGAGAAATAATTGACTTTGATGTAAATTTATCAGAATTTGATTTGTCAAAATTGGGCAATGTGGAAATTGATGAAATACATTTCTACATAAAAGGTACTTGTGAAAAATGTTTAGAAAAGAAAAACTAAGATTAGAAAATAATTATTAAAATAGAATTTGGAAGTGAAGAGAATATGAAACTAAACAAAGAATTAGAAATCTTGTTAAATAATCAAATAAATATGGAGCTAGCGGCATCGTATCAATATCAGGCTATGGCTGCATATT
Source organism: Leptotrichia sp. oral taxon 223 (assembly GCF_013394795.1). Classification (NCBI taxonomy): domain Bacteria; kingdom Fusobacteriati; phylum Fusobacteriota; class Fusobacteriia; order Fusobacteriales; family Leptotrichiaceae; genus Leptotrichia; species Leptotrichia sp. oral taxon 223. The sequence continues at coordinate 1,736,654 of NZ_JABXYU010000001.1, forward strand.
TTGATGACAGAGCATTGGAAGGATTTGCCAAATGGATGGATAACCAGGCAAAAGAGGAAGTTGAACATTCAAGAAAATTTTACAGTTATGTTTTAAAAAGAAATGGAAAAATTGAATTTTTTGGACTGGATAAACCTAAAATGGATTTTACATCAGTGAAGGAAGTATTTGAAGCTGCTCTTGCACATGAGGAAGCTGTAACAGCCTCTATCGAAAACATTCACAAACTTGCAAGAGAACTGGGAGATTATGGAGCAGAAGTGTTCTTGAATGAATTTGCCGAAGAACAGGAAGAAGAGGAGGAACAAGTTCAAAAATTAATTGATAAAATTGTTTCGCTTAATGTTGATAATAATAGTGCTACATTATATTTATTAGACAAGGAAATGGGAACAAGAGAATAAGCAGGCGTATAATTTGGCAATTATATAATATAAAGTGGTTTTTCAAAAATGGCTAAGTATGCACGATTTGAGGAGGGCATGATAAAAGTATTTAGCTGTTTTTTCAAAACTCTAAAAAATTTTAAAATTGACAAAAGTAAAAGAAAAAAACCTATTTACTAAGAATTAAAATAAACTTTAGCAATAGGTTATTTTTTTATATAAAAGTATCTGCTATTTTCTGAAGCTCAGAGTTATCAGCGCCATCCAAATATGCCTTTATAATATGTTTACAAGCCAGATATCTTTTTTCATAGCTGCTTGACTTTACTGTAATGTATTGAATGCCGTATTCCTTATACAGTTCCTTCAGTAAATTCTGAAATTTTCCACGTCTGTCATCATCCCCAATTGAACGCAGCCCATCGTTTACCCAGGCAACATTATTTTCAAGTAAAATTGTCAAGTCAAATCTGTAATTTTGCACAAATTCACGAACTATAGGATTGTCCCGCTTCTCATAAGTTAGGCAAAAGGCTAGGGTGGCTATATAGTCTGTATCAATTAATGCAAATTTATTGGCATTTCTCGCAGCATACAGAACATTTGACTGATGTCCAAAAACGATTTTTTCATAGTCAGAATATTGCAATGATTCTTCATCCCCGCCCAGTTTTTCAAAAACATATTCACGTCCGTATTCCCAAGCGGAAGTTGTATTGAAAACATTTGCAAGTTTGTCTATCATTACGCTTTTTCCACTGCTTTCCCCGCCGCAGATTGTAATAATAGGGATTAGATGCTCCCTTACTTCACGTGGCAGAAATTCCCAGTATTTGCTTGGATTTTCCCGTATCTGCTTTGAATTTACGTTGTATTCAATATAGTTTTTGTCAATTGATTTCGTTTCAGAACCAAAATGCTTTAAATTGTATTCCTTATCTCCATCTCGGTTGCTTATGAAAATCACATCATTTTTCCAGTCTATTTCTTCTTTATTTTCCAGCTTTTCTCTTTTTTCGATTTCATTTCTTAAGGCTGTCGCCCATTCTTCCCAGTTGTCGCCTTGTTGGGAATAGTTGTTTTCATCCAGTAAAAAGGATGAAATATTGGGCTGATTTTTAAATGTCTGTTTAACGAAACGCAGTCTGTCCTTTGGTGTGATTTCTTTTACAAAACGGGAATTGGAAGTAAGCAAATCGTCAGCATCATCAGAATATGAGATAACGACGTATAATCTGTCTACAATTCCGCTGGCTCTTTGAATGAAGTTTACATGTCCGATGTGAAGCGGGAAAAACTTTCCGATAATTATTCCTATTTTTTTCATTGGTTTTGTTTCCTTTTCTAGTTTAGTTTTAATGGTTTTGCTCCAAAATTATATGTAAAAAAACTTCCATATGTAAATATAGAAGTCTTTTTGTCTGTTATTTGTTTCGTTTAGAATATTCTTCCATTTATTTTTTTTCTTCTTTAATATTTTGTACTAATTTTGCAAGAATTCCGTTTAAAAAGTCTTTTGTATCATTGTAGGAATATTTTTTTGCAATTTCAAGAACTTCATTAATTGCTATTTCGTATCCTACATCTTTTATAGTGATTTCATAAAAAGATATTTTCAGCAAAACTTTTTCTATTGTTCCCAAACGCTCATAAGTCCAACCGTCCAGCACTTCCCGTATTCTTTCAATTAGAATATTCTGATTTTCAATTATTTCTGTAACATAACTTCTTAAAAAGTCAATTTCTTCATCTTTTTTTAAATTTTCTTCACTAATTACATCATTTATTCTTTTGTCAATATTGTTGTCAATTAATTCGTATTCAAAAAGAAGTTTAAATATTTCTTCTCTAATTCCTCTTCGTGTCATTAGTTTTCCTTTCCAGATGGGGAAGTATCGTTTTGTGCATCATTTTCGTTTTTTAGATTTGTATTTTCGCCATTACTGTTTTCTTCCTTTTGAACAGTTGGGGAATCAATGATTTTCTTTTCAATGATTGTTTCACCTAAAACTTTTTTCAATTTTACTTTACTTTTTTTTACGGTAATTCCAGTTGCCTGAAAAATGTAGTCAGATAATTTGTTTTGAATATCTGCCAATTTTTCATTTAGGTTATCGACGTTATAAGTGTCTACAGTGGCTTCTATGACGACAGCCTTTCCGCTTGGATATGACTTTACTTTTGAATTTTTTATAATTTCAAGCCCGCTTAAAAAGTCTTTTGATGTTTCATTTATTGTTTTGATGGAAACTTCAATTTCTCCATTTTTATTTTTAACTTTTCTATTTTGAGAATATTTTGTTAATTTATTAATGTATGAAAGTGAAAATATAACTAAATAGATAATTGATAATATTCCAACCAGAATTTTAAAATTTAGGCTGTTTAAATCAACAAAACTGTCGAGCTGCCCTAAATAGTCAGTCCTAAACAGCATATCTGATACGCTTGAAAATGCAATGCTAATAAATCCAAGTATAATAGATAATTTTGCCAAAAATCCTAATATTGCAATCATTAATATGTACTGTCAGAAATATACCATATTTTTATTAATATGAGAATTAATAGTAAAAATAGTATGCTCTTGCCAGCTTCTCCTTTCTTTTAGATTGTGCTCAAACTCCGAATTTGTTTACAAATTTGAAATTAACGGAGCCTGAGCATATTATGATTTTTATTATTCTTCAATTTCTGCTGTTTCTGCTACAGTTGCTGGAACAACTTCTTTTTTATCTTCTTTTACAATTTTTTGAATGTAGACATTAACTTCCTGAACCTTTAATCCTGTCATTTCAGTAATTGCCTTTACTACTCTTGTTTGAATTTCTCCAGCCAATGCAGGTAATTTGTATCCCATTTTTGCCACGATGTATAAATCTAGCGTGCATTCAGTTTCTCCAACTTCCACTTCAATCCCTTTTCCGCCTGAAGATACATTTTGGAAAAATTTGACAATTTCATTTTTAGAAGTTCCACCAACAAGGCTGTTTACTCCTTCGATTTCTGATACTACTGATTCTGCGATTGTTGCTACCACTTCCTGTGATATATTTACATTTCCTAATTCGTTCATTTTAATTCCTCCTAATTTTTGTTTTTATCAAATATCAACCAAATTATTTAATAATTTGATTTTTTATTGATTTATAAAATTTTTAACTGGCTTTTTAAATTACTTGCCAAGCGCTTCTTTAAAATGTGTTTCAATAAAGTTTGTATAGATAGTTCCATTCTTAAAGTCCTGATTATCAAGCACCTTCAAGTGAAATGGTATAGTTGTGTCAACACCTTCTATAATAAATTCCTTTAAGGCGCGTTTCATTCTTGTGATAGCTTCTTCCCTGTTTTTGCCTTTTACAATAAGTTTTGCTATCATTGAGTCATAATAAGGCGGGATTTCATAGTTCTGATAAGAATGTGAGTCGATTCTTACTCCAATCCCTCCAGATGGAATGTATTTTTCCAGTATTCCAGACGAGGGCAGGAATCCATTTTCAGAATCTTCTGCGTTAATTCTGCATTCTATTACGTGTCCATTAATATTTATATCTTTTTGAGAAACACTTAATTTTTCTCCTGCGGCTACTCTTATCTGCTCTTTTATCAGGTCAACTCCAGTGATTTCCTCGCTTACTGTATGTTCCACCTGAATTCTTGTATTCATTTCCATAAAATAAAAGTTCATGTTTTTATCAACTAGAAATTCCAATGTTCCAACGCTGTCGTAACCGATGCCTTTTGCCAGTTTTGCGGCGAATTTTCCCATTTTTTCACGTGTCTTGGCATCAATTCCCGCTGATGGCGATTCCTCTATTAATTTTTGATGCCGTCTTTGAATGGAGCAGTCTCTTTCACCTAAATGAACCACATTTCCAAATTTATCTCCAACAACTTGTATTTCCACGTGCCTTGGTTCTTCCACATACTTTTCAATATAGACATCTGGATTTCCGAATGCCGCCTTTGCTTCATTTTGCGCAGCGATGTAATTTTCCACAAGTTCCTTTTCATCGTGGGCGATTCTCATTCCTTTACCGCCGCCGCCGGCAGTGGCTTTTATCATAACTGGATAAGTTATCCATTCTGCAACTTTTTTAGCTTCTTCCACATTTGGCACAATTCCGTCTGAACCTTTCGTTATAGGAACTTTATGCTTGATGGCAGTTTCCCTTGCTGTTGCCTTATCTCCCATCATATTGATTAATTCAGGTTTTGGGCCAATAAAGACAATCTCGTTTTTGTCACATATTTCAGCAAATCTTTGATTTTCTGCCAAAAATCCGTATCCAGGGTGAATGGCTTCACTTCCTGTCATTTGTGCCGCCGAAATAATATTGGGTATTTTTAAGTATGAGTCCGCACTGCTGGCAGTTCCGATACAGATAGCCTCATCAGCCAGTTTTACGTGAAGTGATTCCTTGTCAGCTTCTGAATAGACTGCAACAGTCGCTATTCCCAGCTCTCTCGCTGCTCTGATTATCCTAACAGCGATTTCTCCTCTGTTTGCTATTAATATTTTTTTGAACATTAATACCTATCCTCCTAAAAGATTTTCTATTTTACATATTACAGTTAAACTTTTTAAAAACGAATCCCAAAAGTATTCTGAACGAATTACTAGATTCGTATTTAACAGAAAAACTGTAAATTATACTTCAATTTTAAATAATTCCTTTGCAAAATCCACAGCTGAACCGTCTGCAACAAGAATTTCTGTTAAAATGCCGTTTACAGTCGATTTTATCTCGTTATCGATTCCCATTGTGTTAATCTTTGCAAGAATTTGCCCTTTTTTTACAACTGTTCCTGTTTTTGAGCTTAGTAACTTTATTTTACCTACATTGCGTGATTTTATGATTTCTTCTACTGGTAATGCGGGTTTTGTAACTTTTTTTTCTTCTTTTTTTGCTGCCGGTGCCAGATTATTTACAGTATTTACTGTTTCAGAATTTGTTAATGTAAGTTTTACTTTTCCATATCTTACTTTAATTTCTGCTAAATCTTCCTTTTTTAGAACTTGCATTAATTCCTGGATATCCTTAAGTTCCATGTTCCCTCCTCATTTTTATTTTATAAATTAAATCTTTCGTTACTATAAAAATCTTTTTTGTATACGTAATTTTATCATATTGTAAGCATTTTTTCAATTTTTTCTTTTTTTAAATCTTACCTTTATTATATCATATTTTCCTTTAAAATTTTATTATTTCCTTTAAAATTTTTCAAAATTTTATCTTTTAGTAAGCAAGTGAACATAAAAAATCAATTTTAGACGGCAAGATAAAAATTGTTGCAAATAAATGAAAAAAGTTATAAAATACATTATGTTTTGAAATTTGAAATAACGAGTTTGTAAAAAAAACAGTTTAGAACATTAAAAAATTTTGAAAAAGGTTTTACTGTGGAAAGGAAGTTTGAGAGAAAGAGAAATGGTTATTGGACTCACGGGTGGAATTGGGACTGGAAAAAGTACGGTTAGTCAGATTTTACGGGAAAAAGGATATAAGGTTATTGATCTGGACGTGATTTCTCACGAGGTTATCACATTTCCGCAGGTTATAGAAAAAATTGCGGAAAACTTTGGGAAGGAAGTTCTGGAAAAGGATAATTTTGGAAATTATGCTGTTTCACGTGAAAAGCTGGGGAAAGTTATTTTTAAAAATAAGGAAAAAAGACTTGCTTTAAATGCGATTATGCATCCAGAGATTTTACATTTCATGCGGGGAAAAATTTTGGAGTCTAAGGAAGAAAGCGGCATTATTTTTGTGGAAATTCAGCTTCTTTTTGAAGTCCAGTGGGAGAAGGAATTTGATTACATCCTGTTAGTCAGTGCAAGTATGGATACACAAATTCAGCGTGTTTTAAAGCGGGATAACAGAACGCATGAGGAAGCCTTGAATATTATTAATTCGCAGATGTCCTTGGATGAAAAGAAGAAAAGAAGTGATTTTATTATTGAAAATGATGGAAATATTCAGGATTTGGAAGAAAAAATTGACAAGTTCCTAAAAGAAATAGTATTTGAAAGTAAAAATAGAAATTAATTTTTGTTGCGCATGACTTGACAATGCACTGATATTATTTATTGTATATTATTAAAAAATTATAATGAAAGCTTGTTTGAAATACATTGCTTGGAAAAATTGGTAAAAATATAAAAATGTAAGAATTTAGAGGTGAAAAAATGAAAAAGATATTTATAATACTGGGAATATTTTTGGTAGTGCTTATAGGATGGCTCTCTGTACCGTTTAACATTCTTGTGATAGGAGTAGACGCCTATGCAAATCAGCCAACGGAAGGATCGAGAAGTGACGGGCTTATTGTTGTAAGAGTTATACCGTATTTGGCACAGATAAAAATGATTTCGATACCGCGTGACACTTATGCTGAAATTCCTTGTGAAAATTATAGACAGGATAAAATTACGCATTCCCACCATTTTGGTGGAGTCCAATGCACAATAGACGCTGTGGAGAATTTACTTGATACAAAAATTAATTACCATGTGCGATTCAGATTTGAAGATGTTATGAACCTGACAACTTTAATCGGCGGAGTGGACGTTGTTTCAAACCACACTTTTAATCAGGACTATTTTGATCAGGAGGTGTTCCACTTTAATCAAGGGCAAGTTTACAATTTGCAAGGAAGAATGGCGCTTGCATATACAAGACATAGAAAAAGCGACACAGCCTTTAAGCGTGACGAGCGTCAAAGACAGGTTATTCAAGGGATTGTCAAGAAAATAGCCGCACCATCTGGCTGGAAATACATCCCGCAAGTTTACGGTTATGCAAAGCAGCATATGGACATAGCGGTGAATCCCATTAGAAGCCTGTCGGCATTACCAGCAATTCTGATACATCATTCAGATATTGAGCAGCATGAAATTACGGGGGATGGAAAAATGATTAATGGAATCTGGTATTTTATGCCTGATGAAGCTTCGCTGGAAGATGCAAAGGAAGAATTTAAAAATTAGAAAAGCAAAGAATAAAAAAAGAAGAGGTGAAACATGGAAATAAACAAGTCAGAATTTGTGAAATCAGCAGTTTTAGAAAAAGATTATCCAAAATTTAATAATATTGTGGAATTTTCTTTTATCGGAAGATCAAATGTGGGAAAATCTTCACTTATAAATTCACTCACAAAAAGAAAAAATCTGGCAAGAACAAGTAAAACACCAGGAAGGACACAGCTAATCAATTATTTTTTAATAAATGACAAAATTCATTTTGTGGATTTGCCAGGATATGGGTTTGCTAAAGTGCCTGAGGCTGTGAAAAGAAACTGGGGAAAAACGATAGAAAGCTATCTTATGTCAAAACGTGAAAAAGTAGTATTTTTATTGCTTGATTTGCGTAGAATCCCCTCAAATGAGGATATGGAAATGTTAAAATGGCTGGAACATTTTGAAATTGAATATTATATAATCTTTACAAAGTCTGATAAATTGTCGAATAATGAAAAATTTAAGCAGTTGAAGGAAATTAAGAAAAAACTTGTATTTAAAAATGAAGATGTGTTTTTTTATTCTTCATTAAAAAATACGGGAAGAGAAGAATTATTGGATTTTATAGGAAAAAGAATTACTGAAAAATAATAATTTATGAAAAAATGTGTAGTTAATCAAATAAAATTGACTGATTACACATTTTTATTATTATTTTCTTCGATAATTAAGTGCCTCCAATAAATGCTCCTTTTTTATGTTTTTTTCCCCATCCAGATCTGCTATCGTTCTGGATACTTTCAATATTTTGTCAAACACTCTGACTGACAATTTTAAATTATCAATGGCAGATTTCATAATTTCTTCACTTTCTTCGTCTATTTTACAATATTTGTTCAGCTGCTTCTTGTTCATATCCCTGTTTAAGGTATTTGAATTAAAACGTTGTTTTTGAATTTCACGGGCTTTTATTACTCTTGCTTGAATATCTTTCGATTTTTCTGATAAAGTTTCGTCAAAAATTTCGTCTTTTTTCAACTGGTGCATTTCCACATACAAATCCATTCTGTCGAGAAGCGGGCCTGAAAATTTTTTCTGGTAACGCTTTATTTCGTACAAACTGTCGTTGCATAATGGATTATCGGGGAAATAACCGCTTGGAGTAGGATTTGAAGCAGTTATTGTAATGTTTTTTACTGGATAAGTTACACTGAAATTTGCTCTTGAAATAACGATTTTTCCATCTTCCAGCGGCTGTCTTAACGTTTCCAGAGTTTTTCCCTCAAATTCCCCTATTTCATCTAGAAAGAAGACGCCGTTTAGTGCTAATGTAATTTCTCCGACTCTGTTTGCGCACCTACTAGAGCCACTTGTGTAGCTGAATAATGGGGTGCTCTAAACGGACGCTTGCGGATTATTGGCTCATTTTGGCTTAACATTCCTGAAATGCTGTAAATTTTGGTTGTTTCAATTATTTCTTCTTCAGGCATATCAGGTAAAATTGTGTTAAATCTCTTGGCAAGCATTGACTTGCCTGAGCCAGGATCGCCTATTAAAAATACATTATGCCCGCCAGCTGCTGCAATTTCTAAAGCTCTTTTTGCAAGGAGCTGCCCTTTCACATCTGAAAAATCAATAGTTTCATCTAAATTTTCATCTTTTTCCAATTTTGAAGTATTCTTTTCAATAGCTTTTTTACACAATGTTTCCACATCAGTTTTTCCTTCCAGAAAATCCAGCAATTCCGTTATTTCATCAACAGGAATAATTTCCACGCCTGAAATTAGTTTTGCCTCATTATAATTTCCCGCTGGAACGATAACGCCTTTAAAATCTGTTTCTTTTGCCAGAATTGTAGCATTTATTGCTCCATTTATTGATTTTATCTTTCCATTTAGGGAAATTTCCCCTAAAATCAGATATTTTTTTAATATTTCTATATTTGAAATATGCCCTGTATTAGCAAGTATTCCTAAAAATATGCTCAAGTCAAAATGACTGCCTTTCTTTCTGATATTTGCAGGCGACAAATTCACCAGCACACGTCTGACAGGAAACTCAAATCCCACATTCTTAAAACAGCTCCTAATCCGTTCCTTGCTCTCGGAAATCGCTTGATCCCCCATTCCGACTATATTAAACACAGGCAGCCCTCTGGATAAATCAACTTCCACTTCCACAACATAAGTATCTACACCCATATAGCTGCAACTAAATAAACTTATTGCCATAACCTCACCCTTTTAATTTTTTATTAATAATTAATTATAACATTTTTTATATATTTTGTAAATAAAAAAGAGAAAATCTTTTTACAGATTTTCCCTAAATTTATATAATAGGTAATTTTAATGACTATTATTTTAAATATGCATTTAACATCCATAAATCTTTTTCGTATGTGCTGATATATTCATCAGTTAATGCAGATGTTCCGTAGTCATTTTCTTCATCAGCGGCTTCTTTTACTTCTTTTGCTAATTTTAGCATTGCTTCAAATTCTTTTTTCACATCAGCTACCGCTTCTGGAATAGAAATTTCCTTATTTTCGGCTTCCTTAATAGTTGTAACTTCCAGATAGTCTTTTAGCGTTCCTAAAGGACGTCCTCCTATTGACAAAATTCTTTCTGCAACATCGTCAATCTGTTTATTTATCGCATCATAATATTCTTCTAATTTTTCATGTACAGTAAAGAAATCAGCACCAACAATGTTCCAGTGGTAATTTTGAACTTTTCTGTAAAGTACATTCAAGTTAGCTAAGTAAAGATTTAATTTTTCAATTGTTTTTGACATTTTTATCACTCCTCAGTTTATAATTTATATATATTTGTATTTATTACAAATTTATTGTACCAAAATATAGATAAATTGTCAACATATTTTTTCCTTCTTCGTTTTTATAGTTTTTTTTAAAATTATGTTTTATAGTTTATGTGTTCATTTATAGTTTTTAGTTTAATTATAGAAACTAATTTGATTATTGTAATTTTGTGTTAAACAGGCTTAATGTGTTTTTAAAACCTAAATTGTTATTAGTTTTATATTATTTTAGAATTGGAGTAATATAATTTGTAATTTATTTAAAATAAAGAACTTTTCCATTTTTTGTTACAAAGTATTTCTAAGTACTATAAAATAATGGATAAAACCTATTTCCAATTAAACATGCTTCTTTCAATAAAAGTTTCAGAAGCTTAATATTGAAATACTTAAAATCATAGGTTATATATTAAGTAGAACCTTAATTAAGGAGAGCATATGCTAAATAATAGAGAAATAAAAATGTTGGATATTTTTTCTTCTGGCGAAGAAGTTTCAATTAAGAAACTAAAAGAAAAATTTGATATTTCTGAAAGAATGGTGAGATATGATATTGAAAAAATTAATTTTGTTTTGTCGATATTTAATATTAAACCTATATATAGAAATAAATCAGGGATTTTTAAGTTGGATAGCGATAGCAAAATAAATAAAATAAAGGATATAGTAAAAGAAGCAGAGCCTGTGACTATTGAAAAAAGAAGAAATTTAATAAAATTTTTGCTAATAACAACTGTAAAAAAACTTAATATATCCAATTTAATGGAAAAGTTTGATACATCAAGAATTACAATTAATAGTGATTTAAATAGGATAAAAAAAGAATTTGAAGAAAAGGAGATTAAATTAAGTACAAAAAAAGGGATAATACTCGAAGGAAGAATATCAAATTTAATAAAATATAGAGTTGAAAAAATATCAGAATGCCTGAATTATTTGAAAAATACTAAAAACAAGACTATTTATGGAATAAAAATAGAAGAAATATTTAAAGAAAATTTAGGTATAGAAGAAGTAAAGACTTTAAGTGATTTTTTGAAAAAAATATTATCTAAGTTAAATTTTTCAGCTACTGATGAAAATTATAAAACATTGCTTTCCTATATTATTTTACTGCAATCCGAGAATTTTCATGAAGAAATTAATAATTTCATATGTGTTGATGGAGGGATAATAAAAGAATGGGATGAATATGACACAATAAAAAAAGAAGTAAAAAATTATGGATTAAATGAAATTTTTAAAGAACAGGATATATTTATTATAACAGATTTAGTAGTAAAAATAAGTTCTTATAATAAAGATTCTCAATTTTATGAAAATTGGATTGATTTAGATATTTTAGTAAAAAATTTGATTGAAAATATAAATAGCAGATTAAATGTGGACATATCAAAGGATAAATTATTGTTTGAATATTTGAGACAGCATCTAAATCCTTTTTTCTATAGAGTGAAAAATGAATATACATTAAATGATAAATTTATACAGGATTTAGAATTTACAAAAAATAATTTATTCTATTTAATAAAGGACTCTTTAAATATTTTGACAAATATATTAAAAAAAGATATACCTGATAAGGAAATATTTCTGCTGACACTTCATTTTCAAGCTTCAATAGAAAGAGTTATGAATAATAACATAAAAGTAAAAAGAATAATAATTATCAGTACGCTAGGATACGGCATTTCCCAAATATTGGTAGACAATATATCTTCCTTGTTCAATGTTGAAATAGTTGCAGTAACTCCTTATTTTAAACTGAAAGAAACATTGCTTAATAATAAAAATATAGATTATATAATAACAACAATGGATATTGAAGATAAAATTTTATATGACATACCAATATTAAAGGTAAATCCAGTATTTACAATAGAAGATAGGAAAAAAATGTTAGATGTTGGTTTTGTATCAAATAATAAAAAAGTTTTAATATCAGAATTAATCCAAATTATAGAAAAGGAGGCAAAAATACATAATAAAGAAAAATTGATAAAAAAACTTGAAAATAAAATGAAAGGAAAGATTATAAATGATGTCGTAGACGAGGAAGAAGAAAAGGATATAATTACAGATGAAAGCATTATTTTTAACTATGATGGTAAAAATATTGAAGAGGCAGTTGAATACACATGCAATCTTCTTGAGAAAAAAGGATACATATCAAGTTCATATACTAAAAGTATTCTAGATGTATTGAGAAATCATACATCCTACATGATAATACATAATGGAATAATTTTACCACATTCCAAAAATAAAAATAATGTATTTAAAACTTCAGGAATTTTACTTGAATTAAAAAATAATTTTGAACTTAATGGCAATACTATAAAATACATCTTTACCTTTGCTATAAAGGATAAAGAAAAAGAATTGAACAGAGTAAGTAAAATTATAAATAAAATTTTTAAAGATGAACTGGTTGAAATAATGAAAACAAAAAATAAAGATAAAATAGTAAAATATTTTTCAAAAAATACAAATGCATAGAAAGGAATGAGGCATGAAAGATTATTTTAAAGAAGAAAATATTTTTTTGGATTTTGAAGCAAATGACAGAAATGATTTTCTTTCTAAAATAGGTAATATTTTATTTGAAAAAAAATATGTAAATAAAGGATTTTCCGATTCAATTATTGAAAGAGAAAAAAATTATCCTACAGGTTTGGATTTTGGTGAATATAAGATTGCAATACCTCATACGAATCCTGAATTTGTTAATAAAGAGGGCATTATAGCTGTTAAGCCCCAAAAACCAATTATTTTTAGGGATATGGGATTAAATGAAAATGATTTGGAGGTATCAGTAATATTTGTACTATTGATACAAAAGGGAGAAGAGCAAGTGAATTTATTGACAAAGTTAATGTCTTTAATGGAACAGAAGGAAGTTTATGACAGCATAAAAAATGCATCAGATAAGAAAGAAATACTAAAGATATTAAGTGAAAATTTTTAGACAAGGTGATTATAGTGATAAGTAAAATTTTAGAAGTTAAAAATAAAACAGGGTTACATGCAAGGCCTATTTCGCAAATAATAAAGACAATATCAAAATATAAATCAAAAACTGTATTTAGAGTAGGTGATAACAAAGTAGAAAATAAAAGCGTCCTCGGTTTTTTAAAGTTAGGAGCTAAATATGGCACAAAAGTTGAAATAGAAATAGATGGAGAAGACGAAAATGAAGTGTTAAAAGAACTGGAAAGTTTATTTTACTCAAATTTTGGAGAATAAAAAATATTAAAATTAGGAGGAATTTATATGAAAAGAATAGTTGTAGCATGTGGATCAGGAGTAGCAACATCACAGACAGTTGCTTCAAAAATTAACAGTATGCTGGAAGATGAAGGAATAAGAGCAACAGTGGAAGCAGTAGATATAAAATCGCTTGAAAGCATAATAGATCAAGTTGATGTTTATGTAACAATAGTTCCAGGTTCTCAAACTTATGACAAGCCAATGATAAATGGAATTAAATTTTTAACAGGAATGGGAATGGCGGAAGAATTTGAAAAATTAAAAAAACTGCTAAAATAATATTGGTAATAAACTTTAGGAGGTACCAAAAATGTTTGGAAATATTTTAAACTATATTTTAGGATTGGGAGCCGCAATCTTTTTACCTATAATAATGATAATAATAGGATTGATAATAAAAATGAAATTCAAAAGAGCAATAATTTCAGGGCTTACATTGGGAGTTGCTTTTACGGGAATGAACGTAGTGCTAGGCTTTATGTTTGACACTATAAGTCCTGTAGCTTCAGCTTTTGTTGAAAAAACGGGTATTCAGTTAAATATAATCGATGTAGGGTGGTCACCTATGTCTGCGATTGCGTGGGCTTGGCCTTATGCCTTGTTTATGTTTCCTTTACAGATAGGAATTAATCTTTTAATGCTTATATTTAAACAAACAGATGTATTAAATGTAGATTTGTGGAATGTGTGGGGGAAAATTTTTACAGCAACAATGGTGGCGGCAATTACAGGAAATGTTGCATTAGGTTTTGTTGCAGCGGCAATTCAGGTTATAGCGGAGTTAAAAATAGGAGAAGCTACTCAAAAAAGAACTCAGGAAATAACAGGAATACCAGGGGTTACTTGTACTCATTATATGACACTCCAATGTATAATAATGGAACCTGTAAACAAATTATTGGATTATATTCCTTTATTTAAAAAAGAAAATGCAAATGCAGATAAATTAAAAGATAAAATAGGAATTTTTGGAGATAACAGCGTTATGGGATTCATTATAGGAGGGCTTATAGCGATTCTTGCAGGTTATTCTGTAAAAGATACGTTAAATGTGGCTATAAAAGTAGGAACAGCTCTAGTATTATTTCCTATGGTGGCTAAATTATTTATGCAGGCTCTGGCTCCAATTGCAGATGCTGCATCAGAATTTATGAAAAATAAATTTAAAGACAGAGAAATTTATATTGGATTAGACTGGCCGTTTATGGCAGGACAATCTGAATTATGGGTAGTAGCAATATTGTTAGTTCCAATAGAACTGCTTTTGGCTATCGTGTTTTCAAAGATGGGAATAAGCAATGTGTTGCCGTTAGCAGGAATAGTAAATGTTATAGTTGTCGTACCAGCAATGATTGTTTCTAAAAAGAACTTATTAAAAATGCTAATTCTAAGTATTCTGTACACTCCAATTTATTTATTAGTTTCCAGCAGCTTTGCGCCATTTGCTACTCAGCTTGCAAAAACGACAAAAGCGATAGAAATACCAGCAGGACAAATGATAACATATTTTGGCGTAGAAGCTCCATTTTTCAGATGGGCTATAGCAAATGGTCTAGCAGGTAGAATATCAGGAATTATAGCATTAGTATTATTTTTTGGATTATTCTACATATTTATAAAAAATATGAAAAAGCAAATTCAGCAATAAAATTTTGATAGAGGTGATGTAAATGTTGGAAAATTTGAAAAGGGAAGTTATAAAAGCGGCGCAGGATGGACAAAGATTAGACTTATGTAAACATAAATCAGGAAATTTCAGTATAAGGGATAAGAAAACAGGATATGTAGTGGTCACTCCATCAGGTGTAAACAGAGAGGAATTAACTGCAGATGATATATGTGTATTAACAGTAGATGGTGAATTAATTGAAGTTAAAAATGACAGAAAACCATCAAGTGAAACAATGATGCATTTGGAAGTATATAAAGCAAGGGAAGATATAATGGCAATTGCTCACACTCATTCAAAAATGGCAACTTCCTTTGCAGTATTAAATAAACCTATACCGGCGATTATATATGAGGTTGCAACATTTGGGCTAAAGGATGCTGTTGTGCCGGTAGCGCCATATGCAAGGCCTGGAACTGTAGAACTGGCTAAAAGTGTAATTGAACCTGTGAAAAGGGCAGATATATTTTTACTTGAAAAACATGGGGTTGTAGCCTGCGGTACAGATATGTATGAAGCTTTTTTGA
This sequence comes from Leptotrichia sp. oral taxon 223, assembly GCF_013394795.1. NCBI lineage: Bacteria > Fusobacteriati > Fusobacteriota > Fusobacteriia > Fusobacteriales > Leptotrichiaceae > Leptotrichia > Leptotrichia sp. oral taxon 223. The sequence continues at coordinate 1,752,287 of NZ_JABXYU010000001.1, forward strand.
GAGCACAGTATGTAGAAGAACTGGCAGAAGTTTACTATTACACTTTATTAATAAATAAAGGCAATGAACCAGACAGTTTTTCTCCAGAAGAACTGGAAAATTGGAAATACCCGGAAAAATTGGAAAAGAACTAGGGAAGGTGATTGTCTTATGAAGAAAATAATAAATGAACCTGAAAATTTTGTAAAAGAAATGATAGAAGGAATAGTAGCTGCTCATAGTGATAAAATACAGTTATTAAATGATGATATTAGAGTGCTGGTAAGAAAGGATAATCCTAAAAAAAATAAAGTGGGAATTGTTACCGCAGGAGGTAGCGGACATCTTCCAACGTTTTTAGGATATGTAGGAGAAGGAATGCTTGATGGATGTGCAATAGGAAATGTATTTGCTTCACCTTCGTCACAGAAAATGCTTGATACGATAAAGGCTTGCGATTTTGGAAAAGGGGTTTTGTGTCTTTATGGAAATTATGGCGGAGATAAGATGAATTTTAATATGGCATGTGAACTGGCTGATTTTGAAGATATAAAAACTGCTAACGTATTAGTTAAAGATGATGTTGCTTCAGCGCCTTATGAAAAAAAAGATACAAGACGAGGCGTAGCAGGAATGCTATATGCTTATAAAATCGCAGGAGCGGCTGCAGATGAAGGATTGGATTTGGAAGAGGTTGCTCAAATCACTCAGCAGGCTTTGGAAAATATAAAAACAATGGGAGTGGCTCTTTCCCCATGCATTGTTCCTGAAGTTGGAAAACCTACTTTTAGTATAGAAGACAATAAAATAGAAATAGGCATGGGAATACACGGAGAGCAAGGTATCGAAGTAAGGGAAATGCTAAAGGCAGATGAAATAGCAGATTTAATATTTTCCAAGATAAATGAAGAATTGGAACTGAAATCAGAAGATGAAGTTTCTGTAACTGTAAATGGATTGGGTGCAACTCCTTTAGAAGAACTTTACATTGTATATAACAGAATTTATAAAATTTTAAAAGAAAAAAATGTAAAAATAATAAAACCACATATAGGAGAATTTGCTACTTCTATGGAAATGGCGGGATTATCAATAACAATTTTTAAATTGAATGAGGAAACTAAAAGATTATTATTGAAAGAAGCAATTACACCGTTTTATACTAATGTGAATAAGTAATTTCAGGAAGGACAGGCAGTTATGGATATAAATGATGTAAAATTAATTACAGAAAATGTACTCAAGTTAGTAAAGGAAAATAGAGATTATTTACTTGATTTGGACAGCCAATTTGGAGATGGAGACTTGGGAATATCAATGGTTCAAGGATTTTCCGGATTAAAAGATTATTTAGAAACTTCTAAAGAAAAAGATTTAGGGAAATTATTTTTTAAGATGGGAATGATCTTTAATGAATCAGCTCCTTCGTCATTGGGAACGATTATTTCATTCTGGCTATTAGGAATAGGTGGAAGCTTGAAAGGAAAAGAGAATGCGGATAAAAATGATATGAAAATAGCATTGGAAAATGGGATTAGCAAGTTAAAGGAAAGAGCAAATTCAAAGGAAAACGAGAAAACAATCCTAGATTCATTGTCTCCTGCCGCAAAAGCTTTTCAGAAAAATACAGATGAGAAAAAAACAGTATTAGAAATTTTAAAAGAAGCAAGTAATGCTGCGTCAAAGGGAAGTGAAGCAACAAAAAATATGACGGCAGTTCATGGAAGAGCGGCATACCATGGAGAAAAAACAATAGGGCATATAGATGGAGGTTCTTATGTTGGCAAGCTGATATTTGAGGGAATTTATAATTACTATAAAGAAAAGGATGAAAAGCTGTATTAGGTAAAAAAGACAAGGCAAAATTAACATTTATAAAGACTTCCTTAAATTTTTCGTTTTCATTTTAGTGTACTGGCTTTCTTAGGTAAAAATGTATCTTAGAAAGTCAGTATTCTTTTTTTTGCAGCCTTTTAGGAAAGCAATATAAATTGAATTATAAAATAGGACATATTGTCAGGTCAAGTGCAGAAAAAATAAAAATAATATAAAGTATTTTTAAAAGAGCAGAGATTTTTCCGCTCTTTAATTTTTTATGTTATAGAGTTTCAAAAACCATATTCTTCTGTTTAACTTCTTTTTTTCTTGACATAGCAGCAATATATCAAATTTTTAATTGATTTTAAAGATAGAAATAGTTTATTAAAAAAGTAGAAAAATACAAGGAATGGGTGTATAATAGGAGAAAACAAAAAATTAATTTGAAAGGGATGAAATTAATGAAGGAAAAAACTGGGTTAGTATTGGAAGGTGGAGGACTTCGGGGGATATTTACGGCAGGGGTGCTGGATTTCTTTTTGGAAAAAAATATTGAATTTGATAATTGCATAGGGGTGTCTGCGGGAGCTTGTCATGCCTGCAGCTATTTGGCGAAACAGCATAAGAGGGCGTTTAATGTGTCTGTTGACTATCTGGATGACAAAAGATACTGCACGCTTTATAGCTTGCTTAAAACAGGGGATTTATTTGATGTGGATTTAGTTTATAATGAGATTCCGAATAAACTGAATCCGATTGACAACAAAACATTTATGAAAAATAAGACAAAATTTCAGGTGGTAATTACAAATTGTGAAACTGGGGAGGCGGAATATCCTGAAGTCAAAGATTTTGACAAGGATACAGTTTATGTAAGGGCTTCAAGTTCTTTGCCATTACTTGCCAGAATGGTTAATATTAATGGAAATGTTTATCTGGATGGTGGAGTTTCTGATTCAATACCGATTAAAAAGTCCATGGAAAATGGAAATACAAAAAATGTAGTTGTCTTGACACGTGATAAAAGTTATAGAAAGAAGCAAAGTGCATTGGGTAAAATTACTGGGATAAGATATAAAAAGTTTCCTAAATTTGTAGAACTTATGAATACAAGATATATTCGATATAATAAAGTGCTTGATTACATTGATGAGCTGGAGGCAAAAGGGGAGATTTTTGTGATTCGTCCAGAAGTGGAACTAACGCTTGGGAGAATTGAGAAAAATAAGAAGAAACTTTTGGAAGTGTACAATATTGGCTATGAAACAGCGAAAAAAAATTATGAAAATTTGAAAAAATATTTGGAAGGGTAATAATTTTTTGATTACTTGTTCTTGAGCATTTGTAAATAAGAATTGAACTTGTAGAAAGCAAGTTTTGAGCAAGTTCTTTTAAATAATGCTTTAAAGGTTAAAAATAAATAAAATAAAAGAGGATAAATGTGAAAAATGAAAAAATCTGGTATGAACTGGACGCTTTTGCAAAAACTTATTCTTCAATAATTAGTGAAGGAAGAACCACATGCTTTCGGCTTTCAGCATTGTTTTCTGAAAATATTGACTTGGAAATATTAAAAAAAGTTGCGATTTCGCTTGAAAAGAAATATCCGTTTTATAATTCGGAGCTGAAAAAGGGAATTTTCTGGAATTATTTGCAGCAGAAAAAGGCTCATTTTATGATTGAGGAGGAGAAAACTTATCCTTGTACGGATATACAGAAGGATAATCCGCTGAGAATCATTTATTTTAATAATAAATTATCGATAGAAATAGCACATTTTTTAACTGACGGGAAAGGTGCGGCGTTATTTTTTCAAGATTTGATTGAAGAATATTTGGAGAAAAAGTATTTTTTGGAAAATATCGAAAAAGATGAAATGGATAGTTTAACTAATGAGGTTGAAAAAAAGAAGGAAGTAAAAATTGAAAAAATAAAGAAAATAATCAATTTTGGAAAAAAGATAAATAAAAATGGGAAAGAAAAAGATTTTGAAAATAAAAAAATTGAAAAAAACTTTTTTGAAAAGACAAAGGAAATATTGGGAAATGATAGTGGATTGAAAAATGCTCAAAAAAATGAGTATGTCGATCTTTATGAAAAATATATGCGGAAAGTGAGCAAGGAAACTACGATAAAGTCAGCATTTCACTTACCAATGAAAATATTGGAAAAGGGGCAGTATCACATTACGACTGGAGAAATTAATATAAAAAGTCTGAAAGAGGAGAGTAAAAAATACGGGACGACTATCGGAAAATATCTTCTTTCCGTATATTTCAAGGTTCTGCTGGATAGGTATTCGCAGGCGAAAAATCCGATTGTTATTGGAGTACCGGTTGATCTGCGAAAAATTTTTGAAGAAACTACATACAGAAATTTTTTTATAAACATAACTCCTAGTGTGGATGCAAGTCTTGGCGCATATTCCCTCTCTGAAATCATAACTTATCTGGATAACTATTTTGCCTTAAAAATCACAAAAAAAGAATTTTACAAAAGCATATACAAGGCAATGAATCCAATACAGAATATAATAATAAAGTCCGTTCCATATTTGATAAAACGTATATTTTTCCCATTTATATTCGATTATTACGGAGAACGTGGCTATACGACAGGATTTTCAAATTTAGGAATTTTTAAAGTTAATAAAAAATATGAAAAATATTTAAAAGGATTCCGATTCTTACCGCCACCGAGCAAAAGGTGCAAAATTAAGATGGGAGTTATAAGCGATTATAACAAAGTTTATGTAAATTTTGGAAATCTAACTGCAAATTATGATATTGAGAGGGATTTTTTTATTTATTTGAGAAAAAGGGGAATAAAATCCAAAATTATTACAAATTATTTTTAAATGTCTAATTGAATTTTTTAAAAATTAAATGGATAAAAATTACATTTTGAAAAGAATAGCATGACTTTTGAGTTCAGTTTTAAAATGGAATTACTATAAAAAAGGAGATAAATATGTATTGTATAAAATGTGGAGTAGAGCTGGAAGACGGAGCAGAAAGATGTCCACTGTGTGAAACGCCTGTTCCTGAGCTAAAGGGGCTGGAAGATAAGGAATTTGTGAAGGAATATCCGATAATTAATATAAATTTGTATGAAATGAAAATGAAGAAAGTTAAAAAGGCTGTATTTTTATCATTTTTTACAATTTCAATAATTTCTATTTTGGAAGTCCTTTTTCAAAATCTGATAATGTATGGAAAAATGGAATGGGGATACTATGCGATTCCGTCTATTTTAATATTTGATCTGGGATTATTTGTTTTTCTGGATTCGTACAGAATGAGGACAAATCTGTTTTTACTGCTAAGCGGCTTAATTTTTTATTTTCTTCTGCTTGATTTTGGAGATAAAAAATTGACTTGGAGTCTAAGACTTGGGATTCCCATTGTCCTTGCCTTTTATCTTATTAGTCTTATTTTTTCGTATGCCTGGGACAAGCATAAGAGCGACAGGCTAAAGATATTGAATTTTTTTATTTTTTTTGTTGGAATATTTCTTTTAATTCTGGAGCTAATTATAAGTAAAAAAATGACATGGAGCATATTTTCATCAATTCCATTATTTATTTTAAGTATAATGCTAAGATATGCGTATAAATCTTATAAGGAAGAGTTTAAACGCAGATTACATAGGTAATTATTTTCAAAATACTGTATTATTTGCTTTTATAGCCATTCTTTCTACTAAGGCAAATAATACGGTATTTTGAGATATTTTTTTGAACTGCTAAACATTACCATATTTTGTTATATTTTTTTAAAAGGTTGGGAAAATAACCATTTACCTTATGCGTTGGTTACCTTTTTTGATGTATTCAGATTATGATTTTTAGACTTTTGAATAATATTTTTAAGCTTCTTTAAATAAATTGAATATTTCCTCAAGTGTCATTGTATGTGTTTCTAAATTGTAAGGATTAAATAAATATTCATCTAATTTTTGTTGTTCTCCTTCCTTTGTTTATGTTTAAGTATAGTTATTTAATTTCAGTTCTTTTAATATATTTTTACTCCAAACAAAAAATCTTTTATTCTGAATTACTTCTATATGTAGCAGAAAAAAATTAGAGAGTTTTTAATTTGGACAAAAAAATAGAAAAAACTATTATTAATCATGATATTTATAAATAAAATTATAAAAGTCTTTAAGATGGATACTTAAGAATTAAATTTGATTTTTTTAACAGAGTTATCAAATTAATTATTATAGAATTCTACTTTTATTTTTTAAATGGGATTTAGTATCAAAACTAAAAAATTTGTTTTGCTAAACAAAAAAACTGCTTCATTTACAACATTGAAACAGCTTTTGAATAAATATGTTTATTAAATAATATTACTTAGGAACTTCATAGGCTTGGTGACAAATTGGACATTGCATAAATTCCTGCTTCTTGCTTATCGGAAAAACAGGTATCCAAAAAAGCGTAAACCATTGCTGTGTGCTTATAAACTCTAAATCTGATACATTGTGACATCGAGAACATTCGTATCTTCCTACTATGCCTAGATTTTTTATTTTATTTTTTGTTCCAAATATTATAATCATTTTAGGTAGTTCTCCTTTCAGTTTTTAGGTTAAATTATTAATCTTCTTTTTCAATTTCCAGTAATTTTAGCCTTAAGTCGTCTGCAAGTACATTTTCTTCAATTTCAGCAGGAGCCCCAGTCATTAAATCCTGTCCTTTATTTGTTTTAGGGAATGGGATTACTTCTTTTATTGAATTTTCCTTTAGCATTGCCATAAGCCATCTGTCGATTCCGAAGGCAAGTCCTCCGTGTGGCGGTACTCCGTATTTTAGCACTTCCAGAAAGAAGCCAAATTTTTCCTGCTGTTCTTCTTTGCTAAGCCCCAATTTTTCAAATACTTTTTCCTGTAATTCCTCTTCATGAATTCTGATACTTCCTCCACCGATTTCATAACCGTTTAGAACCATATCGTAGGAATCTGTTTTTATTTTATCAAGTTCATTTGAATCAAGATATTTTCTGTCTTCCTGCTTTATTGAAGTAAATGGATGATGTTGAGCCTTGTATCTATTTTCCTCTTCGCTCCATTCAAACATTGGGAAATCAACTACCCATAGGAATTTGAAAGAATCTTTGTCAATTAATTCCAGCTCTTCTCCCAGTTTTAATCTCAATGCTCCTAGCCCATCATGCACAATTTTGTATTTATCAGCCAATATTAAAGCAATCTCATTATTTTTAATTCCTAATTTTTGAGTAATTTCAGTTAATTTTTCTTTGGTAAAAAATTTTGCAATTGGAGAATTAATTTCACCATTTTCGTTAGTTTTGATATAAGCCAGCCCTTTTGCCTTGAAATATGTTTTTACAAAGTCTTCTAAATCTTTGATGTATTTTCTTGAAAATTTTTCAGCATTTGGAGCGACAACCGCTTTTACATTTCCCCCATCTTTTATTGTATTTTCAAATACTCCAAATCCACAATTTTCTGTTTCTTTGGATAAATCAATCAATTTCATGTCAAATCTTAAATCAGGCTTGTCTGAACCATAAAGATTCATTGCGTCATCATAACTCATTCTTTCAAAATTTTCAGTAATTTCAATGCCTGTAACATCTTTAAATACTTGTTTTGCAAGTGCTTCTGTCACATTTAAAATATCTTCTTGCTCAATAAACGACATTTCCAAGTCCAATTGAGTAAATTCAGGCTGTCTGTCGGCTCTTAAATCCTCATCTCGAAAACATTTTGCAAGCTGGTAATATTTATCAACACCCGATACCATAAGTATTTGCTTAAATAGCTGTGGAGATTGCGGCAAGGCGTAAAAGTCGCCTTTGTTTATTCGGCTTGGAACTACAAAATCTCTTGCTCCTTCGGGAGTGGCTTTCGCTAAAATAGGAGTGTCAATATCTAAAAATCCACTTTCATTCATAAATTTTCTAATTGAAAACAGCATATCATTTCTTTTTATAATGTTATTTAACATTCTTGGACGTCTTATATCAAGATATCTGTAAGTTAGCCGCATATTTTCATTAAGATTTCCTGTTTCATCAATTTCAAATGGCAATTGCTTAGAACGGCTCAAAATCTCAATATTTTTTGCTTCAACTTCAATATCTCCAGTAGGAATATTTTTATTTTTGCTACTTCTTTCAGCAACTTTTCCAGTAACTTTTATAACCCATTCATTTTTCAATTTTCTAGCTTCCTCAAAAAGCTCTTTTCCTGAAACTTCTTCATTTACTAAAATTTGAGTAATTCCATATCTATCCCTTAAATCAATGAATGTGAAATGCCCCAAATCCCTAACTTTTGAAACCCATCCAGATAAAATAACTTCTTCTCCGACGTTTTCCATTCTTAATTCATTTAATTTATAATTTCTGTACATTTTTATTTTTCCTTTCAATTTTTCTTTTTATTTTAAAAGTTTAATAATTTCTTCTAATTTATATTTTTCTTGTTCCCCTGTACTAAATTTTTTCATTGTAACTACATTTTCTTTTTGTTCATCTTCGCCTAAAATCAATACATATTCTGCATTTTCACGATTTGCTTTTTTCATTTGGGCTCCAAAACTTTTTGGATTGTAGTCAAAGTTGACTTTTATTCCATTTTTTCGTAGTTCTTCTACTATTTTTACAAAATATTCTTTTGTTTCGTCAAAATAAATAACGTAAGTCTTTTTTTCTTCTTTTGCAATCAAATTTTCATCCATAAGCATTGCGATTCTTTCCATTCCAGCGGCAAAGCCTATTCCTGGTACTTTTGCATTTCCCAGTATTTCAAGAAGCCTGTCGTAACGTCCGCCAGCCAACACAGTTGCCTGTGAGCCTAATTTATTAGATTTTATTTCAAAAACTGTGTCTGAATAGTAGTCAAGTCCACGCACCAGTTTGTCGTTTACTACATAATTAATATTCATTAATTCAAGATATTTCTTTGTATCTTCAAAATAATTTTTACTTTCTTCGTCAAGATAGTCGTATAATTTTGGGGCGTTGATAAATTGTTCTTGATCACCCTTATCCTTTGAATCCAATGCTCTTAAAGGATTAGTTTTATATCTTCGTTTTGAATCGTCACTAAGTTTATCCAGTCTTTTTTCCATAAATGCTTTTAAATCATCAATATATTTTTTTCTTGATTCAATATTTCCTAGACTGTTTATTTCCACAACTAAGCCAGTAATTCCCAGCTTTTCAAGAAATTCACATCCCATCTGGATAATTTCTGCGTCAAGGTAAGCAGAACGAACTCCAAACATTTCAATTCCCATTTGGTGAAATTCTCGGAGTCTTCCTTTCTGCGGGGCTTCGTAACGGTACATTGGACCATTGTAGAACCATTTTACGATTGGGGAAGATTTGTGAAAACCTGCTTCCAAATAGGCACGTACGACTCCAGCAGTACCTTCTGGACGCATTGTAACGTTTCTGTTTCCCTTATCTGTAAACTCATACATTTCCTTTGAAACAACATCCGTTTCATCCCCGACACCACGTCTAAAAAGCTCAGTTTCTTCTAGAATAGGCGTTATAATTCGTTCAAATCCATATTTTTCAAACACATTCCTTGCTGTATCAACGATCAAGTCGTATTTTTTTACATCGTCAGAATATCTATCTTTCATTCCCTTTAAAACACTAATCATTCTTAATTTGTCCTTTCATCACATATAATTTTAGCAATTAAAAATTTATCTTCTCATATTATATCAAAAAATGTAACTTATTATCAACATTTATTTTGAATTTATCAAGGCAACTGCATGTTAGTTTTTTGATTTCATTAGAAAATTGTTAGATTTAAAATTTTTTATTTAGTAAATGAAAACCATTAGTTATAGTTATCAAGTTATTTCAAAATAAAAAAATTAAATAATGACACAACATTTTTGATTGAAGTTTTAATGGTGATATGGTAAAATTTTAGATGAAATAATAAGAAAAAATTGAAAAATAGAGGTAAATTGATGAAAAAAGATAAAATTGGGTTTTTGATATTTCATATATTTTTTATTGCTTTTGTGCTGTTTTTAAAAAGTGTAGTTACTTTTCAGAATGAGGCGCTGGAGATGAAATTTTTGGAATGTCTGCTTATGGGTGTTTATATTTATACGTTTTTTACAGCGAAAATTTATTTGGAATGGCTAAATTCGTATATGATTTTTTTGTATACGCTGTTTTTGTTTAATTTTACAAGGATATTTTTGGATATTGTGAATTATAAGGAGTTTGGATGGGCTACGAAGTTTGCTAACTTTTATTTTTTTTATGATGTGAGAAATGAGATAATAAATGTTTTTCTGCTAGTATTGCTGTTTACACATCTAGGATTTTTCATTGCGATTTCAAATGAGAAGATTAGTGAGATTAGAAGCAGTGTTACGCTTGAAAGCAGAAGGCTATTTATGAATGTTGGAATGGCTTTGTTTATAATTTCGCTGCCTGCTTTGGCCTACAAGATGTTTATTCAGCTGAGGGTTATTTTGCGGGCTGGATACGAGGCTTATTATACTGGAATTTTAAAGGGAGTTGACTATCCCGCATTTACAAAAGGCTCTGGTACAGTAATGACAATCGGATTTCTGATATTTTTAATTTCAATTCCATCCAAAAGAAAATTTTTGACAATTTCTTCACTTTATCTTATGGTAAAACTGCTGGATTCGTTCAAGGGGGCAAGAGCAATATTTTTGACGCAGCTACTTTTTATAATGTGGTATTACGCAAAAGTTTATGGAATTAGGATAAAAGCCAAGACGATGGTAAAATTGGTAGGATTTACCGTGATTTTTTCACAAATTCTGGTGTCTGTACGAAGTAAAAAAATATTTAGTCTGGATTTGATAAACTCAATTTTTAATTTTCTATTTTCTCAAGGAGTAAGCTACCTTGTACTTGGCTACACAATCAATTTTAAGCACGGCATTGTCGGAAACGGAAGCTATCCATACATCTTGCAGGGAATATTCGGCTTTAAGCCACAGTCGCTGGAAACACTTGCCACAACCAACTCCATTGCGGACAAATTAACGTATTACCTAGATTCGGTTGCTTATCTGAAAGGTGAGGGAATTGGCTCAAATTACATTGCAGAAATGTACGATTTAGGTTATTTCTGGCTAATTGTAATTTCAATTTTACTTGGAATTTTTATTATAAAATACGAAAAATATGTTGTAAAAAATAGATTTTTATTATTAACAAGCTATTACTTCATACCAAATTTATTTTATATTCCAAGAGGCTCATTCTTTGGGGAAGGGCTAATAAAAAATATGGCAATGCTAGTAGCAGTTTATGTGATGATTTTCAGTTTTGACTATATGTATAGGAAAATTGAGGAAAAGAAGGAATTGATTTGATTTTTTAGGAGTTGAGTGGAATTGAATGAGAAAGAACAAGTATTTAAAGTTCATTGGGTAGAGAAATTAAAAATGGTATTTAAATTGATTTATATTCCAGTATTGTTTTTTTGGGGGTGGAGATTTTCTTTGGATTTTTCAATAAATGAAATATTTTTTAAATGCTTTTTAACTGTTCTGCTTTCAATCACGATATTTTTAATTTTATCTATTTTTGTTTTTAACAAAAAAATTGAAGTCTTTGACAATATTTTGACATATTATGAAAGAGGAAAAAAAGTTTGTGTGCTTTAGGATGTGAAGCATTATTTGAGCTGAGTTATATTTTTACTAAGCAGGTTACTAAATTTTTTTAAAGTTTTTAAATGTACCATAATGAAAATAAATTGAATAGAAGGTGACATCAAATGTGTATAGAATGCTATGTAAATGAAAATAGGACAACTCCATTATTAAATCCATTGGAATGTTTGGAAAAGCATACCCAATATATTTGTGGAACTTGCGGAAGGTGCATATGTATTGAACATGATTCAAAAAGGAAGCTGCAAAGGTGGAATTTTCCTTTTAAATCGCTGGAAATTGCAAAATTGTACTTAAGAACGGCGGATTATACTGTAAAGAAATGCTGCGGGATTTATGAAATAGAAAATAGTAATGGGAGAAAATCTTACAAAATTTTTGCAAACAATGAAGAATTAAAATTATTTTTAAAAAAGAATAAAGATAAAATTTGTAAACAAATGGCACCAATTTTTTCAGCACTAGAATATAAAGAGTATTCTAAAACGGAAGTAAGAAAGTTGACTTCTGAGGAAGTTGAAAAATATATGAAAGAACGTAAAGCGAGTTGCGATGAATAGGAGTTTGGTATGAAAATGAAAATAATAAAAGGAATAAATGATAAAAATAAAAATGATATAGTCAAATGGACTAATGAAAAAGGGAAGGACTTTCTTGAGCAATGGGCTGGAGCAAGTCTTGATTTTCCGCTTACAGTCAGCCAAATTGACAATATGAGCAATATTTATTCGATTTTTTGTGAAAATGAATTTATTGGGATTATTCAGAAAATACGTGAAGAAACGGAGAATGTTCATATTGGACGGTTTTTGGTTAATCCTGAGCTTACTGGAAAAGGGCTTGGAAAAAGGGCTTTGATAGAGTTTATAAATTTAATTTTTCAAGATGAGAACGTGAATTCGATTACGTTAAATGTGTTCGATTATAATGTGGGAGCAAAGAAATTGTATGAGAAAGTTGGATTTAAAGTTGTGAATGTTACTGAAAATCCGATGAAAAAGTATATGATGATTATGAAAAAAGGTGAAAAATAGGTGAAAATGATGATAGAAAAAAAAATATATTATGTCTGGATTGGAAATGCCAAAAAACCTGATATTTTCTATAAATGTCTGGAATCGTGGAAGAAAAATCTGCCTGATTTTGAAATTATAGAGATAAATGAGAAAAATTTTGATATGGAAAAACATCTTGCGAAAAATAGATTTTTTCGTGAATGTTATGAAAAAAGGCTTTGGGCGTATGTTTCAGATTATATGAGAGTGCATTTTATGTATGAAAATTCTGGAATTTATGTGGATACGGATATGGAAATAATTAAGGATTTGACACCGATTTTGGAAGGAAAAGATGAATTTTCTAAAAATGAGAAGATGAATTTTTTTATTGGCTATGAAGATGAAAAACACATAAGTGTTGGGATTTTTGGGACAACAAAGCATAATGAAGTGTTAAAGGACATTAAAGATTTTTACGAGAATGACATTTGGAAACAACCGATTTGGACAATTCCTAAAATTTTTACGTATACTTTTGAGAAAAAATATAATTTGAGCGAGAAAAGGGAAAATGCTTTGAAAAATGGGGAGATAGTTATTTTTCCAAAAGAATATTTTTATCCTTATGGATTTCATGAAAAATATACAGATGACTGTATAAAACCTGAAACATACGGAATTCATTGGTGGAATGACAGCTGGAGCAGCTTAAAGGCAAGGCTGTTCTTGGAAACTAAGCATTTGAGCGGGATAAAAAAACTGGTTAAAAAGGCGAGGGTAATTGCGAGGTATTATTTGAAGGAAAAGAAAAAATAAAAAGAGAGAAAAAAATAAAGTTGGTAGATATTTAAAAAAGTGATATAATGGAATGAAAATTTTATACAATAAACAAAGGATTAGGAGAAACAACAGAAAAATGAGTAAATTGAAAAAAATATTATTGTCGTTGATGATTATGGGAGCGACTGTCAGCTGGGCGAAGGAATTTAAGATAATGACGTATAATATTTATGGAGCAAGACTTACAAATGGACAGAAACTGGGGGAAAGCATTAAGCCGTATGGACCTGATTTTGTGTCGCTTCAAGAAGTTGACAAGTATACGAAAAGAAGTAATTTTCGGGATATAACTTCTGATATTGCGAAAGTTCTTGGTTATGATTATTATTTTTTTAAGAAATCAAGAGATTATGATGGCGGAGAATACGGGATTTCATTTATTTCAAAATATCCGCTTGAGAAGATATATACTTATGAGTTGCCGTCGGAAGGAGCGGAAAGAAGACAGCTTGTAGTTGCGGAACTGGCAAAAAAAACTTTTGGTAAAAAGGTGCTTGTTATGAATACGCATTTGGACTTTAAACAACAAATAAAGCCTGAGGAAATGGAATCGCTGGATTTGCTTACGAAATTTTTTGATAAGGACGAAATAAAATTTTTGAGCGGAGATTTTAATTTTTTGCCAACAACAAAATATTATGGAGAAATTACAAAAGACTGGAGAGATACTTACATGGAATCCAATGCCAGCGGCGTAAGAACGCTTTCGGATCCACGTATTGACTATATTTTTGGAAGCCAGTCGAAAAAATGGAAGGTAAAGGCAAGCTACTTTATTAATGATGCAACGCAGGACTGGACAAAGCTGTCGGATCATCTTCCGTATATGACAATTTTAGATATAAAATAAAAGAAGAAGGAGATGTAAAGTATGAAAATTTCCCTTGTAATGCCAACAATTAATGTTACAACAGAACTTGATTTGTTTCTAAAAAGCCTGAAGGCACAGACTTATAAGGATTTTGAGCTGATTGTGGTGGATCAGAATGAAGGAAATGAAGTTTTTGAAATTGTGAAAGATTATGAAGAGGAATTTAAGATAAAATATGTGAAAAGTGATGAAAAAGGGCTAAGTCTAAATAGAAACAGGGGACTTATGCTTATGCAGGGAGAAATTGCCGGATTTCCTGATGACGACTGCGAATATCAGCCTGATACGCTGGAAAAAGTCGTTGCATTTTTTAAGAGAAAAAAAAATTACCGGATTTATTCATGCCGCACGCTTGAACGAGGAAAAACCTATGGAACAGGCGTTATGGAGAAAAAAGACACGGAAATAACGAAGGATAGTGTGGATACGACTGTGAAATCCATAACTTTTTTTGTGAATTACGGCAAGGACGACATCATTTTATTTGATGAAAATTTAGGAGTTGGTGCAACTTTTGGAAGTGGCGAAGAAACTGACTATGTGCTGACATTGCTTCACAAAGGCTACAAGGGAAGATATTTTGCAAACGATATAATTTATCATCCAGCCAAAAAGGGAAACTACAACGATTTGGAACGTGCCTATAAATACGCTCTAGGTTTTGGAGCATTAGTAAAAAAGGAAGTAAAAGGCAGAAAAAACAGATTTTACATTCTGAAATACTGGAAACGTCAATTCAGAAGCTTTATTGGAATGATTATTACAAGAAACAGGGCATATCATAGGGTTGTGATGAAGGGGAGAAAAATAGGATATACACAATATAAAATTTAAAAAATAGGAGAAGAATATGGATAAGATAAAATGCTTGATAAATATGATAATAGCTTATCTAATTTATCCATTTAACAAAGGGAAATTTAAAAATAGAAATATATGGCTTGTGGGTGGAAACGCAGGAGAGCTTTTTGTGGATAATGGACGTGCGATGTATGAGTATTTACGGTCAAGACAGCAGGAAGAAGTGTACTGGGTAATAAACAGAAATGCCAAGATTGCAAAAAAAATCCCAGGAGAAAAACTGATAAAAGGAAGTGTAAAAAGCTACCTTTATTTTATGAATGCAAAAGTTGCATTATTTTCCCACTCAATTTCTGCAGACATTGTTCCATACCTGTTTGTAGTGCCATTAATAAACAAATTTCACAAAAAAGTATTCAAAGTATTCCTAAATCATGGAACAGTAGGCTTTAAAGTCCGACAGGCAATGAATCCAAAAACGGCAAAAGTTGCAGAAGCCCTTGTAAAATCCTATGATTTAAACATCTGCGATTCAGAATTTGAAAGAAAAGTGAAAACAGAAGTTTGGTGGGAAGTTCCGAAAGAAACAGCAGTTATAACAGGCTATCCAAGATACGATAAACTATACAACTTGCAAGTTATTGAAAAACAAATATTTTTCATGCCAACATGGAGAAACTGGCTAAAGTCAGAAAACTCAGAAAATCAAAAATTTGAAGATACAAAATATTTCCAAAATATTGCCAATTTAATTACAGACAAGAAATTAAATAACTATTTGGAAAAAAATGACATTAAATTAAACATTTACATTCATCAGTTAATGCAGGATTATCTAAAAAACTTTGGAAATATAAAACTTGGAAAAAATATAAAAATACTTCCAAAAGAAATAAACATAACTGAAGAACTTCAAAAATCAAAATTATTAATAACAGACTATTCAAGCGTAGCCTACGATTTCTATTATCTAAATAAGCCAATTATCTTCTTCCAGTTCGATAAACGTGAATACGAA
Organism: Leptotrichia sp. oral taxon 223; assembly: GCF_013394795.1. Taxonomy (NCBI): domain Bacteria; kingdom Fusobacteriati; phylum Fusobacteriota; class Fusobacteriia; order Fusobacteriales; family Leptotrichiaceae; genus Leptotrichia; species Leptotrichia sp. oral taxon 223. The sequence goes on from NZ_JABXYU010000001.1 coordinate 1,768,279, forward strand.
GAAAAAGTCGGTTCTTACGTAGACTTAGACAAGGACTTGTTCGGAAGACAAGCCAAAACTGTAGAAAAATGCGTTGAAGAAATCATCGAAATCTCCGAAAATAATTTTCATTATGATAAGGAAATGAAGCAAAAGTCTGATAAGTTGAGAGAAAAGTTTTTGAAGTATGTGGATAAGGAGAATTGTAAAAGAGTTTATGATGAAATTTCAAAAAGAATAAATTAAGACTCGATTTTTTTATTAAGGATTTATAACATATGTTGTTATTAATAAACATTTTCTTTGTATTATTAAGTTTTTTCTTTATTTATTTTCGCAGGATTGCTCATTGCCGCAAATCCTGCAACCTATGGCTAGACTACGACTTTTATTTGCCCAACTCCGAAACTCCTCCTTTCAGTCGTCAAACAGTCGTAGTTGAACAAATAAAAGCTCCGTCGGTTTTTAAAATAAAAAATTTATTTTGTTAAAGAAAAAATATTTATTATAAATTTCCGAGATTTTAATTTTTCGGTAAAAGACAACTTGTTTGAGCTTTTCTATTTTATTTGAATTGAGAACAACTTCATGAAATTAAAACAACTTTTATTAAAAGCGAGTTTTGTCTTTTGCTGTAAAATTAAAATTCGAGAGCGGGAGTGCAGAGGTATGGCGTTTGATACCTCTGCGTTAAAAAAAGATTATAAAGTGTGTAAATAACAATAATTATTAAATAAAAAAATTGATATAAAAATGGAAAAGAAAAAATTTTTATTAATTTTTTAAAAAATTGAAAAAGAAAATAAACTATGATAAAATTTAAAAACGAAAAAATAAAGAGAACAGAGGTAAAATAACGATGGCAGATACACCGCTTATGAAGCAATATAAGGAGATAAAATCAAATTTTGAGGATTCTATATTGTTTTTTAGATTAGGTGATTTTTATGAGATGTTTTTTGAGGATGCGGTGAAGGCTTCAAAAGAACTGGGGCTCACATTGACTTCAAGAAATAAGGAAAAAAATGCAGATGTACCGCTTGCGGGGGTTCCGTTTCATTCGGCAGATTCCTATATTACAAAACTTGTTTCAAAAGGGTATAAGGTTGCGATTTGTGAACAGACAGAAGATCCGAAGATGGCAAAGGGAATTGTAAAACGAGAAGTTGTGAAGATTATAACGCCTGGAACGGTTGTGGATGTGGAAGCACTTGATGCCAAGAGCAATAATTACTTGATGAGTATTTTGAAAATTGAGAATAAACTTGGAATTGCGTATATTGATATAACGACTGGGGAGTTTAAGGTAACGGAAATTGAAAAGGATGATGATTTTGTAAAATTATTTAATGAGATTAATAAGATTGAGCCTAAGGAAGTGCTTGTTACAGAGGATTTTTACGGGGAAATAAAGGAAAAGTTAGATGATTTTTTACAAAAGAATGATTCGGTTGTAACTTTTGTAAATAAGGTTCGGGATAGTGCAAAGTATCTTATGGATTATTTTGAGATTGTGTCGCTGGAAAGTTATGGAATTAAGGATAAAAAGGCGATAATTGGAGCTGCAGCCATTGCACTTGATTATGCGGCTACTATGCAGGTTGAGCATGAGCTGACTGTGGAGAAGATTGAGTTTGTGAATATTTCCAATTATGCTGAAATAAATGCGATTACAAGCAGAAACTTGGAACTTTTGAAAAATCAGAGGGAAAAAACTGTTTATGGCTCGCTTTTGTGGGTGCTGGACGAATGTAAAACTTCGATGGGAACACGACTTTTAAAAAGATTTATAAATAATCCGCTTTTAAATATTGAAAAAATACGGAAAAGACAGGAAGATGTACAGTATTTTATTGATAATATCTTGATTCGTGAGGATTTGAGGGAAAAACTTGAGGATATTTACGATTTAGAGCGGCTTTTGGGGAAAATAATCTTTGGAAGTGAAAATGGAAAAGATTTGACAGCATTGAAAAAAACGATAAAATCTGCTGTTGAAATAATGAAAATTTTGAGAAATACTGATTTTTTTAAGGATATTGATGCAAATATTTTGTTTGAGTGTTATAAAATAATTGACGACAGTATAAATGAAGATGCACCATTTTCAGTACGTGAAGGTGGAATTATAAAATCTGGATACAATGCGGAACTGGATGAAATTAGAAATATCATGAATTCTGGGAAGGACTTTTTGCTGGATATTGAACAGCGTGAAAGGGAAGCGACTGGAATCCGAAATATAAAAATAAAGTTTAACAAGGTTTTTGGCTATTTTATCGAAATTACAAAAGCAAATCTGGATATGGTGCCGGAGCATTATATAAGAAAGCAGACGCTTTCAAATTCAGAGCGGTATATTACGCCTGAGCTGAAAAAATATGAGGACACAATAATAAATTCCAAAGCGAAAATCGAAGATTTGGAGTACCATTTGTTTAAGGAAATTAGTGGGAAAATCAAGGAACATCGGAAAATTTTGTCAGAACTTGCGGAAAGACTGGCATACATTGATGTAATGGTATCTTTTGCTGTAAGTGCCATTGAAAATGATTATGCAAAGCCTGAAATCAATGAGGAATATTCCTTTGAAATTGAGGGTGGAAGGCATCCAGTTGTGGAAAAACTGATTGGAAGGACGGATTATGTTTCAAATGATACAGTTTTTACTGAAAAGGCAAGCTTTGTTGTGCTGACAGGGCCTAATATGTCGGGAAAATCAACGTATATGAAGCAAATCGCATTAATTTCCATAATGGCTCAGATTGGTTCGTTCGTGCCTGCCAGAAAGGCGAGTTTGTCGATTATAGATAAATATTTGACACGAATTGGGGCTTCTGATGATATTTTGACTGGGCAGAGTACGTTTATGGTGGAAATGAGCGAGGTTTCCAACATTCTGAATAATGCAACTGAGAAAAGCTTGATAATACTGGATGAAGTTGGACGTGGAACTTCCACAACCGATGGAGTTTCCATAGCGACTGCCATTTCAATGTATATTCATGATAAAATCGGTGCTAAGACAGTTTTTGCAACACATTATCACGAGCTTACTGATTTGGAAAATAAATTTGCACATATTGTAAATTATCGGATAGAAGTGGATGAAAAGCAGGGAAAAGTGATGTTTTTACGGAATATTGTAAAAGGTGGGGCTGATAAGTCGTATGGTATTGAAGTGGCAAAACTGGCTGGACTTCCTAAGGAAATATTGGTTGAAAGCAAGAAAATACTGAAACGGCTGGAGCAGAAAAAGGAGCTGATTGAAAAAACTGTGGATGTTCACCAGCTTTCGCTTTTTGGAGAAAATTTGGAATTTGCGGATGAGAGTGATTTTGAAGAATTTGAAAATGAAACTGTAAATAATTTTGAAAATGCTGAAAATAATCAGTTTTATGAGGAAAAATTAGCGCAAATTGAGGAAGAGAAGGAAAATTTGCAAGAAATTGTGAATAAAATAGAAGATTATGATGTGAATAATGTTACGCCGATGGATGCGATGAAATTTTTGTTTGAACTGAAGGAAAATATGAAAAAAGGAAATTAAAATTGGTAAAATAGGAGAAAAACGATGTGGAAAAAAATAGCTTATGGAGGACTTGTATTAATACTTATATATTTCATATATGCGGTATTCTTTAAAAAAATTCCGACACCGCTGGAACAGATGCAAAAGGATATGAAAGCAAAAAAAGTTGTGTACAGATTAAAGGACGATGCGATTATTTATGCGGATGAGCAGATTGGATCTGAGGGAGATGAAGTTATCAGATTCAAGAATGTAATTGTGGATTTGATAAAGAAGCAGATGATAATCTCTGGGAAAGAAGGGGAAGTTAATACCAAGACATCTGATGTTACATTAATGAAAAAAGTTGTTGGGACAACGAAGGACAAAAAATGGGAAATTTACACAGAACGTGTGGAATATAAGAAGCAGGGAGATACGTTAATTTCACCAGTAAGGACAAAGTTGATAAATACTGTTGACAACACAGTTTCTGAAGCGGACAGGGTTGAAACGACGACAAAATTTGAAACAATTGTGGCAATTGGGCATGCAAGCTATAATAATAAAAAAGATAAAAAAACTTTGACAGCAGATAAAATTACTTATAATGATCCAACGAAAGTATCATTTGCAGAAGGACATACAGTTTACAAGGAAGAGCAGACAAAAAGGGAACTGCGTGCAGACAAAATGCGCTATGATGACATAAATAAAATTGGAAATGCAGAAGGGAACGTAATTTATACGGATCCTGAAAATAAACTAACCGGCAATAAAGTTGACTATTATATGAAGGATGAGCGTATAGATGGGCAGGGAAATATTGTCTATACCGGTAAAAACAGCGTGATTTCAGCAGATACCGCTTCATACTTTGTAAAGAAAAAGCAAGTTGACGGAAGAGGACATGTAAAATATACAAGCCCAACTTTAATAGTAACAGGAGATCACGTATTCTACGATGAAATTGCCAGAATATTAAATGGTGATGGAAATGGGACATACAACTATCTGCCAAGAAAAACTACAGGAACGTATAGAAGTGGAGTTTATGATTTAAAAACCGAAACACTTACAACAAATGACTATTATACTGCAAATTATGATGACTATAAAATGGATGGAACTGGACTTGTGTATGTGTTCCCAACTGGAGACGCCACAATGAACGGACCATTTAACGTGAAAAAGCAAAACTTCAATGTACATGGTGCAAATGGAACAATGAACACAATTTCAAAGGATATTTTTGCAAATAAAATGGAAATGACGAGTGTTCAGGGAGATAGAATTACATCCGACACAGGGCGTGGAAGTTTTGAGAAAAAGGAATTCAGGTTTGACGGACATGTTAAAGGTAAAATTCGTGGAAATGTGAAAGATCTTGTGAATGATCCAAGGCCGCTTGTGGAATCAGAAGCAGTAAACTTTATTGGAAATACTGCCAAAGTTTATTTTGTTTCACATAAAAACGGAAGCAATATGAGTATTACACGGAGTGAAATTAAGGAAAATGTGCATATGACTTATAAGGATGTTACGCTTGATTCCCAATACAATGAAATGGATTCAGGAAGAAACCTTATTCTTGCAAGGGACAAGGTTATGGTTGACTTTAAAAATAACACGAAGATGACAGCAAATTATCTATACATGGATATGAACAAGCAGGAAGGGTATGCCAGAAACAATGTAAAAATTGTAAGTACATTGCCGCAGTTCAGAGCGATTAACACAAGTGCGGATAAGGCTAAAATTTACTTGAAGGATAAAAAAATAAAATTAAATGGAAATGTAGTAACTTATCAAGGGAAAACGCAAATTTCGTCTAAAAATGCAATTTATGATATGGATAAGAGAATTCTTGAAAATGAAGGAAATATTCAGATGCAATATGAAATCCAGAATAACGAGGAGCAAGGGAAATCAGATCCTAAAAATGCTGCGGCAACTCAGGAAGTTATAGGCAGATTGTCAATTCCAGAAGGGGAAGTAAGTACAAGAGGCGGAATTAACCTGCCAAAATCAATGACAGCCTCAAATGGAGTTCCAGTTACAATAAAATGGCGTTCTTCAAACTCAAGCCTATTTTCAGTATCTGGAAGAATCAATAAGCAGTTTTACGGTGGAGGAACAAAAGGCGTAACCTTGACTGCAATAGCTAAAGCTGGAGTGGACACAGCCGAAAGAACCTTTAACGTAAGCGTTCCGACAGAATCAGCGCACGAAATGCTTGTTAGAGCTGCAAAGAATATTTATGTTTCAGAAGATGGCGGAAATTTACCATCATCAGTAAGAGTAAATGTGAGCAGGGGAACAATAGATGTACCAATTTCATGGAGCAAAAACGGAGATAGGAATGTGGCAACATTAAGATACGGCGGTGCCTCTTATCAGAAACAGTTTTAAGATAATGTGGGAAAGTGGGTAAAAATATGCTCACTTTTCTTTAATATAAAAAATTAGAAAAGGAAAGGGCTTATTAAATAGTATGAATATGAAAGAATTACAAGAAAAATTGACAGAAAAGCAGTTAAATATTTTTCAGCAAATAAAATATAGTTTTTTTGTTTTCAAAAGTTTAATTTTGAACAGGAATGATGTGTGGTGGATATTATTTTTCTTTTTAATAGATTGTGTCAGAATTACGGGAGTGTATCTTTTTCAAAATACTGCACTTTCTCCCATGTTAAATTTATTTTCAATTTTTAAATTTTGTTATTATTTGGCGCTTTTTTTGTTTTATCAAAAAGTGATTTTCAAAATAGAAGAAAAAAATTATTTAAGATTAGGGCAGCCGGCGTCAAAATTTTTCTTTTTATATTTTATATACTATATAGTCAGTTATATTGGGGAATCTTTTTTCCCTTATCTATTAGCGTTTTTTGATGAATTTCTTTTAGTTTTTCTCGCAGTATATTTGATAGCGCTGGCAATTTTGTGGCTGTATATGTTTTATTTTATTCCGTTATTTTCTGCAAGGCCGTTTAATTTAAAGGAATCTTGGGATTATAATTTGCATTTGATGAAAGGAAATCGTTTAAAACTGGTATTTCCTGGTGTTGTATTTTTTCTTTTTTATTTTTCGGCAGCGTTTCTTTTTTTAATTCAAATATTTCCAATTTTTGAAGGATTGAATATTGAAATGTTGTTTTTGGCGTCAAAAATTGGTATAGTCATTGTAGTGTTTTTCAATACTTTTATGATGATATTTTTTGTAATTTTACATTGTATAATATATTTGAATGTGGAATATATGGATAGAAAGATAAAATAATAATTTGAAGAAATTTGCAAATTTTAAAAAAAAGTAGAAAAAAAAGCAAAAATGATTTATAATATAGCGAAGTAACAGCTTGTGAAAAGTAAGGTTATTTGAATGAGAATGTTAAAATAGGAGAAGATATGGCTAGAAAAATTAGTATAGAAGCCGATAGCTTGAAAAAAATATATAAAAACAGGGAAGTTGTAAAAAATGTAAGCCTGGCAATGGAAAAGGGCGAAGTTGTGGGACTGCTCGGGCCTAACGGGGCAGGAAAGACAACTACCTTTTATATGATTACAGGGATTGTAAGGCCAAATCACGGAAGAGTAATGTACAATGGAGAGGAAATTACAACTTTGCCTATGTATAAGAGAGCTAGGCTTGGACTTGGATATCTGCCGCAGGAGGCCTCTGTCTTTAGGAACTTGACTGTAGAGGAAAATATTGTGTCGGTTCTGGAAATGCGGGGAGTGAACAAAAAAGAAAGAATTGCCACGATGCAGAATTTAATCGAGGAATTCAAGTTATCCCATGTTGCAAAAAGCTTGGGATATGCACTTTCTGGAGGGGAACGCAGACGTGTGGAAATTGCTAGAACCATTTCTACAAATCCAGACTTTATACTGCTGGATGAACCTTTTGCGGGAGTAGATCCGATTGCAGTTGAGGATATCCAGAATATAATAATGCAGCTAAAGGAACGTGGACTTGGAATACTAATTACCGATCATAACGTGCGTGAAACGTTGAGAATTACAGAAAGAGCATATATAATGGCGGAAGGCACAATTCTGATTGCAGGAACAGGACAGCAGATTGCAAATGATGAAACGGCTAGAAGAGTTTATCTAGGGGATAACTTCAAACTTGATTAGAGAGGATGATTTTTTTGAAAAATATGATTTTAACATCGTCTTTATACGAAAGTATAGAACTTGTAAAAAAATTTTTAGATAAAAATACTGAAAGTAAGAAAATATTGTTTATTCCAACAGCAACTAATGTGGATGAATATAAAAAATACATATATCTTACCCAAAAGGCATTTGAAGATTTTGGTTATGAAGTGGAAAATTTTGATGTTTCTATTTTTTCAGAAGAGATTGTAAAAGAGAAATTATCAGAAGCGAAAATAGTTTTTATTTCTGGTGGAAATACATTTTATTTATTACAGGAATTAAAAAAGAAAAATTTAATATCTTATTTGAAAGAAAGAATAGAAGATGGACTGATTTATATTGGAGAATCGGCAGGTTCGGTAATAGCTACTCCTGATATAGAGTATGCCTCTATAGTTGATGATAAGACATTAGCAACAGAATTAGATGATTATGCAGGATTAAATTTAGTAGATTTTTACATAGTTCCTCATTTTGAGGAAGAGCCTTTTGTGGAAAGTTCGAGAAAAACTGTTGAATTATATAAAGATAAATTGGATTTGAAACTGATTAATAATAAAGAAGCAATATTAGTTGAAAATAATAATTTTACAATATTAAAGTAAAGATACAATAGGAAAGGAGCGGGATTGTTTTAACAATCTCAAATAAATAATGACAGGAAATGAAATAAGAAAAAGTTTTGTGGATTTTTTTAAATCGAAGGAGCATAAGCATTTTGAAAGTGCGTCGCTTATACCAGATGATAAGAGCTTATTGCTGACTGTAGCGGGGATGGTTCCATTTAAGCCGTTTTTTCTGGGAGAAAAAGAGGCGCCGTTTAAAAGAATTACCACTTATCAGAAATGCATCAGGACTAATGACTTGGAAAATGTTGGGAGAACGCCTAGACATCATACGTTTTTTGAAATGTTAGGTAATTTCTCATTTGGAGATTATTTTAAAAAGGAAGCTATCGAATGGTCTTGGGAATATATAACGAAAGTATTGAAATTGGAAGAGGACAGACTTTGGGTATCTGTGTATAAAACAGATGATGAGGCTTATGAGATCTGGAACAAGGAAATTGGAGTGCCGGCAGAAAGAATTGTTAAACTTGGAGAAGAGGATAACTGGTGGGCAGCAGGACCTGTGGGATCTTGCGGGCCTTGTAGCGAGATTTATTACGATACTCAGAATATGGGGAAAAATAACGAAGAAGCTGACAGAAAGCCGGGAGACGATGGAGATAGATTTTTAGAAATCTGGAATCTGGTATTTACTGAATGGAACAGACTTGAAGATGGTTCACTTGTGCCACTTCCAGAAAAGAATATTGACACAGGGGCAGGACTTGAAAGAATTGCTTCTGTTGTGCAAAACAAGGATAACAACTTTGATACTGATTTATTTACAAATATTATAAAAGGGATAAAATCTGTACTTGAAATTCAAGGAAATGAAAATGAGGAAGCAATAAAAATTATTGCCGATCACGTAAGAGCCTCAGTATTTTTGATTGGAGATGGAGTATTGCCGTCAAATGAAGGGCGTGGATATATTTTAAGAAAAATTATAAGACGTGCTTTTGGAGCTGGAAGTGCCGCAAAACAGAAGGTTTTTGAAAAAGAAGACATATTTCTCTATAAATTAGTGCCTTATGTTCTTGAAACAATGAATGAAGCATATCCAGAACTGGCTGAAAAACAGGAATACATTGAAAAAGTTATAAGGCTGGAAGAGGAAAGGTTTGCAACAACTTTGAAAAATGGAACTGAAATGCTGGAAGAGGAAATCCAGAACTTAAAGGTAACAGATCAGAAGGAATTGCCAGCTGAACTGACTTTTAAGCTGTACGACACTTTTGGATTCCCATTTGAACTTACAAAATTGATTTTGGAAAATCAAGGATTTGAAGCCTCGGAAGAAGAATTTGAGAAAAAGCTGGCAGAGCAGGTGCAACGTTCAAAGGACAGCAGAACAACAATTTCTGATATGATAAAAGATGAATTTATAGACGAATTTTTTGAAAAACACGGAAAAACCGAATTTACTGGATATTTGCAAAATTTTGAGGAAGAAAGCACGCTTTTACATATTGCCAAAAGTGAAGGAATTTCAGGATATGAGATGATATTTGACAAAACGCCGTTTTATGCTGAATCTGGAGGGCAAGTTGCTGATACGGGAATTATTACTTCTGGAGAATTTGAAGGAAGAGTTGTAAACGTGGTTAAAAAACACGATGTCTTTATTCATCAGGTTGAAATCACAAGGGGAATTGCTCCAGCTGTAGGCGTGGAAGTGAAAATGCAAATTGATGTAAATCGTAGAAAGGATATTCAGAGAAATCATACGGCTACACATATTTTACACAAAGTTTTAAGAGAAAATCTTGGAACACATGTTGAGCAGTCTGGATCGCTTGTGGATGATGAAAAATTAAGATTTGACTTTTCACATTATGAGGCAATTAGTCCAGAAATGATTGAAAAAATTGAAAAAGGTGTAAATGACATTATTTTATCAAATTTACAGGTAAAAATTAATTATGAAAATATTGAAGATGCAAAAGCAAGAGGAGCAATGGCACTTTTCTCGGATAAATACGGAGATATAGTCCGTGTTGTTGAAATTGACGGATATTCCATTGAACTTTGCGGAGGAACGCACGTTAAATCGACTGGAGAAATCGGATTATTCAATATTGAATCTGAAAGCGGGATTGCTTCAGGAACACGTAGAATTACAGCCACAACTGGACATAAGAGCTTAAATTATGTAAACAGGCTTGAAGACAAGATAAAGGAAATATCTGATATTTTCAGAACAGATGAAAAAAATGTCGTAGACATTATAGAAAAATATATTGGAGATATGAGAGCCGCAGTGAAAGTGCATGAAGAAATGCAGACAAAACTTGTAAAATACGAAATTAATGAAATGCTTGAAAACGTTAAAGCAGTAAATGACGTAAAAGTGTTAAAAACTTCATTTGAAGATAAAAATGTTGATGAGCTGAAAGAGATTGTAGACAGGGGAAAAGAAAAAATGCAGTCTGGAATCATTATTTTGGGAACAAATAACAATGGAAAGGCAATTTTTGTAGTCGGAGTTACAAAAGACCTGATTTCAAAAGTAAAAGCTGGAGAAATAGTAAAAGTTGCAGCGCAGGTTGCTGGCGGGAACGGTGGAGGACGTCCTGACTTTGCACAGGCTGGCGGGAAAAATGGAAGTGCTGTAAAAGAAGCTGTTGAAAAGGCATTTGAGTTTGTGACTGAAAAATTGCAATAGTAGTTAAATTTGATTTTTAAATTGCAGAATTTTAAAATTGCTGTGGAATATTTAAGAAATGAGAAATAAAAAATGAAAAAATTTATTGGATTAGATGTGGGAGATGTCAGAATTGGAGTTGCAAAATGTGATCCTTTGGGAATTTTAGCGACTGCTCTCGAAGTAATCGACAGGACAAAGACAAATCCCGTTGAAAGAATAAAGGAAATACTGGATGATGAAGGCACAAAAAAAGTCGTTGTTGGACTTCCGAAAAGTTTGGATGGAACTAAAAAAAGACAAGTTGAAAAAGTTGAAGAATTTGTGGAAGATCTGAAAAAAGAAATATCTGGAATTCAGATTATTTTTGTGGATGAAAGGTATACGACGACAGAAGCAGAACATTATTTGAAAAATTATTCTAAAAAGAATGGGAAAGAGCGAAGAAAAGTTGTGGATATGGTAGCAGCATCAATCATTTTGCAAAAATATCTAGATACATTAGCTTAGAATTATTTTTATTTATATAATAATTTCTTTTAACGAAATTTTGCTTAAAAATTTTTTATAAAACTAAATTTTAATAACTAAATAAAAATCAGTAATCTAAATAATTAAAGAATAAATTTATGAAAAAAATTTAGATAGAAAATAAAAAAGAAAGGATTGAAAAATGCAGAATAAAAAATCACATTATGTTTGGTTACTTTTGGTAATTTTTGTTCCAGCCCTTATTTTGTACTTTAATAAAGTAAAACTGGGACTTGATTTACGTGGTGGAACATCGGTTGTGTTGCAGGCGCAGGGGAAAATTGAGCCTGATACAATGAGCAAGGTTAGAAATATTATTGAAAGACGGGTAAATAGCATTGGAGTTGCTGAGCCTGTTATTCAGCTTAGCGGAAATGATAAACTGATAGTGGAGCTTGCGGGGATAAAAGATCCTCAAAAGGCTGTTGAACTGATTGGTACGACAGCAAAGCTGGAATTTAGGATAAAAAATAAGGATGGTTCTTACGGACCTGTTCTATTGGAGGGTTCCGCATTAAAATCAGCAGGAGTTTCCAGGGATCAGGTTGGAATGCCTTCTGTAAGTTTTGAGTTAAATTCACAAGGAGCAAATACTTTTGCCAAGATTACAAGGGAAAATATTGGAAAGCAATTGGCAATAATGCTTGATAACAAGGAACAATCAGCTCCTACAATTAATAGCGAGATTAATGGAGGAAGCGGAATTATAACTGGAAGATTTTCAATGGAAGAAGCGAACAATCTTGCAAATCTGTTAAAATCAGGAGCATTGCCTGTGGAAATTAAAATTGTTGAAAATAGGACAGTTGGAGCAACACTTGGCGTGGATTCGATAAGACAGACTGGAATAGCAGGGCTGATTGCCTTAGGTGTAATTTCAGTATTTATGATTGCTATTTATAAGATACCGGGAATTGTTGCAGACATAGCGCTTTTAATAAACGGAATTCTAGTTTTAGGACTGCTTAGTGGTATTGGCGCAGCTTTGACGCTTCCAGGGATTGCAGGATTTATCTTGACGTTAGGAATGGCAGTTGATTCAAATGTAATTACTTATGAAAGAATAAAGGAAGAATTACGGCTCGGGGAATCGCTGCATGATGCTGTGGAACGGGGATATGAAAATGCCTTTCCTGCGATAATTGATGGAAATATAACAACATTGCTTGTGGCAGCTGTGCTATTTTTTCTTGGAACTGGGCCAATTAAAGGGTTCGCTGTAACATTGTCGCTTGGGGTAGTGGCTACGGTAATTACAGGAGTATTTGTTTCAAAAGTAATATTAAGATTACTTATAAAGACATTTAATATAAAAAGGGAGCATCTGTTCTGGAAAGGAGCTTTGAATGAAGATTAATTTAAAAGTAATACAAAATAGAAAACTTTATTTGGGAATTTCAGCAGCAATGGTTGTAATTTCATTAATTTCATTATTTTCAATAAAACTAAATTTAGGAGTGGATTTTAAAGGTGGGGAACTAATTCAATTAAAGTATGGGGGGAAAATTGATCATAATTCGGTAAACAGCACATTGAATAGTTTAATTGGAGAAATTCCTCAGATGAAAGCGAAAAGAGTTCAATTTTCAGACACGGATAACACAGTCATTATAAGAACTGAACAGCTGAGCAATGCACAAAAAACAAAAATAATGTCAAAATTAAGTCAAAAAACTGGAAAATATGAAGTTGTAAAAAATGAAACCGTAGGTGCGGTAATTGGGAAGGAATTGACGGCAAACGCCATTCAGGCGCTATTAATAGGAAGTATTTTAATTATTATTTATATTACAGTAAGATTTGAGTTTATTTATGCAGTGGCAGGAATTGTGGCGCTGGTTCATGATGTCATCATTGCTTTTGGAGTCATTGCGATGCTTAAATATGAGATAAATACACCATTTATTGCGGCAATCCTTACAATTTTAGGATATTCAATTAACGATACAATTGTCGTATTTGACAGAATTCGTGAAAATATTAAAAGGAACAGGGAAATCAGAAATAAAACTGCATTGCCGTTTGGAGAAGTAATAGAAAAATCCATAAACCAAGTATTTACAAGATCAATTTATACATCAGTAACTACGCTGTTTTCTGTAATTGTGCTGCTTATTCTTGGTGGAAGCACATTAAAGACATTTAGCATGACTCTGTTTGTAGGAATGCTTGTCGGAACTTATTCATCAGTGTTTTTAGCAAGCCCTCTGGTTTATATAATGAAAAAAGGTAAAAATGAGCCAAAAGCCAAAGATGTTATAAAAAGTTCTGGTAAGACAGTAAACGGATATGATGAAAGAGATAAAGTCTTAGTTTAATTGAAAAAGGTGTATTTGAAAACACATATATAAAAAAACAAATAAAACGATGAATTTAGAAGGTGAATTGAAAAATGCGATGCTGGGCAGAAATAAACATAAATAATTTATATAGCAATATTGATGAAATTGAAAAAATTGTGCTGAAGAACAAGATAATAGCGGTTATAAAGGCAGATGCCTATGGACATGGGATGCTTGAAATATGTGATGCCTTGATAAAAAAAGGAATTAAGAGCTTTGCAGTTGCGACAAGCGATGAGGCGCTTAAAATTAAGGAGCTTCATGATGATATTATGGTGCTTATACTGGGACCTGTGGAAAATGAGTACATGGATTTAATTGCAGATAAAAATATTTATTTTATGGTGACGGATTTTGAGGAAATAGAATATTTGGAAAAAACTGGGAAAGAAAAAGGGAAAACTGCGGATGTATTTATAAAAATAGATACTGGAATGGGACGTGTAGGCTTTCAGGAAAGTGAAGCTGAAAAACTGAATGAAATTCTTAAAAATTCCAGCCATATTAATCCAATAGGAATTTTCTCGCATTTTTCATCATCAGACAGCGACAAAGACTATACAAAATCGCAGGAAAGCAAATTTAAAGCAATGTGTGAAAAAATATCAAGTGGGATACCATCAATAAAATACAGACATCTGCACAACAGCTTCGGAACTCTAAAATTTCAGGACAGCATAGAAGATTTTGTAAGAGTGGGAATTATACTTTATGGCGGAGTTACAGACGAAGAGACGGCTCCCTATAAATTTAAGCCAGTAATGTCCCTTCTGGCAAAAATCAGCTATATAAAGACATTAAAGGAAGACAGTTTTATAAGTTATGGGAATACATATTTAGGAAAGGCCGGGAAAACTTACGCAACTGTTTCCATCGGCTATGCTGACGGGGTAAGACGTGATTTGTCAAATAAAGGCTATGTTTTCTACAAGGGACATAAATGTGAAATTGTAGGGCGTGTCTGTATGGATCAGCTTATAATTTTGCTTCCTGATGAATTGAAGGATATTGCTAAAAAAGGCGATGTTGTGGAATTTTTTGGAGAAAATATAAGCGTTGTGGAAGTTGCTAATCTGTGTAATACGATTTCATATGAAATTATGTGCGGAATAAGTCAAAGAGTGCCTAGAATTTATGTAAAATAGAGGTAGGAAAAATGATATTGGATATTGGATTTATAATTATGCTAGTAATATTTATTCTTCTTGGTTATAAAAGGGGATTTTCTTTAGAGTTCTTTAATATGTTTAAATTTATTTTTATTATTTTTATAACAAATTATATTTATAAGTTTTTTTTAAACTCGGGTAGAATTAAGCACAAAAATCAATTAAAGATATTTATTATTATGGTTGTAATCCAATATGTTATTTATTCTGTTATTTTAATAAGTAATGGAAAATTTTTAAAAAGCATAAAAATGAAGAAGTTTGACAAATTTTATGGAATGATGTTTGGCATAATGAAGATATTTTTTGTTGCAGTTATTGTGTATATAATCATTATTACAAGTTCTGGAAACAGCAGAAGAATAAGGGAGTTAAGAGATAAAAGCTTTTCCATACAGTTTATGACGAAATACGCATTAAAATTTGCAGATTCCTTTCCAAACTTTATAAAAAGCGATGTGGAAGGATATGTTATAAGTAGGCGGGAAAAACAGGTAATTAATGATGTATTGAAAAACTATGAAAACTTTAAGCCAGATGAATTTGAAAAAAATAAAATCATTAATTAATATACAAATTTACTAAAAACTGATTTTAAATCAGACTCAAAAGTTTTTGGAATAAAGGAAAAATAAAAAAAGGAAAATTGATAAGAATGAAAATAATTGACAGATATATTTACAATTCGCTCATATTGCCGTCATTGTTTGGAATAAGCATATTTACATTCATCATGATGCTAAATGTGGTAATGGAAGTTATGGAGCGGCTGTTTGCAAGTGATTTGCCATTTATATCTATAATTGACTATTTGTTTTATGCGATGCCAGGTGTTCTTGTCCAGACAATTCCGATGGGAGCGTTTCTGGGAGTAATGCTTGTTTATGGAGGGCTTTCTGAAACAAATGAGATTGTTGCGATGGAAGGTTCTGGAATAGGGCTGTTTAGAATAATTCGTCCAGCATTTATTTTTGGAGTAATACTTACTCTTATTGGGCTTGGACTTGAGCTTTATGTAAATCCGCGTGCATTGAAAAATATAAATGCCCAGACAAAGCAAATTCTAGCTTCAAAGCCAAATTCACTGTCGGAGGAAAAAGTATTTTTGACAAACGAGGAAAAAGGATTTGGATTTTATATTGACGAAGTAAATAATGAAAAAGCTACGGCTAAAAACTTTCTAATTATAAATAAACGTGGAGATAATCAATATCCGATAATCTTTCTTGCAGAAAATGCAAAATTTGATCCAGGAATCATAAGATTACGGAAAGTAAAGGGATATGCCTTTGATAAGGATGGTAACAGTCAAGTTTCGGCTGAGTATCAGGAGCAGGAAATACCGATTACTACTTTTTTCAGGGAGAATAAGCAGGAAGTGAAAAAAAGCCGTAAGGAAATGAACATAAAGGAATTAAAAGAATTTTACAGACAAAATATAAAAAATCCTGAAGAAAAGGAAACGGCATTAAAGGCACAGGTGGAAATTTACCAGAGGCTTATTGGGCCGCTTGCAAGTACGTTTTTATGCTGGCTGGGAGTATTGCTTTCGGTAGGGCATAGACGAAGCGGAAGAGGAATAAGCTTTGGAATAAGCTTAATCGTTATATTTGGTTATATAGGAATGGCAAGTTATGCAAAAATTATGGTGCTAAAAAATAATGTGCCTGCAAACATTGCAATGTGGATTCCTAATTTTATTTTATTTATATTGTGCATATATTTTTCAATAAAGAAATATAAAGGAAATTAGCGGAAGGAGGAGTATGAATAAATTAGATAAATATATAATTCTAAATTATGTAAAAAGTTTTATTTTGGGAATGATGATGTTTTTTCTAATATTTCTGCTAGCTGAAAGTATTAGTCTTACAGGATGGATTATGGATGGAAAGCTGAAAGGACATGATGCCATAAAATATCTGAGATACGGAACGCCTGAAATTATAACAAATACAGCTCCTCTTGGAGTTCTGCTTGGAAGCCTTCTATGTATAAGCAAGATGGCAAAGCAATTGGAAGTTGCAGCAATGAAGACAAGTGGAATCAGTTTCGCAAGAATAGCCCTGTTTCCAATGATTTTTTCATTTCTTGTAAGTATGGGAGTATTTTGGTTAAATTATGATATTTTAGGAAAATCAAACACTAAAAAGGAAAATTTAAAATCTTTAAAAATTGATAACAAGGAGCCAGTCAAGGAGGAGAAAAAATTTATTTTTGTAAAAATTGACAAAAAAACAGTGCTTTTTAGTGAATATGCAAATAAAAAAACTGGAACAATGGAGTACATCGAAATATTAAAATTTGAAAAGGGATTTAAACAAATTAGTAAAATATACACTTCTCCATTTGCAAAAATTAATCCTAAGACAAACGAGTGGACTTTTAAGGACTTAAAGGAGTACGATGAAAAAACTAATTTAATGAAACCTGCTGATACAAAAAAATTTAAGTTTACTGCAAAAATGGAAGATGTTCTGGCAAGTCCAGTCAAGGCCAAAAATCTGACAATGCCTGAGCTGCGTGAAAAAGTAGTTTATTTTACAAGAGTTGGAGCAGATTCCTTAAATTTGAGAATTGAATTTTATTACAGAATATCGTTTGCACTGGCTTCTTTCGTAATGTGCCTAATTGGGCTTTCGCTGGGGAGTAGGTATGTAAGGGGAGGAGCGGCTGTAAATATCGGATTGTCCGTAATAATTGGTTATGCCTATTACGGTGTCAGCACGATTTTGCGTTCAATGGCAGTAACTGGGACAGTTCCAATTTATGCAGCTTGTTTTATTCCGTTAATTATATTTTTGATAGTTGGAATAAAATTATTTAGGGATTCTGAATATTAATAAATATCAAAATTTAGAAAGGATTGATATGATAGAGAAGATAAAGACAGATAGCGGAATAGAAGTCATTTTTGACAGACTTGAAAGCATTTCTACCTGCTCGGTTGGCGTATTTGTAAAAACTGGCTCAAGGGATGAAAGTGATACGGAGGAAGGTATTTCACATGTGCTGGAGCATATGATCTTTAAAGGGACTCCTAATAGGAATTATTTTGAAATTTCTGATGAGATTGACTATCTTGGGGCAAATATGAATGCACATACAACTAAGGAGGAAACGGTTTTTTATATTAACGCCTTGACACAGTTTCTAGGAAAATCCGTGGATATTTTGTTTGACATTGTTACAAATTCTACGATTGATGAAAGGGAGCTGGAAAAGGAAAAAGATGTAATTGTGGAAGAAATCAAGATGTATAAGGACTCGCCGGATGATCTGGTTTTTGAAATGAATTATGCAGACAGTATAAATGGGCAGTATGGAAAGCCTATTATTGGGACAGAAGCCAGTGTGAAAGGTTTTACTGCTGATAAAATCAGAAAATATTACAAGGAAAGATATACAAAGGACAATATTTTGATTGTTGTTTCTGGAAATTTTGATAAAGAGAAAATTTTACAGAAAATTAATGAGTATTTTGGGAAATTGGCTGATACAAAGGTTAATAGGCATGAAAAAATTGATTTTTCGTTCAATAGTGGGAAAAAGACTGTTTCAAAGGAGATAAATCAGGTTAATATCTGTATTTCTCATCAAAGTGAAGATTATAACAGTAAAAATAAGATATATACAGATATTTTAGCAAATGTTATTGGCGGTTCAATGAGTTCAAGGCTTTTTCAGGAAATTCGCGAGAAAAATGGACTTGCCTACTCTGTTTACACATACAATCAATACTATTTGTCAGGAGGCTTGACATCGACATACATTGGAACGAATCTGGAAAATTATGAAAAAGCGATAGAAATAACACTTTCGGAATTTAAGAAGTTACGGGAAAATGGAGTAACAGAAGTTGAACTTCAGAAGGCAAAAAATAAATATATGAGCAGAATTGCATTTGCAATGGAAAATCCACGTTCAAGAATGGGAATTTTGGGAAATTACTATATTAGAAAAAATGAAATTCTGGATGCAGAAAAAGTAAGAAATCAGGTAAATGCAGTAAAACTGGAAGATGTGAATGAATTTGCGAAAACTAAATATTTAACAGAAAATATTACGGTTCTGGGAAATATTGGCTTACAGTAAGACTGCTTAAAAGCAAGCTTGGAAGTTGCAGCTGTTTTGCTTGGCTCCTTGATTTGTTTAATTTTTATCAGTTTGACTGTGAGGGGGCTTGAGTATATTGAATAAAAAATAAAAATTAGGAGAAAAAAATGTTTCAAAGTCAAAAATTAATTGAACGGATGAAAAATAGTATTTTTCGGATGGATAAGATGATTTTATTAATAGTGTATGCCCTTGTAGCAATCAGTACAGTATTTGTTTACAGTGCGACAAGACAGAATGGAATGGTTATAAAAAATATCCTGTGGATTGGGGTAGGTTCAATATTAGTGCTTATTTTGGCATCTATTGACTATAAAATTGTAAAAAGATATATTTGGCATATTTATGGAATTGGTGCAACTTTGCTGCTAATTGTGCGTTTTGCGGGAAAAAAGACGTTAGGGGCACAGCGATGGATTTCACTGGGGCCATTTCAGTTACAGCCATCTGAATTTGTAAAAGTGTCCATTATTATAATTATAGCCTATTGGATTGTAATAAAATATAAAAGCGGCATTAATAATTTAGCAGAGATTGTCGGCGCAATATTACCTGCATTGCCGCTTATTCTGTTAATTTTGATACAGCCTGATCTGGGAACAACATTAATAACAATTTGTGCGTTTTTATTTATGATTTTTTTGTATGGCGCAAATATGAAGCCGATTTGGATAATAGCGATAGTGGTTATGCTATCTGTTTATCCAGTTTACAGGTTTGTGCTGAGCGATTACCAGAGAACACGTGTTGAAACGTTTTTGCATCCTGAAACTGATAGAAAGGGAAGCGGATGGCACGTAATCCAGTCAAAAATTTCTGTTGGGGCAGGAGGAATAATGGGGAAAGGAGTATTGCAAGGAAGCCAAAGTAGATTGGAATTTCTTCCAGAAGCACAGACAGATTTTATTTTTTCAGTATTATCTGAAGAATTGGGATTTGTGGGATCTTCGCTGGTGCTGCTTCTTTATTTCGGTCTGATTTATGAAATAATGCGGATAGCCCGGATCATACAGGACGATTTTGGAAAACTCATGCTTTATGGATTTTCGGGAGTATTCTTTATGCACGTAATTGTAAATGTGGGAATGACAATCGGGCTTGTACCTGTTACAGGAAAACCGCTTTTGTTTATGAGTTATGGAGGAAGCTCCTTTTTAGCGTCATTTATAATGGTTGGAATAATAGAAAGCATAAAAATTCATAGTAATTAGAAACAGGAGAAAATTTTTGGAAAAAAAGGAAATTGTTGTAGATTCTGAGCTGGAAGGGATGCGGCTGGACAGATATTTGAGAAAAAATTTTAAGGGTGAACCGCTTAGCAGGATTTTTGGAGCAATAAGGGCTGGAGATGTAAGAGTTAACGGGAAAAAGTCGAAGGAAAGCCACAGACTAGTGCTAAATGATAAAATTCTTGTCAAAAATCTGCTTCAGTCAAGTTCAGGGCAGACGGAAAAGGCAAAGGACAAAGTAAGGAAATTTAAAATACAAAAAAGTGAACTTGAAAAATATAAAAAAATGGTTATTTTTGAAAATGAAGATTTTTTTATTGTAAATAAAAAAGAAAAAGTACCAATGCACAAGGGGACAGGGCATAAATATGGACTTGCGGAAGTTTTTAAGGAAATTTATGCAAGTGAAAATATTAATTTTGCAAATAGACTGGATTTTGAAACGTCAGGGCTTGTTATTGGCTGTAAAAATTTAAAGTTTTTGAGGTATATATCTCAGAAGATACGGGATAATGAGGTTCATAAAAAATATTTTGCGATTGTCCATAATAAAAATAAGATTGAAAGTGATAAGAATTTTAGTTTAAAAAATTTTACGATTGAAAATTATTTGACAACGATGGAAAATAAAGTGGCAGTTTCAGAAAAACCGGTTTCAAAGGAATCAAGAAAAAGCATTACGCATTTTAAGCAGCTGGATTTTAATAAATTAAAAAATTCAAAGCAAATATTAAATTTATTAGGAAAAAATAATAAAAATATTGCTCTTTTTGATATTGAACTGATAACAGGGAGAAAACATCAGATAAGAGCACAGTTGGCAAATCAAGGGCTTTTTATCGTGGGAGATAAAAAGTACGGGAAAAAAGATGGAAGTGACAGATTTTTCCTTTGCTGCTACTTCCTTTCTTTTGATAATTACAAGTTTTCAATTTTTGACAAGGTATTTTTTTAAAAGGTATATAATTAGCAAAGTTATTTCTAATAGAAGTGAGGTATTATATAAAATATTGTAACATCTGTTATTTAATTTTAAACACGAGGTGAATAAAATGGGATTATTTTCAAGTAGAAAATCGAAAAATAAATATGTAACGCTAACATCTAAATCAAAATTGACAGTTGATATTGTAGATGATAACAAGTGGAAAAAATGTAATCAATGTAACGAAATTATTTATAATGAGGATTTGAAAAACAATTTAAATATATGTCCAAAATGTGGGACTTATTTTAGATTGACGGCATTTGAGAGGATTGAGCTTTTAATTGATGAAGGTACATTTATGGAGGAGGATATGACTCTTAATTCTAAAAATGTATTAAATTTTCCTCAATATGAAGAAAAATTGGAAGTTGCACGTGAAAAAAGCAGAATGCTGGATGGGGTAATTAGCGGAACAGGGAAAATTAATGGAATAGAAGTGAGCATTGCGGCAATGGAGTTTAACTTTATGGGCGGAAGTATGGGTTCTGTTGTCGGCGAGAGAATTACGAGGGCTTTGGAACGGGGGCTTAAAAAGAAAATACCAGTTGTAATTGTTTCTAGTTCTGGCGGTGCGAGAATGCAGGAAGGAATTTTGTCACTTATGCAAATGGCAAAAACTTCAGGAGCGGTAAAAAAATTAAATGAAGCAAGAATACCGTTTATCTCGGTTCCAGTTGATCCTACTACTGGTGGAGTGACTGCCTCTTTTGCTATGCTTGGTGATGTAATTATAACAGAGCCGAATGCGCTGATTGCCTTTGCAGGGCCTAGAGTTATTGAGCAGACTGTAAATCAGAAGTTGCCAAAAGGGTTCCAGAGAGCAGAATTTTTATTGGAACACGGAATGATTGACATAATTTCAGAAAGAAAAGATTTGAAGACAACAATTTATAGAGTATTGGAAAAATTGGTGTAAATTTAAAAATTTTTCAAACGAAAGGATAAAAATTATGAGTATAAAAGATGAAATTAAGGAATTGGAAGATAATATAGCCGAGTTAAAAAGATTTTCAGCTGAAAGAAGTATTGATTTTTCTGCTCAAATAACGGAACTGGAAAAAAATTTGGAAAATAAATATAAAGATTTTGAAGAAAATGAAATGGATGCCTGGAACAGAATTCAAATTTCAAGAAATCCCAAAAGACCATACACTTTGGATTATATAAATGCATTGACACAGGATTTTGTGGAACTGCACGGGGACAGGCTCTCAAAAGATGACAATGCCATTGTAGGTGGACTTGCGACAATTGACGGATATAAGATAATGATAATTGGACAGCAGAAAGGAAGAGATATTGAGTCAAATATTTACAGAAACTTTGGCATGGCAAGCCCTGAAGGATATAGAAAGGCATTAAGGCTGATGAGAATGGCAGAGCGGTTTAAATTGCCAATTCTAACATTAATTGATACGGCTGGAGCATATCCTGGAATAGAAGCCGAAGAAAAGGGACAAGGAGAAGCCATTGCTAAAAATCTGGCGGAAATGTTTGGATTCCGAGTGCCAATTGTAACAGTTGTAATTGGAGAAGGTGGAAGTGGAGGAGCCTTGGGAATCGGCGTGGCAGACTCAATTTTAATGCTTGAAAACAGCGTATATTCCGTTATTTCTCCAGAAGGATGCGCCTCAATCCTGTTTAACGACTCAACAAAAGCTGCAGAAGCGGCAAAAAGTCTGAAAATGGATGCAATCAGCCTAAAAAGCCTAGGAGTAGTAGATGACATTATAAAAGAGCCGTTAGGCGGAGCTCATAGAAACTTTGAAGAAACAGCCAAAAACCTGAAAGAAGCAGTTGTAAAAGAATTTCAGAGAATAGATAAATATTCACTTCGTGAACTGTTAAAGAGAAGATATGAAAAATATAGAAAAATGGGAGATTTCTTTGAGGAATAAAAAATTTTTAAACATTTATTTTTGGGATTATCATAAACTATTGATAGTCCTTTTTTATTATTTAAATTTTGAATGAGTTTAGTATTAAAACGCTTTTATTACAGCTATAACCTTTAAATTTGATTTCAAAAAATTTCGCTGAAAAGTTGAAAAAAAATAAAAGGAGATATTGATTTTAAGAAAAAATGGGGTATACTATTAAAGTATTAACCAAGAATTTTAAAAATATTATTAATAATTAATTTAGGAGGTAGCAGAAATGGCAACAATGAAAGCTGCAAGATGGCATAATAGAAAAGATGTAAGAGTGGAAGAAGTTGAAGTACCAGAAATCACGAGAGAAAATCAAATCAAAATTGCAGTAAAATATGCAGGAATCTGTGGCAGTGATTTACACGAATATCTAGGAGGGCCAATTTTTATTCCTGCTGACAAGCCGCATCCATATACAAATGAAAAAGCTCCAATTACAATGGGACACGAGTTTTGTGGAGAAGTTGTAGAAATAGGAACTGGAATTACAAAATTTAAAGCTGGAGATAGAGTTACAGTTGAACCAATTTTAGCAAAAAATGGGTTGATTGGAAAATATAACTTAGATCCTAACTTGAATTTTATTGGACTTGCTGGCGGAGGTGGAGGATTCTCTGAGTTTGTAGTTGTAAATGAGGATCAGGCTCATAAATTGCCAGATGAAATTGACTACGAACAGGGAGCATTGACAGAACCTGCAGCAGTAGCAGTTTACGCAGTTAGACAAAGTAAATTCAATACAGGAGATACAGCGGCAGTCTTTGGTTGTGGGCCAATCGGGCTTCTTATCATCGACGCATTGAGAGCTTCTGGAGCAACAGAAATTTACGCTGTGGAAGTTTCGCCTGAAAGACAGGAAATCGCTAAAAAATTAGGAGCAATAATCGTAGATCCTACAAAAGTAAATGCAGTTGAATTTATAAAAGAAAAAACAGATGGCGGAGTAAATGTTTCTTATGAAGTGACAGGAGTACCCGCTGTATTGCAACAATCTTTGGAAGCCGCTGAAAAAGACGGAGAATTAATGGTTGTAAGCATCTGGGAAACAGAAGCCCCAATTCAGCCTAACGAAGTGGTAATTCAGGAAAGAACAATAAAAGGAGTTATTGCATACCGTGACGTATTCCCTAAAACACTAGAATTAATGAAACAGGGATACTTCTCAAAAGATTTATTAGTAACAAAAAGAATTAAATTAGAAGACATTGTAAATGAAGGATTTGAGGCACTTGTAAAAGAAAAGAGCCAAGTTAAGATTTTAGTGTCACCTAAATAATTGTAAAAAAGAGGGCTACCTGAAAATGGATAGCCTTTTATAATTTTTTATTAATTTACAGATTTATATATTTCTCTAAAGTTTTTTAGTTTTTCATCAAGTTCAGCAATTCCCCATTTTCCATTATCTTTTTCTAAATAAATTGTTGTTTTCATAGAAGCATACTTATCGGTTTTTTGGAAGGCTTGTTTCATTGAACTAAGCATTTTTGTTATTATTTTATCAAAGATTTCGTCTTCTGAAAAATTATTTAGATTTTTCATTTCTTTTTCGTTTAGAAAGTTGTTATTCATTAATTCTGAATATTTTTGTAAATTTGTTGTTACATCTGGCGTTTTTATATTTAATGTTACTTCAACAATATCATTTGTAACATATCTTATCTTTTCAACGTCAATTTTGTTTTTATCCATTATATAATCAAACATATCATTATATAATTCGTTCATTTTTTTCTGAAATTTAAGAGAATTTTTTTGACTTATTGCGGGTAATTGAATTTGTTCATCCAACATCCTGGAAATTATAGATTTCATCCCAATTGATACTGCTCGTTTAATTGAATCATAATCCCTTTTAGCTGCAATCTCAATTTCACTGTTATTTTTTGCAATTTCCTGCTGTGATAAAGTAACGCCTTTTTTTAGGACAACTTTGTAATTGGCTGAGAATAGCTGGATTGATAGTGTTAGTAATAGAAAAATTAGTAGTTTTTTCATAGGTAATCAACTCCTTTGGTAGTTTTGTTTGTGAGTTTATTTTAACATATTTTTTTGTATTTTTTTAGAGAGTAAAAAATTTATTTAACATAATACTTTTCTCCATAACTTTGCATAAGTTCCAAAATAGGCAATAAATCTTTTCCTTTTTCTGAGAGGATATATTCTGTCTTTTTTGGGTAAACATCGTATTCCCGTTTTTCTATAAGTTTTTCTTTGATTAAATAGTTTAAATGCTCGATAATCATTTTTTCGTTACTGCCTTTTATTTGATTTTTGAAATCTTTTGTTCTGACTTTTCCGTGTCTTAAAAGCCATAATATGATGACTGTCCATTTTTTTGATAATATTTTTTGAGTTAGTTCCAATGGACAAGTGTAAATTTTTTCTTCCATATAAATTTTCCTTTCAATGAAATTATTTGAAATTTTAAAAAATACCAAATAATCTTGATTTTACTATAATTCTTTTAATTTTTCTATATTTTTTTAGAAATTTTTATAAAATACCATACTCGAATTAGTAGTCCTCCTGTCCATCCTATCGGTGCGGCAATCCAAATTCCGTTGTAGCCTAACGATGTTTTGGAAAGTAAAATGGCTAGAGGTACTTGAAACATACAAAACGAAGTAATGGAGGCTATTAATGGAACTAAGGATTTTCCATAGCCTAGTAGCAATCCATTTAGTATTTGCATTGTGCAGAAAATTACGTAAAATGCTGAAATTATACGTAAATATTGATTTCCTATAAAAATCACTTCGGGATTTCGGTTAAATATTGAAATAAAGAATGCTGGAAAAATAAAAATAATAATTGAGATTATGATGGAAAATGAGATTCCTAAAATTAGGCTATCTTTTCCACCTTTAATTATTCTATCTATTTTTTGGGCTCCATAATTTTGGGCTGTAAAAGTCATCAACGCCTGTCCTAAATTTATGGATGGCAATTCTGCGAAGGAATCAATTCGGGAAGCAGAAATAAAAGCTGCAATACAGTCTGTTCCAAATCCATTTACAAGAATTTGAATGACAATAAATCCTAGGCTGATTAAAACTTGCTGTAACATTGCTGGCATTCCAATAATCAGTATTTCTTTTAAAATATTAAAATTTAAGTTGAAATAATGTTTTTGAAAAATTAAATTTGGATATTTAAATTTTATGTAAAATAAGCAAAGAAAAAAAGAAACAAACTGTGAAATAACAGTTGCAATTGCTGCTCCTGCAACTCCAGAATTTAGTACTGCTACAAAAAATATATCTAGGATAATATTTAAAATCACTGCGGTAATTAAGATGTAAGTCGGCGTTTTTGAATCACCTACGCCTTTTAGCGTATTTGTGAGGGAGTTATAACCAAAAGTTGGAACAACTCCAATAAAAATAATTTTTAAATAGATATTTGCCTCCAGTAACAATTTTTGTGGGACATTAATTAAAATTAAGATATTGCTTGACAGTAAAAAACCTAATGTTGTAACAATAAGAGATAAAACTATGGAAAAAATAAATCCTGTATTTGCCGTGATTTTCAAATTTTCCATATCTTTTGCACCAAAATATTGGGAAATTAGAATGCTTGTCCCTAATGAAATACCTATAGAAACAGCTATTATAAGTACATTAATTTGATAACTTGAGCCTACAGCCGCAAGGCTTTCCTTTCCTAAAAAATTTCCCACAATGATTGTGTCTGAAATATTATAAATCTGCTGAAATAAATTTCCTATTAAAATTGGTAAAGAAAAATAAATTATAGTTTTTAATTCGTTTCCTTTTGTTAAGTCTTTCATCTTTATTTTTTCTCCTTGTTTTTATTTATCTGCCTGTTAATTGATATTTTAACATTTATTTCATTTGATATGAATAACATACTTTTTTGTGAGTATAGTCAGTTCACTTAAAATAGAAGTAAAAATATGTAAAAATTAGATATAGCCTAACCTTCTCTTTTTATTTTAAACTAGAATTATTATATATTTTTTTTATAAAAATAAAAAAAGAGAATGAGGAAATTTTTGTTTGACTTATATTTTCCCGCATTGTATAATAAAATATATTTAAAAAAATGGAGAGTGGAAAAACACTGTTCCATAAGAAATTGATACGGAAAAGAGGTTAAATTTTATGGAAAACGCTATGAAAAGCTTTGGAGAAAATGTCTTTAGGGACAGTAATTTGAAAAAAAGAGTTTCCAAGGCTGTTTTTAAAGAGTTTAAGGCGTCACAACTGGGCAAGACTGAATTGTCGAAGGAAACAGCTGAAGTCATTGCAAATGCTATAAAGGACTGGGCGACTAAAAGAGGGGCAACTCACTACTGTCACTGGTTTCAGCCATTAAATGACTTGACAGCGGAAAAGCATGAATCATTTCTGGAACCTACTGAAAATGAGGAACTTATTTACAAGTTTTCTGGAAAAAATTTGATAAAAGGTGAATCTGATGCATCTTCATTTCCGAATGGAGGGCTGCGTAGCACCTTTGAGGCAAGAGGCTACACAATTTGGGATACAAGCTCATATCCGTTTATAAGAGAAAATAAAAATGGAGTTACGTTATATATTCCTACCGCCTTTATTTCATTTACTGGCGAAGCGTTGGACAAAAAAGTGCCTTTATTAAGAACAATGAAATACATAAGTGAACAAGCGTTAAGAGTTTTACGGGCTCTGGGAAATACTACAGCTAATCACGTATTTAATACTTTGGGAGTGGAGCAGGAATATTTCCTGGTGAAAAAGGACCTGTTTGAAGCAAGAAACGATTTGCTGCTTACAGGAAGAACATTATTTGGAGCGCCTGCACCGAAAGGACAGGAATTAAGCGATCATTATTATGGAAAGATTAAGGAAAATGTAATTAATTTTATGAGTGATGTCGACGTTGAGCTGTGGAAATTAGGAATTCCATCAAAGACAAGACATAATGAAGTTGCTCCGAACCAGTTTGAAGTAGCGCCGCTATTTTCAGTAGCAAACTTGGCCTCAGATCAAAATCAGATAATAATGGAAACTATTGAAAAAACTGCATTAAGGCATGATTTGGTAGCATTGCTTCACGAAAAGCCATTCGCAGGGGTAAACGGTTCAGGAAAACATAATAACTGGTCACTGGGAACTGATGACGGCAAAAATCTTTTCAGTCCTGGAAAAGACATGAAATCAAATACGCAATTTTTAATTTTTGTAGCATCAGTAATCGAAGCCGTTGACAGATATTACCCAATGTTAAGATATGCAACTGCAACTGCAACAAATGATCACAGACTTGGAGGGCATGAAGCGCCGCCAGCAATCATCTCAATCTTTTTAGGTGATGAGTTGACAACGATTTTTAATAATATTGCATACAAAAAAGACGCACCTGTGTCAGAATCATCAAAAGTAAATTTGTCAGTTGATGTGTTACCGACATTCAGTATGGATGCGGGAGATAGGAACAGAACTTCACCATTTGCATTTACTGGGAATAAATTTGAATTTAGAATGCCGGGATCAAGTTCCACGCCTGCAACTTCTGCCGCTGTGTTAAATGCCATGGTAGGAAAAGTGTTATCTGAATATGCTGATAAATTGGAAAAAGCAACTGAAAAATCATTGCCGAAAGTAGCAAATGAAATCATTGCAAATGCCTATAAAAAACATCACAGAATAATTTTCAATGGAAACGGATACAGCGACGAATGGGCAAAAGAGGCTAAAAAACGAGGACTTACAAACGAAGTGGCTTCAAATACGGCGCTTAGAAAGATGATAGATAAAGATGTGCTGGAATTGACTCAGGAAATTGGAATGCTTTCTGAACAGGAATCCATCGCAAGATACAATGCCTATGCAGAAAGATACGTAACGCAGTTAAATATTGAATCAAGAACATTAATTAACATTGCAAATAAAAGTATTTTGCCATCTGGATTAAAATATGCAAACTTACTGGCTGATCACATTGAAAAAAATTCAAAATATGGAAAGGCTTTTATAAAGGAACAGGAAGAAATATTAAAGGAAGTGCTGACAAATATTATCACTTTGAGAAAAGAAGTAAAGTCACTTGAAAAGGGAATTAACAGAGTTAAAAATGAAAAAGATCTGGGAAAACAGACAGATTTGGCAAAAGAGAAATTAGTAACGGGACTAGAGGCATTGAGAATTCCTTGTGATAATTTGGAAAAAATTATTGATAAGGAATATTGGAGTTTCCCGACTTATACTGACTTGCTATTTAAGTTATAGTATTGATATTGATAAAAGTGCAGGGACTTTGACAAGTCCTTGCTTTGTCTGTCTTAAAGAATTGCATAGTAAAAGAAAGGAATGTTAGAAATGATTTTTTTGAAATCACTGGGAAGTATTTTCCCTATTATTGTTATGATTGCGATTGGATATATTTTGAAAAAAAGGCACTGGTTTCATCACACATTTAGTGAAAATGTGTCAAAACTTATTACAAATGTGGCTTTGCCTTGTTCAATATTCTATTCAGTCTTGAAATATTTGAATATGGATGCTTTGAAGGAAGTGTCAAACCGTTTGATTTTTACATTTGCTTCGGTTATTATCGGATATGTTGCAGCTTTTTTTGTAATAAAGCTAGTGAAGATGAGAGAAGGACGACGTGGGGTCTTTTATAATGCAGTAGTCAATGCAAATACAATATTTATTGGACTTCCGCTAAATATGGCACTTTTTGGAGAAGCAGCTTCCAAATATTATTTAATGTATTACATTACAAATACTGTGTCAATCTGGACTTTAGGGTATATGCTTCTGGCAGGTGATTCGTTGGAAGGTAATGAAGATGAGAAAAGTGGGTTTAATCTAAAAAAGTTGTTATCACCTCCACTTATTGCTTTTGTAATAGCCTTTATTGTACTTTTGTCAGGCATAAAAGTAATAACTCCGATTGTGGAAACTACAAAATATCTTGGAAGCGTTGTAACACCTCTTGCATTGCTTTATATTGGAATAGTGCTGGCAGATGCGGGACTTCACAGTATCCGGTTTGATTTGGATACGAACTTGGCTTTACTTGGAAGATTTGTATTTTCATCAATTGTCATGATTGTGTTATTGAAAATTGCTGGACATTTTGTGCAGCTAAATGACCTGGAAATAAAGACGTTTGTGATACAGTCGGCGGCACCAGTGTTTGCAGCATTACCAATTTTGGTTAATGAAACTAATGGAGATATTGGATATTCTACAAATGTAGTTACAACAAGTACAATTTTATTTATATTAGTAGTGCCTATTCTGATGAGTATTTTAAATATTATACATATATAAATCTGGAAAATCATTAATTTGATTTTCTTTTTTGTGTAAAAACTTGATTTTTTGTTATATCTTGAAATTAATAAAAAAATATGGTAAACTTTTATTAGTGATATACGTTAATAAAAATAAAAGATAAAATAAAACTTATAAAAATAATATTAAAAGCATTCACACATTATTTTAAAACATAAAACTATATTTTTTGAAATTAATTTATAAGTATATTTTTATAAAATATTTATGTAACAAACTTCTTTAAAATCAAACTCAAAAAATGTTGCTTGCTGCCAGCTTGATTTTCCAGAGGTTTAAATATAATATAAAATTGTAAACATTAGGAGGAAAAGTGAAAAAATTAATAATACTACTTATTTTATTGGTGTCAAGCATTTCATTTTCAAAAACTTGTAATTGGATAAAAGATCCGAATATATATGTGACTAAGGAAATTGAGCTGATAGGCCGTTCACGTTTGAAAGGGAATGTTTATTGTGATGTGGAACGTGATTTTATGACTTATTATCTCGGACTGGACAATCTTGAAGTAGGATTGGTTTATAATATACGTGAAAGAAGGGAATTGTCTTATGAAAATATTTTTAAAATATTAATTGATTTTGAAAATGATATTGCCAAATTGATTCCTACAAATATTCCGAAAAAAGATGAAAAGAAGAAGCCAAGATACTATACTTTCAGGCTTTATGTCTATGATGCGGCTAAAAAAGATACTTTTATGCTGTTTAAATATATTTTAGATACAAATAAGATTGACGGGGACTGGAAAACATATTATAATAATGAGATTTTCTCAAAAACAAGTGAACAGATGCGGAAAACATTGAAGGACAGCGGATACAGCCCGACTGAAGATATTATATATTAATTAAGGGGAAAAATGGAATTAATTTTAGAAGAAGATATTGTATATAAAACGAGAATAAACGACTTTGGCGTGGAACCTGTCAACAAACGGATTATAACGACTGGAGAAAAGCTGATTTATTTTAACAAAAATAAATTTGAAAAGGAAAGTGGCGGGAAAGTAAAAAACTGTGAAATTATAAAATATATAAAGGAAAAAAACCAGTTATTTGTTTCAAGCATATTTTTTGTTTCTACTCCGAATGGAAAAGTATACAAGTGTGACGGAAATAAAAAGAGAATAGTAGAACTTGTATTCGATATAAGCAATGCTATAAAAGTAATGAACTTTATAACGAGCGGCAGGATTGTCTATATTGAAAAAAACTACCTTTTTTCTTATGATGTCGATACAGAGGAACTTATTTCCACAAGGCTTACAAGATCTAGGAAAAATGGAAATTATAAAATTTTCACAAGCGGAGAAAACGTTATAATCAAGTTCAGGGAAGACTATAAACATATAAACACCATAAGCATTTTTGAAAATAAATTAAAAAAAATATTTGAAGTAAAAACTGAAAATAATCATACCTATTCAAAAATAGTAGGGCTTCAATATTTCGCAGGTACAGAAGATGGAGAAATAGAAATATGGAACATTCTAGATCAGGAGCTTTACAATTCAATAAAAATTTCCAACAAAAAAATAACGTACATTGAAGAATTCGAAGGCAAATATTTTATTGGTCTGGAAAACGGAGAATTGGTAATTACAGACGGGAAATTCAATATTTTAAAACAGGAAAAAATATTGAAGGAAAGAATTGTGAAAATTTGTGTGATTGAAGATGAGATTTATGTAATGGGGTGCGAGAACAGGATAGTGAAGTATAGGATGGTTTAAAATATTTTAATTTAATCGCAGTTATTAATTTAGCTGTGATTTTTTTTTGGATTTAAATTTTTTTGAAAATTCATTTTGTAATTTTAATTGTAAAAATTGTGTATAAATGTTATAATTTGGCGAAAAAATAAGTCAAAAAAATAGAAAAAAATATGGAAGAAATAAATAAATTTTTAAGACTGAAGTAATAATGCCTTAAAATCTAACTAAATGACAGGGTTATTTAATTTTTAAAAGGGTTTTAAGTATAGTGTGAAGGAACGGGAGAGGAAGTGAAGAGATGAATGAGTCGGAAAATAATAAAATTAAGTTGTATGGATTTAATAATTTGACAAAAACGTTGAGTTTCAATATTTATGATATTTGCTATGCGGAAACAGAGAGGGAGCAGAAGGACTACATTGCGTATATAGATGAGCAGTATAATTCGGAAAGGCTTACGAAAATACTTATTCGTGTAGCAGAAATGATCGGGGCGCAAGTTTTAAATATTTCAAAGCAGGATTATGAACCGCAGGGAGCTTCTGTAAATGTTTTGATTGCAGAAGAAAGAATAAATCCAGAAAATATTGATAAATCTTGTAATAGAGGAGAGCCATTTTTTAAAGAGATAGGGATGGATAAACACAGCATGAAAAAGACAAGTGCAAGTCAGGACACTGATACAGTTCACGCTCATTTGGATAAGAGCCATATAACGGTGCATACTTTTCCAGAATACCATCCAGATAATTCAATTTCGACTTTCAGAGTGGATATTGACATTGCAACTTGCGGGGAAATTTCACCATTAAATACACTAAATTATCTGATAGACAGCTTTGATTCGGATATAATTACGATTGATTACAGAATACGTGGATTTACAAGAGATATTTCAGGAAAGAAATTTTTTACAGATCACAACATAACTTCAATTCAGGACTATATTGATCCTGAAAAGCTGAAAATATACGATGCTATTGATGTAAATGTATATCAGTCAAATATTTTTCATACAAAAATGCTTATAAAGGAAATTGAGCTGAAAAATTATCTTTTTAATCAGGATGTCTATGAAATTGCACCAAAAAAAAGGCTGGAAATTACAGACAGACTTAGGAAGGAAATGATAGAAATTTATAGCGGAATGAATATCTATTAAAATCATTCTACACTTAAATTAAATATCAAAAAAAATATTTTTTATATTTTGGTTTCTAAAGTATTTTGATTAATAATAGTTTTTTTTCTTATTTTTATTTATATTAATTTTTTTAAAGCAGAGGTATCAAACGCCATACCTCTGCACTCCCGCTTCTCGAATTTCAATTTTACAGCAAAAGACAAAACTCGCTTTTAACAAAAGTTATTTTAATTTCATAAGGTTGTTATTTAATTTAAATATAACAGAAAAGCTCAAACATGTTGTCTTTTACTGAAAAATTAAAATCTCGGAAATTTATAAAAAATTTTTTATTATATTCATGAAAATAATAAGTAAAATAATTATTATAATTGAATCAGAAATGTCGTGATTTTTTGGAAATAAAAATTACTGTTTGAGCGAAGCGAGTTTAATTTTTGTTTTCAAAAAATGCTTAGACGAGCGGGGATTGCAAAGGGGATGGCGATTGTTCCCCTTTGCTTTAATAAAAAGAAAAAATATATAAATTATAAAAAAATAGTTACTAATCAAAATGTAAATGTAACTTGTCTAAATGTTTAATAAAAAATTTGGGGATTTAAAATTATGAATAAATAAAAAAATATGGAAGGAGTTGAAGAAATGGGGAAAAATATAAATAGAAATAAACAGAATAAGACTGTTCTTTTTGATGCGTTAAAAAATCATCTTTCCAACAGGGTTGTGAGATTTGATGTGCCAGGGCATAAGGGAGGTCGTGGAAATAAGGAATTTCGAGATTTTATTGGGCTGGATGCAATGCAGATGGATGTTAATTCGATGAAGCC
The DNA here is from genome assembly GCF_013394795.1 of Leptotrichia sp. oral taxon 223. NCBI lineage: Bacteria > Fusobacteriati > Fusobacteriota > Fusobacteriia > Fusobacteriales > Leptotrichiaceae > Leptotrichia > Leptotrichia sp. oral taxon 223. Next base: position 1,802,495 of record NZ_JABXYU010000001.1, read on the forward strand.
GCTTGATAATTTATGCCATCCGACTTCGGTTATTAAAGAGGCGCAGGATATAGCAGCGGAGGCTTTTGGGGCAAAAGAGGCTTATTTTATGGTAAGTGGGACGACTGGGGCTGTGCAGGCTATGATTATGGCGACTTGCAAGGCTGGGGATAAAATCATTATTCCAAGAAATGTGCATAGAAGTGCCATTAATGCGATGGTAATTTGTGGAGCAATTCCAGTTTATATCAATCCTGGACTTAACAAAAAATTGGGAATATCACTTGGGATGTCAATTAATGATGTAAAAAAGGCAATTCAGGGCAATCCTGATGCAAAAGCAATATTAGTGAATAATCCCACTTATTATGGAATTTGTTCGGATTTGAAATCCATTGTAAAACTGGCACACGAGAATGATATGCTTGTGTTAGTTGATGAGGCACATGGGGCACATTTTTATTTTGATGAAAATTTACCAATTTCAGCGATGGAAGCTGGAGCAGATATGGCGGCAATCAGTATGCATAAGACAGGTGGTTCTCTTACACAAAGTTCAATTTTACTAAGTGGAGATCGGATAAATGCTGATTATGTACGGCAAGTTATAAACTTGACTCAAACTACGAGTGCATCGTATTTACTTATGACTTCACTTGATGTGGCAAGAAAAAATTTGGCAATAAATGGAAGAGAACTTTTTGAAAAGACGGTTAAATTTGCGGAATATGCCAGAAATGAAATTAATAAATTAGGTGGATATTATGCGTATGGGAAGGAACTGATTGACGGGGATTCAGTTTATGACTTTGATACGACAAAATTATCTGTGTATACAAAGGATATTGGGCTTGCGGGAATTGAAGTTTATGATATTTTGCGGGATGATTATGAAATTCAGATTGAATTTGGAGATTTAGGAAATATCTTGGCTATAATTTCGGCGGGGGACAGAGGCTTGGAAATAGAGAGACTAATATCTTCGCTTGCAGAAATTAAACGGCTTTACTCAAAAGATTCAACAGGAATGTTTGATCACGAATATATAAATCCTGATGTTGTGCTTCCACCGCAAAAAGCCTTTTACTCAGAAAAGGAAATGATTCCCATAAAGGAAAGTGCTGGTAAAATAAGTGGGGAATTTGTTATGGCTTATCCGCCAGGAATACCGATATTAGCACCAGGGGAGCGAATTACAGAGGAAATTATAAGTTATATTGAATATGCGAAAGAAAAGGGTTGTTTGCTTACGGGAACTGAAGATATGCATGTTGAAAAGATAAATGTTGTTTTGGAGTGAAAATTTTGAATATGAAAAGCGCAGACAGTGTCTGCGGAATTCCACTTAAAATAGATAAAATAAATGAAAGAAGGAAATAAAAATGGCTGATAGTAGATTTTTGAAATTTTTTAATTATATTTTGCTAGTTGAAGGAAGCTACTCTAATGATAAGAATGATAAGGGTGGAGAAACTAAATATGGCATTACTAAGGAACGAGCCAGAGAATGTGGATACAAAGGTAGTATGAAAGATTTGACAAAAGCAATGGCACAGAAAATTTATGAGGAAAAATATTATAAGGCTAGAAAATTGGATAAAGTGAAAAATGATAAAGTGGCACTCAGCATATTTGATTTTTCGGTAAATGCTGGAAGATATGGAATTAAGAAAGCACAGGAAGCTGTGAATAAAGTTTATGGTAAAAATATTGTGAGCGTGGATGGGGCGATTGGGCCTCAGACATTGAAATACTTAAATGAAGTTAATTCAGCTAAATTTTTGGCTGTTTATCATAGTTTGCAGCGTGAATACTATAAATCTCTTGCTAAAAGGGATGCTACTCAGAATGATTTTTTGACAGGATGGTTAAATAGGGTTAAGGTTAAGGAAAATTATTTGAGAAATGTATAATTTAAGGTAAAAAAATAGAATAAAATTATAAACAATAGAAAATTTGAGAAATTTATAAAAAAAACTTCAAAGAAAAAAACATTGAAATAAAATACTAGATATTTTTTATTGTAAGATTTTTATAAAAAAATAGGTAATATAAATCGAAAGGAGTGTAGCAGATGGAATTATGGTACACAGAAGAACATACAAAAAATGTTCGATTTTCTATAAAGGTTGATAAGCAATTGGTTAGTGCGAAAAGTGATTTTCAGCGGATTGATATTTTTGAGTCGCCAGAGTTTGGGCGGTTTTTGACATTGGATGGATTTATGATGCTGACAGAAAAGGATGAGTTTATTTACCATGAAATGATAACTCACGTTCCTATGGCTGTAAATCCGAAGGCTAAGAAAATATTGGTGATTGGTGCTGGAGATGGCGGTACTGTCCGTGAGCTTGTAAAGTATGGACATATTGAGAGAATTGATATGGTGGAAATTGACAAGATGGTTGTTGATCTTTGCCGTGAATATTTGCCTAGGACAGCGAATAAACTGGATGACGAAAGGGTTCATATTTATTATGAGGATGGATTGAAATTTGTACGTTCCAAGACAAATGAATATGATATTGTAATTGTGGATTCGACAGATCCATTCGGGCCTGGAGAAGATTTATTCACAAGGGAATTTTATGGAAATTGCTTTAACGCATTAAAAGAAGACGGAATTCTTGTAAATCAGCACGAAAGCCCATATTATGAGGCAGATGCTAAAGCAACAGCAAGAGCAAACAAACAGTTAAGGGCGGTTTTCCCATTTGCAACAGTTTATCAGTTACATATACCAACATATCCATCAGGACATTGGTTGTTCGGATTTGCTTCAAAAAAATATAATCCTGTGAAAGATTTGAAGGCTGATGAATGGAATAAATTTGGGATAGAAACGAGATATTATAATACGGAATTGCATAAAGGGGCGTTTGCATTGCCAAATTATGTTAAAAATTTAATAAAATAATTAGAATAAAAAACGAGAAGGAGAGTTTATATGAAAAATAAAAATGTACATACATTTATAGGGTGCGACAATGAATATAATGAGAGCAAAATTGCTATTTTTGGAGCTCCATTTGACAGTACAACTTCATTTAGGCCGGGGACTAGATTTGCTTCGGCGGTTATGAGAAATGAGAGTTTTGGGATAGAAACTTATAGCCCTTATCAAGATAAGGATTTGGAGGATATTAAGGTTTTTGATGGAGGAGATTTGGAGCTTTCGTTTGGAAATTCAGAAAGTACGTTGCAGGATATTCAGGATGAAACGGCGAAAATTTTGAAAGATGGGAAAATTCCGTTTATGATTGGTGGAGAGCATTCTGTTACATTGGGAGCTGTAAGAGCGGTTGCTGAGAAATATCCAGATTTGCACATTATCCAGTTTGATGCACATACAGACTTGAGAGATGAGTATTTAGGGCAGTATTATTCACATGCTTCTGTAATTAGAAGATGTTGGGACATTGTTGGAGATGACAGAATTTTTCAGTTTGGAATAAGAAGTGGCGAAAGAGATGAATGGAAATTTGCAAAGGAACATCTTCATACAACAAAATTTAATTTTGATGGACTTGATGAAGCTGTGGAAAGATTGAAGGGGAAACCTGTGTATTTTACATTGGACCTAGATGTACTTGATCCATCGGAATTTCCTGGAACTGGAACACCTGAAGCTGGAGGAGTTACTTTTGTGGAACTTCATGAGGCAATAGAAAAAATTTCACAATTAAATATTGTAGGGCTTGACATGAATGAATTATCGCCTGTATACGATCAGTCTGGGCAATCTACGGCATTAGCTTGCAAACTGCTTAGAGAAATTTTGCTGTTTATTTATAAATAGTCTAGTTTGGTACTGACCAAGTAAAAAGGGAGGAATGTTAAATGAAGAAAAAACTGCCAATAGGAATATCAGATTTTAAAAAAATAATAGACGGAAATTACTATTATTTTGATAAAACAGAATTGATAAAAAGCATTATAGGAGAACCTGGCGAAGTTAAGCTGTTTACACGTCCGAGAAGATTTGGAAAAACACTTAATATGTCGATGATAAAATATTTTTTTGATATAGAAAATAAAGATAAAAATAAAAAGCTGTTTGAGAATTTAAAAATTTCTGAAAATGAGTATTTTGAAAAGCAGGGAACCGCTCCAGTTATTTCGATTTCATTTAGGAATTATGATGAAAGTAACTGGGAAAATGGGTTTGAGATGATAAAAAATACAATTTCAGATCTATATGATGAATTTGAATTTGTAAAGGAAAATTTAAGTGCGAGAAAAAAAGAAAAATATGATTCGATTTTATTTAACAGAGCAACTGAAGCAACATGGAAATTATCCTTGCTGGATTTAACAAAATATCTATATGAATATTATGGACAAAAAGTGGTAGTGCTAATAGACGAGTATGATCAGCCGATAATTGATTCATACGTGAAAGGCTATTATCAAGAAGCAATTAGCTTTTTTAAAACATTTTATGGAGTTGTCCTAAAGGATAATAATTATCTGGAAATGGGAATTATGACAGGGATTTTAAGAGTTGCAAAGGAAAATATATTTTCTGGATTGAATAATCTAAGAGTTCATACAATTCTGGACAATAGATTTACAGAATATTTTGGGATTACAGAAAGTGAAGTTAAGCAGGCTTTAAAGGATTTTGATTTAGAATTTGAACTTAAAGATGTCCAACGTTGGTACAATGGATATTTGTTTGGAGATATAAAAGTTTATAATCCGTGGTCGATTATTAATTTTCTGAATGATGAAAAATTAAAGCCGTACTGGGTAAATACGAGTGGAAATGAATTGATAAAATTATATTTAAAAAAACTGAAAAATGAGATTTTTGATGATTTTTCAAAACTTTTGAATAAAAAATCTATTTTAAGAAGAATAGATGAGAATATGACTTTTGCAGACTTGGAAGCAAATTATGAAGAAAATATATGGAATTTGTTTTTTCACAGCGGTTATTTGACATTGGCAGAAGAAGTTCAGGATGATGAGGAACAAGTTTATTTGAAAATTCCGAATGAAGAAATATTAAAAATGTTTTCAAAAATGTTTATAGAAGTATATTTTGAGAATTATAACAGCTTTTATAATATGGTGTATTCCTTGAAAAATGGAGATATTGAAACTTTTAAGAAGGAATTAAGAAAAATTTTATTGGAAAATGTTGGAATATTTGATGTAAGTGGAGTTTATAAAGAGCAGTTCTATCATGGCTTAATGCTTGGAATAATTTTGATTCTGAAAAATGAATATGAGATAACTTCAAATAATTTTTCTGGGAAAGGCAGATATGATTTGATTTTGAAGCCTAAAAATCTGGAAAAAAGAAAAGAAGGGATTATTTTGGAATTGAAGGTTGTAAATGCAATGGAAAATTTGAGGGAAGATAAAATTTTTGAAAAATTGGAGAATGAGTGTGATACTGCATTACAGCAGATTGAAGAGAAAGAATATGCTTCTGTATTAAAAAATTCTGGAGTTGAGAATGTATTGAAAATTGGGATAGCATTTTTTGGAAAAGAAGTAGCAGTTAAATTTGATAGAAATTACAGTTAATACTAAATCCAATTTATATTAAACTTCGTTTAAATAAGAATTTGTTACGAACTTTTACGCAAGATAAGGATTTACAGCAATGAGTAATCCTACGAAAATAAAAAATATAATAATAAAATAGTAAAAACTGTTATTAAACAAAATAATCTAATACAGAATCTCATTAGAAAATAGAAAATATTCTTATAATAGTTGAAAATTTATTAAATATTCACTATTTAAATAGGGAATAGTATAAAATTATAAATTATTTTGCAAATTAAAAATACATTTCATAGATTGTATAATATATTGCGAGTTTTGAGGTGGTTTTACAATGATTGACAAACTAAAAGAATTAGAGAATCTTGAGAATAAGTATAAGGAAATTGGGAGAATAAATTCGGAGATAGAATCAATAATTACAAATATAAAAAATGAGGCTGGAATAAGCAGGGAAAAGGAACTTTTGGAAGAGAATGAAAGGCTGGCAAAGGATTTAAAGGTATTTCATGAAAAGATGAAAGTTAGGGAAGAAGAAATTGGAAGGCTTAAAAATAGTAATGCAGTGCTTATTGAGGAATTGAAGGAAGCTAAAAAGGTTAGGAGAAATGGTGAGATTGATAAGTTTCAGAATATTTTGGCTGAGAAGATGAATGTGGAATTGGAAAGTGGAGTGACTAGAAGGCTTTCTAATTATGCAGAGGAAATGAAGAGAAAAGTCAAAATGCTGGAAAGAAATCTTTCTTGTGAATTTTCAGATGAAGCTGATTCATTAAGAGATGAACTCAAAAAAATTAATGGGAAAATTGGTGATTTTTTAGAGAAAAGTAATAGGAAAACTTTTGAAAATAAGGTATTTCTCCAAGAGGAATCTTCGGTTTTTCATAATAAGATAAAAGAAGAAACGGCTTTGAAAGAAGGGGAATTTCTTTTTGAAAGAGAGAAAAAAAGATTTGTATTTGAAAAACTTATTGGTTTGAAGGGTTTTAACTTTTTAGGGATAATATCAATCTTTTTGGGAGTTTTTTTAGTATTTCGGACACAGTTTGCAAAAATTCTGACAAATAATTATGTAAAAAGTTCGGCATCGTATTTGCTTGGGATGTTTTTTCTTTTTGCTGGAGAAAAATTTTATCAGAAAAATAAAAAGCATTTTGCAGTTGGGCTGATTGGCGGTGGAATTGGGATTCTTTATTTGACTACGCTTCTTTCTACGCTTTATCTCAAACTTTATCCAATGACAGCGGGACTTTTTATATCGGTAATACTGACAGGGCTGGTTGTGATTCTTTCATTGCGATATGATAGCCAGATAATTGGAGTATTGTCGCTGATTGGTGGATATTTGCCTTACGGAGCATATATTTGGGTGAATAAGAGCAATGTCCAGATTTATTACGTTTTGGCATATTCTTTGATTTTGCAGGGAATTGTGCTTGGAGTTTCTTGGAAAAAGGACTGGATATACAGCAAGATTTTTGGATTTGTTACGGGTGTAGTGAATATGACGGGGCTAGTTTATTATTTAAATTACAGCATTCATGACAAAATTACGGCATTTTTCTACATCGTAATTTTTACAACGGCATACAGTTTCATTTTCCTAAATTCTCACAAAAAAGAAAATCGTCAAAGCAACGTAATCGACTATATATTTCTAAGTTTAAATCTAATCATAAAATTTTCATTGATTTACAGCTTGTTTGACAAGACAACGCCAAGCTGGCTAAAAGCCGTATTAGTTGGAACAGTTGGAGTAATTTATGGATTTTTTGGCGACAGACTCAAGGACAACAAAGTTGCAAAAATCTTTTATATCGTAGCATTAGGAAGTTTTATCCTAATTATTCCGTTAATTGTGCCAGAAAAATTTGTTGTGGTTGCCTGGGGTGCTGAAACTGCACTATTATATTTCTTTTATAGAAAATATAAAAACAAAGAAATGCGATATGGAACAATTGCGATTTATCTAGTTTCGCTGGTAAGTAATTTAATTGTGCGGGAAGAAAAATACTTGCTTGTGTATATTCAGGATTTGATGATAATATCTTTTTCATTTATACTTTATTTTATGATTAAGCAGAAAAGTTACAAAAAAGAAGTACGGGTTTTAAATGGAATATTTAAATATCTGATTTTTGTTTATTCAATATTTTTTATAAATAAAGTTGTTTTTAATGTTGTTACTTCATTTGAAACGATAAATTATGGTAAAGATGTATTGTTTGGTGTATTATTTTCACTTTTTATTTTAAGAACGGTAACGTATAAAATAAAGAAATTGCAGGACAGTTTTAGCTTGAGATTTTTAGTAATAATTGAAATAATTTATTTGTTATTTATAAATATGTTTAATTGTGTAAAATATATTTTTGGAAGCGGAGAATGGGTAGAAGAAAATTTGTATTCAAGATATCCGCCAATAAACTTTCAGATATATCTAATTTTGCTAGTTTTTGTAAATATATATTTATTTATGGTTTCAAAAAATGATATTCATTTATGCTTTTTCAAAAAAAATGAGAAAAAACCATTGTGGATACTCGGAGAATCAATATATTTTCTTTTTGTAGCAAATATTATTTTACGAATATACGAACAGTCAAATATGCTGTTTTTAGGAGCTGGACTAGCTTTGGATATAGTTGGACTGCTATTATGTGGATATTTAGTCTGGAAAGGGTTTAAAGTGCCAAATAGAAATGTTAGAAGAATTGGGCTTGGAATAGGAATATTTTTTGTGGCAAAAAGTTTTTTATGGGATTTCTTACGATTTGATAATTCCTATAAGTTGATTGCTTACTTTAGTATGGGGGCTATTTTGATTGGAACTTCCTATATTTATCAGACAGCTTTGAAGAAATTGGAGCAGGAAGTGAAAGAGAGTTTGAGGGATAAGGATTTTGGAAAAGGTGAGAAAGATGAAGAAAATAAATAAAATAATATTGTTTTTATTTTTAATAACAGTTATTCAACTTTTTTCCAGCCAGTATTTTAAAACTATAAAAATAACAGGAAAGTCGGCATACAAGCAATTTTTTTTGACAGAGGATATTTATGAGAACAGTAAAAATAATCTTGGAGATATACGGATAATTGATAAGAATGGGAAAGAAGTTCCTTATGTTATCGAAACTGGAAAAGAGCAGGAAAAGCACAGCGAAAAAGTTGTGGCAAGGGCAAAAATAGATGAAGTGTTGACGAAAAAGGATAAAATGGAATTTATTGTGAAATTTAATTCCGACAGTTCGTTAAAGGATATAATTGGAAACAGGCTTGCGCTGATTTCTTCCAAAAATTTTTACACCGAATATATTTTGTTTGGAAGTAATAACGGTACAGATTGGGAACAGATAACTTCGGGAGAAATTTATAAGACACCTGATAAGTCAAACTTGACAATAGAATTTTCAGAAAAAAGATATGAATTTTATAAAGTTGTAACGCCTTTAGATAAAGGAAATATCTTTAGTGAAGCAATTTTGAAATTGTCAAATAATGAGGCTGGAAAACTTAAAACTGTAGGGACAAAATTGGATTATAAAGTTGAGCAGGAAGGGAAAAGTACAATTCTGAAAATCAAGAGCAAGTTTTTGCCGTTAAAAAATATTGTTCTGGATGTGGAAGATGAATTTCAGAGAAATTATGCTGTGAGAAGCGGAGATGATTTTTATGCGGAAGGGATAATTTCTAAAGTTGGAGAAAAGTCAAATTTGATGATAAATTTAGAAAATGTGCCAAAATTGTCTGAAATAATCGTTGAAATAAGGAATGGAGATAATTCACCGCTCAAAATAAAAGGGGTAACAGGAAATTATGTTCCAGACAGAATTGTGTTTAGGGCTACAGAAGGGGAAGATTATAAAATAACCTTTGGAGATGAAAGTTTAGATAAGCCTGAGTACGATATTGCAGAATTTGTCGATTCAATAAAGGAACGGGATGAAGTTTTGGTAGGAAAATTGGAAAAAGCAGATGGAAAGAAAGTTTCAAAGCCAAGGGATTACACGGTTTATTATAATGTTTTTATAGGAGCTGTTGTGGTAATATTAATTGGATTTATGTTAAATAAAATAAATAAAAATAAAAAATAGAAGAGGAGAATGAATTATGAATATTGTGTTTGTTTTTATAGGAATTTTGGTAATTTTGGTTCTGATGGCAATGGGGATTTACAATAAATATATCAAATTGAAGAATTTGAATGAGGAAGGTTGGAGTGGAATAGGTGTTTATTTGCAAAAAAGACTGGATTTGATACCTAATCTTGTGAATACAGTTAAAGGGTATGCGACACATGAAAAGGAAACTCTGGAAAATGTGGTAAAATTGAGAAGTCAGATGATGTCAATTGATACAAAGGATATTGATAATATTGAAAAAATTCAAAAACTTGAAAATGAAATGACAAAAACATTAAGATCAATAATGATGTTACAGGAAAATTACCCAGACTTGAAGGCAAATGAAAACTTTTTGAACTTACAATCTCAATTGACTCAAATAGAAACAGAAATTCAAAGTTCAAGAAAATATTACAATGGAACAGCAAGAGACAGAAATACTTTTGTGGAAACTTTTCCAAATAATATTTTTGGAGGAATTTTTGGATTTAAAAAAGCTGAGTTCTTTAATGCTGTGGAAGAGGCGGAAAAAGTTCCAGAAGTTAAATTTTAATTTGTTTAAATGGATTTTTAGAAGGGGGATTGTTATGAAAAGTTTTAACAAACAAAAATTAAACAGTATTTTTTCAATAATTTTTGTATTTTTCACGTTATTTTTCTTAAATACAAAATCGTTAATTGCTGAAAAAATAACAAATTATGACGTTACAGTTCAGATAAATAAAAATGGGACTTTGACAGTAAATGAAGTAATTGACTATGAATTTGACGGTGCGGCAAAGCATGGAATTTATAGGGATATTCCGTTACGTTCAAAGAAAAATGGGGTAGATATTTACAAATGTTACATAAAAATGAATTCGATAAAGAGAAATGGGCTTTCAGAAGAGTATTCAACGAAAAATTTTAATGAAGGAGTAAGATACAGAGTAGGTTCTGCAGACAGATTTGTGGAAAATGGCGTAAACAGATATGAGTTTAACTATGTGATATATAACGCAGTATTTGAAAAAGATGGAATTTATCAGGTATATTTTAATGCGATTGGGCAGTTTTGGAAAGTTCCTATTGAAAAAGCCACAGTGAATATAAAATTTGGAAATGGGAAGCCTGTGACAGAAAATGAAATTAATAAACTAGATATTTTTACAGGTGAATACGGTCAAAATGGAAAAGATTATATTGAAAATTTGAATAATGGAACTATTGAAATTAAAACAAACAAGGTTTTACAATCATATAACGGATTAAGTTTCCGTTTAAATTTAAAGACGAATAATATAAGTCCAACATTTTTAGATAAACTTCAGACACTTTATTATGCTCACCCTTTACTTGCTGCAGGGCCTGTTATAATAATATTTCTAGCAATTTATGGCTTTGTAACATGGTATATATTTGGAAGAGATGTGGGTAAAAAGGCAATTGTTCCTGAATTTAACATACCTAAGGATATTTCAGCCATGTATGCGGCGTACATTAAAGGCGTAAGGGAACCTAAGGAAATATTGACAATTGGAGTGCTCTCTTTACTTTCTAAAGGTTATGTTGAAGCTGACGACAAAAAAGGCGATGGGAAAAATGTAAAATATACATTGTCTGACAGTAAAAGAAGCAAGCCTAAATTAGCAGAGGAAGAAAAGATAGTCTTTAATGCGCTTTCTGATACAGGAAACATATTCAAAAATGAAAAAAGCCTTTATAAAGCTTCAAATAAAATATTGAAATTGTTTGAAAACGAATATAAAAGGAAAGTTTACAGGGATAACAGTATTTTTAATGTTGCATTTATTATCGGTATAGTCATAGTTTTTATAATTTCGACAAATGCAAATAGTGGAACAGAAGGCTTAGCTGACAACAATTTTGAAGTGGCTTATTTAGTTATGATTGGCTGTGTTTTTGGAATAATTTTAAACAGAGTATTTTTAGTTTTAAAGAATATTTATGGAAGTAAAAGTACGTTTTTAAAAGTTGTTAAGTGGCTAGTAGTATTATTTATGTCAGCAATATATGGAGTTTTAAATTTCATTGTAATTGGCATAATTATGGCAATGTACACTATTTATTCAAAAGTAATTGGAAGATATACAGCTGACGGGATGAGAAAAAAAGAATATCTGGATGGAATGAAAATGTACATAAAGACTGCCGAAGCTAATCAAATTATGAAATTTAATGATGTAGACGAGCTAGTAGCCTATTTTAAAGGGATACTACCGTATGCAGTAGCTCTTGGAGTAAAAAATGAAGCGATAAAACTTATGAAGAATACAATAAAGCTCTATAATTTTGATGAAAGCACATATTCTTATATAAATAGAGGAGTGCATTTCAATACATACGATAGTTTTATTTTGGCAAATACAGTTTCAAGAGTATACAATAATGCGTATAATAAAATAAGAGAAGAAAGATTTAGTACCTTGAGGAATGATTCTGGAAGTTCAAGTGGAAGTGGTTTTGGCGGCGGAGGCTTCTCAAGTGGAGGCGGTTTCTCTGGCGGAGGTTCCGGCGGGGGAGGTGGAGGAAGCTGGTAGAAATATCAGCTTTTTCCGATTTCTAACCAAATTTTATGTGTTTGTTATTAAAGGGGTTTGAGAATAACTTAAAAATAAGGATAGATGAAATATGACATGTTTTCAAAATAAAAAAATTTCAATATTATTTGTATTTCTAATGGTATTTTTATTAAATTCGAGCAGGCTTGCTGCAGTAATATTGCATAGTGAAAAAATAAGAAATTATGAAGTTACAGTGCAAATTAATAGAAATGGGACGCTGACTGTAAATGAAGTGATTGATTACCAGTTTGGCGAAGAGCCTAAGCACGGAATTTATAGAGATATTCCTCTGCGCTCAAAAATAGGCGGATTTGATGTCCATAAGTCTTTTGTGAAAATGAATTGGATAAAAAGGGACGGAGAGGACGAAGAGTACACGAAAAATCATTTCTATGAAGGGATAAGGTACAGAATAGGTTCCAAAACAAAGCTTGTAAATTTGGACAGGATTGGGAGTAGATATGAGCTGAATTACGATATTTATAATGCTGTGTTTGAAAAGGATGGAATTTATCAGATTTACTACAATGCAATTGGACAGTTCTGGAATGTTCCGATTGAAGAGGCAAACGTTACTATAAGGTTTCCTGATGGACAGGAAATCAAAAAAAATGAAATTGAAAAATTGGAAGTTTATACTGGAAGTTATGGAGAAAAAGGCGAAAATTACGGCGTTTCAGAAAATAACGGGGAAATAAATATTGGAACTAGAGAATTGGAGGCTAATAATGGACTTACATTTATGCTAAATTTAAAAACAGATAAGATAAGTCCGACTTTGGCAGATAAGCTGCAAATTGTATATCTTTCCAATCCTGCAGTAATAATTTTGCCATTTTTGTTATTATTTCTTACAATTTATTCAATCATAACGTGGAATCTTTTTGGAAGGGATCCGCAAGGAAAATCTATAATTCCAGAATTTAATTTGCCGAAAGACATTTCTCCGATGTTTGCAGCATATATAAATGGTGAAAGGGACATAGCGGAAATATTAAATGCAGGAATATTTACATTACTGTCAAAAGGTTTTATAGTAGCCAAAAAAATTAATGGTGAAATTAAATATAACAAGGAATCTAAGACAGTGTATACACAGAAAACAGAACTGTCGGAAGAGGAAAGAATGCTATTTGATGCTCTTTCTTCAAAAAAGAATAATATTTTTGATAATGAAAAACAGCTTTATAATACTGGAAATAGTATTATTAAAATTTTGAAGGAAAAATATCATAGATTAATTTATAAAAACAATGGCAGTTTTTTAGTTCCATTTTATTTTGCAATTCCTATTTTTATGATTTTTATATTTTCACAGACAAATTTTGAGATTTTCAATCCTTTTATAATATTGTATGTATTTATAGCGTTAGGATCATTTTTTCATAGAATTTGGATAACTGTTAGTAAAAAACTGTTAACAGGACTAATAATTATAGCGATTTTAGGTATATCTTTTTATCAGGGAATTGAGATTTTTGTTTTTGTAACATATTTTGTAGCATTATTTATTATTTATGCAAAATTAATTGGAAAATATACAAATGAAGGGCTGAGAAAAAAAGAATACCTGAAAGGTATGAAAATGTATATAAAAACAGCGGAAGAGAATCAGATAAGAAAATTTGACAATGTAAAGGAATTAATCGAATATTTTAATGGAATTTTGCCTTTTGCAGTAGCGCTTGGAGTAAAAAATGAGACAATAAAATTAATGAAAAAAACAATAAAATTATATAACTTTGATATAAATGAATCTTATATAAATAGCCACACTCATATGTATGCTTATAGTAACTACAGTTTTACGAACGCATTTTCAAGAAGTTACAGTAGTGGAAAATCGCAAATAATGAGTGAAAAATTTAGTTCATCCAAGAGTGGCTCAGGCGGAGGCGGCTTCTTTAGTGGAGGCGGTTTCTCTGGCGGAGGTTCCGGCGGGGGAGGTGGAGGAAGCTGGTAGAAATACTGGCTTTTTTCTTATTGTAAAGTAATCTTTTTTAGTTTATAATATTGGTAGAAAATATTAATTTTAAAAATTTATGTAGCAATCCTGGTTTAAAATAAAGGTAGAAGAGTCGTATCTATAGCAAATACGTTGTTTTTTACATATTTTTACTCCAAATTTTAAGTGGATTGACTATGATAACAAATATTATTAAATTAAAAAAATATGAAGAAAGGAAAGGGGATGAAAAATGGAAAATAAAAAGCGATTACCAATAGGAATATCTGATTTTAAAAGAATAATAGAAGAAAGTTACTATTATGTTGATAAAACAGGATTGATTAGCAGCATTTTAAAAGATGGAGCAAATGTAAATCTATTCACTCGTCCAAGAAGATTTGGGAAAACGCTTAATATGTCGATGTTAAGATATTTTTTTGATTTTGAAAATAGGGAAGAAAATAAAAAATTATTTGACAATCTTAATATCTCAGAAAGTGAATATGCAAGTGAACAGGGGAAATATCCAGTAATATTCGTGAGTTTCAAGAATATTGAGGAAAATGAGTGGGAAGACTGCTATTTTGAAATAAAAAACTTGATAAATAAATTGTATAATGACTTTGAATTTATAAGAAAAAACTTGAATCAGAGTGAATTAATGGAATTTGACAAGATATGGCTGAAACAGAAAGAGGCAGATTGGAAAAATTCTTTAAAAATTTTGACAAAATATCTGTATGATTATTATGGGAAAAAGAAAGTTGTCGTTTTGATTGATGAATACGATACTCCGATAATTCAGTCATATCAGGCAGGGTACTATAAAAAGGCAATTTCGTTTTTCAAAAGATTTTATGGGGAAGCCTTGAAGGATAATGAATATTTGCAATTTGGTATTATGACAGGAATTTTACGGATTGCAAAAGAGGGAATTTTTTCAGGGCTTAACAATTTGAAAGTAAATACAATATTTAGTGAAAAATATTCTGAGTTTTTTGGACTTACAGAAAATGAAGTCATAAGAGCTGTGAAATATTATGAGCTTGAATATGAACTGGAGGAAGTTAAGAAATGGTATGACGGGTATCAGTTTGGAGATAGTGAAATCTATAATCCTTGGTCGATTATTAATTTTTTGTCAGCTGGGCAATTACGTCCTTACTGGATTGGTGTTTCAGGGAATAAATTGATAGATGAAATGCTTGATGAAGGGAATAAGGAAATATTTGATGATTTGGGGAAATTATTTAATAAGGAAAAAATTTATAAGGAAATAAATGATTATTCTGAATTTACTTTTGATATGGATGATATATGGCAATTATTTCTGTATGCGGGCTATTTGACGATTGGTGGGGAAAAAGTAGATAATGAGTATCCTATAAGGATACCAAATAACGAAATACTGGAGTTTTTTGAGAACAGGTTTATTGCCAGATTTATTAGAAAAACTCAAAAATTTACAAATATTATAAAAGACTTGAAAAAGGGGGAAATAGAAGAATTTGCAAAAGGGCTTCAAGATGAGATATTATCGTCGCTAAGTTATTTTGATACAGATAAGGACGAGAAATATTACAAAGTATTTTTAATAGGGATTTTCATAGTTCTGGGAAATGACTATATCAGGCTTTCTGAAAGGGAAAGTGGTTATGGAAGGGCTGATTTGGTACTTGAGCCTAAAAATAAGGGAAATCCAGCATATATTTTTGAATTTAAAGTGGCAGGTAATGAAGAGGAAATGGAAAATTATGCAAAAGAAGGATTTGAGCAGATAAAAGAGAAGGAATATGATATAGAGCTGAAAAATCGTGGAGTTAAGGAAATTATCCACATTGGGCTTGGATTTTACCGGAAGAAATTAAGAATGAAGCATGAGAAGATAAGTTTTTGATTTGTAGTTAAGGTAAAAAAATTTTAATTTAAGTATTGATTTTCTAAAATTTTGTGATATACTAAATCATACAAGTTAATTGAACTTAAAAGAAGGGAGAGAACAAAATGAGTGAAAAAAATTTAAAAATTTTAGGATGGCTTGGAACATTACTTTCTGTAATAATGTATGTGTCTTATGTTCCACAAATAATGGGAAATTTGCATGGAAATAAAACATTTTTCCTGCAGCCGCTGGCAGCGACGATTAACTGTACAATATGGACAAGTTACGGACTTTTAAAAGAAAAAAAGGACTATCCCTTGTCAGCAGCAAACTTGCCGGGAGTAATCTTTGGTCTGCTTGCAACAATTACAGCATTTTAAATAGTTTAATTTTAAAGATTTATTGTAAAAAGTTCATTTGAATGATGATTAGTCATTTTAGTGAGCTTTTTTTGTTAATTTTTTTATAAAAGTAGAAAAAAAGTCAGCTTTGTGATAAAATATACAATATAATTTATGAAATGAAAAAAATTAAATAAAAATATATATAATTAAAACAGGAGGAAAAAATAATGCCAAATGAACTGAACAAAGTTTATTCACCAAATGAGATAGAAGACAAATGGTATAAAATATGGGAAGAAAAAGGATATTTTAATGCACAGCACAATGCAGAAAAGCCAGGATATTCAATTGCGATTCCGCCACCAAATGTTACAGGAATTCTGCATATGGGGCATATGCTTAATAACTCGATACAGGATGCGATTATTAGATATAAAAGAATGAGCGGGTTTGATACGCTTTGGATTCCAGGGATGGATCATGCTGGAATTGCTACGCAAAATAAGGTTGAGAGAATGCTGGCTGATGAAGGGACTTCTAAAGAGGAAATTGGATATGATGAGTTTTTGAGAAGAACTTGGGAATGGAAGGAAAAACATGGCGGGCTGATTACAAAGCAGCTTAGAAAATTGGGAGTCTCACTAGACTGGTCAAGAGAAAGATTTACTATGGATGAAGGGCTTTCAGAAGCTGTAAAGGAAGTGTTCATCAAGCTTTACAATGACGGGCTCATTTATCGTGGAGAATACATTGTAAACTGGTGTCCGCATGACAAAACAGCACTTGCTGATGACGAGGTAAATCATGAGGATAAAAATGGAAAAATCTGGGAAATTAGATACCCAATCAAGGATAGTGACGAGGAATTGATAATTGCAACAACTCGTCCTGAAACAATGCTCGGAGATACAGGAGTTGCAGTGAATCCAAATGATGAAAGATACAAGCACTTAATTGGAAAAACTGTCATTTTGCCGCTTATGAACAGGGAAATTCCAATTGTGGCAGATGAATATGTGGATATGGAATTTGGAACTGGGGTAGTTAAAATGACTCCGTCACACGATCCTAACGACTTTGAAGTGGCAAAAAGAACTGGACTTGCATTTTTAAATATTTTTACAGAAGATGCACATGTAAATGAAAATGGTGGGAAATATCAGGGGCTAGAAAGATTTGCGGCTAGAAAGGCGATACTTGCCGATTTGGAAGAGCAGGGACTGCTAGTTGGAGTAAAAGATCATAAAAATGCTGTGGGGCATTGCTACAGATGTAATTCAGTTATTGAGCCAAGAGTTTCTACACAATGGTTTGTAAAAATGGAGCCGCTTGCAAAAAGAGCTCTGGAAGTTGTAAAAAATGGAAAAATTCAAATTACGCCGAAAAGATGGGAAAAAGTTTATTATAACTGGTTGGAAAACATAAGGGACTGGACAATTTCACGTCAAATCTGGTGGGGGCATAGAATACCTGCCTATTATTCAGAAGACGGAACAGTTTTTGTGGCAAAGAGCCTAGAAGAGGCAAAAGCGCAGGCACGTGAAAAATTTGGAAAAGATGTGAACTTGACGGAAGAAACGGATGTGCTTGATACTTGGTTTTCATCAGCATTGTGGCCGTTTTCAACATTGGGCTGGCCAAACGAAACTGAGGACTTGAAAAAATTTTTTCCAACAGATGCACTTGTTACAGGGGCGGACATATTATTCTTCTGGGTAGCAAGAATGATAATGATGAGCCTTTACATAAAAGATGAAATTCCATTTAATTATGTTTATTTGCACGGAATTATAAGAGATGAAAAAGGTAGAAAGATGAGTAAATCTCTAGGAAATTCACCTGATCCACTTGACTTAATAGCAAAATACGGTGCAGATGCAATAAGATTCAGCTTTTTATACAATACTTCACAAGGGCAGGACATCCATTTTTCAGAAAAACTGCTTGAAATGGGTTCAGCTTTTGCAAATAAAGTGTGGAATGCGTCAAGATTTGTGTTGTCAAATCTGGAAGATTTTGATATTTCAACAACTGTGGATAACTTGGAGTTTAAGTTGGAAGATAAATGGATTTTATCCAAATTACAGACTGCTTCAAAATTAATTAATGAAAATATGGAAAAATACGAATTGGACGCTGCTGCAAAATTGGCCTATGAATTTTTCAGAGGGGATTTCTGTGACTGGTATGTGGAAATTGCCAAAACACGTGTCTATGGACAGGAAGGCAGCGATAAAGTTGTGGCACAGTGGGTTTTAAGACACGTTCTTGACAAAGGGCTGAAAATGCTACATCCGTTTATGCCATTTATTACTGAGGAAATTTGGCAAAAATTGCAGACTGGCGAAGAAACAATTATGTTATCAGACTTTCCAAAAGAAGAAAAAGAGTTTGTAAATATTGAAGCTGAAAAGGAATTTGACTATCTGAAGGAAATTATTTCAGCAATTAGAAATATTCGTGGAGAAGCAAATGTGTCGCCATCTAAGAAAATTGAAGTTATTTTCAAGACAGCCGATGAAAATGCAAGGAATATTTTACAAAATAATGCCAAAATATTAGATAAACTGGCAAATGTTGAAAAATATGAATTTAATGTGGAAATTCCAAAACTTGTTGGATTTAGACTAGTTGACACAACTGAGATTTATGTTCCACTGGCAGAATTAATTGACTTGGACAAGGAAATTGAAAAATTGGAGAAAAACATTGAAAAAACTCAAGTTGAACTGGATAAGGTAGTAAAAAAATTATCTAATGAAAATTTTGTAAACAAGGCGAAACCTGAAGCTGTGGAAAAAGAAAGAAGAATAAAGGAGGAGCTTGAAAATAAAATTGCCAAGTTTAGGGAATCAATGAATTTGTATAGATAATATTAAAATTTAAATTATAAAAAAGTTTAGTGAATAAAAAAATTTGCAAAATTAAAATTATGTTGTAAAATATATTAAGTAAAATAAATTTAAAATGGAGGAAATATGAAAAAGTTGCTAATATTGGTTTTGCTGGCTTTAGCTTTGTGTGCGTGCGTATCAGCCAATGTAGGTGTTGGATCGGGCGGAGTGCACGGTGGAGTTGGAGTGTATTTTTAAATTCCAAGCCGTTTAAATAAAAAAATTTTGAAAAAGAGGTGAGAAGTAAAATGAAAAAATTGGCTATTTTAGCTGTAATTTTATTTGCGATGACAGCTTGCAGCAGTACAGGTACGGGAAAAGGAACAAATTCGATTAATGTCGGCGTAGGTTTTTCAGGACTTTAGGATTTTGCAGTTAAAGTTTTATAAGATAAAAAAGGAGAGAGAAAAATGGGAGCATTATTTTGGGCAATTTTGTCAGGAACAGCAGCAATTCTGGAAATAATTATTCCGGGACTTGTAACAATCTGGTTTGCACTTTCAGCTTTAATTGTAATGTTTCTTGCAAATTTTATAGAAGATTCACTAATACAGTTTTTAATATTTGCTGTACTTACGATAATTTTCCTAATTTTTACACGTCCAGTCTTGAGAAGATACATTGAATTACAAAGAAAGACAAATTTTGATGCGAGCATGAAAGGGACTGATGTAAAAATTGAAAAGGTAGTGGATACTAAAAAGACTGAAAAGGAATATGAAGTAAAATTCAAAGGCTCCATTTGGACAGGTGTAAGCGATGAAATATTGTCAAATGGGGAAATAGTTAAAATTAAAGGCTTTAAGGGCAACAAGATAATTTTGGAAAGAAAATAATAACTTTAAAATAAAAAATAGGAGGTAATATTATTATGTTTTGGACTCTACCATTGATAGTTGTTCTAATTGTGATTGCATTAATTTACATTTTTAAATCAGTGAAGATTGTGCCAGAATCACGTGTACTTATTATTGAAAAATTGGGGAAATATGACAGATCCCTAAGTTCAGGGCTTAGCTTTCTGAATCCGTTTTTTGACAGAGTTGCAAGAAGTGTATCGTTAAAGGAACAAGTTGTGGATTTTCCGCCTCAGCCTGTTATTACAAAGGATAACGCCACAATGCAAATTGATACAGTTGTCTATTTTCAGATAACTGATCCAAAGCTGTACACTTATGGAGTGGAACGTCCACTTTCAGCAATTGAAAATTTGACAGCAACAACCTTGAGAAATATTATTGGAGATATGACAGTCGATCAGACATTGACTTCAAGAGATATTATCAACACAAAAATGCGTCAAGAATTGGATGATGCCACAGATCCTTGGGGAATAAAAGTAAATCGTGTGGAATTAAAAAGTATCTTGCCACCAGCTGATATTCGTGTAGCAATGGAAAAGGAAATGAAGGCAGAACGTGAAAAAAGGGCAAACATTCTGGAAGCACAAGCAAAAAGAGAAGCGGCAATCTTGGTTGCAGAAGGAGAAAAACAGGCTGCAATTTTAAGAGCAGAAGCTAAAAAAGAACAGCAGATAAAAGAAGCAGAAGGACGTGCGGAAGCAATCCTATCAATTCAAAAAGCACAAGCGGAAGCATTAAAATTATTAAATGAAGCTGCACCGACAAAAGCAGTATTGTCACTAAAAGGAATGGAAACATTTGAAAAAGTGGCAGACGGAAAATCAACAAAAATCATTATTCCAAGCGAGCTGCAAAATCTGGCTGGAATGGTTACAGCATTTTCGGAACTTGCTAAAAAAGATAAAGATGTGGAACAAAAATAGATTATATGGGACTGGACGAGATGTTCAGTCTTTTTTTTTGAAAATTTTTAATAGAAATGCAATAAAACTAAGAGGTAAAAATAGCTAATACTAACCCCATTTAAATAACGGATTTATTATAAACTAATCCGTCGGAGCATTTTTCTGTGCTGGCAAAACTGTTTGAGCATAGCGAGTTTTTTGTCAGTGCAGAAAAATGTCGTAGACTAGCCATAGGTTGTAGGATTTGCGGCAATGAGCAATCCTACGAAAACAAAAAAGAAAAAACATAGTAATATGAAAAAATATTTATTAATCAAAATATCTAAAAAATAATAAAAAACAATTTAATTGAATAATTATGAATTAACTATTAAACAACCCTATTATAAAAATTTATTCTAATTTTTAAACGGGGTTTAGTATAATTTGTTATTTTTATTTCAATTTTTAAGTAGATTGACTATAATTTAAAAAAGATTAAAATAAATTTTTTTTATAATAAAAAATTACCCCTCTTTTCTATTGACAAATTGAAAAAATGGGGTAACATAGGAATGTAAGAAACATTAATTGAAAGGTAAAAAAAGGTGTAATTATGAGTAAAGAAAAATTATTGGAAAAATTAAAAGGGAAACTGATTGTTTCATGTCAGGCATTACCGGGAGAGCCTCTTTATATAGAAAATGGGACTATAATGCATCTTATGGCTAATGCAGCGGCACAGGCTGGAGCAGCTGGAATAAGAACTAATGGAGTAAGAGATATTGAAGAAATTAAAAAAAATTTAGATTTACCTGTTATAGGACTAATCAAAAAACAATATGAAGGATTTCCTCAGCATATAACTGTAACGATGAAGGAAATAGATGATTTAGTAAAAGCTAAAGCTGATATAATTGCACTGGACTGTACAATGAGAGAACGTCCTGAAGCAAAAACAATAAATGAATTTATAAAAAAAATCAAGGAAAAATATCCTGATGTGCTATTAATGGCAGATATTTCAACGTTTGAAGAAGGAGTAAATGCTGAGAAAGTGGGTGTAGATTTCGTAGGAACAACGCTTAGTGGATATACTCCCTACAGTAAAAAATCAGAAGGTCCTGACTTTGAATTAGTAGAAAATCTTGCTAAAACGCTTCATATTCCAGTAATAGCCGAAGGGAAAATACATGAGCCAAAACAGGCGAAAAAAATGCTGGAATTAGGTGCGTTTGCAGTAGTTGTCGGGGGTGCGATAACTAGGCCTCTTGAGATTGCTCAGAGATTTGTTAGGGAAATGGAGAAATAAATTTTAATTTATAATAAAATAAAAAATATTCAAAAATATGAAAGTGATATTAAATTTTTAAAATTATAAAAAATCAATAATTAAAATAAATATTATTATAGAAAGGAAATTATTGAAACTGTTTTATAACATAAGAAGGGGGAAGAATCACATACTTTAAATAGTTTCAATATGGTGCATGCTATGAAAAACAATGGAATTTTTGCAGTATTACAAAAAATAGGTAGGGCTTTTATGCTCCCTATCGCAGTTTTGCCAATGGCGGGGATACTTTTAGGAGTGGGAGGTTCTTTTACAAATCCCGTCCTTATAAAAACGTATAATTTAACTTTTCTTGAACCAGGAACTCCGTTAAATTATCTTATGCAGTTGTTTTCTAATGTAGGATTGTTTGTTTTTGCAAATTTACCCTTACTGTTTGCAGTTGGTGTAGCTATAGGGCTTGCAAATAAAAATAAAGAAACTGCTGCTTTATCAGCTGTTTTGGGATTTTTGCTATTTCACACTATAATAGGGACAATTTTGAGTTTTCAAGGTATAACTGCTGATTCAGTAACTTATGATGCTCTTGTTGGAAAAGGCTTGAGTGAAGCTGCGGCAAGAGGAACAGCAGCATTATATGCGAAGGAACTTGGAATATTTACATTACAGACAGGTGTGTTTGGTGGTATCGTGTGTGGTATTGTGGCTTCGGCAATTACAAACAAGTTTTCAGATAAAAAATTACCTGATTATTTGGCATTTTTCAGCGGAAACAGATTTGTGCCAGTTATGACGATAATTTTATTTATTCCTTTGGCGGCAATATTTCCGTTTATTTGGCCTACAATTTTTATGGGAATTGTAAAAGCTGGAGAAATGTTTGCGGCAACAGGAGCGATAGGAACATTCTTTTATGGATTTACAATGAGATTGTTAAATGTATTTGGATTACACCATGCTATATATCCTCTGTTCTGGTATACTCAGCTTGGAGGTTATCAGGAAGTGGCAGGACAGATGGTAGCAGGAGGGCAAAATATATTCTTTGCACAGCTTGCAGATCCAACAGTGAAACATTTTAGTGCAACAGCTACAAAAACAATGACAGGCGGATTTTTACCTATGATGTTTGGATTACCTGCGGCAGCGCTTGCAATGTACAGAACTGCAGATGATAAAAATAAGGCGGCTATAAAAGGAATATTATTGTCAGCTGCATTGACATCATTCCTTACAGGAATAACTGAACCAATAGAATTCACTTTCTTATTTGTAGCACCTGCACTATATGTAATTCACGCATTGCTTGAAGGACTAGCGTATATGCTGATGTATGTGCTTAATGTAGCAGTAGGAATTACATTCTCAAGAGGAATTATAGATTTTACTTTCTTTGGACTTTTACAAGGAAATGCGAAGACTTCATACTTTTGGATATTAATATTAGGGCCTGTATACGCACTTGTGTACTATTTTGTATTCAAAACATTAATTCTGAAATTTAATATTCCTACACCAGGTAGAGGAGATTCTGAAAATAAACTTTATACAAGAAAAGATTATAACGAAGCTAAAGGAAATACAGAACTCATAGATGATATAGTGGTTTCATTGGGAGGAGCAGAAAATATAGAAAATATAGATGCCTGCATTACAAGACTTAGAGTTACTGTAAAAGATGCTTCAATAGTTGCTGATGATGCAAAATGGAGAGAATTGCAGGCAAAAGGTGTAATTCGTTCTGGAAAAGGAATTCAAGTAGTATATGGAACTCAAGCTGAAACATATAAAAATCAAATAAGAGAAAAATATAGAATATAATTTTTACAAATTTTATTTGTTTTTGGTTTTAAAGTTCAAATTATACAAAAAATTTGATATAATTTTCTCAAGAAATAAAAAATAATTATAGACGTGAGGAAATAAATGATTTATTTTATTGGAGGAAAAAAGCAAAGAGAATTTAAGTATTTTGAACTTTTGGAGAAAATTCGGAAAGAAAATATTGGAATTAGTGAAAGTTTTTTTGATGTGGATTTAAAGGAAAATGAAAAATTTTTGGAAAAAATAAATATTAATTCCATATTTTCAAGTCAGGAACTGGTTGTGTTGAAAAGAGCAGAAAAGCTCAAAAATATTGAGGAAATTTTGAAATACATAGCAAATCTTGAGATAGTAAATAAGGAAATTATTATTGATTATGACAAGGAAGATGGGAAATTTGGAGTAAAATTAAAAAAGTTGCTGGATGAATTTAGTAAAAATAAGCAAATGGAAGTTTTTTTATTTCAGAAGGAAACAGAAGAGGAAATACGGGCTTATGTTGTAAATGAACTGAATATAAACGCAAGGGATGTGGCAATGCTTCTTGAAATGATAGGAAACAATCCGTTTAAGGTCAGAAATGAAGTTGCAAAAATTAAGATTTTTCTGGATGGAGAAAAGTTTGATATTGAAAAAATTAAAAATATTGTGTCTATTGAAAAAGATTATCAAATTTATGAAATGACCCGAAACATATTGTTAAACAACCCAGCAGATGTAACGAGATACTTGGAGCAAAAAAAAGAATATATGGGAATCTTGTATTCTCTTTACAATGAACTCGAAATAATATACAAAATAAGCTCGTTAAAAATGAAAGGGCGAAAATTCAGTAAAAATTACAACACTTTTAAAATAGAATTTGAAGAAATAAAGGAAATTTTTAAATCCAATAACAGAATCCCAAATTCCTATGTGATTTTCAAAAAATAGAACTCGAACAAAACTACACAAATACCAGTTTAAAAAAATTAGTTTTTAGATGCTGGGAAATAGAAAAGGATATAAAGACTGGTAAAATAGAAATGGAAACAGGAGTGGAAATGTTAATTATGGAAATTTGCTCATTATTTAGAAAAAAATGATTTGAGAAATTGTAAAATATGAACGAATCTAAACATTGAACCGAGATACTTAAATAATTGATTCATAATTAGATTGTTTAAAAGCTGATTTAACTGCAATTCCATGAAAAATACGGCAGAATTTCAACAAAATAAAATTAAAGAATACGAGTAAAATTTAAAAGTGAACATAAAAGAGGTGTATTTCTAATGGGAATATTAAAAAAAATATGGGATATGCTGCCAGAAGGACGTCCGATTTGTGTGCCTAAGCCTGAAGCCTGGGGAGTAAAACAGGAAAAAGATAAGGATTTAAAGAAAAAGATGATGTGGAAAAAGTAAAAAAATAAAGTTTTTTGTAAAATTAAGTTTTAATATAAACTGATTATTGTAAGAAAATAATGAAAGAGGGTATATTTAGACACTCTCTTTTTCATTTTATAGGAATTTTGATACTAAATCTCGTTTAAAAATAGGAATAATTTTTTATAATAAGGTTGTTTGATAATTGATTAATAAATATTTTTTCTTTTTTACTTTCACAGGATTGCTCATTGCTGTTTCAGTAAAGGTTTGAAAATCTAGAAACATAAAGCAGAAATATACAATTATAGAGAAATATGGTATAATAAAAAAAATATATAGCAAGTTAAATATTATGAGTACAAATGAATGTAAAAAATATTTAAG
Source organism: Leptotrichia sp. oral taxon 223 (assembly GCF_013394795.1). Classification (NCBI taxonomy): domain Bacteria; kingdom Fusobacteriati; phylum Fusobacteriota; class Fusobacteriia; order Fusobacteriales; family Leptotrichiaceae; genus Leptotrichia; species Leptotrichia sp. oral taxon 223. The sequence continues at coordinate 1,828,369 of NZ_JABXYU010000001.1, forward strand.
AAAGGATAATTTATGTTTTTAAAAGTAGTTCAAAATTTTTGGTATAGTTCAGTAATGAAAATATCAAAAATTATTTTTGTATTTTCCATTTTTTCCCTGCTCCTTTCCTGTATTGATCTTAGGAGTGACAAAGATCTAAAAGAAAAAGAATTTAATCGGATACATAATTTTTTTAAGTCAGAATATAACTTGATATTGAGCAAAGAAGATTTTGATATAAATATGGAAGTCTACTATAAGCCTTTTTCAAAAGGTAGAGCTTTTCTTCTGAAACCAAAAAAATCTATAGAATATAAGTCAAAATATTTTAAAAATATTACAAATTTAGAATGGGTAAATGAAGGTAAGGATTGGGATTTATCTTTGTGGAATGAAGAAACTATGAGAATATTCACATTTCCTCTTGAAAATGATGATAAAAGATCTGAGATTCCTTTTTTTAATAAAAAATACAGTTATAATTTCTTTAAGATAATAGATTATCTTGGACTTAGGCCATATATATTAAATAATTTAATCTATGATAAATCAAAAGGAAATGATTTTGAAAAAATAGAAAAAATATTTGATAAATATCGAGACATAGGGTATAGTGCTATAAATAATCAATGGGAATGTGGATTCTGGGATTTAGATAAAAATGAAAATATTGAAAAAACTGTAAGTTTTATATATGTTCAAGATAGAAAATGTATCATAGAAGAAAAAAATCCTAAACCTGATAATGAAAAATATTCTTTAGAAGAAGTAGAGAAGTATGGTAAAAAATTTAAAGAATATTTTAGCCAAGAAAGATATTTGGAGAAAATAGATTGGCTTGAATTTATGAAGTTTAATAATATAACTCCAATATTAGTATTTAGTTTACCTGAAAATTTAACAAGAGAAGATGCAGAAAAAATAAGAAATAAAATTACTAAATACTATAATAAAAAAGATTTTATCATAGCATTATATGGAAAAAATAAAGACTATGGAATTTATTATATTTGGTAAAAAACAGAAAACTTAAGAAAGAGAGCAGTATATGAATTTAAAAAGAATTTTATTCATTTTATTTCTAGGATTATATTTATTATCTTGCGGAAATAAAACAAAATCAGAAGAAAATAAGCAGGAAGAAAATCAGAAAAATGTTGAAAATACTGAAAAAAGTACAGAGAACAGATATGGAAGCAATTTGGTAGGTTATGTCACAAAACCAAATGATTGGATGGAATTTGAAGATCCAGATTCATCAGTAAATGCTGTTCAGCTTTCAATAGATCCTGTAAATATTATAACACTAGATATTGTTGGAGTGAATGGAAATTCAACGGTTGAGAAAGCAGTGTTACTAACTAAAAAAAGATATTTGAATCTTGGAATATCATTAGAAAATATAAGTGAAAAAAATATAGAAATAAATGGCTATAAAGGGAAACAAGTAACTATAAAAATTCCAGATGGAAGAGTGTTAATAGTAAATTATATCGAGGATAATGGAAATATTTATTATATTTCTCAAGAAGGATTGCCTAAATATCAAAATGAACTGACTAAAGTAGTTAATACTTGGCGTCCTGACAAATAGAATATAGATGATATAAAACTTAAAGTAAGAGATAAGCTCAAATTTCTTGTACTAACCTATGAGAAATTTGAGTTTTCTGCTAACTGTCTTCAGTATTTCATAGCAAAGCGGCTTCACTAACCTGAGGCTGCTTTACCATAAAATATTGAAAATCATACGCATTATGCAACAGCATTAAGTACAACTAATTGTTTTAATACAATATTAAATCAATCGTCTGTATTAACACCAAAATATCCGATTACTGTTTATAATCCTGGATTTGTAACAGTACAAGTAAGCGAACACCTAAACGAGAAAATGACGCCTAAAGAATTTAGAGACTGGTATAATGATCCTAAAAATTATAGATTTGAAACATCGCACACTAATAGAAGTCATGCATATGAAAACATAACAACTCCGTTATTACCTCAATTTAATTCGCCAGCAATACCTCTATTAGAATACAAAACAGTACCATTATTAGAATATAAGCCAGATTATATAAATAATATACAAAATATAATTCAAAAACAACAAATGAAAATACCTATAAAATAATAGGAAGGGGATATCAAAATGTCAAAATATAAAACAATATGGGCAGCAGTAAGATTTGGAACATTAAAAGATGTTATAGAAATATTCAAAAAAGGAGATGAAAAAATTGGAGATGCATCAGGAGATAGTATATTATTTCATGCATTAGCAAATACTAATAGCATTGCACGTTATGAAATTACTAATTTTTTAATAAATAAAGGAGCTGATGTTAAAGTAGTAACAGAAGATGGGATGAGTTTGTTCTTTCCATTATTTTATTACGGACGACGAGATATAATAAAAATGACAATATTGTGTAAAACATTATTGGAAAAAGGTGCAGATATAACAACAATATATAAGAAAGAGAAAACGGTTTCATTCAAAGGATTATTTAATATCGGCACCCCTGAAATAGAAATGTTACCGTTATACCAACTGATATTTTCTCAACCAGGACTTCCTCTTTTAGTAAAAGATAAATGGGGACTAACAGTAATTGAATTTGCGAGAAGGTTTAATAGACCAATAGCAGTACAAATGATGGAAGATTATGTAAAAAAATATAATTTGCAAGAAGAAAATTAGAGTACTTAATAATCATTGTTATAAAAGTATATATTAGAATGGGTGTGTAAAAATTTTTGTGTAAACCTCTAAATAATATATGGTAAAATAACTGTATAATATTTGGAGGTTTTTGTTATGGCTAAAAAGAAATCTGTCTGTTAAAATATAGTTATAGAAATATTTAATAATCTGAACAGAAAAAGTGAAAGTTGCTTATAAATGGAGGTTTAAAGCAAGGTGTAGAAAAGAATATAAAACAGTACCATTATTAGAATATAAGCCAGATTATATAAATAATATAGAAAATATAATTCAAAAACAACAAATGAAAATACCTACAAAATAATAGGAAGGAGATATCAAAATGTCAGAATACAGAACGGCATCAACAGCAGCAATGTTAGGAACATATGAAGAATTTTTAAAAATATTTAAAGAAGGAGATCAAAATGAAATAAGTCCATCAGGACGAAGTTTACTTTTCACAGCATTATGTAATACAAAATCAAAAGAAAGATATAAAATAGCAAATTTTCTAATAAATAAAGGAGCAGATGTTAAAATAATAACAGAAGATGGAATGAGCATGTTTTTTCCTTTATTTTCTTATGGACGACAAGATATAGTAAAAACTACAATTTTATGTAAAACGTTATTGGAAAAAGGAGCAGATATAACAGTAATGCATAAGAAAGAGAAAACAGTTTCATTCAAAATGTTGTTTAACATCGGTACTCCTGAAATGGAAATGTTACCACTATATCAACTGATATTTTCTCAACCAGGACTTCCTCTTCTAGCAAAGGACAAATGGGGATTAACAGTAATTGAATTTGCGAGAAGATCTAATAGACTGATAGCAGTGAAAATGATGGAAGACTATGTAAAGAAATATAACCTGAAAGAAGACAGTTAGAATTTTTAGATAACCATTGTTGTAAAAGACAGCGGTTATTTTTTTTATATTGCATATAATTTGAGTTTTTAAAACAATTTTTTATCCAATAAATTTTATAAAAATATTCATTTATAATAATTCTAGTAAAAAAGTAGTAATAAAATTTTAAAATAAACTTGACAGTGGTAAGATTTGGGTGTATAATCTTTACAGTGATAAGATAGTGAAAGTTAGGGGGAATTTAAATATGGAAAAAACTAAAAAAAGTTATCATCATGGAAATTTACGGGAAGAATTGATTGAAAAAGGGATAGAGATGATAAATGAAGTAGGGGAAGAAAAATTATCTTTAAGAAAAGTGGCTAAAATGTGTGGGGTAAGTAATGCGGCACCGTATACATATTTTAAGAAAAAAAGTGATTTACTTTACGCAATGAGTGATTATATCTGGGGAATATTGGCAGCGGAACTGGATAAAACAAGGAAAAGATATGAAAATCAAGAGGATTTATTGGTAAAATTAGGAAAAACATATGTTATGTTTTTTTGTGGAAATCATAGATATTATCATTTTATAATTTCAAGAAAAAATATGAAAATAGATTTATTCTCAAAGTTTTCAAAAATAGAAAATAATAATGAAAAAGCATTTAGTATATTAAAAATTGAGGCAATGAAAATACTTGAAAAAATGGGAGTACCAAATCAGGCTATACAAGATAAAATTGTGGCAATGTGGGCGTTGGTACAAGGATTAACAACAATAATGATTACAAATGATATAAAGTATTCTGAAAGCTGGGAAGAGAAAATAGAGGAGATAATAAAATCAGTTTGTATAGCAAAGTAATCTTAAAAGAGAATTGAAAAGTTGCTAGTTGTTGTATGAGTTTGAATCTTAAATTTGATTAACATTTAGCAGTTAAATTTTAGATAGATTTTAATATATCTATGGAAGGTGAGAAATATGGAATTAATTATACACGATTTAGATAATGAAAAATTGGAAAATTTAAAGTGGGAAATTGAAAAAAAGGAAAAAATTATGGATAAAATAAAAGAGAGCATAGATCAAAAGAAAATAATCGATGATGAAGATATATCTATAATTTGTGATAATAATAAAATTAAAAGCTGCATGGGATGTTTTGAATGCTGGATTAAAACTCCAGGAAAATGTAAAATTAGGGATGGATATGAAAATTTAGCAAAATTATATTCAAAAGCGGACAAAGTTGTGATTATAAGTCGATGTGTTTATGGTTCTTACAGTCCATTTATAAAAAATGTGCTAGATAGGACAATTCCATATTTATTGCCATTTTTCAAGTTTAAAAATAAAGAGATGCACCATATCACACGAAATAAAACAAAATTTGACTTAAATGTATATTTTTATGGAAAAAATTTGTCACAAAATGAAAAGATAGCTGCTAAAGAAATAGTAAAGGCTAACAGTGTGAATTTAGACGTAAAAAATTTTAAGGTTTCTTTTTTAGAAGATTAGGAGAATGATGAAATATGAAAATTAGCATAATAAATGGAAGTCCGAAAGTAGGCAAAAGTAATTCTGAAATATTAGGAAATTATCTCTTATCCTTGCTTAAAGGAAATAAAATAAAAAAATATTATTCAATTTCTGTTAAATTAGATGATAAAATTAAAAATGAAATTCATAGCAGTGATATTTTAATATTTCTTTTTCCCTTGTATGTTGATGGGATTCCATCCAATCTGTTAAAATTACTTATAGAATTTGAAAGGGAAAAAGTTATAAAATCTGGGACTAAAATTTATTGCATAGCGAATAATGGATTTTATGAAGGTAAACAAAATCGGTTGGCAATTTTGCAGATAAAAAATTGGTGCGAGAAAGTTAAGGCAAACTGGGGACAAGGAATTGGTGTGGGTGCAGGAGAACTGTTGCCGTATTTAAAAAAATATAAACTGGGGCAAGGACCACTCAAAAATTTAGGTAAGGTATTAGATAAATTTTCTACTAATATTCTAACTCTAAAAAGTGATGAGGATATTTATATAAATCCGAACTGGTTAAAAAGTCTATACTTTTTTCAAGGCTCAATTTCATGGATTTTAAAAGCCAGAAAGAATAATTTGAGAATAAGGGAACTTTTTAGAAAAACCTTCTGAAAATTTTTCTCCAGAAGGCTTTTAAATATATTTTATTATTTTTCTTTTTTCTCAAAATATTCCCTAACAATCGGAACAACTTTTTCTCCATAAAGTTTTATTGATTTCAGCACTTCTTCGTGAGGCATTGAACCAACAGGCAAATGTAGCATAAATCTGTCTAATCCCAGCTCTTTGATTACTTTAATCATTTTATTTGCAACATCTTCTGGAGAGCCTACGAACATTGCACCATCAGGACCTACTGAATTTAGGTATCTTTCCTTGCTTAATGGAGTCCAATGTGGACGTTCCTTTGAGATTTGATCCACAAGAGTTTTTGTAGGCCAGAAATATTTTTCTATGGCTTCTTCAGTTGTATCCCACACAAATCCCCAAAAATGTGCTGCAACTTTTAATTTTTCAGAACTATGTCCGATTTCCTTTCCGAATGTTCTGTAAAGTTCGATTAATTTTTTGAATGCCAATGGATTTCCTCCGATAATTGCATATACAATAGGAAGTCCCCTTTCGGCGATTTTTAATGTGGAATCTATGCTTCCGCCAGTTGCTACCCAAATTGGCAGTTTTTCATTGACAGGGCGTGGGTAAACACCTTTGTTATCAACATCGTGGGTAAATTTTTCACCTTTCCAGTTCAAAATTTCATTTTCGTTTATTTCAAGGAGCATTTCCTTTTTTTCTTCAAATAATTCTTCATAATCCTCAAGATTATAGCCAAATAACGGGAATGATTCTGTAAAAGAGCCTCTTCCAAGCATAATTTCAGCACGTCCGTTTGAGATGGCGTCTATTGTTGCAAAGTTTTGAAAAACTCTTATCGGATCGTTGGAGGAAATATTTGTTGTGGCACTTGAAAGTTTTATGTGCTTTGTGTTGACTGCTCCTGCGGCAAGTACTATTTCTGGAGCTGATATAGCAAAGTCAGGACGATGATGTTCTCCAATTGCATAAATATCTAATCCCAATTTATCAGAAAGTTCAATTTCTTCAATCACATTTCTTATACGTTCGCCGTGAGAAATTACTTTTTGGCTTCCTTCAAGCGGTGTAGTTTCCCCAAATGAGCTAATTTCTAATTCTAACATATTAATTCACTTCCTTTTTTTGTTTTATTTCATATTTTATTTTTTATAAATTTCTTTTAGTTTTTCAACTTCAATTTCTGTTAATTCGTGTCCGCTGTCAAGCAGGATTATTTCAAAATTATCGTATCCAATATTTAAAAGCTGATTTTTTAATTTTACTACATCTGCGGCTGGAGCCATTAAATCTAAAGCGCCTGTTGTAGCAATAATTTTATTTTTTTCAGGCTTTTTCGTAAATTGCCAATCGAAATTTGATGGATGTAAGAGTATAGTTGTATTGGCAATATCCGGGCGTTTTTCCAAAAGTCCGAGAGTAAAGTTTGCTCCGTTGGAATATCCGATGAATGTTATATTTTTATATTTTGAAATATCCATTGAATCCCAGTTTTTTAGAAATTCGTCGATTCTTTCTGAATAATCCTTTTTATCGACTTTTCCGTTTACAAGCGGATTAAAGAATCTTCTATTTTTTCCAGTCCCCACATTCCCCAAAAAGCTGATTACACTTGCATGGGAGTCCAGTTCGCCAGTCAAAAATAGCAAGTTGCTTTCGTTTCCGCCAGTTCCGTGAAATAGGACAAATAAATTGTCTGTTCCGTTTATTAATAAATGTTCCATTTTAAATACTCCTTTTCTTCTTTTTTTTAAATTTTATTCAAATTTAAGGCTTAGATTTTTTTCAATTCTTTCTCTTTTTCTTTCCAAAAATTCCGGTAAAAATAATGGAATTTCATCGAAGTCCTGTCCTTGTTCAGGCAAATCCTTTGAACTTCTGTCAAGTGGAGTCGCAGTTTCAAATAGAAGATGGTTTGATTCCCTGAAATAACTTGAAACCATAAATTCCCTGTTTTTTATTCCTGAATTTAAATAATTTTTTTCGTCAATTTTTTGCTGTAATTCTTCCAAATCATCCACACTTTCCACACCGAACGCAATGTGATGAATACCACCAACACCATTTCTTTCCACAGCGGAATTCTTATCTTCGATAATATGTATTTCATGTTTGAATGGACTGTTTTCAGATTTAAAAAGACTTATTTTCCAGTCGTAAAATTTTGTTTTGCCATATTTTTTGAATCCATAATAATCTTCAAGTATTTTTTGAGTCGGCTCTGTGTATCTTACACGCAAATAAACATCTCCAATTCCTAAGATAGCATGTTCTTTCGGTATTCCTTCCTTAACAAAAGGATTCATTTCCCCAATTTTTTCATTTCTGTAAACAAACCCCAGCTTTTGTCCATCTTCATCTTCAAATCTCAGAATTTTCTGATTATTGTATTCTTCGATTCCATAATGAAGCACATCGAACTCATCCAGCCTTTTTTCCCAAAAGTACAAAGATTCTTCAGACGGAACCAAAAACATAGTTCTTTCAATCGCATTTGTCCCAAATTTATTTTCTCTTGCCCCCTTCATTTCAAAAACTGTAAATTCTGTACCTTCACGCCCCGTTTTATCCCCAAAGAACAGATGATACATATTTGAATCATCCTGATTGACAGTTTTCAAAATCAATTTTAATCCTAAAATATTATGATAAAAATTATATGCTTTTCTAATATCGCTTCCTAATACTGAAACGTGATGTATTCCTGTATTTTTCATTTTAATAACCTCTTTTCGATTTTATATTTTTTCTTTTTTATTTTTATGAATGAATTATAACACGAGTTATTTTAGTATACAAGTACGTACAAAAAAGTGCTATAATATACAAAAGTATAGAAATTTAAAAGAGAGGTTTTGAACATGGAAAAAATTGAAAAAATAGAGCCAAATTTATGTAAAATAGACGATGGACTTGATACGATAACAGGAAAATGGAAATTACCAATTTTACTGCACATTATGAAAAATGGAACAATGCGTTTTTCAGACTTAACCCGTGCAATTCCAGCAATTACCCAAAAAATGCTCACGAAAAATCTGAGAGAATTAGAAGAAGACGATTTGATAAGCCGTTTTTCCTATCCGACAATTCCGCCAAAAGTAGAGTATTCGTTGACAGAACACGGAAAAGAGCTGGAACCGATTATTGACGCACTTCATGAATGGGGGATAAAGCATAGGGAACATATTATGAAATTATTTGAAAATAAGATGTAAAAGTTATGATTATTCTGCTCAAATTTCAAGATTATTTAATTTTGTCAGTTTAATATTAAAGGATTTAAGTATATTATGAAAAAACAGTTGAAAATTGAAAAATAAACACTTTATAGTTAATAATTTTAAAATATAAAATAAAAAAGACTATCTTAAAATATTAGGACAGTCTTTTCTGTGTAATTGTTAATCTTAAAAAAATTTTTTTAAAATCAATCAGTGGCAAAAAAAAATTAATTTGCCAATGAATTAACTTTTAATGTCAATCTAGATTTTTTTCTTGATGCAGTGTTTTTCTTAAGAACACCTTTTGTTACAGCTTTATCTAATTCTTTATATGCTACGCTTAATGCTGATTTAGCTTCGTCGACATTTTTAGCTTCAACAGCAGCAAGCACTTTTTTTACGAAAGTTTTAGTTCTGCTTCTAATAGCTTTGTTTCTAGCTGCATTTCTTTCACCGATAAAAACTCTTTTTTTAGATGATTTTGAGTGTGCCATTTATTTCTCCTTTCAATAATTTTTACTTATGAAATAAAATGCTATATAATTTAATATATGCAAATTACACAATATATTATCATTTTTTTCAACAAAAATCAAGCTATAAAGAATAAATTTTTTTCTATTATCTTGATATTAGGTTATTTTAATCAATAAATATTTTTTTGTTGTTTATATGTTTTTTCTTTTTTTATAAAGCAAAGGGGAACAATCGCTATCCCCTTTGCAAACCCAGCTCGTCTAAGCATTTTTTTGAAATGAAAACTAAACTCACTTTTTAATAAAAGTTATACCAACTCTTTAGATATTTATCTTTTTAAATGTTTTGAAAAAGCTCAAACAGTAGTTTTCATTCCAAAAAAATCACGACATTTTTAATTTAATCATAAACAACTATTTTGATTAAAAATTATAATTAAAAAAAAGATTCTGTAAATTTTAAAATAAGTAAAATTTCGTTAAAGAAAAAACAACTGTTTAAGATTTTGGAATGAAACCTGTGATATATTTAGTTAATTGTGTTAAAATAATCTTTATTCAAAATCGAGTTTTATTTTTTCTTTATAAGAAAGTTTTGCGTAAAGCGGGGTTGTAAGGGCATGGCGTTTGATGCCCTTACGTTAAAATAAATTAAAAATATAAAAAAATAATGATTAATCAAAATAATTTATAACATAATAAATTTAGAAAAGAGTTTTTTAAGTAATTTTTTATTCAAATTCCTTGATAAATTTAGAAAAAATCTGTATAATAGATATAGAAAAAGAAAGTTATTTAAAAAATGGAAGGAAGAATGCTTATGAAGAAAAGACCAGTAGTTTTAATAATTTTGGATGGATGGGGGATGAACCATCATGATAATGAAGTTGATGGAGTAAAATTGGCTCATCCAGTTAATTTTAACAATTATCTTAAAGAGTATCCTCATACTGAACTGAGAGCGGATGGAGAGTTTGTTGGGCTGCCTGAAGGACAGTTTGGAAATTCGGAAGTTGGGCATACAAATATTGGTGCAGGAAGAGTAGTTTACCAAATGTTGCCAAAAATTTCAAAAGCTATTAAAGAAGGTACAATTTTAGAAAATAAAGTGCTATCAGATATTATGGAAACTACAAAAGCGAACGGAAAAGCTTTACATATTACAGGATTGACTTCTGACGGCGGAGTTCATTGTCACATTGAGCATTTAATCGGATTAGTTGATATGGCTAAGAAAAAAGGATTGACAGAAGTTTATGTTCATGCGATTATGGATGGAAGAGATACTGCTCCTGAAAGTGGAGTGGAATACTTGGCACAATTACAAAAAGCATTGGATGAACTTGGTGTAGGAAAAATCGCTACAGTTGTTGGAAGATATTATGCAATGGATAGGGATAACAACTGGGACAGAGTGGAACTTGCCTACAATGCCTTGACTTCTGGAGAAGGAAACTTGGCAGCAACTGCTGAGGAAGCAATCAGAAATTCTTATGCAGAAGGAATTACAGATGAATTTGTAAAACCTGTAAAAATTGGTTCAAAAGACAATGGATTGATTAAAGACGGGGATGGCGTAATTTTTGCAAACTTTAGACCAGACAGAGCTAGACAGTTGACTAGAACATTTATTGATCCTGAGTTTAAAGGATTTGAGAGAAAAGTTTATCCTAAAGTAAACTTTGTAACAATAGCTCAATATGATGCTACATTTAGTTTACCTGTGGCATATCCGCCTGAAACAATTATAAACGGATTTGGAGAAATTGTATCAAGAGCTGGATTGATTCAAGTAAGAACTGCAGAAACTGAAAAATATGCGCACGTTACATTCTTCTTCAATGGCGGAAAGGAAGAGCCTTACCCAGGAGAAATCAGATTATTGTCTGATTCACCGAAAGTTGCAACTTATGACTTGCAGCCTGAAATGAGTGCTTACAAGGTTAAGGAAAGATTGCTTGAAGAATTAAATACTGGAAAAGTTGATACAGTTGTATTAAACTTTGCAAATCCTGATATGGTTGGACATACAGGAAATGTTGATGCTGTTATTCAAGCTTGTCAGGCGGTAGATAACTGTACAGGTCAAATTGTAAGAAAAGTGCTTGAACTTGATGGTGCGGTATTAATTACTGCGGATCATGGAAATGCTGATTTGCTGGTAAATCCTGAAACTGGCGAACCTCATACAGCGCACACTGTAAATCCAGTTCCATTCATTTTAATTACAAACGATATGAAAGATGCAAAATTGAGAACAGATGGAAAACTAGCTGACATTACTCCAACAATGCTTGATTTATTAGGATTGGAAAAACCGGCTGAAATGGATGGAAGTACATTAATTATAAAATAAAGTTTTATAATGGAAAAATAATGCAAAAAACAATTAAAAAATAATAATATTAAAGAAATCTCTCTAAAATTTATATAAAAAGAGAGATTTTTTTGTTGTAATACAAATAAAAAAGTGCTATAATAATACGAAAACTAAAAAAATTAGATTTGGATTTGAAATATAATTAAAAATTAAAATAATATAATTTAAAAAGTCAATCAGTTTGAATAAATTTAAATATATTGTTAAATAATTTAAACATGATTGGCTATAATTATGTAAAAAAAATAAATTGTAATTGTTACAGAGTAATAAAGATTCAAAATTAAAAAATGATAATAACAGTGTTTATATAAAAAAATTTAATTCCTTTGTCAGAGAGTGGAGAAAAATAATAGAACTAAAAATTTAAAAATGCTGTGTTTATTGGAATTTTTATACTTTTACAAATGGCTAAAAAAATTAAAATAAAAGGAGAAAACATGAGCAACAATTTAAGACAAGCAAAAAAAGATTTGAAAGCCTTTGCAAAAAGGGCAAAAAATGTAAAGTATACGGAATCACTGCTGTTTTCATATTTAATAACAGGGATGGTAACGTTTTCAATTGGTTTGAACACATCTTCAAATGTACTTTATGAGCGTATGAACAAAGAGCTGGTAATGTCAGCTGACAAGACACGTACTGCGATTAAGAAAAGGAAAAAAGCGAATGAGGAAACAATAGAAGATTTAAATTTAGAATTGATTCAACTGATGGAACAAGGGGATCAGGTTGTAAAATCAAAATGGGCTTCGTGGCAATTTGGGGCAAATACTTTTATGTCAAGCAGCAATGGAGCTTATAAAGGCAGAGGGGATAAAGCTGAAAAATATCCGTTTAATGGAATTTTTACCCGTGGAAACTGGGCAGATAATGGAATTTTGTCAACTAGACGTAGAGGATTTGGAAGTTCGCCGTTAAATTTTTCAAATGTTGATTCAAGAACTTATGGGCTGGCTTCCTTGCTTCATGTTCAGGAGCCGGAAGTAGAAATTCAAATAATGGCAAACGTGCGTCCAAAATCTGTTACAAAGGAAGAAATCTCAATCAATCCGCAAATTGATATGCCAAGAGAAGTGGTGCGTCCTGCGATTAATTTGAGTGTGACTACACCGATAACAGCACCAAGTATAAAATTTCCAAATGTTAAGCCGATTAATATTGATATAAAAAACCCAACTGCCCCAAGTGAACCAACGGTAATTGGAGCGCCAAATATAAATATTACATTGGGAGAACCAACTGTTAAATTAAAAATTAATTCACCAGCAACACCAAATATTAATATTAGTGTAACTCCGCCAGATATTAAACCGTTAACGATTGTTAAGCCAAATGAAGTCGAATTACCAACAATAAATGCTCCTGTGATATCACCGATTAAGTTTTCTATTGATCCTACAGGAAATGCAAGGTATAAAGATGGCGGATGGAAAGATTGGGCTACTGGAGGTAAAACTACACATGATATTACCAACTTAGCAAATAGAGATTATATAACATTAAGTTCAGGGCATATTACTGGTGCAGATGTAGATAAAAAATATACTTTTAATGTGACAGTTGATAATAATAGAGCTTTTGTCTTAGATGAAGCTAATGGAGGACAGGTATTTACGAATAAAGCAACTATAAACCTTAAAGGAAGTCAAAATGTTGCTATTGATATTCAAGGTACACATGGAAATGGAAAAACCCTTCAAGCAATTAATGAAGGTAAAATTATAGGTATGAAAACAACGGGTAATACAATAAATCAAGTTGCTTTTGGATTTAATAACCCAGATGCTTCGGATAATAAAACTTTAACTGAAATGATAAATAGAGGGGAAATTACATTAAATGCAGATAAAAGTGCAGCTTTTCAATTGAAACCCGAAGATCCACGTAACTGGAATCCAAATAACTGGAATGCAGCACCTACAAAAATTGATTATAAAAAAGAAGATCCTAGACGTGGAAAAGTTGCTATGAAAGCGATTAATGAAAAGACAATAAATATAGAAGGTAATGATAGTTTTGGGATTACAACAGTATATAATGAAGGACTTCCAAAAGATTTTTTTAATAACAAAAGTATATACAAAAATTTGAATTCAGAAATAGAACTTACTGATCAAATGAATGGGACAGCTCTTACAGCACGTGTCAGACCGGGTGGGGAATTTGGGAATACTACTGTTTCTGGATTTGAAAGTGGAGTTTATAATAAGAGTACAGGTGAGATAAACATAAATGGAAAAAACAGTATTGCTATTGGATTGCTACATGATATTCAAGAAGCTAAAATTGATGGAGTAATAAATATAAATTCAAACAAAGGAGTAGGAGTATTTACTGGTGTTCCTGTCGGGCTTCCAACATTATCTACGCCTAATTTTGTTGAATTGAAAGGGAAAATAAATATAAACGATACGGCTGTAAACGCTGTAGGAGCCTATGTTGGAGAGACTTCGGTTGAATTAAATGGTGGGAAAGTAAATGGTAATAATGAGACAACTCGTAATTATTTAAGATCAGGAGATATAAAAGCCGAATCTACTTCTATTATTACAGTTAAAGGTACAACTAATTATGGATTTGTTGTTAACAACTTCTCTAATTATTCTAATTTTTCTGGTGCATTGGACGATATGCAACAAGGTACAGATAAATCAAAATATGGTAGAGGTGTAAATGAAGGGAAAATTAATGTAGAGGGAGTGAGATCTGTAGGCTTTGCATTGATAAAAGGAGGGATATCTTCAAATAGTGGTACAATCAATGTAAAAGCAGATTCCACAAATTCTGTTGGATTTTATGGGGAACAGGATGAATTTGCAAATTCAGGAACTATTGAAGTGACAGCAGCAAAAGATACAGGAAACACAGCTGTTGCGTTAAATGGTAAGACAAATAAAATTACATTTAATAATACTGGTAAGATATATGTAAATGCTAATCAAAATTCAAATACGAATTTAATAGGTAACACAAATACAGGAATCTATGCGGAAGGTAAATATGAGTTTAATCATAGTGGTACAAATGCTAATATAATAGTTGGAAAAAATGCTACAGGATTTTATGTGAAAAGTGCTACAGGGAAGGTAAATATTAATGCTCCAATCACATTAGAAGAAAGTGGAACTGGAGCAGATGCTGGAACTACAATTGGATTTTATTCAGATGGAGATGCAGAAGTTAATTTTGGAACAAATTCATTATTAACAATTGGAAAAGGAGCAGTTGGACTTTATTCATCAGATTCAGGAAAATTTAATAACACATTTAGAATAAAAGCTGGAGAAAAATTAGATGTATCACTTGGTGAAAATTCAACATTTGGATTTTTAAGTGGAAATTCTACAAGTCCTTCATTGAAAAAATATTTAAATAATGGTTCAACAGATAAAATAAATATAACAAATTTTGGTGCAGGTGCAACTATCTTTTTTGCAGCAACTCAAGGAAAAGCATTTTTAGATGGAGATTACACTATTACTAATGGTGGAAATGCTTCTACTTCAGTTTTATCAGCTAACAATGGTTCAACAGTTGGAATTGACAGTGGTGTGAAATTAGTTACAAATACTCAAGTTGGATTGGTTGCGACAAAAGGAGAAAATACAACGGATACAGCTTCTACAGCTGAAAATGCAGGAACTTTGGAATCTTCAAGAGCTTCTGGAGTAGGTATTTATGCTAATGCAAGTAATGGTAAAAATGAAGCTACTGGTAAAATAATAATGAAAGATGCTAGTTCTGTTGGTATATTAGGGTTAGCAGATTCTGAATTAACAAATGCATCAGGTGGTGAAATTACGGTTGAAAAAGGTTCATCAGCTGGAATATACGCTGAAAATAGTAATGTAACAAATAGTGGAACAATAACTACAGAGGATGAAAAATCAGCTGGAATATTTTCAAAATCTACCTCGACTTCTGACAAGACTGTTAAAAATTTAGGAGATATTAAAATTACTGGTGCTGCAGGAAAAGAAGAAAGTGCTGGAATTTATGCGGAGTTAAAAAATACTGCAACTGGTAAATTAAAGGTAACAAATGATACAACTGGAAAAATTGAAGTTGAAACAGCAAAATCAGTAGGGATCTACGGGAAGAATGAAACAACTTCTAAAGAAAATCTTGAAGTAACTAACAAAAATAAAATTACAATGAAAAAGGATTCCTCAGTGGGTATTTTAGCTGAAACAGCGAAAGTAACAAATGAATCTACTGGAAATATTAAAATAGAAGGAAAAGGATCTGTAGGAATATTTGGTAAAACTGATTCTGAAATTGAAAATAACGGAGATATTTTAGCTACAAATACCGATGTTGAGAGTTTAACTCCACCACTTAGTACTGCTTCAGCTTCAGTAGGAATATTGTCAGATGGCGGAAAAGCAACTAATAAAAAGACTATAAAAATGTCAGGTGGAAGTTCAGCTGGAATGATGGGAATAAATGATGCTGAAATAATAAACGATGCAGCTGGAACGATTACAATGGAAAAAACAGGTTCAGCAGGAATTTACACGCAAAATAGTAATGTTAAGAATAATGGTCAGATTAGTTTAAAAGAAGATAAATCTGCTGGAATTTATGCACAGAATACTTCTGCAAACAACTATACCCTTTCTAATTCAGGAACTATTACTGCTGAAAAAGATAGCAGCATTGGAATGTATGCGAATGTTGTTAAAGATAAAAATACACCAGCTGTTATACCAGGAATAACTACAATGAATAACAGCGGAACTATTGATTTAAAAGATGAATCTTCAGTAGGAATGTATATAAAAAATGAGTTAGATGATAGAACAAAAGCTGTAATGAATAATAAAGATACAGGAACAATCAATGTAGAAAAGTCTAAATCAGTAGGAATAATGGCAGACACAGCAACTGTTCAAAATGACGGGACAATTAATTTAGAAAAAGAAGAATCAGCAGGAATTTATGCAATTGATAATTCTTATGTTACTAACAATGCAGATATTATTGCAAAAGATAAGAAGTCAGCAGGAATTTATATAAGTGACAGTGATGTTGTAAATAATGCAAATAAGACACTTACTGTAAATAAAAGTGAATCAGCAGGAATTTATGGTAAATTTAAGAATGATAAAGATCATACAATTACAAATTATGGAACAATTACTTTAGCAACAAGCAGTTCTGAAAAAGGAAGTGCAGGGATTTATGGTGAATTAGAATCTAAAGCGACAAAAACACTTGTTATTACAAATTCAGCTGGTTCAGCGGTAAATGTCGGTATGAAAGAATCAGTTGGAATATATGCTAAAAATTCTTCATCAAATGGAAAAGAAAATTTGACAGTTGATAATAGTGGAACAATTGCAACTTCAAAGGAAAAATCAGTTGGAATCTTTGGTGAAAAAGCTATTGTTACAAATAATAAGACTATAGAAGTAAATGGACAAGAATCTATTGGGATTTTTGGAAAATCAGGATCAGAAATAAAAAATGCTTCAACTGATGAAGGAATTAAAGTTGTTGGTAAAAATTCAACAGGAATGTATGCTACAGATTTAGGAACAACTGGAGAAAATACAGGGAAAATTACTTTATCTGGAGAAAATACAACAGGAATGGGTGCGGCGGATAGTGCATCTATAACTAATAAAAATGAAATTTCTGGAACAGTTAAAAATGTGATTGGAATGTATGGTAAAGGTAGTGGAACAAATGTTACAAATATGAAAAATATAAATTTATCAAAAGAAAATTCCACTGGAATATTTACAAAAGATGATGCTGTAGCAAAAAATGAAATAGGTGCAAATATTAATTTAGAAGGAAAAAATTCAGTTGGTATTTTTGGACTTGCAAGTGCCGTAGGTAAAAAAATAGATTTAACAAATAAAGGAATTGTAACTTTAAAAGGTGAAGGATCTACAGGAATTTTTGCTAGTAACGTTGAAAATCCTGTTGGAAGTGGTATTTATACAGGAGCACTTACTGATTCTTCCATAAAAAATACAGGAACTATAACTTTAGATGCTAAAAAAACAGTAGGTATTTATACGCCAAAATCAAATATTTCTAAGGTAGGAAATATAATTATGACAAATAATGCTGATTCGTCAGTTGGTGTTTATCTTACACAGGATGCAAAAGCTGATGGAACAAGCTCCGTGATTGATTTAAACAGCGATTCACAAAATCAAGTTGCTTATTATATTAAAGGTAATGGAACTATATTAAATTCTATTGGAAATATTAAAGGATATGGTGTTGGAGTTTACTTAGATGGAACGAATAGTACAGGGACAGCTTTAGCAACACCAGCACAGTTAAACGCACCAGCACTTGATTTTGTAAGTGGAAGTTCAACGCAAGGAAAAGGAATAATCGGATTACTATTAAAAGGAAATACTGATATTTCAGCTTATAACCAAGGTATAAAAGTCGGAGATTCTGTAATAGGCGGATTAAAAGATTTTTATGCAATAGGAATTTATACTGATGGACAGGGGACTTCTGGAACACCAAAAGCAATATCAACTGCTATTACAACAGGATCAAATGGGGTTGGATTATTTGCTGAAAATAGTAGCCATATAAAATATACAGGAACTATGAACATTGGAGCTAATGGGACTGCTGGAACTGGTATTTATGTTGGAAATGGTGGTGATGGAACTAAAGCTTCAAATGTAACGATTGATAATGGTGCGGATATTAAGTTAAATGGAGCAAATGGAGTTGGAGCAATAGTTACTAGTAAAGCGACAGTTAATTTTGAAAGTGGCGCAAAAATTGAATTTGGTGGCGATGGAGTAGGTATTTTTGCCCAAAAGGGAGGACACATTGTTGATAATGGTGGAACATTAGTTACTAATGGACACGCTGTAGAAAGAACACGGGTTACTGAAGGAAGCTCCATAACTTCAAAAAATTTAACAGTAGCACTTGGAAATGCCTTAGATACTGGAAATATACTTTCTCACGTTATAAATGGGGAAGCTATTATACAAACAGGAGTTACAGTTGAAGCAAAACCGTCAACTAAGAATATTATTGGACTTATGGCAGACGGTAATAGCAATCCTTCATTAACTTGGGCTGGAACTGCCGGATATGATGCTGAAAATAAAGGAAAATTGGACTTGTCAAATGCCGAAACAAGTACAGCGATGTATCTTGAATCATCAAGAGGACTTAATTCAAAAGATATTCTTGTAGGAAATAAATCAACTGGAATTTATGGAATCTATAAAGATTCGACACCAGTTTATAGTGGTGCACCAGCAGGAACTGTAAATAAAGGTACAATTACAACAACAGCAACTTCTAAAATAACAATCGGAGACGAATCTTCTGCTATTTACTCAATTGGATTTGATAAAGTTGAAAATAATGGAAGTATAACTGGTGGAGATAAATCAGTTGGAATTTATGCTAAAAATACGTCTGTTAGCAGCAAACTAATCGATGTTGAAAATACAGGAAATATCACTTTAGGAAAAGGTGCAGCAGGAATTTATATTGCGCCGGAAACTGCAAATGCTTCAAATGCTACAGTTGTAAATAGTGGAAATATTACGGTTGGAGATTCTACATTCAATTCTGGTGGTAGTGTTGAATCTACTTCAGTTGGAATCTTTGTAAAAAATAAAACCAATTTGACTACTACTGGAGATATAACAGTTGGAAATAAAGGTTTTGCATTGTATGGAAATGATTCGACATTGACTGTAAATGGTGGAAATTATAACTTTGCAAATAATGGAAGTCTGGCATACTTGGAAAATAATGCAGTGTTAAATTATAATAATGCTGGAACACTGACAACTTCTTCTGAGCCAATGTTATACCTTATTAACAGTAAGGCACAAATGAGTAATAATGATATTGTTGTATCTTCAAAAGGAACTGGAATTTATATGGCTGGAACATCTACTTTCGGCGGATGGAACAATATGACTCTAAATAACGGTTCTACTGGAATTTATATGGATAATTCAAATGCTGCAATAGATGGTAAGAAAATAACAGGTGTATCTAATAAGGCAAAAGGAATTGTTTCAATAAATTCAAATGTTACAAACAAAGTTGATATGAAATTCTCTAATGATGATTCGGTTGGAATTTTCTCACAAAATAAATCAGGTACGGCAAAGACGATTGTAAATAGCGGAAATATTGATATTACTGGAAAACGTTCGATTGCAGCGTATCTGGAAGGAACATCGGATCAGACATTTGAAAACAGCGGAACAATAAATGTGGATAGAACTGCAACTTCTGTTAAAAATGATTCTACTGTCGGAATTTATGCACAAAATGGATCAGTAATTAATATCAAAAACAGTGGAACAATAAATGTTGGAGAGGCTTCATTTGGAGTTTATTCACTTAGTGAAAATGGAAATGTGGAAACTACAGGAAGTTCTGTAATTAATGTTGCAGACAAGGCTATCGGTGTGTATAAAAAAGGTGGAAATGTTAATTTGGGCGGAACAGTCAATGTTGCAAATCATGTGGCGACAGCTGCCAATAGTGAGCCTGTGGGAGTTTATGGAACAAGTGGAGTTACAATTAATGACACGACATCAAACTTTACTGTTGGAGATAAATCTTACGGTGTAATTTTGGCAAATCCAGGAATGAATAAAATAAATGTTTATTCAAATTCAGCTTCATCAAATGTAACTTTAGGAAAAGAAGCAACATTCATTTATACAGAAGGAGCCTCAAAAGTTATAAATAATGCAACAATTACATCTGGAATAAATGGAAAAATTATTGCAATCTATGGAAAAGATGGAGCAAATATTGTAAATAACGGAACAATTGATTTGTCGCAAGGAACCGGAAATCAGGGAATTTTTGTAACAGGGGCGTCTAATGCTGTAAATAGAGGAATAATAAAAGTTGGAAAAACTGATAAATCTGATCCAAATAACATTGTTTATGGAATCGGAATGGCAGCTGTAGGCGGAGCAAGCATTTCAAATGAAAGGGATATTTATGTTTCAGGACATTTAAGCATTGGAATGTATGGAGATGACAGGGGAACAACATTGAGAAACTCTGGAAATATATATTTGGATGCTTCAAAAGCAACAGCTTCTGATAAAATTCAGACAATGATGGGAGTATTTGTAAATAATGGAGCAAAATTTGTAAACAGGGGAAATATTACTACAACAGGTTCTTATCACGGAAATAGCAATGTTCAGGGACTCGTGGGAGTTGCCGTATTAAATGGAAGTACGCTTGAAAATTACGGAAAGATAAATATTGATGCGGACAGCAGTTATGGTGTACTGATAAAAGGGACTGCAACTAATAAATCTATAATTAAAAATTATGGAGAAATTAACATAAATGGTTCCAAATCTTATGGAGTAAGATATGACGGAAATTCTCAAGGAACAGCTGGAGATTTACCAATAGCAGCTAATGCAACTCCTGGAAATGTGTTACCAGCATTGAACTCTGGAGCTGGAAGCATTACCTCTGGAAATGGAGCAAAAGATTATTATGCACCAACAGATCCAAGTAAAACTGTCGGTGGAGTAGGAATTGTTCAATTGCCAAATGGGCGGCTTGCAATTCAGAGAAATGGTGTAACATTGAATGATAGCCAAGTTCAAACACTAGATTATACTACTCCTCAAACAAACTATGCTTTCTCAAACTTTGGAGTGTATGTGGATACATTGGGAAGAACACGTCCAATTAACATAAATGGAGCAAATTCTCTTGGAATTAATAGTGATTTATTAATCGGAACAGAATTTTCAGTACTTACAAATTCTAAAAATGTAATTATTGGTAAAAAAATACTGCAGCCGTTCTTAAATCAGATAAATGCTGGAATATTTAACTTTACTCCGTATTCAGCTTCATTAACTTGGATAGCAACACCTGAAGTGGATCCAGCTACACAGCAAATTTCACGTGTACTTATGACAAAAATCCCTTATACAGCCTTTGTAGATAGAAAAACAAATGAATATAACTTTACTGATGGGCTGGAACAGAGATATGATGTCAACAGCCTGGATTCGAGGGAAAAAGAATTATTTAATAAATTAAATACAATCGGAAATAGCGAAGAAGCATTATTGGCTCAAGCAATTGACGAAATGATGGGACACCAGTATGGGAATGTACAGCAAAGAATCTTTGAAACAGGTAATTTATTAAATAAAGAATTTGGATACTTAAGAAATGAATGGGATACAAAATCAAAAAATTCAAATAAAATAAAAGCATTTGGAATGAAAGGCGAATATAAGACAGATACAGCTGGAATCATTGATTATAAAAATAAAGCCTACGGATTTGCATATTTGAATGAAAATGAAACTGTTAAACTTGGAGAATCGACAGGATGGTATGCAGGAGCAGTAAGAAATAAATTTGACTTTAGTGATATAGGTGGTTCAAAAGAAGAGCAGAATATCGTAAAAGCAGGTGTATTTAAGTCAATGCCGCTTGGAAAAGATCATAATAACAACTTGAACTGGACTGTTTCAGCGGAAGGATTTGTAGGAACTGGTGAAATGAAGAGAAAATTCCTTGTTGTTGATGATATATTTGAAGCAAAATCTGAATACCGTTCATATGGATTTGGATTAAAAAATGAACTTAGAAAAAATATCAGAACGAGTGAAAGAACAAGTATTTCACCATATGGAAGCCTAAAATTTGAATATGGAAAATTTGATGGAATAAAAGAAAATACTGGGCAAATGCGTCTGGAAGTAAAAGCAAATGACTATTATTCAATAAAACCTGAAGTTGGAATAGAATTCAAATATCAGCAGCCAATGGCAGTAAGAACAACTTTTGTTGCTAAATTGGGACTTGCTTATGAAAATGAATTAGGAAAAGTTGGAGATGTAAACAATCAGGGAAGAGTTCGTTATACAACAGCTGGATGGTTTGACATAAGAGGTGAAAAGGATGACAGACGTGGAAATGGAAAAGTTGACTTGAACCTTGGAATTGAAAACACAAGATTCGGTGTAACGGTAAACGCAGGTTATGATACAAAAGGTGAAAATGTAAGAGGTGGAATCGGATTTAGGGCAATTTACTAAATTTATCCTGTTTTAATCTTAATTATTGTTCATAGTTATAAAGAAAAAATATATTTATGTGAGGAAGAGTTATTTCAAAATAAATGATGTAACTCTTTCTTTTTTATATGATTTTTAAAAAAATATTAATGAAAAAAATTAAAAATGGTGTATAATATAATAGAAGTTTTTTTATAATAAATTTGACAGATTGAATTATTAAAAAAATAAATAAAAATCATAAAATATTTTTTTAATAAGTGGAGGTATTTAGATGACTAAAAATGAGGTGATAGAAAACCTTGTTAGCGAAGTAGAGGAAGAGTCCCACCGCAACAGGATTAAAAAATTTTTGAATGGAGAAACAGATAATTTTTTATATATTACTAAAAAAAACTTGAGATTTGTTAATAATTTTAAAATGGAAGATTTTACAAAAAATAAAAATTTTTTTAAAACTGAAGCAGGGGAAGTTTTGTTAAAGTATTTTAAGTATATGTACAATAATTTTCCTGATGAACTGAGCTATCAGTTTTCAAATTTTCCATTAAAATATAAAATATTTAAAATGTTAAATTTTTCAGAGGAGTTTGTAAAAAAGGATTTTGAAAATAATTTAGAAATGAAGGATAAAGAAGTTTTTGCTGAAAGCTGTGAATATTTTTTGAATTATTTTGAAAATCTGGCGGATGAATACGTACAAAATTATAAGGAATATTGTGATAATTTTTTATTAAAAATCGGCATTTTAATAATTATTAGAAATATTGATAAAAAAAAGAGTGAAGAAATAGAGAAATTAGAAAGTATATTTATAAATTATATTAAAAATAAGATTAATAAATATAATATAAATGAAATATTTAAAAAACATCTAGATAAGGGGAATTTTAGGAGATATTTTGAAAGTGTGGAAGAGCTGTGCTTGGAAAAATCTAGAAAATATATTGAAAAAGTCTTTTTTTGGGTGCTGAAAAAAAATATGTATATATCCAGAGTTATTTCTGAAGGAATTGAACTTTTTATTATGTTTTCTGAAATAGAATTTTCATCAACAAATAATAATTATTATTATAGAAATAAAATATTTGACAATTTAAAAAAAATTTTTAAAAAATATTCATTTTCACATGGACAGAAGCTTTATCTGCTTGTTAATTATGGGACAAATGTTATTTTTTACAACTTTGATTATTCTAAAAAAATGTATGGCTTATTTTTAGATACAATAAAAGAAAATGTTGCGAATACTAGGGTATTTTTGAAGGATAATTTAAAAGAGAAAAAAATAGCATATTTATTTTTACTTCATTTTTTAATAAAATATGATTTGATTACTGAAAAGGAAAAATCTAAATTTCTTACAAAAGCTGAAAATATGCTAATCAGTAATTTAAAAAAATTATTTAAGGCTAAAATATGGAGATGGAAGCCAAAGGAATTTAAAAATCTTGAATTTTTGAAGGAAAGCAATATTAATTGGGAAAATATTCAGGTACAATGTTTTAGAAGCAAGTCAGAAAAGGTATTGACATATAAAGATAAAATAGTTTTTTCATTGCTAAAGTATTCTGAGACATATAAGAAGATTTTTCAGTTTTTTGTAAACGGGATAAAGGAAATAGACTTATTTGAAGATATTATTGAATGGTACAACGTAATTTACGATATAAGTGATTTAAAATTAATATTGGATGAAATGTGGGATTATAATTTATCAATTAATTTTATAAATGAAAAATATTTTGAATATATTGAAAAAACAGGTTTTGATGATGAAAATAATAAAATCTGGATGGAATTTCTGCATAAGCACGAGAAGGAGCTGTACAAGATCTTTGAAAATGATATTAACTCGGCTGAAAGTATTAAAAAATACGTGGAAATTTTATATTTAAAAAATAACAGCTTTGATTATTTTCAGTTGCCGAAATTATTGTTAAAGGCAGATAAGCAGACAGGGCAGCAAATTGAAAAAATTTTAAGAGAAAAAGCTGAAATAAGGGAAGAAGTTGAAAAATTGCTGGAAAAGAAATTCACATTAGCGTCACAGGTTGCCAAAAATTTAATTAAATACTGGGATAATGCAGAAGCGCAACGGGAATTAAAAAACTTGACAGATCCTGAGGAAATTTTTGAATATTCTGAAAATATTTGTCTGGAAAAGCATGAGGAAAATGCCATATTTAGCAATTTAATTGATTATGGGATGGTAAGAATAAGAAAAAGTGAGGAAAAAGTTCCTGAAAAGCTGATGAAATTTTATATTTCAGAATATATTTTGGCAAAAGATATAAAAACTATTGAGGTTTGTAATAAAATTGAGCAGATAGTTGACAAAAGTGATTTGAAAAAGTTTCTTTCAAAGATTTTTGAAAAATGGAAGGAAGAGAGATTTAATCCGAAATACAAGAATATTTTTATTCCTTTAATAATGACGGTTAATATGAAACAGGTTCATAATATGGTAAATATTGTTGACATGATTGTGAGCGAATACAATAAAGTGCCAGTTGCGGCTTACGGAATACGAGTTCTTGCATTAAGAAGCGAAACGAAGGAAATTGGGATACTGCTAAAAGTTTTTTTTAATAACTATAAGGATAAGCGTATAAAAACGGCTGCTGAGCAGTCACTTGACGTGATTGCCAGAAATGCTGGAATTACACGTGATGAATTGGATGATATTTTAGTTCCTGATTTTGGATTCGGGCAGGATAGAATAAGACTTTTTGATTATGGTGAAAGAAAAATTAAGGCAAAACTTGATG
The DNA here is from genome assembly GCF_013394795.1 of Leptotrichia sp. oral taxon 223. Taxonomy (NCBI): domain Bacteria; kingdom Fusobacteriati; phylum Fusobacteriota; class Fusobacteriia; order Fusobacteriales; family Leptotrichiaceae; genus Leptotrichia; species Leptotrichia sp. oral taxon 223. The sequence goes on from NZ_JABXYU010000001.1 coordinate 1,853,964, forward strand.
TTATGAGCATACCTGCTAAAATTATTGCTTATGATGAAAATGAAAAAATCTTAAAGGGGCTTCCTAAGGCAAGTAAAAAATTTAACGATGTGGAAAGTATAGTTGAAGAATATAGAAGAGAAATAAAGCATATAAGAAAACTGTTGAAGGAAATTACAGTTTCGCAGGCAAACAGTCTTTTAAATGCGTTATTTCTGGAGCGGAAATGGCAAGTAAAAAAATGGATTGAAACTTTTATCCATAATCCAGTTATGCAGACATTTGCCATCCAGCTTATATGGAAGGAAACTGATGAAAATGGCAAATTAATAAAGACGTTCAGATACACAGAAGACGGAACTTTTAAAACGGCTCAAAATCAGGAATGTGTCTTAAATGAAGACAGCTTTGTAAATTTGCTGTACTTTCCTGAACTTTCAGAAGAGGAACAGCAACTTTGGGAAAGAAATCTGGAAAATAATAAGATAAAGCAGCCAATAAAACAGACTAATATTCCTGTTTACAAAATCACAGAAAAAAATCAGGAAAAAATAGAAATTCTGGATTATAATAAAAAGGGATTTTTAGTTAATAAAATGAGAAAAAAAACTGAAAAATTAGGCTTTAAGCTTAGTTATGGAAATAATGGATTGGAATATGGAAGTTATTACTATGATAAGAAAACAAATATAAATATAATGATTTTAACAAATTCATTTTTTCCTGGCGAATACACAAAGACATTACAAATAGAAAAAATAATATTTTTAAAAAACAGCACGTCAATTCAATCTGAAAAATCTTCTGAAAACCGTTATGCAAAATTCTTGAAACTAAAGGAGGTTCCAGAACGTCTATTAAGTTTGGCTTGTTTTATGGCGGAAATTCTCATTAATTAGAATAATAGCTTCGTTTGCATCTGATGGGAACGGGAGCACATAGTGAATTATTTTAAATAAAATAAAAAAAGGAGATAAAATAATGAGCAATAAAAAAAAGGTGCTATTATTTTTGGGAGCAGTTATGTTAATTGCTTTTGGAAATTATACGCAGTTTATGAAGAATAACAAGGGAAAAACGGCAGTTGAAGGGAAAAATAGTGAAAAAGCAACTTCATCTTCTGGAAATAATGCAAATCAGAATGTTCAAAATAATGAAGTCATGGCAGAAGTAAAGTCTGTTCCACAATCCCAGTTACAGCCAGTTCCATCTGAAAAAGCACAAAATAAGTCAAATACTGATACAAATCAGAATATGGCAACTGAAGGCAAGAATAGCGAACGTGCAACGTTGTCAACTGGAAATGATGCAAAGAAAAAAGAAAATCCAAAAAATCAGAAACAGGCTGCAAAACCTGAACAGAAGCAAAAAGATGCTGGAAAATTAAAAATTGAAACAAATAAAAATGTTGAAAATCAATATAAACTTAATAATCCAAAATCAGAAAAGAAAAAAAGTGCAACAGAGGATAAATCAAGCGAAAGCACATCTTCTTCCAGTGAAACAAATTAACAGTTGAATAAGTGCAGGTGGGGAAATATGATGTATAAGGTTCAAGTGCGCTTTTTGTTTCATTCGGATATAAAAATAAAAATACCTGAAATCTATGATGATTCTGTTTTTGACAGGCTGTTTGGAATTTTGGAAGATGTGAATGAAAAGTATAATTCTTATGCCGAAAATTCATACATTGATAAAATAAATAAAAATAGTGGGCATTTTGTAAGAGTGGATGATGAAACTATAAATATTTTGAGTAAAATTATTCATTTGTCAAATGTTATCGGTGGAGAGTACGACATTACAATAATGCCTCTCATAAGGCTTTGGGGATTTTATAAACAAAATCCCATTTTGCCGCCTTTAGAAGAAATAAAAAAAGCTAGAAAACTTGTGGATTATAAAAAAATAATTATTGATAAAAAGAAAAAACGGGTAAAAATTGAAAAAAGCCAGGAAATTATAACAGGTTCATTTATAAAGGCATACGCAATAGAAAAAATAGCTCAGGAAATGAGAAATATTGGGATAAAGGACGCAATTGTCAATGCTGGAGGGAGTAGCATCATTGCCATTGATGAATGGGGAATTATCGTCGAAAATCCTGAAGAGGAAAGGGAAATAATACGAAATGAAAAAGGCATGCCAGTTAAAATAGCGCAGAATAAATATACTGGCGATGATAAATACAATAAATACAATGATTTATTTGAAATAAAAATAAAAAATAAAAGTTATTCAACTTCCAATCAGAAAAACACATATCTTTTGATAAATAACAAAAAATATGGACATATCATAAGCCCCAAAACAGGCTTTCCATCTCAAAATAAGCAAGTTGGAGTAATTACAGAAAATGCCTTTTTTGGTGATATTATTTCGACAGGGCTATATAACCAGACTCCCCATAAATTTTATGAAATTATGGAAAAATTATCTGAGGAAATGGAAATTTCTGGTTTTTTAATTGATAAAGAAGGTAGATTTTTTTATTTTAATATGGAGAAATATTTTTAAAAATTTAAAAAATAACTTTAATATGAAAAGAGAGTGAAGTTAAATGAATAAAACTTTAAGATTATTAATTCCGCAATGGCAAGGTGGAAATCGGGAACAATATTTTTTTGGTGCAAAACTTCTTAATTGGCTGGCACCTGAGTCGGAAGATGAAACTGTGGAAGTTCCAGTGGATAAAGAACCTGCAAACAATGAAATGAAAGATGGGATTGTAGCAAAGGATACTTTGTTAAAGCAATATAAAAAAACATTTGAGATTTTGAATGAAAAGAATCCTGATAAAATTGTGGTTTTTGGTGGAGATTGCAGTGTGGAATTGGCTCCGTTTGGATATTTACTGGAAAAGTATAAAAATGAAAAAACTGCGATTTTGTGGATTGATGCACATCCTGACGTTACTACGACAGCAGATAATTGGAAGAATTTTCATGCAATGGTTTTAGCAAGTCTACTTGGAGGAGCTGATAAGGATATTGACAATTTGGTAACTACGAAAGTAAAACCTGAAAATGTGATATTTGCTGGAATTGATGATTCTCGGGAGTTTGACAGAGTTGTTTACAAGAAGTATAATTTTAAAAATTTTACGACAGAAGAATTTCAAAAAAATGGAGATAAAATTGTGAAAGAGTTGAAAAATCGTGAGATAAAAAATGTGATAGTCCATTTTGACTTGGATGTTTTGGATTTGTATGAATTTAATTCACAGTATTTTGCAGAACCTGAAATATTTGATAAATATAAGCACGAATTTCCTGTCGGGGCTAAAATATCCACTGTTTCAAAATTGATAAATGATGTTAATGATAATTTTAATTTAATTGGGCTTGGAATTACCGAACATTTGCCTTGGGCTGCAATTAAACTAGCAAAATTATTACGGGAATTACCATTAATAAAATAGTGGCTTTATAGAACAAAGAAAATTTTTTAGAGAGGAGAAAAATAAATTGGCAAAAGATGTTTTACATGAATTAAGAGATATAAATTCATTAAAGTCAAGTCGAAATAATGTGGTATTGATATTTTTATGTTTTCTTGTGGGAATTTTTTCAGGAATAATTGTTGGAACTTATACACTTTTATTAAAAAAAATGTCAATATTTCGGGAATTTTTTACAACAAATCTTGAATTTCCAAAAATAGTTATCGGGATCACTATTTTTATCCTGATGGGAATGGCAGTGCAGTTTATGCTGTCAAAATATCCGTTAATCAGCGGGAGTGGAATTCCTCAGGTTAGCGGGCTGCTTACTAAAAAAGTGAAATTCAAATGGTTTGGGGAGCTGCTTACAAAATTTGTGGGAGGAATTTTGGCAATTGGGGCTGGAATGTCTATGGGGCGTGAAGGGCCTTCGGTGCATCTGGGAGCCTTGATTGGTTCTGGAGTGAAGGAAGTTGCAAAGCGTTCAGAAGTGGAAGAAAAATATTTAGTGACATGTGGGGCAAGTGCCGGGATTTCATCAACATTTAACGCACCGCTTGCAGGAGTAATTTTTTCCCTTGAAGAGCTTCACAAATTTTTCTCGCCATTATTATTAATCTGTACTCTTGTGGCAAGTGGAACTTCAAATTTTGTTTCCAGAATGATTTTAGGCTCACAAACTTCCTTTCAATACAATTTTATACTTCCAAAAGACATACCATATTATATATTTGCACTTATAACAGTTATTTTCTGTATTATAATCACAATTACTGGAAAGGCGTTCAGCTATTTTTTGCTGCTTATTCAAAGACGTTACAGAAAAATAAAACTGAATAAATATGTGAAAATGGCGCTATTTATGATAATGGCTTATATTATAGCGGTATTTTTTAGCGATATAACAGGTGGAGGGCATGAGCTTATTGAGGAGATGTTTGGTAAAAATGTGCTTCTTAGAACACTTCTTATAATTTTAGTTCTAAAATTCTTTTATACAATGCTTTGCTATGCAACAGGAGCACCAGGGGGAATTTTCTTGCCGATGCTTGTAATAGGGGCTTTGACAGGAAAAGTATATGGGGTAGTGTTAAGTCAATACTTTGCAATTCCAAATGAAATAATCGTGCATTTTATGCTATTGGGAATGGCGGCTTATTTTACAGCTGTTGTAAGAGCGCCAATCACAGGAATTACATTGATTCTGGAAATGACTGGAAACTTTTCATATTTGTATATGTTAATAATTGTCTGTACAATAACTTATATTTTTACAGAATTACTGAAAATGGAGCCAATTTACGAACGGCTTTATTTCAATATGTTTCACAAACAGATTTTGGCAGAAGATAAAGAAAACAGTGAAAATGAAAAACGTGCCAGAAGACTGGAAATACTTGAAAAATGGTGGAAAAACAAAAAAATTGATATTGGCGTGAAATCAAACAGAAAAAATTTGGAAGACAAGATAGTTACTCTTTTAATTCCAGTGGGCGCAAATTCAGAATTTGACAATAAGACAGTGAAAGAATTGCATTTACCAGAGAAACTGCTGATTGTGAGTGTGCGTAAAGCTGGAAAGGACAGCATTGCACGTGGAGATACATTGATTCAGAGCGGAAGCCAGCTTGTAATTATTACTGATTATACGACGGCGCAGAAATACGCTGGAGAATTGAAGGAGAAGGGGATGAAGATAGTGGAATAATGTGGGAAGAGGTTACTTAGGAGCAGATGAAATTAGGCTAGATTTTTCTAGTCTTTTTTGTTTATTTTTGTATTTTTTATTTGGATTTTTAAAAATAGACTAAAAAAATTGTAATAAAAGTTGCTTTACTTATTTTTTATGGTATAATATACATTGAAATATAAAATTTATTAAAGTCCATTTAAAATGAAACTTAAAAATCAAGACAATTCTAACTATTCAATTTAAAAAAGGCTCAGTTAAATATAAAAAATATTTTTGTAAGGAGAAAAAATGAAAAATAATCTTAAACAAGTAAAAAAAAGTTTACGTTCATTTGCAAAAAGATGTAAAAATTTTAAATACACAGAATCTGCATTGATTGTATTTTTAATTGCTGGAATAATATTTACTGCTGGTAATTTGTTTCCTGCGGCATCAAAGGTTGATTCAAGTATGGAAAATCAAAAATATGCAATTTCCACATCAATGCAGGATATACAAAAAACTTTGAAAAAAACAAGAACAGAAAATAATAAATTAATAAAATATATAACTTTGGAATTGATTCAATTAATGGAACAAGGGGACCATGTTATAAAAAGTCCTTGGAGCAGCTGGCAATACGGCATAAATTATTTTAATAATAACTGGAATGGAACTTATAAGGGAAGAGGAGACAAGCAGGCGAAATATCCTTATGAAGGAGTATATACTAGAAGTAATGACGTATTTGTAAGAAATACATCTCCACTAAGTAATCAGTACAAAAAATTACCTTCAACGGGTTTGGCACAAACAAGTTATGGTTTAATCAGCAATACACGTGAACAGGAACCATTAGTAAGTGCTAAGGCAGAAGTAGCAATAATTCCGAGAGTAGTATTAAAGAATCCTTTAAATGTAATAACTCCCACAATGACAGAGCCAAATCCAACAACACCGAATATAGCAATAAAACCGCCAAAACCAATAAAAATTGTGGAACCGACAGCACCAAATGTAAATCCAAACTTGCCAGAACCAAATGCAAGTCCTTTTGTTGATTACTGTTTCACAGGATGTGGAAATAGTAATAGCTGGATAAATGGGGATTCTAGACGTTCTGGAGGAAATCGCACATATTATGCTGGAGTAGACCATGCTGGAAATTTCACTGATGAAGCAAGACCTGCTCAAGTAATTTATATAAATAATTCAAGTAATGCAGGTGGACCAGGTTTTTTGTATAGTAATGATGCAAATGGTGTGACATTACATTTAGCTGGAAGCAGTGATGGAACACGAAATGTAGGAAGTGGAAATAAAGTAGCTGGGCAGATAGGAATACATTCTGTAGCCGATGGTAAATTAGCTAATATTACCGCCAATTTATATGGTAGAGCTGCATTTCATTCAATAGAAACTTGGCATGCAGGACATAATTCGTATGAGAATGTAACTGTTAAGCTTAAAGGGACAGACAATACAGTATTTCTTATTTATCCTGCGGCATGGGAAACTTTGGTTTTACATAATTCTGGAATATCAAGCTCTTCAACAAATTTTACTACAGTTAGGGCAGGAGCAGCTAATAAAAGAGGAACATTTGAAGGAAATGTAGATGTTACAATACCAGAAAATGCTACAAAAAATATTATTTATTCTGCTCTTGGAGTACAAGGGAGTTTTGGAATAACAAGTAATGGAAATTATATAATTGAAGGTCAAGGTAATATGGTGTACTCAGGATATGGGTATTCGCCAAATTATGGAGCAGGATTATACGGAGAAGTATACGATAATGGAACAAACAAAGTAAAAATTGGATCAGATTATAAGTATACTTTAAACGGAACTACAACTGTTAAGTCTGGTCCTTCAGCAAAAGACATGATACCATATATTAATTTATCATCATATGTTCAATCTTATGGAGATGACAATATAATTTTATACTTTGGTAATAAGACAAATATAGATGGAGATCCATTTACAGATCGTACATCAAATGCTAACAATAAAAATAGTTGGAAAGAATCAGTCGTAGGAATTTATCAGGGAGAAATTGCTGCAAAAGCAGTTATTGGGAATAAACGTAGAAATACTGCAAGTGGCAGCGAAAATCAGACAGATACAGTCGGAACTACATATGGTGGTAATAAAATAGGTGGAGATAATCAATATGTTGAGACAAATGTTGGAGTATTTGCAAGATCGGGGCAAAGAAAAGGTATAACTCCTTCTGATGATATGGCAGCATTAAATATTTTTGATAAGGATAAGATACATTCTTTGCAAATAAATGACGTGGATATTAAATTTGGAAAATATTCCAAGAGTGGAATTATGTTTGCTTCTGAATATGGAACTGTAATGGATGTGGCAATGAGCACAAATAACAAAGAAATAATAACAACATTGTCAACTGATATAAAAGATAATGGAAATGTTGCCTCAATAGGAGTGATAGGGGCATCGGGAGCTGGAAAAATTTCAGCTGATGATTCTGTAAATGAAGCGGCAACTGGAACTATTATTGCTTATTCAAATGGTGTTTGGGATAATAGTAAACACAGTATGAGTACTGCTACAGCGGGGAATCTTAAAGGGAAACCAAGTGAAATTAATATTGGTGCTAATGTCGAACTTTCGGCGAGATACTTGAAAACAGGTGTTGATGCAAATGGTAATGAAACTGGAATAAACCCGATTGCTTATCTTGCAAAAGATGGAGGATTAGTTAGTGCTAAGGGAACAACAGATGCTAAAGGATTTGGTTCAATAATAGCATTTGCGGAAGGATATGACACTAATAACAAATCTACAGTATCGAAAGTAGAAACAACGGGGAAAATAACAGCTGTTGACGAATGGGTTTCAAATGATGATAAGACAGTACCGTATATTTATAAGAATATAGGGGGATTGGCTAAAAATAAAGGACACATTGATATTAATGGAACGGCTGAAATTAATGGTATAGGAGCGCTTGCTACAGGAGAGGATTCCGTTGTAAATTTAAATGGTGCAAACAATACAATTAGAGCAGGAAGAACTGGAGGACTTGCAGCATTTGACAAAGGGGTAGTGAATATAGGAGGAATAACGAAAATAAAAGTTGAAGATATTGATTATATTGATAGCGACACAAATACTCGCCGTACAGCGGCACAAGGTGGAAGCCATGACAGTACAACTCCATTTTATGCTAGTGGTGGAGGGAAAATTAATTTTAATGCCAATACAGAAATAGAAATGCATAATGGATTGATTATTCCTGATACTTCTGATACTAAATTTTATTCTCAAACTGCAACGCCTTCTGGAACAACAACAAAATATTTTAATATGGGAAAAGTAAAATATAAGATAGTTGGGGATAAGGTTACATTTGGGGTATTTAATAATAAATCAAATGTTATTTGGAATGGAAGCACTCAGGATTTGGCAAGCGGACTAGGCTTTAATGGAATTATTAACTATGATTCAAGCAATCCGAATCCATTTGTAAAAACTGTGTTTGAAAATTCTGATATAACACTGGATACTACAAGTACAGTTCCAGGAAGCAATAATACTAATGCTGCAATTAATTTGACGGCAACGCCTTATACCAGCGATGGATTTAATGCCATAACTGCTGAAAGATCAAGAATAACAATAGCTCCCACTCAGACTGTTAATGCTACGACGGCTTTGGATGTCAATATTCAGGGGCTTTCAATGGGATCTAACAAAAATGCCACATCAAATGCAGAAACTGCCTACTATAATTATGGAACTGTAAATAATACAGGAGGAACAGCGGCTGCTAATATTGCTGGAATGAATGTAAGTTATGGAACAGTATTGAATAAATCTGGTGGAAATGTTACTGTAAATCAGGGAGCTGGAATTTATGGAACTAATGGAAGTAAACTTGTGAATGAAGCTGGTGGGACAATAACTGTAACAGATTCAGGAGCAGCTATTGCGGCAAAAGTGACGGCTGATACAACGCATCTTTTAGATTATGGAACAGATAAGTCAGGAAATACTCAAACGGCAATTGAAATCACTAATGAAGGGACTCTTGTAACAACAGGAATGGCAAATCCAATCGGAATACTGGCACAAAATAACAGAGCAGATGAAGTTGATAGAAGCAGGGTGATTATAAATAATAAAAATAACATTACTCTTGGTGATAGAGGTGTTGGAATAATTGTTACAGCAACTCCTAAGACGGCTGGCGGAAATCCATTACATGGCGGAACAGTAAACCTTACTGGAAATGGAAGTTCTGATATAGTTACAGGAGCGACAGGGACAGGAGTATATGCACAAAATTCAAATGTTAATTTACTTACAAATTATGGCATTGAAACAAAAGAAGAAGGTGCAGGTGTTTATGTAAAAGGGAATACTTCGACTATAAATGGACCTGGGAAATTTGAATATAAATATAATGGTTCTGGCACAGGAAAAGGTGCGGGACTGGCATTTGGAGGAAGTCTTGCTGGAGAAAGCGGAATTCCTGATGCAAAAAATTATGTCGATGTGGATGTTGTAAATGCAACAAATACTACAGGTGGTATTGCTTCACTATATGCAACTGGTGGCGGTACTTTGACAAATTATGGAACTATAAATGCTTCAACTATAAAAGGGTATAACATAATAGGAGATGGAAGAAGCATTGTAAATGAAGGTGTGCTTAATGTTGCAGATTCTATAAATTCTTCAGAACCTAATATAGGTATAGTTGTAACAGGTTCTGGAAAAGCTGTAAATAATAAAAATATAGTAGCTGGAGATAAATCTGTTGGAATTTATGGATTAGATGCTGAACTTGGATCAAACTCGGTTACAACAGTAGGTAAAGAAGGAATAGGAGTGTACTCTAAAGGCGGAACAGTTAAACTTTTGACAGGAAGTACGCTTAATGTTGGTACTGATGAAGGAGTCGGAGTTTATACGGTAGGAAATGGACAGAGTGTGTATTCTTATGGAAATATAAATTTAGCTGATAATTCGTTTGGATTTGTAAATGTTGGAAACAATAATATGATAGAAAGTAATTCAAATGTAAATTTGCACAATAATAATATATACATTTATTCGTCTGACACAGCAGGAACAGTTTATAGCAAAGGAAATATTACATCTGATGGCAATAGAAACTACGGGGTGTATGCTGCAGGACATTCAGAAAACAGTGGACATATAAATATGGCGACAGGTTTGGGAAATATAGGAATGTATAGTAAATCTGGAGATGCACATAATGTAGCAGGTGGAGTAATAACTGTTGGATCAAGTGGTACTAATCCAAATTACAATCCTATTGATTCAAGAACAGGAAACTTAAAAGACCCAACAAAACCGCTAGATCCAGTAGGGACTTTGTACAGTGTAGGAATGGCAGCTGGATATCTTGAAAGGGATCCTAGAACAAATCTTCTTGTAAAAGATTCAGCAGGAAATAATATTGTACATGATCAAGGAAGAATAACAAATTCAGGTACAATAAATGTAGTAGGAAAAGACAGTACAGGGATGTATGGAGCTGGTTCAAATACAGTTATAACTAATGCGGCTGGAGCCTTTATAAATCTAGCATCTGATGGAGCAATTGGAATATTTGCAGAAGAAGGGGCAAGGGTAATAAATAGAGGTACAATTCAAACTACTGTTGATGGGCTGAAGGATGTAAAAGGCGTTGTGCTTGGTAAAGATTCCGTGCTTGATAATCAAGGTGGTAAAATATTAATAAGAAATGCTGATAACAGTGTGGGGGTGTTGTTAAAAGGCTCAACTATTATAAATAGAGGAACAATAGAAGTTACAGGTGGTATAGGTTCGGCTGAAACTCAAGTGTTTGAGCAAAGTTCAACAGGAAAACCAGTATCTTCATTTCCAAATATTATTTCAATATCAGCTGAGCCAAATGCGCCAGAAGCAACAATAACAGTAAATGGAAAAGTTGTGCAGCCAGAACCTGTTAAATTTAATGTAATATCGGCACCTAAACATGTAAATGTAAGTTCAATAGGAATTTATGTGGATACATCTGGAACAGAGTACACAATACCGGTAATTGGACTTCAAAACCTTACAAAAGAGGCAGATTTGATAATTGGATCAGAAGCAGCAAGAAGAACGACATCCAAAGAAATAGTAATAGACGATCCAAACATAATAGATCCTTATAATGAATCAATGAGAAGTAATGGAAGAGTAGATAAATGGAATTTTTATTCAGGAGCGCTTACTTGGACTGCAACTGCCACAATAATAGATGCCAGTATGAGTGCATTCCCAGGACACGTCCAAATAAATAAAATATATCTTGTGAAAAAACCTTACACTGATTGGGCAGGAAAAGATGAAACACCTGTAAACATTACAGATACATATAATTTTACAGATGGACTGGAACAGAGATACGGAGTAGAGGCCTTAGGTTCACGAGAAAACCAGTTATTCCAGAAATTAAATGGAATTGGAAACAACGAGGAAGTATTATTGTACCAAGCATTCGACGAAATGATGGGACATCAATATGGAAACCTTCAACAAAGAATCAATGCAACTGGAAACATACTGGACAAGGAATTCAGATACCTGAAACACGACTGGAGAAATCCGTCTAAGCAAAACAACAAGATTAAAGTGTTTGGTGCAAGAGATGAGTACAACACTGATACAGCTGGAATCATTAACTACACAAGCAATGCCTACGGTGTGGCTTATGTTCACGAAGATGAAAAAATCAAGATGGGTAACTCAAGCGGATGGTATGCAGGAGCTGTAACAAACAGATTCAAGTTTAAGGATATAGGACATTCAAGAGAAAATCAAACTCAGCTTAAAGCAGGAATCTTTAAGACAATGTCACCTAAGAAAGATTACAATGGAGCATTGCAATGGACAATCGGAGGAGATGTATTCGTAGGTATCAATGACATGAAACGTAGATACCTGGTTGTAGATGACGTATTCCAGGCAAAATCTGACTATCATTCTTATGGAGCGGCATTAAAGACAGACTTGGGATATGACATAAGAATGAGTGAAAGAACACATTTACGTCCATACGGAGCATTGAAGATGGAATACGGAAGATTCAATGACATCAAGGAAGACAGAGGGGAAATGAGACTGGAAGTAAAAGGGAACGACTACTTCTCAGTTAAGCCGGAAGTCGGAATGGAATTCAGATACGTACAGCCACTTGCAGTAAGAACAAACCTGACAGTGGGATTGTCAGCCGCCTATGAAAACGAATTAGGCAAGATGGCAAGCAAGAACAACGAAGGAAGAGTAAGATACACAAGCGCAGACTGGTTCGGAATAAGAGGGGAAAAGGAAGACAGAAGAGGAAATGGTAAGTTTGACTTGAACATTGGAGTTGACAACACAAGATTCGGAGTGACAGTAAATGGAGGATATGACACTAAAGGAAATAATGTAAGGGCAGGAATAGGATTTAGAGCTATTTACTAGAATGAAGAATTGGGAAAAGCGAAGAACTTTAACAACTGAAAATGTAACAGATGTTTGAGTAAAGAACTAAAAAAGGATAAAAATTAAGGACAGTGGAACTTAAGTTTTGCTGTTCTTTTTTGTTTTGTTCAGTTTTGTCCACATAATATGGACAAATTTTGGTATTTTTTTTAGAAAAAAAATGAGGTATATAATATTATAGAGAGTTGAGAGGTAAAGATTATGGTAAAGCATTTATCTGATAGACAAAAAGAAATATTAAAAATATTATTGAATAAAAAAGGATTTATTTCAACAGAAAAAATTGCCAATGATTTATTTTTATCAAAAAAAACAATATACAGAGAATTAAAAATAATAGAAAATAATGTAAAAATAGAAAAAATAAAATCAAAGGGTATAAGATTAGATATTTCTTTAGTAGAACGGGCAGAATTACGAGAAAAAATACTAAATGACAGGAACATTTTGGAAAAATATTCGGTACAGGAACGTAGAATAAAAATATTAACATATTTGCTAAAGATTTCTCCAAAAACAACTTCAATAGAAAAATTATCAAAATCTTATTATATTAGCAAAACTTCTATTGTGAATGACTTAAATTATATAGAGAAAAAAATAAAAAAGTATAATTTAAAGTTGGAGAAGGGGAAAAAAGGAAGCAAGATTACAGGGAATGAAAGAGAGATACGGGAAGCATTAATCAATTTGATAAATATGTCAACACGTTTAAGGGAGGATGAAAAAATAAATTCGGATAGAATTGATGATGAAACCTTAAAGGAATTAACTTATCAATTTAAAAAAGAGGATATTTATAGTATTGAGAAATTATTGAGTAATGTAGAGAAAAAACTTAATTATACTTTGGCAGATTCGTATTATATTAATATTTTGACACACTTATTAATATTACTGGAAAGAATAAAAAATGGAGTAATAAAGTATGATAAGGCAGAAATGAAAAATTATGAAGTAAGTGAACAAAATATATATAGTATTTCAAAGGAATTGGGTGAAGAACTGTTAAAAAAGTTTGATGTGAAATTGCCGGGGGAAGAGATTTATTTTATATATCAATATCTTGTATCATCAGGAATTGGAAATTCCAAAGATGAGAGCGATTGGGAAGTTTCACAGTTAATGAAGCAAATAAAATTAAAGGTAAAAAATATTATAAAAGACATAATACAGTATTTTTATGAAATTACAAAAATTGATTTAAGAAAAAATTCAAATTTGTATGGAAGTTTAGCTTTACATATAAAGGCATTGATTAATAGGCTGGAATATGAGATAAAAATTCAAAATTCGATGTATGAAGAAATAAAAAAGGAATTTCCATACATGTATGAAGTAACAAATCAAATTATGAACAGAATAATTGAAAAATATAAAATGAAAAAAATTTCAAAATATGAAATTAGTTATTTAACAATTTATTTTCAGGCAATTTTAGAGAGCAGGAAAATTATAAAAAATGTAGTTATAGTTTGTTCCAGTGGATTTGGAACTTCATATTTATTAAAAAATAGAATTCAAAAAATTTTTCCTGAATTGGAAGTAAAGGATGTGCTTTCAGTAAATGACTTGAAAAATAATTATAATTTAAATAATGTGGATTTAATAATTTCGACAATTCATCTAAAGAATATGAATAAACCAGTTGCTTATGTGAGTAGTGTTTTGAATGAAGAAGATGTAAAACTGTTAAATAATAACTTTATTATTCAAGATTATGAAAAGAATTACGTTGAAATAGAAAAAATGAAGGAAAAAGAAATAATTAAAGAAATTAATTTTAAACTTGATAAAATTTTAACAAAAGATATGATAAAACTGAATTTAGAATTTGATAATAAAAATGAAATTTTTGAAGAATTAGCTGAATTACTATATAAAAATAAAATAATAAAATCAAAAAAGAAATTTCGTATCGAAATAGAAAATAGAGAATTGACAGGAGATACAAATTTAAAAAACAAAATAGCTATTCCACATTTGAAATCTAAAAATATTTTAAAAGAACAAATAATAATTTTTAGACTGAAAAAAGAAATTATTTGGGATAATAGTAATTCAAGAGTTAAAGTGATAATTCTGATTGTATCAAGGGAAAGAAAAATAAAAAAAGAAATACTAGAATTGAAAATGATAAGTAAGATAATAGAAAGTCTTTTAGAAAAAGAAGTCAGAGTAATAATTTTGAAAAAAAATAAGGAAATGATATATGAAAAATTGGAAGAAATAATAAATTCAGAAGGCTAGGTGTATGTTATGTTGTTGACTAAAAATCAAATTTATTTGAATCGAAACTTGAGTAGTAAAAATAAAGTGATAAATTTTATTGCAAAGAAGGCATATGAATTGGGAATTGTGGAAAATCAGGATAAATTGGAGCAGGAATTGTGGAAGAGGGAAAAAGAGTATTCTACGGCTGTACAGGATTTATTTGCAATTCCTCATTCTAAAAGTAAAAATGTGAAAAAAAGTAAAATATTTGTAATAAAATTAAATAATCCGATAGATTGGGAATCTGAAGATGAATACAAGGTAAAAGTGATTTTTCCAATATTAGTTCCAGAAGACGAAGCAAATGTGGGATATTTAAAAATTTTATCTACACTTGCGACAAATTTATTGGAAGATGATTTTAAGGAAAAAATATTGGAAATAAATGATGAAAATGAATTATTAAACTATATAAAAAATATTTTGGAGGTAGCGTTATGAAAATAGTGGGAGTTTCAGCTTGTATTGCTGGTTTAGCACATACACCAATGGCAGCAAAAGCATTGGAAAAGGCAGGAAAAAAATTGGGACATAATGTAAAAATTGAGCAGCAGGGAGCAATGGGGATAATTGATAAGTTGTCAGAAAGTGAAATAAAAGAGGCAGATGTTGTGATTTTCGCTGTGGATAAGTCTATTGAGGGAGAAGAAAGATTTAAGGGGAAAAAAATTGTAAAAGTAAAGATTAATCAGTGTGTATCAAATGCAGAAGCAGTTTTAAATAAAATCGTATCAGTTATTGGAAAAAAATAGAATAAAAAATAAACTAACAGGGAGGAAAATAATATGAGTACAAAATTTAATGAGATGAAATCGCATCTAATGTCGGGGATATCATATGTTTTGCCAGTGATAATAGGAGGATCATTAGTTGTTGCAGTAGCAAAATTATTGGGATTTGCTGGAGGAGTTTCCAATTTGGATGATTTTGCAAAAGTACCAGGATATTTTAATTATTTGTGGAAATTTCAGAATGTAGGTTGGACTGCAATTGGGCTTATGAATGTAGTTTTAGCGGGATATATAGCTAATTCGATTGCCGGGAAACCAGCTTTAGCTTCAGGATTTGTCGGTGGAGCTTTGGCAAGTCAGACAAATGCGGGATTTATTGGAGCAGTAATAGCAGGATTTTTTGCAGGCTGGCTAACAAATAAAGTGAAAGAAAAAATTGTAATAAAAGGTTCGGCTGCAAGTGCTGTTCCATTAATTATCTTGCCGCTTTTGACAATGGGGGCAATGGGACTTTTGATGGCTTTAATTTTAGGAGATCCATTAGGATATATAAACACTTCATTAATTAATTGGGTTACAAAAATGAGTGAAAATAGTACAAATGCAGTTATACTGGCTCTGATATTAGGCGCTATGATAGGATTTGACTTGGGAGGGCCTGTAAACAAGGCAGCCTGGATGGCTGGGAATGCTCTATTTATAAGTGGTGTATATTTCCCAAGCATAATAATAAATGTAGCGATTTGGATTCCTCCATTGGGATATGGTTTGGCAACTTTACTTAAGAAGAATAATTATTCAGCCACATTAAAGGAAGCAGGAAATGGCGCTATTGTAATGGGAGTTATTGGAATAACGGAAGGTGCAATACCATTTACGCTTGTAAGTCCTGCAAAATTAATTCCGTTAAATGTTATTGCTTCTGCGGTAGGAGCTGCAATTACTGTTCTTCTTGGTGCAAATGTGAAAATGCCACCATTAGGCGGAATGTATGGTTTCTTTACAGTATCAAAAGGCTGGGCTTACTTAGTTGGAGGAATTATAGGAGCATTGATTATAGCGATAGGGGCTAATTTAATGGTTGACTTTAGAGAAACTGAAATGGTTGGAAGTGAAGCAGAAAATACAGAAACAGAGGAAATAGAAATTGAAGAGATAGAAATTTAGAAGGAGTATGCGTTATCCTAAATTGACGTAAATAATTGTATAAGGAAGAAAATTTATGGATAAAACACAGGTTCATGTTATTCCACATTCGCATTGGGACAGGGAATGGTATTTTACAACATCCAGATCAACAGTTTATTTGGTAAATCATATAAGGGAAGTATTGGATATACTCGAAAAAAATGAGAAATTTAAATATTTTCTGATGGATGCTCAAAGTTCATTAATTGAGGATTATGTGAAATATTGCCCTGAGGATGTAGAACGATTAAAAAAATTGATAAAGGAAAAAAGATTTCTTATAGGCCCTTGGTACACACAGACAGATCAATTGGTTATTTCGCAAGAATCAATAGTCAGAAATATGCTGTACGGGTCAAGAATTGCAAAGGAATATGGGCATAGTATGAAAATCGGTTATGTTCCTGATGCCTTTGGACAAGGTGCAAATATGCCACAAATATATAAACAATTTGGAATTGACAGATTTTTATTCTGGAGAGGTGTTGCGGATAACAGATTGAAAAAGAATGAATTTATTTGGATTGGAAGTGATGGTACAGAAATGCTGGCTGAACAGATACCATTTGGATATTATTATGGCGGGAATATTCCTGAAAATAAAGAAGATTTAAAAGAATATTTAGAAACCCAAATTTCAAAATTAGAAGAAAAATCTACAACTGGATTAATATATTTTCCAAATGGATTTGATCAGGCTCCAATAAGAAAAAATTTACCTGATTTAATTGAAAAATTTAATAAATTGGATAGTAAAAGAGAATATAAAATCAGTAGTCCTGAATTATTTTTTGATGAACTGGAAAAAAGTATTGAAAATAAGGATAATTTGGAAAAATTAGAAAGTGAGCTGACAGAAGCAAAACATAGTAGGATTCACAAAACTATATTTTCTACAAGAATGGATTTAAAACAGGAAAATAACAAAATTGAAAACTTTATAGTAAATGTATTAGAGCCAGTTTTATCAATTTCTTATTCTTTAGGTAATAAGTATCCGCATAAGGAAGTTGAAGAAATATGGAAATTAATGTTTAAAAATGCTGCACATGATAGTATTGGTGGATGTAACAGTGATACAACAAATAAGGATGTTAAGTTTAGATACAAATTGGCAAAAGATTTGTCAGAGAATTTACTTGACTTACATATGAGGTTAATTTCAGAAAAAATTGAAAATAAGGAAGAATATAATTTTACAGTATTTAATCCTTTGCCATACAATAAAAGTGAAGTTGTGAGAGTTAAAGCATATATTTCAGAATATAAATTTAAAATTTATAATAATGATGGAAAAGAGTTGGAGTATGAAGTATTGTCTAGTATAGATCAGACAGATTATGTTTTAAATCAGTGTATTTCATTAAATCCATCAAAAAAAATATATAAACCTGAAAAAGTTTATTTGACAGAATTATTAGTAAGTGTGAAAGATGTGCCATCTTTAGGATATTCCAGATTTTATTTGAAACTTTTAGATGAAAAACAGGATTTTAGTATTAAAAAAACTTCTGAAAAAGTGATTGAAAATGAAAAATATAAAATAACATTGGAAGATAACAATACTTTGACAATTTTGAATAAAATAAATGAAAAAGAGTGTAAAAATCAGATGATTTTTGAAGAAAATGGAGATGATGGTGATTCGTATAATTATTCTCCTCCACGAAAAGATATGATTATTTCGTCGGTTGAAGCAAAATTGTTAGATGTACAAACTATAAAATCCAGTGTACATAACGAACTAAATTTGGAATTTGAGTTAAAAGTACCAGAGAATTTGGAACAAAGGGCAAAAGGATTAAAGGGAAAAACATTAAAATATAATGTAAAAATTGAGTTGAGAAAAAATGAGGAAATTATAAGATTTAATGCAAAATTTAAAAATGAAGTTTATTCACATAGAGTCTGTGTAGTATTTGATACTGAAGTGGCAAGTAAAATGTCAACAGCAGATCAATTATTTGGAATAATTCAAAGGCCGGTGAAATTAAAGGAATTAGAAGTATGGGAAAAGGAAAAATGGCAGGAAAAACCAATTTCAATAGAACCAATGCAAAGTTTTGTCACTCTTTTTGATAAAGACAAGGGAAGTGCAGTAATTACAGAGAATATAAGAGAATATGAAATAATTGGAGAAAATTTTGATAAAATTAGATTGACATTATTTAGAACTTTTGGATACATGGGAAGGGAGAATTTGCTGTACAGGCCAGGAAGAGCGTCTGGGGAAACAATTGTGGAAACACCAGATGCACAATTGATAGGAGATTTGGAATGTAATTTTGCACTTTATCTTTATGAAAGTGATTTTGATAATGCAAAAGTAGCTAAAATAGCAAAAGAATATTTAACACCATTTCCAGTTTACCAATTTTCTGATTTTTTAAATGGAAGACTTATATTTTCGCATAGAGATGAAGAAAAAACATTGCCTCAAAAATACAGTTTATATAATTTTTCAAATACAGAGGCGATAATGTCTGTTTTTAAAAAAGCCGAAGATAGTGAAAATTATATAATCAGATATTTTAATCCATATTTGAATAAAACAGTGAATATTGACAAGAGAATAGGAAAAGATGTGGTAAAATTAACTGAAATTGAAAAGGATGAGTTTAAGGATGCATTAAGATATTGTGAGTTTGTATCATATAAATTATAAAATTTAATAACTGGTTCAGGGGTATCGAAGCATACCCCCTATTCTTCTTCCCAACTTTTCGCCTTCTCAACAGCCTTTTTCCAGTATTTGTAATATTTTTTCCTCATTTCTTCGGATAAGTTTGGTGAAAATTCTTTATTTAATTGCCAGTTCTTTTGAATTTCTTCTTTATTTTTCCAGAATCCAACGGCAAGTCCAGCTAAATATGCGGCACCTAATGCAGTTGTTTCGGTAATTTTAGGACGTAAGACTTTCGCATTTAAAATATCGCTTTGAAATTGCATTAAGAAATTGTTTGCAGTTGCACCTCCATCGACTTTTAGCGAATTTATTTCGATATTGGAATCTTCTTTCATTGCGTTTATTAAGTCTTTGGACTGGTAGGCGATGGATTCGAGAGCTGCACGGATTATGTGATTTTTGTTCGTTCCACGGGTAAGTCCAACGATTGTGCCACGTGCGTACATATCCCAGTATGGCGAGCCTAATCCAACAAATGCTGGAACTAAGTAAACGCCACCATTATCATCAACTTGCTGTGCAAAATATTCTGTATCAGAAGCCTTGTCAAAAAACCTTAATTCGTCACGAAGCCACTGGATAACAGCTCCACCAATAAAAATACTCCCTTCCAGAGCGTACTCCACTTTCCCGTCAATCCCAATAGCAATCGTTGTAAGCAAGCCATTATTTGATTTTATGCACTTGTTCCCAGTGTTCATAAGCATAAAGCAGCCTGTTCCGTAAGTATTTTTTATATCTCCGGCATGAAACCCGGCCTGTCCAAATAATGCCGCCTGCTGATCTCCAGCGATACCTGAAATTGGAATGGAAGTACCGTTTTCTTCGCCAATTGTAATTCCCATTCTTGTTTTGCCGTAAACTTCACTTGAATTTCTAACTTCTGGAAGCATGCTTCCTGGAATATTAAGCTCCTTTAAAATTTTTTTGTCCCATTCTAAATTTTTTATGTTAAAAAGCATAGTTCTGGAAGCATTTGTAAAATCAGTAACATGCACTTTTCCGCCAGTCAATTTCCACACAAGCCAAGTATCAACTGTTCCAAAAAGCAGTTCCCCGTTTTCAGCTTTTTCTCTTACACCTTTCACATTGTCAAGAATCCATTTTACTTTTGTCCCTGAAAAATAAGCATCAATTATCAGTCCGGTATTTTCTTTTACATAATCTTCAAGTCCACGACTTTTCAATTCTTCACAAATTTCAGCTGTTCGTCTACATTGCCAAACAATTGCGTTATAAACAGGTTCGCCAGTATTTTTATCCCACACGATTACAGTTTCCCTTTGATTTGTAATTCCGATTGCCGCTACATCCTTTAGGGAAATTCCAGATTGTGCAATAACTTCTGTAAGCACGGAACGCTGGCTTGCCCATATTTCCATAGCGTTATGCTCAACCCACCCTGGCTGAGGGAAAATCTGTGTAAATTCCTTTTGAGCTTTCCCAATGATGTTCAGATTTTTGTCAAAAATAATCGCACGTGAGCTAGTTGTCCCCTGATCTAGAGCTATTATATATTTTTTTTGTTTATTCATAAAAGCCTCCTTATAATAAATTATATCTTGAGAAGTATATTTGTCAAATTTTTAATTTGTAAAATGATGGAATCTGTGATATAATATAAAATATAGCAAAAATTACTAAATTTTTTAAACACAAGGAGGAAAAAGTGAACAAAAAGAAAATTAACACAATCGTTGGCTCAATAGGAGCATTTATAGGTATATTTGTATTTATAACATATATTCCTCAAATTATTGCTAATATAGGTGGAGAAAAAGCACAGCCATGGCAACCACTTACTGCCTCAGTTTCCTGTTTAATATGGGTAATTTACGGATGGACTAAAGAACCTAAAAAAGATTATATTTTAATTGTGCCAAATGCGGCAGGAGTAATATTAGGATTTTTGACTTTCATTACCGCTATTTAGATAAATAATAAAAAAATTACGAATAAGATATTGTTTAAATTTTAAGTTAATTTTAAAAAGGCTGTAAAAATCAGTCTTTTTTTGTTGCCGTTTTAAAGTTGAACGTGATAGAATTATTCAAATTTTAGATTTATTTTGATATTTCAATTTGATTTTGAGAGGATTAAAGTAAGTATAAAAATAGGTTTTTAAAATTATTTTTTCTTTAATTTTTCACGTATTTAGGGTATAATAGACACATAAAATAATGTAAAATTTATTTAGGAGAAAAATGAAAAATAAAATAAATGTACTTGGTTTGGGGCCGGGAAATTTGGACTATACTTTGCCAGTTGTACTAAAAGAAATTGCAAAATCGGATATAATAATTGGCGGGAAACGACACATCGAAAGTCTTGGAAAATATGCTGAAAATAAGGAATATTGCTATATAAAGGCTGACTTGCAAAGAGTTCTGGATTTTATTGAAGAAAATCGAAATAAAAAAATATCATTGATACTGTCTGGCGACACGGGCTTTTACAGCATGCTCACATTTATGAGAAAACATTTTGAAGCAGAAGAACTTAATGTAATACCTGGAATTTCTTCGATCCAGTATATGTTTGCAAGAATTTCTGAATATTGGAATGATGCTTTTGTATCAAGTGTTCACGGCCGAGAAGTTGAGTATGTTCAAAAATTGCGTGAATTTGGGAAAATCGGACTTTTAACAGATAACAAAAATACGCCGCAGAGGATAGCGGAAATACTGATTGAAAATGGAATGGGAGAGGCTATTATTTTTGTTGGTGAAAATCTGTCTTATGAAAATGAGAAGATTTTAGAACTTTCAGCAAAAGAAATGGTAAAGATTGAGGAGAAATTTGAGATGAATGTAGTTGTGATTTATTGGGACGAGAAGAAATAGTGAGTGAAAAAAATAAAAAAATAAATTTTTTCAATAATAAAGTCAAATTTATGAAAAAAGAAAGAAGTGAATAATATGAAAAAAATAATTTTAGGTTTATTTGTATTGCTAAGTTTATCAACTTTTACGCAGGAAAAATATCAAGTGGAAATAGAGCCATCTGCAAAAATATCTCAAAATGTTGTTCAGAGCTATAATTCTCAAATTGAAAAGGAAGTTAGTAAAATATATTCAAAAGAAGAAATGTTTGGAATTATGAATAAAATGATGAACGGAGCTTCTGTTCAAGGGAAAAATGAGGGAAATGACTTAAAAGAATTAATGAATGGTTTTTTTGGAGAAGACTATATTTCTAAAATGATGGATATGATGTTTAAATATTATAAAATTGAAATAGAAAAGATAAATTATATTTCTGAAAATAAAGCGTATGTAAAAGTTAAATTGGGATTTCCTATTAATATGGATGAAATAAAAAGCATGGGCAGTATTGATAAAATGCTAGAAAAAGCCGAGGAGAGTTCTAAAAAACTTGAGGCGGCCTTTAAGAAAAGAACAGGAAAAACAATGGAAGAATATACAAAGTCAATTTCAGAAAAAGATGAAAAAGCAATGAAAAAATATTTTAAAATAATGGGTGAAATTCAAATGGAAATCATGGATGAAGAAATGGCTAGAATGACGAAAAATGGGAAATATGTGGGAAGAAAAGAAATTTTGGAAGCTAATAAGAAGAATGGAAAATGGGTGATTGAGAATCCGAATTTTGGGTATTGATTAAATATAAATAAAATTATTTGTTGAAAGACTAACTATAAAAAGTCAAGCATAAATTTTAAAGTTTTTAGAGAAATAGAAAAAATGTTCAAACAATTTGAAGAATTTATACTAGAGATGACGTTTATCTTAAGCAAATGAAGCCCAATTACAACTTATTATCAATGACAAATGAAAATTCATTTGGAATAAGTATGTATATTTATTGGGCTTATGATAAATTAGGTAAAAAATCTGGAGCGAAATTGAAAATGGTTGTAAAATTGAAGAAGTAAATGGTATGAATGATAGACGGAATTTAGGAAATTTATGGTAAATTAATTTAGAATTATAAGAAAAAGATTTTTACTTGAAAGGCGAAAAAATATGAAAAATTCTATTTCAGATTTAATAAAAGAAATATTTGCAGAAGTAAATAAAGAAATAGTTAAAATTTTAAATTTTAAGAATAATGAAAAAAATTAAAGATAAATGAAGAAAAAACTTTAATAAACAATAATAGTAATAATGAGAAAAAAGATAATAATTATATTAAAGAAGATGACATAATAAATGTTACAAACTTTAAAGAAGAAAGAATAGATTATACTGAATTTAAAAATGAAAAAACAGAAATTATTAATAATTGGAAATTTGAATTAGATAAAACAATTTGGAATTATTATAGTGAATTAAAAATTCCTATTTTAAAGGGGAAAATTATAGAACTTTATAATAAAATATGTGAAACTGCAGATATTGAGTTAAGAAAGAAAAAGAAAAGTTTGATTAAAGAAATTATAAAAGTAAAAAAAGGAAATTATTATTTTAGAGAAAAGATTTTTAATGATATTTTTAGTGGAACAATACAAGTAATAAATGGAGAATATAGAGGAAATAGGAGAAATATAAATGAAAATTATTACTTTCGAGATTTTTTCGATATTATAGGAGAAAATATAAATAAAATTATAATAAATGAGATAAACGCATATCTGAAAGAATTACCCAGATTAAATACTGAAATTATAGAATATTATAATTTAACTCCAAATGGATTACCTTATAGATATTGGGATAGAGATGGAAAATTTAGAAAAGAGTATAATTTATCAGATTTGGAACAAAGAATATTAGAACAAACTAGTTTTAGGCAAACTAAAATTTGGAATAATTATGAAGCTAAGAAGCAAATGATTCTTTTATATTTGGATGAATGGAAAATTATAGAAGAAAGAGTAAAAACTGAAGAAAAACTAAAAAAGAAAAGTAAAAAAATTATAAATGCTATTTTAAATTTACAAGATTACGGTTATTTTGAATATAATGAAATAGAAGGATTATACGCAATTTTAAAAATAGTTGAAAACAAGATTAGGAGCTTTATACCAAATTACAAAATACTTGAAACAGAAAAAGAATTAGAAAGTATGAAAAAATTTTTTCCTAAATCAATGTTAAATGAATTATTAGAAAATATTGAAAATTTTAAGTTATCCAAAGAAAAAATTGAATCAATTATAACTTATGAGATAAAAAACTATCCTAAAGATTGGAAATTAAAATTAGGATATATAGAATTATTCAATGAGAAAAAAATAAATTTAATAATAAGATTTAATAATGATGAGAATTTGGAAAAAATAATAAAAGAATTACTGAAAAAAGAAAAAAATAGTGACTATAAATTATTTTATTTATTTCTATTGAATAGAAATAGAGAATTGAAAAAAACTGAAGTAAAAATGTTAGAAAAAATAATATCTGCTGATAGATTTCAAGATTATAAAAAACTATTAGACAAAGATAATGAAATAACTCAAAAAATATACGAGGAATTAAAATTATTAAAGTTTCAGAAAATGAAAAAAATAGATTTGAATTTAGAAAAAGTAAAAGTGACAAAAGAGAAATTTGCTGAAACAGTTAATATTTTAGAAGAATATTTAAAAGAAGAAAATGAAGAAGCTGATATTAGTAAAATTTGTAATGAAGAACAAAAAGATGTAGTTGTTGAGAATAAAGAACAAGAAAAAATAGAAAATTTTCAGGATAATAAAATAAAAGAAGTATTGAAAGTAATAATAGAAACTCAAAAAATAGGCGAAAATGATTTGAAAAATTATGCTAAGGAAAAAAATATGTCATTAAATGCTTACATAGATTCTATAAATAAAGAGTTATATGATATTGTAAATGATCAGGTAATAATTCTTGAAAATAATACTGTAAAAATAGATGAATTTTATATTGACGATATAAAGGAGTGGCTGAAAGAAAATGATTAAGATAAATCTCAAAGAAGCAGATAGTGTGATTAAAGCAATAGAGGGAGGGATAACTCCCAGAAGAGGAATACAGCATTTGTTAGTTGGAAGAAATAATGAAGTTCAGGAAATAGTAAAAATATTAGATAAAATAACTGAAGGAGATAGTGAAATAAAATTTTGGGTAGGAGATTTTGGTTCAGGAAAAAGTTTTATGTTGAGGACAATAGAATCCATTGCCTTACAAAAGAATTTTGCTGTTTCTACAGTTGACTTGAATCCTACAAGAAGATTTTATTCAACAGATGGAAAAGCAAAAGCTCTTTATAGTGAAATAATAGATAATATAGTAGTTCAAACTGCTCAAAATGGAAGAGCTATAAATATAATAATAGAAATCTGGATAGAAAAAGTCAAGAATCAAATCATAAATAATAAAAATTTAAAAGTAGAAGAACTGGATAAAAATCCACAATTTATTGAAAAAGAAATATTAAATTTAACTTCTTCATTTACAACATCATCAATATCCTATGAATTTGGTCAAGCAATTATTCAATATTATAGAGGAATATTAGAAGAAGATTATGATAAAAAAGAAAAAGCTTTAAGATGGTTACGAGGAAATATTGAAACTAAAACTGAAGCAAAAAAGGAATTAGGAATTGGGAAAATAATCAATGATGATAACTGGTATGAGGCTTTGAAAACATTTGGAGAATTAATTTTAGATATGGGATACTCGGGTTTTGTAGTTAATTTTGATGAATTAGTTATACAAGATACCTCAATCACAAACAAGAGAAAAAAATTATGAGAAGATATTAAATATTTTTAATGAATGTAAATCTAATAAGGCAAGAGGAATGTTTATAAATTTTGGTGCAACTAAAAAAACAGTATATGATAAAGGTAGAGGAATGTCAAGTTATGAAGCATTAAAAGGGAGATTAGGAACAGAAAATAATGATTTATCAAATTTAATTAATACGAAGAAATCTGTATTATTATTAAAACCTTTGAACAATGAAGAGATATTTATACTTTTAGAAAGACTGAAAGATATTTATAATGTAAATTATAAAACTTCTATAGAACTAGATGCAAATGAAATAAGATTATACATGGAAGGAAAATTAAATCTTCCGGGAGCAGATGAATTTTTGACACCGAGAGCAGTAATAAAGGATTATATTGAAATTTTAGATTTAATAAGACAGAATCCAAATGAAAATATAATAGCAATAATAGAAGCAAAATTAGGAAAAATGAATAAAGTGGAAAAGGATGAAAATAATCTTGATGATGAAATAGAGGTATTTTAATGGACACTTATAATATGTTAAAAAAAGAAATCAGAAGATATATCTATGATCAAAAATGGCAGCAATTTACTAAAATACAAGATCATTCTATAAAACTTTATAGTGAAAGCGAAGATAATTTAATTTTAATTGCACCTACAGCCTCAGGAAAAACAGAAGCAGCTTTTTTACCTGCAATTAATAGTATTGAAAATTGGGAAGAAGGTATTAAGATAGTTTATATCTCACCATTGATTGCATTAATTAATGATCAATTTAATCGGATTTCAGAATTATGTAGATATATGGAAATAACTGTCACTAGATGGCACGGAGAAGCTTCTCAAAGCAAAAAGAGAGATATCCTAAAGAATCCCAAGGGGATATTGTTAATAACTCCTGAAAGTCTGGAAGCGTTATTTGTAACAAAATCAGATAGAGTGAGGAAATTATTTTACAATGTTGAGAATATAATTGTAGATGAGATTCATAGTTTTATTGGTTCTAATCGAGGAATTCAACTTAAATCTTTACTTGAAAGAATGAGCCTGTATATAAAAAATAATAACCCTAGGATGATAGGAATGTCTGCAACAGTATCAGAAGACAATTATTTAGATTTGAAAGAGATATTTCAAAATAAAAGAGTAACAAAAATTATTAGAGATAAAGGGAAAAATGAATTAAAAATAGACTGTAATTTTTATTCTGATGAAATTGCAGCATTAAATAAGATTTATGAATATTCTAAAACTGAAACAATGTTAGTTTTTCCAAATACAAGACAAAAAGTTGAAATGATAGCAGCTAATCTAAAGAAAAAATCTCAAAAAGAAAAAAAATATATAAGTTATTTTTCTCACCATGCTTCAGTAAGCAAAAACATCAGGACAATGGTAGAAAATTTTGCTAAAGAATCTAATAAAAATTTATTTACAATATGTTGTACATCAACACTTGAATTAGGGATAGATATAGGAGCAGTTGATAGCATAGTTCAATACAATGCTCCTCATTCTGTATCCTCCTTAGCTCAAAGATTAGGTAGAAGTGGCAGAAGAACAGGAATAAATAATTTACATTTTATTTCAGATGAAAAATGGAATTTATTACAAGGATTGTCAGCAATTTCAATTTATAAAAAAGGGAAAGTTGACAAAATAGATGTTGTAAAAAAGCCTTATGATGTAATGGCTCATCAAATATTATCTTTAATAGTTGAAAAGAGTGAAATAAATTTATCAGAGTTTAAAAAAATTATTCAAAAATATCAAACTTGGAAAAACATTGAATATGAAGAGTTTTCAAATATATGTAATTATCTTTTGAAAGAGAAATATATTGAAATATTGGACAATAATGTTATCGCAGGAATTAATCTTGAGAAATTGTTAAAAAAAGCAGAGTTTTACACTCAATTTAAAGTAGAGGATATGTATTCAGTATACAATAATCAAAATAAAGTAGGAGAACTTCCACTAGGTATAAGAGTAAATATAGATGATAATATATATTTGGCCGCAGGAATTTGGAAAATAAAAAAAGTAGATGAAAAGGTAAAGAAAATATTTGTAAAAAAGGCAACAGATGGGAAAGCACCTAGATTTTTGGGAGAAGAGGGAGAAATTACTGATGAATTAAGAAAAGAAATGAAGGAAATTTTATTCGATAAAAAAAATTGGGAAAAATATTCTGAAAAAATAAGAAAAAATTTGGAAATTATTTCAAAAAATCTTATTTTAAAACAAAAAATTTATTTTTATTTAGATAAAAATAGAAAAGATATAAAAACATTTAGGAGTACTAAAATAGACAGAACTTTGATGATATTATTATTGATTTTTTTAGATTTAAAAGATTTTAGGGAATTAAATGATACAATTCAATCAAATGATAATGTTATAGAAGAAGCTGTAAACAATATTATAAAAAGTGGGATAAATGAAACACAAATTGTGAATTTTTTTGAAAATGATATAAAAGAGTCAAGGAAGTTAGAAAAAATAAGCTTAGTAGATGCTTACTTAAGTTCAAATAAATATATGCTTTTAGTACCAGATAATTTAAAAATTAAATATGTTATAGATAATAAACTTGATGTTCAAGGTATTAAAAATTTTTTAGAAATTAGAAAATGATAGGTAAATGTATAAAATATTTTAAAGTAAAGAATTGAAAAATAATTGTCAAAAATCCCAAAATATAGTACAATTATTAGGTAAAAATAGAAAATACATATGCTTTAAATTTTAAAAATTATTTTATTCATTAATAATTAGGAGAATAGAATTGTGAAATGAATTGAAGTAGTAATTTGCATTATGTACTGTTAAAACAACGGAGTTTAGTTACAGATTTGTAAAATGAATAAAAAATCAAAATTATAAATACTGAAAAATGAAGGAGAAAAAATAATGATTAAGGAATATAATCCTAATGAAATTGAGAAAAAATGGCAAGACAAATGGGCCCAAAAAGATGTTTTTAAATCTGAAAATAAAGCTGATGGGAAAGAGAATTATTATGTGCTTGAGATGTTTGCATATCCGTCAGGGAAATTACATGTTGGGCATTTGAGAAATTATGCGATTGGTGATGCGATTGCTAGATATAAGAAAATGAAAGGGTTTAATGTGTTGCATCCGTTTGGATGGGATAGTTTTGGGTTACCTGCGGAAAATGCGGCGATTGATCATGGGGCTCATCCTGGAAAATGGACTAAAGCGAACATTGATAATATGAGAAGACAGTTGAAACTTATGGGTCTTTCTTATGATTGGGGTAGAGAACTTAGTACTTACACTCCAGAGTATTACAAATGGAATCAAAAATTTTTTATTGAAATGTATAAAAAAGGATTGGTTTATAAGAAAAAATCTTTTGTAAACTGGTGTCCTGAGTGTAATACGGTTTTGGCGAATGAACAAGTCGAAGATGGGAAATGCTGGAGACATAGTAAAACTGATGTTATTCAAAAGGAATTGTCGCAATGGTATTTTAAAATTACAGAATATGCAGAAGAATTGCTGCAAGGACATGAGGAACTTAGAGGACATTGGCCTGAACAAGTTTTGACTATGCAAAAAAACTGGATTGGAAAATCGACTGGGTCAGAAGTTGACTTTATTTTAGATTACAAATTTGAAAATAATGGAAATTCACATTTGAAATTGAATGACAAGGGAGAAGTTGTAATTTCTGTGTTTACAACAAGACCTGACACGCTTTATGGAGTTACTTATGCAACTGTTGCACCAGAACATCCGTTGGTTGAAGAAGTTATTTTAAAGGAAAATCCTGGTATTAGAGAAAAAGTTGAAGCGATGAGAAATGAGGATAAAATCGCTCGTACAGCGGAAGATAAGGAAAAAGAAGGAGTATTTTCTGGACTTTATGTGATTAATCCTGTAAATGGAGAAAAAGTTCAGTTGTGGGTTGCAAATTATGTATTGATGGATTACGGGACAGGAGCTGTAATGGCGGTACCTGCACACGATGAAAGAGATTTTCAATTTGCTAAGAAATATAACTTGGATTTGAAAATTGTTGTAAATCCTGTTGATAAAAATGGAAATTTAGAAGAAGTTTCCGTTGAAAAATTGGAAAATGCATTGACAGTTCCGGGAGTATTGGTAAATTCAGAAGAATTTAACGGATTAAATAGTAATGAAGCAAAAGAGAAAATTACTGAAAAATTGGAAAAAATTGGGCTTGGTAAGAAAACGGTAAATTATAGACTTCATGACTGGTTGATTAGTAGACAAAGATATTGGGGAACTCCAATTCCTGTGATTTATGATGAAGATGGGAATATTTACTTGGAAGAAGAAGAAAACTTGCCTGTGAAGCTGCCTACAGATATTGAATTTAATGGGAAAGGAAATCCGCTTGAAACTTCGGAAGAGTTTAAAAATGTGATTTTGCCGAATGGGAAAAAAGGTAGAAGAGAAACTGATACGATGGATACTTTCGTTGACTCGTCTTGGTACTATTTGAGATATTTGGATTCTCACAATGCAGATAAACCTTTTGAAAAAGCGGATGCAGATGCTTGGACACCTGTAAATCAATATATTGGTGGAATTGAACATGCGGTAATGCATTTGCTTTATGCGAGATTTTTCCACAAATCACTTAGAGATTTGGGATATGTTGATACAAATGAGCCGTTTAAAAAATTGTTGACGCAAGGAATGGTTTTAGGACCTTCATTCTATTCACAAAATGAAAGAAGATACTTATTTCCAAGAGAAGCTGAATTTAAAGATGGGAAAGCGTTTTCGATTAAAACAGGGGAAGAATTAGTTACAAAAGTAGAAAAAATGAGTAAATCAAAAAATAATGGAGTTGACCCCGAAGAAATCGTGAAAGAATACGGAGCTGACTCTTCAAGAGTGTTTACATTATTTGCTGCACCGCCTGAAAAAGAATTGGAATGGAACATGAATGGGCTTGCAGGGGCATACAGATTTATAAATAGATTGTATTTATTGGTTTCTGGAACTGCAGAATTTTCTGACCACAATGCGAAATCAGAAAATCATTACGGAGTTGAATTAAAAAATAGAAATCAAAAAGATGAAGAAATTCAAAAGAAATTGCATCAAACAGTGAAAAAAGTTACAGAAAGTATCGAAGATGACTTCCACTTCAATACTGCGATTGCAGCTGTCATGGAATTATTAAACGACATGACGACATACAAGCAAGAAGTGATTGATAAAGACAATATTTCTACAGAAAGTAAAAAAATCTGGCGAGAAGTATTGGAAAAAACAATTTTGTTAATCGCACCATTTGCACCGCATGTAGCTGATGAATTGTGGGCTTATTTAGGAAATAAAACATTTACTTTTGAAGAAGAATGGCCAAAATATGACGAAGAATTGACAAAAGACCATACTTTCAATTTGGTAATCCAAGTAAACGGAAAAGTGAGAGATATGGTTTCGACTCAAATCGAAATTTCAAAAGATGACGCTGAAAAACTTGCGCTGGAATCAGAAAAAGCTAAGAAATTTATTGATGGAAAAGAAGTTGTGAAAGTGATTGTTGTACCTAATAAATTGGTTAATGTTGTTGTGAAAGGGTAAATAATGGTTTTTGAATAAAAAGGGTGGGAGATTTTTTGGAAAAAATAGAAATTAGAGGTGGTTAAAATGATGTATACGGCAGAAATAAAAAATAATGAATTAATTAATGAATTTAAAAAAGCAGTAGAAAAAACTGGAAAAAGTGAAAGTGAAATTTTAGTTCAATTAATGTCTAATTTTGTTGAAAAAAATAAAATAACAAAAAGTTCAATGGATATTTTATTTGAAAAAATGGAAGAAAATAAAGATGTTTTTATCAGAATGCGTGATAAATAATGATTAAATATTTTGAAGTTTCTGATATTTTGAAAATACATAATAAAGTTTTAAAATTATCAGGTGGATTAAAAGGATATAAAGATAAATCGGGAATAGAAAAAGTATGTATGAAATTAAAAAAATAGGAGGGAAGCAAAATGGCTAAAATAGCAGTAACTGGAGTGACAGGACATTTAGGCGGAATTGTTTCAAAATTATGTAAGAAAAATGGAATAGAAGTTAGAAACTTAGCTAGAAATGTGGAAAAAGCTAAAAAACTTGGATTTTCTAATGTTTTTAAGTCGAGTTATGATAAATCTGAAGATACTGTGAAATCGTTAGAGGGAATTGATGTGCTTTTTATGGTGTCAGGTTCGGAAAATCCTAATCGTGTTCAGCAACATAAGGATTTTATTGATGCGGCTAAAATGGCAAAAGTTTCGCACATTATTTATCTTTCGTTTTACAATGCTTCAAAAAATTCTGTATTCACGTTGGCTAGGGATCATTTTGTAACAGAAGAGTATATTAAGGAAAATGGTTTCAAATATACATTTTTGAGGGATAATTTTTATGCGGATTTCTTTGTAAATCTATGTAGAGAATACGGAGAAATAAAAGGACCTGCTGGGAACGGAAAGGTTTCTGTTGTAGTGCGTTCAGATGTTTCGGAAGTTGTTGCAAAAATTTTGGAAAATCCAAAAAAATGGGAAAATCAAACTTTGAATATGACGGGGCCTGAGGAACTTACAATGAATGAAATTGTAAAAATTGTGAGTGAACATTTTGGCAAAGAAATTAAGTATACTAATGAAACTGTAAAAGAAGCTTATGAAAGCCGTAAAATCTGGAAAGCTGAACAATGGGAATATGATTCTTGGGTTTCGACTTATATTGCAATTGCTCAAGGTGAAC
Source organism: Leptotrichia sp. oral taxon 223 (assembly GCF_013394795.1). Classification (NCBI taxonomy): domain Bacteria; kingdom Fusobacteriati; phylum Fusobacteriota; class Fusobacteriia; order Fusobacteriales; family Leptotrichiaceae; genus Leptotrichia; species Leptotrichia sp. oral taxon 223. The sequence continues at coordinate 1,886,878 of NZ_JABXYU010000001.1, forward strand.
AATCAGGAGTTTCAGATGATATTGAGAAAGTTTTAGGACGGAAAGCTACCTCATTGATGGAATATTTGAAACAATTGTAGTTAAAAAAATAATAAAATAATTTAATAGAATTTTGGTATTAATTTGATAAATCAAACTACATAAGTAGATAATGAAAAGTCGGCTTTGAAGCTGGCTTTTTATTTATTTAAAAGTTAAGAAGAGTTTTAAATTATAGGAAAGAATTTATTAGAGAGAGGAGAAGGAAATGACACTACAGCAACTAAAATATGTGGTTACAGTCGCTGAAAAAGGGCGGCAAAAGAGCTGTTTGTTTCACAGCCAGCACTGACTAAGGCTATAAAGAAATTGGAAGATGAGATGAATATCAGGATTTTTAGCAGGACGAATAAAGGAGTTATTGTTTCTAGGGAGGGGATAGGTTTCTAGGATATGCCAGGCAGGTTTTGGAACAGACTAATTTGTTGGAGGAGGAATATAAGAAGGGGAATAAGATAACTCGGAGATTTTCTGTGTCTACACAACATTATTCGTTTGCAATGAATGCTTTTGTGGACGTAATTAAGAAGTTTGGGGATAAAATTAATAATAATTTGATTTATATTTATAAAAGTGTGTTGTTTATCACACTTTTTTTTGTGAAAATATGCTAAAATAACTTTGAGAATCAAAATATAATTGAATCTTTTTATATCAAATTGATAAAATTAAATAATGCTGAGGTTTGAGTAGAATAGTTATGATTTTAAAATCTTAACAAAACAGTTTTATTTAGTTGAGAAAAGATTATAAAAAAATAGAAGGTGGTTATTATGGCACAGGATATGAAGAATTATCTAAAATTAGATCTTGAGAAAATTGAGAAAATGACTCAGATAAAAAAAGATTATATTGAAGGAAAGACTGACTTTGAAACTACTAAAAAATTGATAAAAGAGAATTTTGATAAAATGACGGCAAGTGAGTTTGCTTATTCGGAGCAGAAAATTAAGGAACTTGGATTTGATGACAATACAGTTCACGATAAGATGAATGATGTTTTGGGACTTTTTGAGGATATTATTGTGAAGGATGAATTTGACTTGCCTGAGGGGCATCCGATAAATACGTATCTTTTGGAAAATGAGGCAGCAAAAAAATTGATTGCGGAAATGAAGGATGAATTTGGGAAAAAATTTATAAAGAATAGATGGCTTGAACTTTATGAAAAATTATCACAATTTAACCCTACTCATCTTGCAAGAAAACAGCATCAGTTATTTTCAATATTAGAGAAAAAAGGATTTGACCGTCCATCAAGAATAATGTGGAGCTTTGACAATAATGTACGGGATAGCATAAGTGAAGCATATAAATTACTTGAAAATGATAAAATTGAAGAATTTTTGGAAAAACAGGAAAATGTGTGGGAATTGACGCTTGATATTATGCATAAGGAAGAAGAGGTGCTTTTTCCAACTTCGATGAAAATGATTAGTGAAGAAGAATTTAAGCAAATGCGTGCAGGAGATGATGAAATTGGATATTTCCTGATTGACAAGCCGACTGGATTTTATCCTGAAAATAAGGGAAAACAAGATGATGATAGTGATCAGTTTGTAAAAGAGGAAATTGTAAAATCAGAAACTGTTGCTCAGAATAATCAAAATACTGGAAACTTTATAAATGATCTTGCAAGCCTTATGGCAAAATACAATATGGGAAATCAAAATGAAAATAAGGAAAATGAAGTTTTTGATGTGAAGCAGGGGAAATTGACGATTGAGCAAATTAATCTTATTTTTCAGCATATACCTGTGGACTTGTCATTTGTTGACGAAAATGAAATTGTGAAATTTTATACGGACACTAAACATAGAGTTTTCCCAAGAAGTGCAGGAGTTATAGGGCGTGATGTTAAAAATTGCCATCCGAGAGAAAGTGTGAGTTCGGTGCTGGAAATAATAGATGCTTTTAGAAAAGGGGAACAGGATGAGATTGATTTCTGGCTAGAAATGCGAGGGAAATTCATTTACATCTATTATGTGGCTGTAAGGGATGAGAATGGTGTGTTTAAAGGTGTGCTTGAAATGATGCAGGATGTTACAAGAATTAGAAGTTTGACAGGGGAAAGAAAACTTGTGACTTGGGAAAATAAAGCTAAAGATGAAAAAAAAGAAGAAGCTGATGAAGTATTTACAAGCAAATATAACTTGACTGGAAAAACTGTAATAGGGGACATTGTTAAAAAATATCCTTATATCAGGGAATATATGCCATTAATTTCTCCAGAGTACAAACGTCTTTTAGATCCTGTTCAATATATGATGATGTCTAAAATAGCAACTCTTCAAATGATTGCAATGCGTGGAGAATTGGAACTCGATTACTTGATTATGATGATAGAGGCTAAAATTGATGAGGAAGAAAATAAAAATAAATAAATTTTGAAATTTGTTAAATAGACCTGTTCGATAACCTAGTTTTTTTTATTTTCAAAAGAGGTCAAGATCCCTTGCTTTAGAACATTTGTTTTATCAAATTCTAAATACATATAGTTTCCGAATAAGTCTAATATAAATATATATTAATTAGACTAATTTGTAATAAAAATCATTAATTTGAATATTTAACAATAAATTTCTTATAAAGTGTGATATAATAACAAAAAAATGATGAATAACGGATGTGGAAATGAAAAATTATTTAAAAGAGATAAATCAACGACTTGGAAATATTTTTATAAATATTCGGACTTTGGAGGAATTGGAAAGAAAGACAAGAAGTGTGACAGATGAGGAAAACAATGTTCTTGAGTATAATCAGAATATTAGAAAAGTTAATGATTTTATAAAAAAAGGGGAATTTGAGAAGGCAAGAAGACTTCTGGAAGAGATGAAGGGGTTTCATCGGATGGGATACTATGAACTTGGAAAGTATTATTACTTTTGTGAGGGGGATTTGAGCAAGGCGGAGAGCAATTTGTATATTGCGTTTGAAAATGGGATTGTGAAAGCCGGGTATTATTTGGGGCGGCTGGAAGAAGAGAGCGGGAATGTGAATTTGGCTAGAAACTGGTATGTTACGAGTTTTAATTTTTCTGAGCAGTCTGTTATGAAGCTGTTTTATTTTGCGATAAGGGAACAGAATTTCTGGGCAATAGATGGATATTTTTATTATTTGTTGCAATACGGCGAAAGTGCTAAAAATCTGTATGAATTTGCAAAATATTATTTTTGGAGAAATGATTTTGAAAAAATAAAGGAAATTCAGAATAAACTGCTGAATGAAAGCCAGATTCTGTATTTGACGAAAGAAATTTTATACAATGTTGAATGTATGCTTGGGGATGAAAAGAGCAGGGAATATATAAAATTTGTGGAAAATGCTAAAAATCTTGAGAAATTAGGAGAAATAGAAAAAGCGGAGGAATTTTATAAAAAGTCAATTGAGTATAGTGAATACGGGTATTTTCCGTTAATGGAATTTCTTGTGAAAAATTATGACGATGAATATGAAGAGTTTGAAAGAATATATGAAACTGTTGATTTTGAAGATGTACAGGCTGAGGCAGCTTATAGATTGGGGCAACATAAAGAAAATTATGGTGATATGGAGTTGGCTGCTGGATGGTATGTAAAAGCGATAACCAAAGGGCATTACAAAGCAGCCTGTCGAATGGGGAAATTAAGGAAAAAACATCAGTCAGAAAAAATAAATTTAAAAATGAACTTTTTTGATTATTTTAAATACTTAAAAAATTCAGCGGATCTGGGATATGGATTAGCAATGATTGAAATAGCGCTTGATTCACATTTGAACAGTCTGGAAAGTTTTGAGATGGCAGAGAAGATTTTGACAAGGAATAATATTTTTGAACTGACAAAGGCGGTAATAAATGAGGCAAAAATGATTTATTTTGGGAATGAGATTAAGGAAGTTCTGGAAATAAATTATGAAGAGGAAGATATGAATACGATAAAGATGTTATTTGAAAATGAGGCAAAAAGGAATAATAAGCAAATTGACGAAATTGAATATTTAACTACAAAGAATAATTTACAAAGAAATTTGGAAGTTATTGAGGGAGAAAGAAATATGGAGAAACAGCAAGAAAAACGAAAAATTACATCTTTAAATTTATTTCATAAATTAAAAAAATTTTTGGAAAATCGTAATTTATACTTGAATTTTTCAAGCAAAGCTAACAAAAACTGAACAAATCTCATAGTTGTGTAAAATAGTTATAATTTTTTGAGTTTAGTAGATTTCGATAACTATCTAATTGTTAGAGATAAAGAATATCAAGTTGATAAACAAGTCTAGCATAAGAAATAGAAAAAACCGTTTTAAATGAGTTAATCAAATAAGACGGTTTTTTGTTATTTACTATAAATTGTACTTAAAATTTTAGTCTTTTTTTACAACAGGTTTTAATGTTCCTAGCACGAAAGCTGCTACAATACTTCCAATAATAACTGCTACTAAATATAAGAAGAAGTTGTTGCTCAATGCCATTACTAAAATTCCGCCATGTGGAGCGGGTATTTTTATGTTGAATAAACCTGTCAATGCTCCTGCAATTGCTGAACCAATAACACTTGCTGGAATAACTCTCGTAGGATCTGCCGCCGCATAAGGAATTGCACCTTCTGTAATAAATGAAAATCCCATAATGTAGTTTGTAAGTCCAGCTTCTCTTTCTTCGTCAGTAAATTTATTTTTGAAAATAGAGGATGCTAATGCAATTGCGATTGGAGGAACCATTCCGCCTGCCATAACAGCTGCCATTGGTAAACTTCCGCCTGAAGTCATTGTAGCTGCTAATGTTCCAGAACCAAATACATAAGCTGCTTTATTTACAGGTCCTCCCATATCAATAGCCATCATTCCGCCAAGAACTGCACCCAATAGAACAGCGCTTGAACCAGACATTCCGTTTAACCAGGTATTTAAAGCATTATTAATTATTGCTGCAAAAGGATTTATAACAAGTACCATTGCTACACCTGTGATTAATACTGATAAAACTGGATATAAAAGTATCATTTTTAATCCGCTTAAAGATCTTGGCATACCAGATAATGCTTTTACTAAACCTTGTACAACATATCCTGCTAAAAATCCACCAAGCAATGCGCCAATAAACCCAGAGCCACCTGCTGACGCAATAGCTCCTGCTACTAATCCTGCAGCAAGTGCCGCTCTTTCACTAATACTATAGGCAATATATCCTGCTAAAACTGGTACAAATAATCCAAATGCTTGTCCGCCAATATCTTTTAACATTTTAGCTAGCGGTGCTTTAGAACCATATTCTGCTCCAGCTCCACCATTACCAGATAATGTGTCAACTAAAAATGCCAACGCAATCAATATTCCACCACTTATTACTAATGGAAGCATATATGAAACTCCACTTAATAAGTGTTTGTAAAGTCCTTTTTTCTCAGATGAAGATGATTCAGAAGAAGCCGCAGAAGAACCGCTTGCATGGAAAATAGGAGCTTTTCCATCTAAAACTTGCTGAATCAATGCTTTTGCGTTGTTAATTCCTTCTTTTGCCTCTACTTGAATTAATGGTTTTCCATCAAATCTGTCAACTTCAATATTTCTGTTAATTGCTAAAATTACACCTGTAGCTTTTTTAATATCTTCATCAGTTAAGACATTTTTTCTTCCATCGGCACCGTTTGTTTCAACTTTTATGTTTATTCCCATTTCGTCAGCCGCTTTTTTCAGGGCTTCTGCTGCCATATAAGTGTGGGCAATTCCTGTTGGACAGGCTGTTGCTGCGATTATGTAAGGAGCGTTTTCATCTGATGGAGTCTGTGCAGGCGCTGCTTCTTTCTTTTCTTCCTCTGCAAATTTTTCTGCCTCAGCCTTGTTAATGATTTCCAATACTTCGTCGGCAGTTTTTGCATTTTCTAATGCCGCCTTAAAATCATCATCCAGTAATAATTGTGATAATCTTGCAAGTGTTTCGATATGAGTGTTGTTCGCACCATCTGGAGCTGCAATCATGAAGAACAGTGTCGCAGGCTCTCCGTCTAATGAATCATAGTCGATCCCTTCAGGCTTTCTTCCCATAGCAAGTGCAGGCTCTTTTACAAATTCTGTTTTTGCATGTGGAATTGCAATTCCTTCCCCAATTCCAGTTGAACTTTGCTCTTCCCTCGCCATCAACGCCTTAACGTAACCGTCATAGTCATTTAAGACACCTGTTTTTTCATGCAATTTTGCAAGTTCTTTAATAACATCTACTTTATTTGTAGATTTTACATCCAGATTTATTCTATCTTTAATCAGTAAATCTGATATTTTCATATTTATACCATCCTTATTAAATTTATTTTTGTATTTAACATAATAAAACCACTTTAAAATTCGATCCAAAAATCATCATTATTTTACTCAAATTGAAATTTGATTTTTATTAATTTAAGTTTATTTTAGAAAGTTTCTTTTGTAATTTCAATTTCGCTGTATAATTTATTTACTAAATCTTTTTCCGCAAGTCCATAGGAATAAGCTGTTGCACTTCCTGAAGCGACTGCCAGTTTAAATGAATCTTCTGGAGAAAGACCTTTTACAAATCCAGCGATAAATCCTGCAACCATAGAATCTCCTGCTCCGATTGAGTTAATCAGCTGTCCTTTTGGAACTGATGCTTCCAGCACAAAATCCTTATTTACAAGCAATGCACCTTCGCCACCTCTGGAAAGAATAACATTTTTTACACCTTTGTCTAAAAAGAATTTACATTTTTCCACAATTTCAGCCTTTGTTTCCAATTTTTCATTAAACATTTCCCTCAGTTCGTGAATGTTTGGTTTTACAAAAAGGTTGTTATGAATGTTGTCCTGCAATAAGTTTCCTCTTGTATCAAGCACAATTTCCACATTGGCTTTTACATTTTCAGATAACTCTTTGTAAATTTTGCTGCTAATTGAAGCTGGGATACTTCCTGAAAGCACAAGAATATCTCCATCTTTCAAATTAGAAATTTTGTTAGTCAGTTCCTGTAATTTTTCCGCTGTAATTTTTGGTGAAACTCCTGTAAGTTCTGTTTCCTTGTCATTACCATTAACTTTTACGTTAATTCGAGTATTTCCTTCAAGTTCCACAAATTCAGATTTTATGTTGTCCTTTTTTAAATCCTTAATAATAAAATCCCCAACAAACCCAGCCACAAAGCCAATTGCCGTAGATTCCACATCCAGATTTTTCAATACTTTTGAAACATTAATTCCTTTTCCTCCAGCCCTATAATTTACTTCGTGAGCAAGATTCAGATGTTCAGCCTGTAAATCATCCTTCAGATACATGTCATAATCCAGCGCTGGATTCAATGTCAATGTGTAAATCATCGTTCTCCTCCTTAAATTTAACTATTTCTAAGCAATGTTTTCCACTATAATATTTATAACATTTGCTAATTAAAAAGTCAAACAATTTAATTATATTTTATTATTTTTTCTGATTGACAATTTAGAAATTTCTATGTATAATAAGTTTAGTTAATGGAATAAATAAATTAATTTTTTATATATATAAAAAATTATGCGAGTGTGGTGGAATCGGTAGACACGCTATCTTGAGGGGGTAGTAGCTTTTAGCTGTATGGGTTCAAGTCCCATCATTCGCACCACCGATTAAATAAATTTCTATATAAAATTATTTTAAGAAAAAATATATTTTTCAACAAATTTCAACAAAACTAACTAAAAAATAATTTGCGAGTGTGATGGAATTGGTAGACATGCTATTTTCAGAGGGTAGTGGCAGTAGCCGTACGGGTTCGACTCCCGTCACTCGCACCACAAAAAACAAATGATAATTATATAAAAAATCACAGTTATTTAGGCTAGCTGTGGTTTTATTTTTTATAATCGTAAAAATTATTATGTAAATTTTTTGAAAATTATAAGGTAAAATGTTAAAATCTGTGTTACAATATTATTATTATAAAAAAATAAATTTTTTAATTAAAATTTTTGTATGAGGAGAAAAATATGGAGCAAACTGAAACATTGATAAAAATTAACAATCTTGTTACAAGTTTTCGGATAAAGGATGAATATTTTCCTGCTGTGGATAATGTTTCGCTGGAACTTAGAAGAAATGAGATACTGGCAATAGTGGGGGAGTCAGGCTGTGGGAAAAGTACGCTTGCGACATCTATTATTGGGCTGCATAATCCGAATAACACTAAATTAGAGGGAGAAATCAATTTTGAAGGGAAAAATTTGGTAGAAATTGATGAGGAAGAATATAATAAAATTAGGGGAAATAAAATTGGCATGATATTTCAGGATCCTCTATCGGCTTTAAATCCGTTTATGAGAATAGGGGAACAAATTGAAGAGGGAATGATTTATCATACAAAATTGTCCAAAACTGAAAGAGAAGACAGAATGCTGGAATTACTGCAAAATGTAGGAATAAAAAATCCAAAACGTATAGCAAGGCAATTTCCACACGAACTATCGGGAGGAATGCGTCAAAGAGTAATGATTGCAATAGCACTTTCCTGCAAGCCTGAAATTATTATAGCTGATGAGCCGACAACTGCACTGGATGTTACAATACAGGCACAAATACTGGATTTGCTAAAAACTTTACAAAGTGAAATAAATGCTGGAATTATCCTGATTACACATGATTTGGGCGTAGTTGCCGAAATGGCAGACAGAGTGGCAGTAATGTACGCTGGAGAAATTGTAGAAATCGCAAACGTAAATGATTTATTCAATAATCCAAAACATCCCTACACAAGATCTTTACTAAATTCAATCCCGCAACTTGACACAGAAACTGAAAAATTACACGTAATTCAAGGAATTGTTCCGTCATTGACTAAATTAACTAGAACAGGATGCCGTTTTTCTCAAAGAATCCCCTGGATAAAGGAAAGTGAGCACGAAAAAAATCCAATATTGCATGAAGTTGGAGAAAATCATTTTGTGAGATGTACTTGCTGGAAAAATTTTCATTTTGAAAAATAAACCATAGAGTTAACTTATTTTTAAAGTTTTAATATAATAAATTTTTTGTTAATAAATATTTTTTCTGTATTTTCTTTTTTTATAAGTAAAGGGGATTATTCGCCATCTCCTTTTATTTCGCAATACTAGTTATTTTAATTTCTTCAAATTATAATATTTTAAGATATAGGCTAAAGTGCTAAGCACTAATCCCAACTCGTCTAAGAATTTTTAGTTTAATTATTGCAATTAATTTAACTAAAATAAAAATCAAGCAAAATTTCGTTAAAGAAAAAATAACTGTTTGAGATTTTGGGTTAAATTTTAAATTATATTCAGTTATTGGTGTTAAAATAACTTTAATTTAAAATCGAGTTTTATTTTTTCTTTATTAAGAAAGTTTTGCGTAAAGCGGGGGAGTTCGTAGAACGTTTCGCCAGTATCTCTAAGTAGCAGTCAGTTAAAGATGTTAAAATAACTGTTATTGCGAAAGAGGGTATGGCGTTTGATACCTCTGCGTTAAAAAAACTAAAAATATAAAAGAAAAAAATTATTAATTAAAATAAATTAAATATTTTAAAATTTAGGTTATTAAATAATATTAAAGAAGGGAATAAATAAAAATATGAGTTTTATTGAAGTGAAAGACTTGAAGGTTCATTATCCTATTCGTGGGGGTTTTTTCAATAAGGTAATTGATTACGTTTATGCTGTGGATGGAGTCAGTTTTGTTATTGAAGAAGGGAAGACTTACGGACTCGTGGGGGAGTCAGGGTCTGGGAAATCTACGATTGGGAAAGCGATAATTGGGCTGGAGAAGATAAAAAGTGGTAAGATTATTTATGAAGGTAAGGAAATTGATGGAAAATTTAGGAATAGAAGAAGTGAATATAATAGAAATGTGCAGATGATTTTTCAAGATTCGCTATCTAGCTTAAACCCTAAGAAGAGAGTGCTTGACTTGATTTCTGAGCCTTTGAGAAATTTTGAGAATTTGACTTTAGATGAGGAAAAGAGGAAAGTATCAGAACTGCTGGAAATTGTAGGAATGAATAGGGAAGATATTTACAAATATCCGCATGAATTTTCTGGCGGACAGAGGCAAAGGCTGGGAATTGCACGGGCTGTTGCGACTAAGCCTAAGTTGATTATTGCGGATGAGCCTGTATCGGCACTTGATTTATCGGTTCAGGCACAAGTTTTGAATTATATGAAAGACATTCAGGAGCAGTTTGGGCTTAGTTATCTCTTTATTTCCCACGATTTAGGAGTTGTAAAACATATGTGCGATTATATGTTTATAATGTATCGTGGAAGGTTTGTGGAAACTGGGACAAAAAATGATATTTATAAAAATCCTGAACATTTTTACACAAAACGGCTAATTGCCGCAATTCCAGAAGTACATCCTGAAAAAAGGCTGGAGAATAAAAAAAGAAGGATAGAAATTGAAAAGGAATATTTGAAAAATGAAAAAAAATATTATGATGAAAATGGACGTGTCTTTGATTTGAAAAAATTGACAGATACCCATTTTGTCGCTCTTAAAGATGAAATAGTGAAAAATAATGGAAAAGGGGGAAAATAATCAATGTGGAAAACAGTTTTACGAAGAATTCTGGTTATGATACCGCAATTATTTATACTTAGTCTATTAATCTTTGTTCTGGCAAAACTTATGCCAGGAGATCCGTTTACTGGGCTGATTACACCACAGACTGATCCTGCGGCACTTGAAGAATTACGAAGAAAGGCGGGATTGCTGGATCCTTGGCATATTCAGTATGTAAGATGGCTAAAAAATGCCGTTTCTGGAAATTTGGGAATGAGCTACACTTATAATGTTCCTGTAAAGACGCTTATTGGGGAACGGGCAGTAAATACGTTTATTTTGTCGCTGCTTAGCCTTATTTTGACATATTGTATTGCAATACCCCTTGGAATGCTTGCTGGACGTTATCAGAACTCAATGCTTGACAAATTTGTTACATTTTATAATTATGTGAGCTATGCGATTCCGACTTTTGTGCTTTCGCTTATAATGATTTGGTTTTTTGGATATACGCTTGGATGGTTTCCAACAACTGGATCGGTGACGGCTGGACTTAATACTGGCACTTTGGGGCATATTTTGGATAGGATTTATCACATTATATTGCCTGCGATTACGTATGCGTTGCTGGGGACAACTTGGATTGTGCAGTATTTGAGAAATGAAGTGATTGACGCCAAGAATCTGGATTATGTAAAAACGGCGAAAAGTAAGGGAGTGCCAGAAAATAAGGTTTATTCAAGACACATTTTCAGAAATTCGATTTTACCAATTGCAGCATTTTTTGGATATTCGATAACAGGGCTTCTAGGAGGTTCGATTTTTATTGAAAAAATATTTAGTTATCCTGGAATGGGAGGACTGTTTGTAAATTCAATTATAACACGGGATTACAGCGTTGTCACAGCATTAATACTGCTGTTTGGATTTTTAACATTGCTTGGAAGTTTGCTTTCAGACATTATTCTTAGCATTGTTGATCCTAGAATTAGAATAGAGTAGGTGGTGAAGGGATGTCTAATAATGAAATTTTAAAGGAAAATAACGAAAAAGTAGAAAATTTTGACGAAATTAAGAAAAGCGACAAACCGACTGGAATTAGTGTTATTGTAAGGGAGATTTTAAAGGACAAGCTGGCGCTTGCTTCGCTTATTATTCTTATCATACTTTTTGGAATAATTTTTATCGGATCGCTTTTTGCAAATCAGGAGGAAATTATGAAAATAAGCCTTCTGGATAAATATGCCATTCCTATGAAAGAGGGATTTTGGCTAGGCTCTGATTCTGGTGGGCGTTCAATATTGGGGCAGTTGATACTAGGTGCTAGAAACTCGATTATTATTGGTTTCACAATAACGATTTTAACATCAGGAATTGGGATATTTTTTGGACTTATTGCAGGATATTATGGAAAATGGGTGGACAATGTGATTATGAGGGTTATTGACTTTATTACAATTTTGCCTACACTTATGATAATTATTGTATTTGTTACTATTGTTCCAAAGTATACGATAGCGACTTTTGTGCTGATAATGAGTGCATTTTACTGGGTTGGAGCAGCAAGGCTGATTAGAAGTAAGGCACTTGCAGAAAGTCAGAAAGATTATATTTTGGCTTCAAAGACTATGGGAACAAAGGATTTTACGATAATTTTCAGGGAAATACTGCCTAACTTGAGTTCAATTATAATTGTGGAATTGACATTAGGTTTTGCTGGAAATATTGGAATTGAAACAGGGCTTAGTTTTCTTGGCTTTGGATTGCCGCTTTCTACTCCGAGCCTTGGGACATTGGTTGGTTATGCAGCGGATCCGGAAGTATTGTCTACAAAATTATGGATATGGCTTCCAGCGTCAATATTGATTTTAATTATGATGCTGTGTATTAATTATGTCGGGCAGGCTTTAAACAGAGCGGCTGACGCAAAGCAGAGAAGAGGATAAAACTAAAAAAGGAGAACAATATGAAAAAATGGAAATTAATAATCACGTTTCTTGTATTAATATTCGCAGTTTCGTGTAATCCTGGTAAAAAGAGAAGTGAAATGCCAGGAGCAAAACTGAATTTATCATTATTTCCAGAAAAAACGTCAAATAATGAGCCTGTGGTGGAAGGCGGAACTTTGCAAGTGGCGATAGTAAAGGATGATCCATTGGTTGGGGTTTTTAATGAAACATTTTATTCAGATGGTTATGATGGCGAGATTATCTCAATGTTTTTGAGTTCGAGTATATTTGAAGTGGATGAAAATTTTGAGATAACAAATACAGGACCTGCCACTCTTACAGTTGACGCAAAAAATAAAAAAGCTACAATAAAAATAAAAGATGGCATAAAATGGTCTGACGGACAGCCTCTAACAGCTGATGACATTATTTTCCCTTATGAAATTATAGGAAATAAAGATTATACAGGTGTGAGATATACTGAAGAAACTCAGAAAATTGTTGGGATGAAGGAATATCACGATGGGAAAGCCCAAAATATTTCAGGAATAAAAAAAATAGACGATAAAACGGTGGAAATTTCCTTTTTACAACTAGGACAAAGTATTTACACAGTTGCAAACGGTTTATCCGGAAATGCAATACCAAAACACTATTTAAAAGGTATTCCGATAAAGGACTTGATTTCATCGGATAAAATTAGGATAAAACCAGTAACATTGGGACCGTATAATTTGACAAAAGTTTCACGTGGAGAGAGTCTGGAATTTACGGCAAACCCGTATTATTACAAAGGAAAGCCAAGGATTGACAAGGCGATAGTGCAAGTGGTAAACTCGCAATCAATAGTGGCTGCGTTAAAAGCTGGAAAATATGATTTTGTATTGGATATGCCGGATTCACTGTACAATAATTATAAAGATTTGAAAAATATAGAAACTTTAGGGCAACAGGATTTGTATTATTCGTATTTAGCCTTTAAATTGGGGCATTATGACAAGGCTAAAGGTGAAAATGTGACAGATCCGAATGCCAAGATGTCAGATGTGAGACTACGGCAAGCACTTGCATACGGTATAAATGTTGAGGAAATAGCACAGGCATTTTATTTTGGGTTAAGACAGGAAGCGACTTCAGCAATTCCTCCTGTTTTCAAGAAATATTTTCCAAAGGATTTGAAAGGTTATCCGTATAATCCTGAAAAAGCAAAACAGTTATTGGATGAAGCGGGATACAAGGATGTAAATGGCGATGGAATCCGTGAAGATAAAAATGGAAAGCCTTTTGAAATAAAGATGGCATTTATGGCAGGAGGCGATGTGGCAGAGCCGCTTGCTCAAAACTATATTCAAAGCTGGAAAAAAATAGGAATAAAAGCTGTTCTTACATCAGGAAGATTGCTGGCTTTTCAGAATTTTTACGAAAAAGTGCAAGGAGATTCTAAAGATATAGATGTGTTCTTTGGAGCATGGGGAGTTGGAACAAGTCTAGATCCGACTGGTTCGGCAGGAAGAAAATCCCAGCTTAACTTTTCTCGTTTTGTATCGGAAGAAAACGACAGATTAATAGGTGAAATATTAGGAGAAAAATCATTAACAGTTCCAAATTATAAAGTGGAAGCCTACAAGAACTGGCAAAAATACTACATTGGACAAGCAGTGGAAGTCCCATTAATGTACAGATACAAGCTTTATCCAGTAAATAAACGGCTAAAAAATGTGTACATTGGATATGATTCATCAAAAAAAGATGAGGGTATTCATAAGTGGGAATTGACGGCAGTTACGCCAATGAGATAGTTTTTTACAGGATTTAATATAACTTTATTTTCTTTTATAAATAAAAATAAAATAACTAATAAAAAATGTAAGGGCATGATAATAACAGTGCCCTTACTTAAAAATATAATATAAAAATTTAAAATTTGTAAGTTTGATTTTAAGATGGTTTTATTATGGTTTAGAGATAGGTTAAAACAATGTGTAAATAAAAACAGCATTATATATTTTTCAATACTATTTCCAGCATTTCATCATTTATATTCTCTATTGCTCTCAAATTATTCTCATTAACACATGAAATTACATTCCAGCTGTATTTTTCTGATAAATCTTTAGCAACTTCATATGCATTTTTTAAATAATTTTTGTCTTTTTCATGAATATCTTTCTCTTTTTTACCAGTTATTTTATTTTCCCTGTCTTTCATAAGTTTTTGACTAAACTCAAAAGGAATGTCCAGAAAAAACACAATATCTGGCTTCGGTATTCCAATTTTATCCCATTCCAGATCTATTAGCCAATTTAAATATTTTTCTTTCTCAGCTTTGTTCAAAATTTTGGGTGCTTGATGAATCATATTTGAAATTGTGTATCTGTCACTAATAACAATGCCGCCATTATTATAAAAGTCTTCCCATTCTGTCTTAAACGAGGCAAACCTGTCAACTGAGTAAAGAACCGAAGCCGCATAGGCATTCACACTTTCAGCCGTTTTTCCAAATTCACCTGCAAGATACATTTTCACTGGCTCGGAGGCTCTGCTTTCATAGTTTGGGAAAGATATTTTTTTTACCTTGTTTTCCCCTTTTATTTTTTTCAGTTTGTTGTACAGCAATTCTGTCTGCGTCTGTTTTCCGCTTCCGTCTGTACCTTCAATAATTATTAATTTTCCCATTTTTAATTTCCTTGTTATTTTATGTTTAACTGTATTTTTATTTTATAAATTTTATTTCTCATTATCAAGTATTGAAACAGAACGATGAGCAACAGAAGTTATTACTTCATTGAACTGTAATATTCCCACGCTTAGAAATATCGCCACAGCCAGATGCTCTCCTTCTCGTGCCAATCCAATTTTCCCGCCGACACTAAGTCCATTTATAATTGCTTCAATTTGGCTCATTGCTTCACGCATTGCACCGATTACTGCGCCATCGTGAGCATGAACATCTTGAATCAGGGTATTTCGTTTTGCCGCTATTAATGCGCTTTCAATAAATTTAAAACGGGACTGGGGCATTGCGCCGCCGACATTTACAGCAGCGGTTTTTATCCCGATTTTTCGGTAGTCCTGCATCAATTTTTTTTCTTCATCTCGTGAAGAAATAGCCATTTTTAATGCTGTTCTGCATATTTCTACACTTTTATTATTTTCTTCCATTTTGGAATCTCCTTAAAGAATAATTTTTTTTTAAATTGACTCATTTAATTTTCGTCCTTTATCAGCAGTTCCACAGCTTCTACATATCCATCCTTGCCTTTCCCGTGAATTTGGGCAATGCAGGCAGGCGCCGTAACTGAGATTTTTCTAAAATCTTCCCTTTCGTGAATATTGCTCAAATGTACTTCCACTGTTGGAATTGATATTGACTTTATTGCGTCAAGAATTGCATAGCTGTAATGAGTATAGGCCCCTGGATTTATTACAATTCCATCAAAGTTCCTAAAATATGCCGACTGTAAAAAATCAATAAGCTTTCCCTCCGAATTTGACTGTAAAATATCAATTCTCACTTTTTTGTCTGAAAATTTATCTTTTATATAGCTGCAAATGCTTTCATAATCCTCGTTTCCATAAACATTTTTTTCCCTGATTCCTAAAAAATTCAAATTAGGGCCATTTATAATCATTATTTTTTTCATTTTCATTTTACCATCCTCATTTTTTTAGCCTAAAGCTTTCCTTTTAAAGATGTAATTATTCTATTCACAATTACATCCATATCGTCATTATTTTTTATAATAATATCTGCATATTTTCTATACAAATCTATTCTTTCATCATACAATTTCTGAATATTGTCAATATCCTGCAAAAGAGGGCGATTTTCGTGATTTTCCTTGGAAATATCGGCAATTGCCCTATTTAAAAATATTACGATTCCATTTTGCTTCAAAATATCAATATTTTCCTTCTTTTTAACGGCTCCGCCGCCTGTCGAAATAATAATCCCCTCTTTTTCCGACAATTCCTTCAAATACTTTGTTTCAAGTTCCCTGAAATATTCTTCCCCTTCGTTTGAAAAAATATCCGAAATAATTCTGTCTTCCTTTTCTTCCAAATATTTATCAATATCTAAAAGCGGATACCCTGTCTTCTTTGAGAGCCAATATCCAACCGTGCTTTTCCCGCAGGCGGGCATTCCAATTAATACAATATTTTTCATAAACTATTTACCTTTTCTATGTTTTTTATTTTCAGAATTACGTTTTTTTAAACATTACATTCTTTTAAACTGATTTTCACTTTCCACATACTCGTATCCCGCCTCACTAAATCTGTTTAAAAGCTCATTTTTATCAATACCGTAGTAATTCACCAAGTCATTTAAATTTAGAAATTCATCCCGCAATTTCATATTTACAAGGCTGTAAAGCAGCATTGTATCCTTTGTTTCAAAATTTATCATTTTTTGCTCCTTTTTTACAAAATTATTTTTACTTTTGACTCGTCATTTTCATCAATATTTTCAATTACAACATTTTTACTTGCATCTGCAAATAGAGTATAGTATTCATTTCCACGTTTTTCTATAAAATCCCCGATTCTGACGTTTTCAGTGCCAAGATTTCCGGCAACTTCATAAATTTCATTATAGATTGTTTCCAGAAAGCCAATGTCAAAAATTGTGAATAATTGTGGCTCATTGTCTATTCTAAGAAATGCTTTTTCAGGAAGAATGAAGTATAATGTTGATTCATATCCCATATTTATTCCGAAAATAGAATATCCACGGTGCTCCAACTCGTAATTTATAATTGAATACAAAATATCCACAAGCGATTCATCGTATTCCAGTTCCTTTGAGCGGATGCTTTCCCAGTTTACGTTCAAGTCATCGGGATTTATCCCTTTTCTTGTGAGCAGGCTTCTAAACCCGTCAGTATAGCCTTTTGCCATAAAGTCGTAAAGATAGGTGTCTGAATATTTTATTAAATATTGGTAATAAAAATCTGAAAAAGTTGCGATTTTATTGTTAATGTTTTCATCATTTAAAAATTCTTCACCAAAATATTTTTTTACAGTTTCTTCTGGCTCAAATAAATATTCCCTTCTAGCTTCCACATATTTCAAAAAGTTATCTGAATTTAATACTTCTGCGGCAAAATCATCAAGTTCGTTGTAAACAGACAGATCAAGGTGCTTACTTCTGTCAGTTAAATTTATATATTTTCTATCCCTTGAAATTTCTTTTTCCTCTTTTATTGGGTTTTCCAAAGTATAAACTTTCTCATCTTTTTCCTCAGTTACATTTTTGAAATCTTCATTGCTGTTAAAATTATTTTCACTCATTTTGGCTCCTTTCGTTTTCTAACTTTTATTTGTTAATTATCTGTCTTTTTTTCGATTGCCTGAATTATAAATCTAATATTGGAAATAGTTTCAAATTTTACTATTTTTTTCAATTTTTCCTTATTTTCATATGACAATGAAGATGTATCCACATAGTTGTCAAACCACTTATCGTAATTGTTATATGACTTTCTAATTTTTTTTAGGCTTGATTTTGAGGCGGCTGCCGCTTTTTTCATTCCTTTTCCTTCATTTCCTCTTACATCCAGCAGCCTTTCCAGCTTATCGTATTCCTCATTTACAATTGACTGCATTTTGCTGGCTGGCATTTTTTTATAATCTTCTTTATCAATTTTATCTCCTGAACTGTACAGATAATCATAAATTGCATTTATATTTTCATCCACAGTTTTCGCATCTTTTTCAGCTTCAAGATAAGTATTCATATTTAGGTTAAATGTTTCCAGCAGCAAGTAATTATTAGTATAGGCATACGACTGAAATTCTCCCGTATCAGCCAGAAACGCTCCAAATGCATTTTGTAAAAATTTCCGGTATTCCACGACATAATCGCTGTAGTATGCATACATTGTCCTAAAGTTGGAACGCCGGTTTCCTGAAAGCCTTGCAAACTCCCTGTCAAAATATGCTCGGTTTTCATTATACAAAGTTGACATTACTTCCGTGTAAGTTGAATTTGCAACAGCCGTCCTATCTTTGGCAGACTTAAAGTTTTTATCAAAAACTGCCTTCTGTCTTTCATTTCCTGCATCAATAATTTCCTTGTTTGTCCGTGCAAAATTAAAACTTGTAAGAACCAGTATTCCAAATATTACTTTTTTTAACATCAAATTTCCTTTCTTCTCATCTTTTTTATTTATATAGTTTTTTTGATAATCTTTTGTGTATTTCTTCCAGAATTTCTGTTCCATATTTTTCATTGTGCCAAATCTCTTCTGATTTTATTGCTTGCGAAATGAGCATTGTAAGTCCGTTTACAACTTTTACGCCCTTTAATTTATATTTTGTCATAAGAACTGTTTCTTCGGGATTGTACACAATGTCAACTACTGCATTCGCATCAATTAGATTTTTCTTATCAAGCGGGCAGTTATCAATGGCGGGGTACATGCCAACTGGTGTACAGTTCACAATTAATTCAATGTCCCTTAATGATGAAATCGCTGAATAATGAAGCAGCCTATCCTGCGTTCTCACCTTGAACGGATCGTTTTCAATAATTGTAGCGAAATAAATATTTTCTGCCCCGTTATCAACCAGTGCATTGTAAATTGCCTTTGAAGCCCCGCCAGTTCCCAGCACAAGCACTTTTTTACCATTCACGTCAATATTATTTAACTCTAGGGTTCTCAAAAATCCAAAATAATCGGAATTATCTCCAACCAGCTTTCCGTCTTTTAACGTTACCGTATTCACTGCCCCAATTTTTTTAGCAGTTTCCGACACTTCATCCAGATATTTAATAACTTCCAGTTTATAGGGAATTGTAACATTTATCCCGTTAAACTCCCCATTTCTCACACTTTCCATCAGTTCCCCAATCTCATTAATT
This sequence comes from Leptotrichia sp. oral taxon 223, assembly GCF_013394795.1. Classification (NCBI taxonomy): domain Bacteria; kingdom Fusobacteriati; phylum Fusobacteriota; class Fusobacteriia; order Fusobacteriales; family Leptotrichiaceae; genus Leptotrichia; species Leptotrichia sp. oral taxon 223. The sequence goes on from NZ_JABXYU010000001.1 coordinate 1,906,213, forward strand.
TCCTTTTCAATCATTTTATAGCTGGCTTTTTTCCCAGTCAGCTCAAAAAAAATCTCATGAATCTCCTTTGAATAGCTATGTCCCAATTTTTCCCCTAATAATCCATATTTTTCCATATTTTTCCCTCTTTCTGCAAAATTAAACGTTTAAACTATCTACTACTTCTTCTGTCAATTCCTGAATTTGTCCAAAATTTATCTAATCTCATTTCACACAGATTCCTTCAAAATTAATCTTAACCTGAAAATTTAAATGAACACATATTTTGAGCTAAGCAATTCAACTTTTACGTTCAATCTTAATTTATTACACCATTTTTTATATTTTTAAATTATACAATTTATAATTTCCCAAAATTTGTAAATAATTTGATTTTTCTCTCATTTCCTCCAGTGCCATTTTTACCTTTCCGCTGGACATATTTCCCTCAAAGTCAATGTAAAAATAATATTCCCAAGGTTTATTTGCTCTCGGACGTGATTTCAGATTTACCATATTCAGCCCATACTTATAAAAAATCTGCAATAATTCGATTAATGCTCCTGATTCATTATTAGCGCTGGTTATGATGCTTATTTTATCACTTCCGCTGATTACAGCATCTTCATTAGAAATGATAAAAAATCTTGTATAATTTTCCTCTTCGTTATTAATATTTTCTTTCAGTAATTCCAAGTCGTATACTTCTTTTGTCTTCATATTTGCAATGCAGGCGTTTTCCTTTTTATTTTTTGACGCAATATATTTTCCGCTAATTGCAGTATTTGTCATCCGGTTAAGATGCCATTCGTGCTTTGATAGAAATTCCGAACACTGCATAAAAGCCTGCTCGTGAGAATAAATATTTTTTATATCCTCGATCCTGCTTCCTTTTATGCCAAGCAAGTTATGTGAAATCTTATGCCTAACTTCCCCTATTATATGAATATTTTTCGTATTAATCAAGTCAATGCTGTCCCGCACTTCTCCCACAATGGAATTTTCTATCGGCAATATTGCAATGTCAATTTGATCAGTATGCACAGCCTCCACCAAGTCCCTATGCGAATTAAAATGAAAAATATTTTTATTCTCTTCAATATTATAAACATTTAAATTTCTGTTATTTTTAAGCAGGTTCATAAGCACTTCATAGGCATAGGAACCTGGCACTCCAGTATATCCCAGCCTTTTATTTCCCAGTTCCAGATCATTCACATATTTAGTTGAAATCCCAATTTTAAATTTCTGATATTCTTTGCTGGAATTCATAATATCCTTTAAGATAAGTTCAATATAATGCTTCAGTTCGCTATTTTTCACTCTTTCCAGATTTTTTTTGACGACTTCCTTTTCCCGTTCCTGATCAAAAATCTTTTTTCCAGTCTGCTTCTTAAATTGTGCAACTTCCTGTACAATTGTCAACCTTTCCTCCAGCAATTCTACGAGCTGGCTGTCCAGTTTATCAATTCTTTCCCGGATTTCTTTCAAATCCAAATTTTTATTTATATCCATTCATCATACCTTTTTCTTTAGATAATTTATACTATTTCCCATTTAAATAGTAGAAATCAAAAAATTTATGAAATTAAGTCATTTTTTATAGGGTTATGTTATCATATAACCTATGTAACTATTAAAATATCCTTTAATTAAATTTGATCGTTTAGTATCCATATAAGGGATTTTTGTTTAAAAAAACTGCTTATAATAAATATTTTTCCTATAGTTTTTATGTTTTTTTTATAAAGATTATTATATTTAAGTTTTAGGCTTTTACATTTTAAAAATATTAAATAAGCAAAATTTCGTTAAAGGAAAAATAACTGTTTGAGCGTAGTTTTACGAAGCGAGTTTTATTTTTTCTTTATAAGAAAGTTTTGCGTAAAGCGGGGTTGTAAGGGCATGGCGTCTGATGCCCTTACGTTAAAAAAACATATAAATGAAATAAGAAAAAGCATTTATTAATCATAACATTTATAAATAAAATTACAAAAGTCTTTAAGATGGATACTTAAGAATTAAATTTGATTTTTTTAACAAAGTTATCAAATTAATTATTATAGAATTTTACTTCTATTTTTTTAAATGGGATTTAGTATTAGAAATTATAGTCAATCCATTCAAAAATTGGAGGTACAATCTTCTGCTCTTATCTTAGACTGGAATTGCTATAAAATATTTATTACAGTTAATAAAGAAACTTTCCTTTCTTTATATTTTAACAAATGTAACTTAGTATAAATTATACTAGAATAAACAAGAAAAATCAAGAAAAATAAAAAAAGGAATTACTTCTAAATTAAATTAAAAATAACTCCTTTTTATTTAGACAATGTTTTTTATTAATCTTCTATATAATCTTGAATTTTAACTGGCTCAATATTCCAAATTTCTTTTGCATATTCGGCAATTGTTCTGTCTGAACTGAATTTACCTGCATTTGCAATATTTTTAAGAGCTTTTCTAGTCCATTCCCTTCTGTCCTTGAAGGCATTTTGAAGTTTGTCCTGAGCTTCTCTGTATGCTGCGAAGTCTTTTAATAGGAAGTACACATCTGGACGGGAACCGTCTACTCCGTATAGCAATGAATTTTGCAGCTCTCTAAAGATTCCTGTGTGGTTATCGTCATAAGTTCCGTCACCTAACTGATCTACAACTTTCTTGAGCCCTTCCACATTGTTATATTCATCAAATGGATTATATCCGCCATTTGCCTGATAATTTTCAACTTCCTGTGCAGAAAGTCCAAAAATAAACGCATTTTCTAACCCGACTTCTTCAACAATTTCCACATTTGCTCCGTCCATTGTTCCAAGAGTTAATGCGCCGTTTAGCATAAATTTCATATTACCGGTTCCAGATGCCTCTTTACTTGCTGTAGAAATTTGTTCTGACACATCTGCTGATGGGAATATTTTTTCTGCAAGCGATACTCTGTAGTTTTCAAGGAATACAACTTTGATTTTTCCGTTAATGTCGCTGTCGTTGTTTACTTTTTCCGCAACAGAGTTGATTAATTTGATGATTCCTTTTGCACGTCTGTATCCGGCAGCTGATTTTGCTCCGAAGATAAATGTTCTTGGCTCAACATCCAAATATGGATTTTCTTTTAATTTGTTGTACAAGTCCATAATATGAAGCACATTTAATAGCTGTCTTTTATATTCGTGCAATCTTTTAACTTGAATATCAAAGATGGAATTAGGATTTACTTCGATTCCTGTCGTATCTTTTATATATTTAGCCAATTTTTTCTTGTTATGTAGCTTAATTTCAGAAACTCTGTTTAAAATGTTGTCGTCATCCAGGTACTGCTCCAATTTTTTGAGTTCGTACAAGTCTGTAATCCATTTGTCTCCGATTAATTCTGTAATTAATGCGGCTAACTCCGGATTTGCTTTTAATAGCCATCGTCTTTGAGTAATTCCGTTTGTTTTGTTTAGGAATTTTTCAGGATACAATTCGTTCCATTCCTTTAATTCGCTGTTTTTAAGAATTTCTGTATGTAATTTTGCAACTCCGTTTACTTTGTGTGAACCTACGATTGCAAGCCATGCCATTCTAACTTGTCCGTTTCCAATGATTGACATTTTGTTTATTCTTTCCCAGTCTCCTGGATATTTTTGCTGCAGATCTGCAATAAATCTTCTGTTAATTTCTTCGATAATTTGGTAAGTTCTTGGAAGTAGTGGCTGGAATAGTGAAATATCCCATTTTTCCAGAGCTTCTGATAAAATTGTATGGTTTGTGTAGGCAAATACGTTTTTACAAATGTTCCAAGATTCATCCCATCCTAATTTTTCCTTATCTAGGAAGATTCTCATCAATTCAGGAATTGCAACTACTGGGTGAGTGTCATTTAACTGAATTGCAACTTTGTCTGCAAATTTAGAAAAATCATTTCCGAATACAGATTTGTATCTTCTGATAATATCCTGTAATGAGGCTGATGTAAAGAAGAACTGCTGTTTTAGTCTTAACTGTTTTCCATCTTTTTCAGTGTCGTTTGGATACAATACTCTTGAAATATCTTCAGCTTGAACCGCTTTTGCAGAAGCCTGCAAATAAGTCTGCTCATTAAATAATTTCAAGTCAAATCCTTCAGGCGATCTTGCTTCCCATAATCTTAGCGTGTTTACAGTATCGTTTCCATAACCGATAATTGGCACATCGTAAGCCACAGCGTGAACTGTTTCAGTATTTACACGTTTAAAGTATTCTTTTCCAAATTCATCACGATGAACTTCAATTTGTCCTCCAAATTTTACTTCAAAAATTCTGTCCATTCTTTTGATTGACCAAGGATCTCCGTATTTTGTCCAGTCGTCAGGATATTCTATCTGGAACCCGTTTTCAATTTTTTGCTCAAACATTCCGTATTTGTATCTAAGTCCGTATCCAAGTCCTGGTAATGCCAATGTTGCAAGTGAATCAAGAAAGCATGCCGCAAGTCTTCCAAGCCCGCCGTTTCCAAGCCCTGCGTCCATTTCACGATCTTCGATTTTGTTGATATCTACACCTAGTTCATTCAATGTTTCCTTAATAATGTCGTTAATTTGCAAATTAATCAGATTATTTCCCATAAATCTTCCCATTAGAAATTCCGCTGAGAAATAATATATTTGTTTTACCTGTTTTTTAGCGTAAGTTTTTTTAGTATTATACCATTTTTCCACTGCATAATCTAAAGCTGCCCTTGAAATTGCATAGTATAGTTCAAATTCATGGGCTTCCTCAAGGGTTTTTCCATATTGTCTTCTCAGTTTCCTAAGAATACTTCCCTTTAATTCAGCTTTATCAATTTTCATATTTCCTCCTAAATATTTTTTTTCACTTCAACTGTATCACTTTTTTAGCATTATTTCAATACTTTTTTGCTAAAATTAATATCATTTATCCATTATTTTAATTTTGTATAATAAAATATACAGGAATTTTTTTGATGTCAGACGACATATTATCAAGCCGAGTGCGCTAAAAAGCAAAAATAATATGGAAGATGTAAAATAAAATATATAAAAAGAAATCAAATTGTGATATAATAATGTTTGGAATAAAACAACAAATAAGGAGAGGGTATAATGGCTAGAAAAAAAGCAGAAGAAAAAGAAAAAGATGATAAGGGGCTAAGCGAAAAGGAGAAAATGCTTAACTTGGCACTGAAGCAGATTGAAAAGGATTACGGTGAAGGTGCTATAATGAAGCTTGGAGAAAATCAGAAAATGAATATTAGGGCTATTTCTACAGGAAGCTTGAATCTGGATATAGCACTTGGAATTGGTGGAGTGCCGAGAGGAAGAATTGTTGAGATTTATGGGGCGGAGTCTTCCGGGAAAACAACGCTTGCACTTCATATTATTGCAGAAGCGCAGAAGGCTGGAGGAACTGTGGCATTTATTGATGCGGAGCACGCTCTGGATCCAGTTTATGCAAAGGCTCTTGGAGTAAATATTGATGAACTTTTAATTTCACAGCCTGATACAGGGGAGCAGGCACTGGAAATTTCCGATATGCTTGTAAGAAGCGGGGCGATGGATGTAATTGTTGTGGATTCGGTTGCAGCGCTTGTTCCAAAAGCTGAAATTGAAGGAGAAATGGGAGATCAGCAAATGGGGCTTCAAGCAAGGCTTATGTCAAAAGCGCTTAGAAAACTGACTGGAAACATTTCAAAATCTGATACAGTTATGATCTTTATTAACCAAATAAGAGAAAAAATTGGTGGATTTTCATTCGTTCCTGGAGTGCAGACAACGACTTCCGGAGGGCGTGCGTTAAAATTTTTCTCAACTGTTAGAATGGAAGTGAAAAGGGTAGGTTCTGTTAAGCAGGGCGATGACGTTGTTGGAAGTGAAGTTGTAGTGAAGGTTACTAAAAACAAAGTTGCGCCGCCATTTAAGGAAGCTAAGTTCAGTGTTATGTATGGAACTGGGATTTCGAGAGTTGGGGAAGTGCTGGATGCGGCAATCAATCTTGGAATTGCCTCAAAGAGCGGAGCATGGTTCAGCTATGGAGATGAGAGGCTTGGGCAAGGGCGTGTCAACGTGGAGAATATGCTTAAGGAAAATGCAGAATTATACGGAAGGCTTGAAAAGCAGGTGCTTGAAGCAATTGCTGCAAATGGAGGGACTACTGAAAAAAAATCATCTAAAGGTAAAAAATCTGACAAGTCTGAGGAACCGGTAGAAAATGATGCGAGTAATGAAAATGAAGAAGTAGCGGAAAATAATGAAGATTAATAAAATTTATCGAAATAAAATATATCTTGATACTGGGGAAATTATGGATATAAGCCCGCTTATAAGGCAAAAATATGATTTGAAGGTAAATGATGACATTGAGAGGTTTTATGATGAGATTTCGTATGAAGCCTCTCTTGAAAAAGGTATTTTTTTAATTTCATTAAAAGACAGGACAAAAAAGGAAGTGCGGTTAAAGCTGGAAGAAAAATATCGAAATAAATCAGCCATTTTACGAGCGATAGAAAAACTGGAGGAATTTGGATATCTGAATGACTTGAACTATGCGATGTCGTATATTGAAAGCAGGACTTATGGCAAGAACCGTATCTCCTACAACCTTTTTCAAAAGGGAATTGACAGAAGTACAGTTGAAAAAGCGTATTTGGCTTTGGATGAGGAAAAGGAAGAAAATGTTGACGATACAAAGCTGGAAAAACTGATTGAAAAAAACAGTAAAAAAATCAATGTGAGTAACAGACGGGACGAAAAAAAAATGAAGGAAGAGCAGAAACTTATACAATATCTGGCAAGACAAGGTTTTTCTCTAGATAAAATCTTTAAAAAATTAAAAGAGTACAAGGAGAATTATGAATAAATAGCAAGGGAGGAAAAAAGCATGAGAACCATATTTTACCATCTTGTGTTAGTAGGAACTTTTATTTATGGGAGTGTTGTCCACATATGGTATTTAATATTCAATAAAGGTGAAAAAAGATACCGATATGTGTGCAGAGTAGCCAAAAACTGGGGGAAAAATCTAATCTGGGGAGCTGGAAGCAAAGTAAACGTTATTTACAAAAATGGTAGCGAAGAAGAAATAAAAAAAATACGGGAAACAAACGAGGCAGTCATATTAATTTCAAATCATCAGAGCAACGTGGATATTCCTGCATTACTTGGGTATTTTCCGCTTGATTTTTCATTCATTGCAAAGAAGGAAATGAAAAGATGGCCTGCAATTGGACGTTGGATGCGTTCCTTTGATTGCATATTTCTGGATAGGAAAAATGCAAGACAGGGGATGAAGGATATGAAAGATGCGATAAGTAAAATAAAAAAAGGACATTCCTACGTAATTTTCCCAGAAGGCAGCAGAAGCGAAGACGGTACGATTGGAGAATTTAAAAAAGGAAGCTTCAAACTTGCAACTGATACAGATGCAAGAATTGTGCCTATTACAATTGTAGGAACTTATGAGGTGCAAAGCAGAAAAAGCCTGAAAGTAACTTCAAACAAAAATATAAAAATTATTGTGGATAAACCTGTGGATTTGAAGGAAATGTCAAGGGAAGAAAAAAAAGATGTTCACAATATTGTAAATAGAATTATAAAAGAAAATTATAAAAAAGAAAAAAATCTTTAGGTGGGGGTAAAATATACCCCTATTTTGCGTAGGAAAGGGAAGTGATGCGATGAAAGTATTTTTAGCGACGAAGAATAAGGGGAAAATAAAAGATTTTGAAAAGCTGACGGAAGGAATGGACTTGGAAGTTGTAACAATTTTGGATGGGCTGGATATTCCTGATGTTGTGGAGGATGGGAAAACTTTTGAGGAAAATTCGCAGAAAAAGGCAAAGGAAATTGCAGACTACACAAATATTGTAACTGTTTCAGATGATTCAGGGCTTTGCGTAGATGCTCTGGATGGAGCGCCAGGAGTTTATTCGGCAAGATTTGGAGGAGAGAATGCGACTGACGGCGAAAAGAACCAGAAAATGTTGGAACTTCTGAAGGACGTGAAAAAAGAAAATAGAAAAGCACATTTTGTGTCTGTTGTAAGTATTGCCTTTCCAAATGGTGAAATTCATTCGTTTCGTGGAGAAATAGAAGGTGAAATCTTATTTGAAGCACGAGGTAACAATGGATTTGGCTACAATCCAATTTTTTATTCATATGAATTAGAAAAATCGTTTGGAGAAGCAGATGACGAGGAAAGAAAAAGTGTGAGCCATAGGGCAAGGGCATTTAGAAAGCTCATTGCGTCAGGGCTTTTGGAAGAAAAGTGAATATTAATTGTTTTTCAGACTAAAAAATAGATTTAGGTAAATTATAAATTTTGATTTCAGTTTTTAATATTGTTTGTTAAATTTAAAAAAGGCTAGAAAGGAGCTGTTTATCATGGAAATTACTAATGAAAAAATTGAACTTAACGGATTAATTCACAAGGGAGTGGATAAAATTCTGATATTAATGGCGATATTGTCTATTGTTTATGGAGTAGCGTTTACTTTGCTGGAAAAAATTCAAGTTGTAAGGACTATTTCAGCATTTCTGCCAGTTGCTGCCATTGTTGCCTGGATTCTGTTTATTTTTTTGAGAATTGACAAGTTAAAAGTTGAAAATGGAACAGTTTCATTGAATGGAGAAAATATAGATGGTAAAAATACGACAGGATATATGGATAAATATGTGGGTACACCAAGACTGCACTTGACATTAAATGGAGAAAAAATTTTATTTGAACCGTATGTAAACCGTTACAGCAGAAGCGACACTTCAAATAAAATCACAGCAATAGGATTTTTCCTGAAGGAAAAGGGAATACCTGAAATACAGTACCAAAAAATTTATCGTAAAATCCTGCTTTTAAGATTAGTTATCATTTTGGGAATAATGGCTCCATTAATAATAACAGTTTAGGAGGTTTGTAAATATGTTAAGAAAAATGGTGAAAGCAAGCGTTGTGCTGATTATAGCAAGTTTAGGGGTAATAGCATATCCATCTGATAACGATAATGGCAAAGCTGCTGCTTCTTATAGTCAAAAAAAAGCATCTCAGATTGACAATGGAGCCGCCGAAGCCGCAGAAAAGTTCATTAATAAATATCTTGCTTCAGAAGACTTTGATAAATGGCTAAAAAATGCTCCAGTCACGTCCAGGTTTAGAAATGAAATTAAGGAACGTTCTCATGTACTAAGCATATCAGAACTATTGCTTGGAGAAAGAATAAAAATGGAAGATTTAAGTGCGAAAGACAAGAAGCTCTTGAAAAAATATGGAGGAGTCGAATACGATCCTGTATTAGGTTTGATAATTTTAGACTTAAGGAAAGAAGAAAGTGAATTTAAAGTAAAAAGCTTTGACAGTAAAACAGGAATTATTGTTTTAAAAGACAAATGGGAAAAAGAATTTTTAACAGGGACAGGAAATAAAGGACATCAGGGTGGACAGGAAATTACTCTGAAAATGTTAAAAGTAAAGGGAAAATGGCTAGTTGACGGCATAATATGGTAATAATCCATCCTGTTATTACAAAGATAAGGAGAATAAAATTAAAAAATGCTGGTAAATCTGGAAATAAACAGGAAAAATCTGGAAAAAAATCTGGGAAAAATCCGTTCCATAAATAAAAATATCATTTGTGTAATCAAGGACAACGCTTACGGACTCGGAATTGAAAATATTTTTCCTATATTGCTTGAAAATAGCTGTAATTATTTTGCGGTTGCGTATATTGAGGAAGCGATAAAAATTCGTGAAATTCTAAAAAATTTTGAAAAAGAAAAAAAACTGGATTTTTTGAAAAATAGACAAATAAAAATAATGGCACTTAACTATATTGAGCCTGAAAACTTTAAATATGTGATAGAAAATAATGTTGAAGTGACAGTTTTTAATTTCTTGCAATTATATGACTATCTAAAAATTCTTGATAAATCTTTTGAAAACACAGCGTTAAAAATTCATATAAAAGTAAACAGCGGAATGAATCGGCTTGGATTCAATGAAAGTGAAATTTTGAAATTAATTGAGGTAATAAAAAAATATGAAAAAAATCATAAAAACAATAAATTGGAAATAATCTCGATTTTTTCTCATGTTTCAGATGCAGAAAATCAAATTGAAACAGAAACGCAAGTTGAAAAATACGAAAAAATTATAAAAATATTTGACAAAAGTGATGTGAAATATCAATACAAGCATTTACAGGCAAGTCCATTACTTTTTAAATATAAAGAAAAGTACAACTATGATTTTGCACGTGTAGGAATGGCACTTTACGGAATGGAGCCTTTGTCTTATGATACAGGATTAGCGGATGTGATAACAGTAAAATCGCAAATTATAAACATAAGAAATGTGAAAAAAAATGATAAAATTTCCTACGGAAGCAAAGGCATTGTGAAAAGGGACTCTAAAATAGGCATTGTATCAGTGGGTTATGCACATGGATTTCAAAAGCAGATTGAAAATTCATTGCAAGCGTATGTTTTGGTAAATGGGAAGAAGGCAAAAATTATCGGAGAAATTTGTATGGATATGATTTTTGTTGACTTGACAGATATAGAAAATGTGAAAGTGAACGATGAAGTTGTAATTATTGGAAGTCAGAAAAATATTGAAAATGAAATTACTGAAAAAATAACATTGAGGCAAGTGGCAAAGTGGGCTGGGACAATACAGGACGATGTGCTGACTAAGTTTTCGGCAATAAAAAAACAGTAGATTGATTTGAAAGTTAAATCTTTTTACTGTTTTATCGCATTTTATACTATTTTCTGTTTAAATAGTGGAAATCAAAACAAAAAAAATCATGAAATTAAAGCCGTTTTTTACAAGATTATTAAATTAATTATTATAGAATTTTATTTCCATTTTTCAAATTGGGAATAAGTGAGCTACTATAATAAAACTATAAATGAAGTTAATGAAAATTTGCAATTTTAATAAAAATATGATTTAATTAATAAAATAATCTAAAAAATGGAGGCTATTTTTATGGCAATAGCGATTGTAGAAAATAATGGCTTGAGAAAAGAAGTAAAATTAGGATTCTCATGGACGACATTTTTTTTTGGATGGTTTGTGCCTTTATTTAGAGGTGATAAGGAGGAGGCGATTATGTTTTTGATAACTGGATTTTTAGCGGGAATTATTGGTAGCTTTACTTTTGGACTTGCAACAATCGGATATCGTGTTCTTATTGGATTAAAATATAATCGAATGTATGCAAAAACTCTAATTGAAAAAGGATGGGAACCAGCAAGCGAAAGTGATAAACAGCTATTGATTTCAAATGGTGTAATTATGACTAGCAGCAACGAATAATATTATTACAAATAATAAAAATATGACTCAAGAAATTGTATTAACTTATAATTACTTGAGTTTTTTATTTATTATAAAGTTAATAAAATTAGTAAAATAATATCAAAAGTTAGTGATAATTTAGCTGGTTGTTTAATATTATACGTATAAATATTAAAAAAATTAGATATATTCGTAAATTCTTTAACTAGAACATTGAAAAAAACTGTAAAAAATTGTAAAATAAATTATAAGTAAAAAAATATAGAGAAAGTAGGGAAAGTAAATGGATTTAAACAAATATGAAGCACTTAAAGAGAGATTTTTGAAATATGTTAAAATTGAAACTAGATCGGATGAGAAAAGTGAGAGTATCCCATCAACACCGACACAGCTTGAATTTGCCAAGATGCTTGTAAAAGAGCTGGAAGAAATTGGACTGGAAAATGTGTATGTAAATGAAAATTGCTTTGTTAATGCTACTTTGAAAAGTAATGTTGAGAAAGATGTGAAAACTGTTGGATTTATTGCACATATGGATACTGCTGATTTTAATGCAGTTAATGTAAATCCACAGATTGTGGAAAACTATGATGGGAAAGATATTGTTTTGAATAGGGAGCAAAATATTGTGCTTTCTGTGGACGAATTTCCTAATTTAAAGGATTATGTTGGGAAAACTGTAATTACTACTGATGGAACAACACTTCTGGGAGCTGATGACAAGGCTGGAGTTGTGGAAATTATTGAGGCTATGAAATATCTGATTAACCATCCAGAAATTAAGCATGGGACAGTAAAAATAGCGTTTGGGCCTGATGAGGAAATTGGGCGTGGAGCGGATAACTTTAATGTGGATGAATTTGGGGCGGATTTTGCTTATACAATGGATGGCGGACCTGTTGGAGAGCTTGAATATGAGAGTTTTAATGCGGCTGGAGCTGTATTTAAAATAAAAGGTAAAAGCGTTCATCCAGGAACAGCCAAAGGAAAAATGATAAATGCAAGCTTAATAGCGGCAGAAATTATAAACAGTTTTCCAGCAGATGAAGTGCCTGAAAAGACAGAAGGATATGAAGGATTTTATTTTCTTGAAAAAATCCGTGCAAATTGTGAAGATGCTGAATTATCATATATTTTAAGAGATCACGACAAACAGAAGTTCGAAGAAAAAAAGAAATTTGCTGAAAATATTGCAAAAAAAATTAATGAAAAATACAAAAAAGAATTAGTAACAGTTGAAATAAAAGATCAATATTACAACATGGGCGAAATTATAAAAGATCACATGGAAATCGTAGAAATAGCCAAAAAAGCGATGGAAAACCTTGAAATAAAGCCAATAATCAAGCCAATCCGTGGTGGAACAGACGGCTCAAAAATCTCCTTTATGGGACTTCCAACACCAAACATTTTCGCAGGTGGAGAAAATTTTCACGGAAAATACGAATTTGTGGCGTTGGAAAGTATGATTCTGGCAACTGATGTAATTGTGGAAATAGTGAGATTGAATGCCAAAGGAGAGTAAGAAATGCGGAAGGCAGCACTAAAAACTTATCTGTATGAAATAATTTTTATATTAGTTTATAAATTAAGTATGGACATATTTTTGAGAGTGTCTTATTTTGTATATTTTTTATTATGGATATTGTTAGTAATAATAATGATATATTTATTTCCGTATTTAATACTATTTTTGATAGGAAATCATTATTTATTTGTTAAATTAGATCCTGAAAAGTATATTTTAATAGTAGAAAAAATGTACAAAATTTTTAAAATTAATATTATGAAAGATTTTAACAGAAATAATTTATCAGTTTGTTATTGGCTGCTAAACGAGAAAGAAAAAGCATTAAAGTATTTAAATGAAATAAAAATAACTAGATTAACGTTGCCAATAATAAAGTTCAATTTAGCTAAGGCGTATGAAGAGACTGGGAACTTTGAAAAAGCAATCGAATTTTATAAAGAAGTAGCTGAAAAAGGGAATAAACTTTATATGGGGAAAGTTGCACAGGAGAAAATTTTGGAACTAAGTTAATAGAAGGAGTGATGAGAATGAAAAAAATTTTATTGGTGAGTTTTGTTTTATGCAGTTTTTATGGATTTTCAGCAAAAGCGAGCGTTCAGAGGAGCAGCAGTTTAAAAAGTGAAAATAAAGCTGGGAAAAATATTGGGGAAATGACTATAAAAGATACGATTAAGGAAATTAGTGAAAATGATGGAAAAAGATTTGAAGAGATGGATTTGGAAAAAAAAGAGAAGAAGGAAATTATGGATTTGACTTTGAAGGAACTGACTGAACTTGGGATTAATAAGAAATCCATTGAAACTACGTTTAAGGCGATGGAAGAAGAAAAAGACTATGAAAAAAGAAGGAAACTGTTTTTGCAGGCAATAGAGGAAGACAAGAAAAATTATTTGCCATATTATTATTTAGCACAGGAGGCGGATAATATCAAAGTTGCGATGGAATATTATAAGGATGCGATTAAGGCTAATCCGAAAAATCCGATGGCTTATACCAATCTTGTGGCAAGATATGGACAGGCAGGGATGAAAAAGGAGCAACTGGAGCTTGCTAAGAAAATGATAACGTTGTTTCCAGAGTTTCCAGAAGGATATTATTCAATAGCTGCAATAGATTTTCAAAATAAAAATTACTCGGATTCGATAAAATATGCAGAACTGGCGATAGAAAAATATGATAAAATGAAGAAAATGGATTATTCTTATGTGACAGAATCGGCAAAAAACAGATACAAAGCGGATGCCTATTATCTTGTATTTTTAAATTATATTCAAATGAAAAAGTATGACGAGGCATTTGAAGGTTCTAAGGAAGCGTATATTTTTATGGCGCAGCATGATAATGACTTGAGATTTCAAATTTATAACATGCTTGTTGATATTACAGAAGAGATGAAGGATAAGGCGAAATATAAGAAATATATTTCAAATTTAAATGGATTAAGATTTGCAGAAGAGCTGGTAAAAGCGCATAATGAAATAAAAAGTGGAAAAACTAGCAATAAAGTTATAAAATTCAGTCCTTTAAAGGCAGATTAGATTTAAAAATAAAATATATAAAATAAAAAAATAAGAAAGGTGATGGTTGGAATGTTTGATTTAGCTGGGGAAGTTGCGCTTGTTACAGGCGGAGCAAAAGGTATTGGAAAAGGAATTGCAAAAGCGTTGAAACAGGCAAGGGCAAAAGTTCTTATTGGAGATATTGACAAGGAAAAAGGAAAAGCGACGGCAAGTGAACTGGATGGGGAATTTTACTATCTTGACATTACAGATAGAGATCAGGTTCAGTATATTGTTCAAAGTATTTATGAAAAATATGGGAAATTAAGCATTCTCTGTTCAAATGCGGGAATTTTTCCGCAAGCAAGTATTGAAAATATGACAGAGGAGGATTGGGACAAAGTTCAGAATATAAATCTGAAAGGGACATTTTTTGTGGCACAGGCGGCGCTTAAATATATGAAAAAGCAGAGTTATGGGCGGGTAATACTGACTTCTTCGATTACAGGGCCTATTACAGGTTTTTCAGGATGGGCGCATTATGGAGCCAGCAAGGCTGGACAGCTGGGATTTATGCGAAGTGCGGCATTGGAATATGCAAAATATGGAATTACAGTTAATGCCATTCAGCCAGGAAATATACTGACAGAAGGATTAATACAGGCTGGAGAGGAATATATGAGAAAAATGAAGGAGATAATCCCTGTTTACACTTTAGGAAAGCCTGAAGATATTGGATATGCGGCTGTTTTTCTGGCAAGTCGTGAAGCGGGCTTTATTACAGGGCAGACAATAATCGTGGATGGAGGGCAGGTATTGCCTGAAACACCGGATATGTAGAAAATTTAAAAATTTTCATATGATTATACTTAGTTTATATTTGGAAGAATTATAAAAAAATCTTTAAAAAAAGGTATTGAAATTATGACTTGTTTTGTGATAAAATAATATAATTTAAAAATGAAAAAAGCAATACAGAAGAGCTTAGTTTTATAAAATTTTCTCTTGATTTGCTAAATTTCCAGAACCGTGAACTTGAGAATAAAATAAGGAGGATATTGAAAATGAGTCAAAAAGACAAAATTGTAATTTCTGAAGGATTAACTTTTGATGACGTGCTGCTAATTCCGCAAGCATCAAACGTAGTACCGCACGAAGTATCGTTAAAAACAAATTTAACTAAAAAATTGGTGTTAAACATACCAATACTTAGTGCCGCAATGGACACAGTCACAGAATCAAAACTTGCAATTGCACTTGCAAGAGAAGGTGGAATTGGATTTATTCATAAAAATATGACTATCGATAGACAGGCTGAGGAAGTATCAAAGGTAAAAAGGTATGAAAGCGGCATGATTACAAATCCGATTACATTGAAGGAAGATGCTATTTTAAAAGATGCAAATGACTTGATGAAAAAGTATAAAGTTTCGGGACTTCCTGTGGTTGATGACGAAGGGAACTTAAAGGGAATTATTACTAACCGTGACTTGAAATATAGGGAAGACTTATCATTAAAAGTTACAGATATTATGACAAAGGAAAATTTGGTAACAGCGCCTGTCGGAACAACTCTTGAAGGTGCAAAATCCATTCTTTTGGAAAATAGAATTGAAAAGTTGCCAATCGTGGAAGGCACTAAATTAAAAGGCTTGATTACAATTAAGGATATTGACAATGTTATAAATTATCCTAATGCCGCAAAGGATGAGCATGGCAGACTTCGAGTAGGGGCAGGAGTTGGAATTGGAACTGATACAGTGAGAAGGGTTGCAGCATTAGTAGAAGCAGGAGTTGACATTATCGCTGTTGATTCAGCGCATGGGCATTCAATTGGAGTTATCAGGAAAATAAAGGAAATTAGGGAGGCTTTTCCTGAACTTGACATTATTGGAGGAAACATCGTAACCCCAGAGGCGGCGCTTGACTTGATAGAGGCAGGAGTAAATGCAGTTAAAGTTGGAGTAGGGCCAGGTTCAATCTGTACAACCAGAGTTGTGTCAGGAGTTGGAGTGCCACAAATTACAGCTGTGATGAATATTGCGGAAGTTTGTAAAGGCAAAGGAATTGGACTTATTGCCGATGGTGGAATAAAACTGTCTGGAGATGTTGTAAAAGCGATTGCGGCTGGAGCGGACTGTGTTATGCTTGGCGGAATGCTTGCGGGAACTGACGAGGCGCCAGGAGAAGAAATTTTGTATAACGGAAGAAAGTTCAAGACTTATGCAGGAATGGGTTCGCTTGCGGCAATGAAGAGAGGAAGCAGTGATAGATATTTTCAGCTTGAAGCGGCAACAGAGAAATTAGTTCCAGAAGGAATAGAATCAATGGTTCCCCACAAAGGCGCATTAAAGGACACAGTTTATCAAATTTGCGGTGGACTCCGTTCTGGAATGGGATACTGCGGAACGCCTACAATAGAAGATTTGAAGGAAAATGGAAAATTTGTAAAAATAACAGGGGCAGGGCTTAAGGAAAGTCATCCGCATGATGTTATAATTACAAAGGAAGCGCCTAATTACAATAATTCAAATAATTAAAAATAAAAGGAATTGGTGAAGAAATGAGAATGAATAAAGTAAAAAGAATAGCACTTTTATCAGTATTGGTGTTGGGAATAAGTGTTTTGTCCTATTCCTATGAAGATTATTATCAAAAAATTTATACAGTAAAAATCTCTAAAAATGACTTGTTCAAAATTGTAAATGCGACTAAAAATCAGCAGAAAAAATTGTCAAAAATATTTGATGAATATCAGAAAAAAGCTGAAGGAGTAGAAAAGGACTTAGTCCAGTTTGAAGGGAAAAAAGCTAAAATTGGTAAAATAGAAGAAGATAGATACAGGGCAATTGCAAGAGTCTTGTCAAATGAACAGCTGGAAGCCTATAATTCTTATATAAATTCCCAAAAGAACTTGTTTAACGAAAAAAATGATAAAGTTAAAAACTTTATTGACAGCATGGATTTATCAAATGAGCAGAAATCACGTATCTTGAAATATGAGCGGGATTTTAAAAGGGAAGTTGATAAATTAAAGAATCAAAGACTGACAGAAGAAAATTTTATTGCAAAATATCAGGAATTGCAGCAGGAAAGAAACGAGAAAATGCGTACAGTTCTGCTGGATGATCAGGTAAAGCTGATAGAAAATTTTTAGAGTATTGACAAAAGTTATAAAAAAATGTTAAAATACAACGATTAATCACACTTTGTATTGTTTAGAGATAGGGTGTTGCAATTTTACAGTTTATTTTTCAAAAAATTTTTTTATTTAATTGAATTAAATTGGAAAAATAAATAAAAAGACTAACTGAAATAAAAAGTGAAAATTACAATCTGTCTTTTAAAGAAAAGTGGGAGAAAAACCAAAAAAATTTAGGAGGAAAAACGTAATGGCAGTAATTACAATGAAACAATTATTAGAAGTAGGAGCACATTTTGGACATCAGGCAAAAAGATGGAACCCTAAAATGAAACCTTATATTTTTACAGAAAGAAACGGAATCCACATCTTGGATTTACACCAAACTTTAGGAGCAACTGAAGAGGCTTACGAATTTGTAAGACAAATTTCTGAAGAAGGTGGGAAAATATTATTTGTAGGAACTAAAAAACAAGCTCAGGAAGCAATCAAAGAAGAAGCAGAAAGAGCTGGAGGATTTTATGTAAACCACAGATGGCTAGGTGGACTTTTAACTAACTTGGAAACAATCAAAAAAAGAGTAAAAAGATTAAAAGAACTTGAAGAAATGGACGCTGACGGAACTTTAGACGAAGCATATACTAAAAAAGAAGCTGGATTATTAAGAAAAGAAATGGCAAAACTTTCTAAAAATATCGGTGGAATCAAAGAAATGAACACTTTGCCAGCTGCAGTGTTCGTAGTTGACATCAAAAAAGAATTCTTAGCATTGGAAGAAGCTAAAAAATTAGGAATTCCTGTAATCGCATTAATTGATACAAACGTAGATCCTGATTTAGTAACTTACAAAATTCCAGCAAATGATGATGCTATAAGATCAGTAAAATTATTTGCACAAGTTATTGCAAATGCAGCAATTGAAGGAAACGGTGGAATTGAAAATGTTGTTGAAGGAGCAGAAGTAGAAGTTCCTGCAAATGAAGAAATCGTTGAGGAAGTAGTAGAAGAAGTTATCGAAGAAACTCCAGAAGCATAATTGAATTTAAATTGTGTTGGAGTTTAGAGATAAAGTAAGGAAAATAATCAAATAAAAACAATAGGGGAATAAAACCATTCCCCTGTTCTCGTAAAAATAGTAATTAAAAAATTAAAAGAATAAACTCATATTTCTATTGGTTAAGAAATAAAAAAAAGGATGGGAAATGATGAAGAAAGTTTTAATCGGATTATTTTTGGTAGCAAGTTTAAGTGTTCTAGGTGCAAATGCAAAAAAACAGAATACAGCGAATATTGCAAATGCAAATACTGCAAAACATGAAAAATATCCTATAGATCATGAAATAACTTATGTAGAAGGGCATTATGAAATAGATCCTGAATATGAAAATGTGTACTCAAAAGAAAAAAAAGAGTTTAAAGATAAGTCAATAACTTATATGAAGAAACAAGACTATAAAAGTTTAGTCGAACTATTCAAAAAATATATTGAAAAATATCCAGATGATGCTTTTGGTTATGAAACTTTAGGTACGACATATGCGTCAATGGATAATTTTAATGAAGCAGAAAAGTATTATTTAAAAGCTATCGAGCTTGGTGATACTGATACAGGTAAATATTCTTTGGCTCTTTTATATACTGATGGAGATTTAAATAAAGATAAGAAAAAAATAGAACTTGGTGAGAAATACATCAAGGAATTGGAAAATGAAGGATTTAAATCGCATTACAGCCTTAAAGATCTTAGAAATACTAAAAATTTAGCATTAGTGGGAAATGCCTATGCAATATTAAGATTAGCAGCTTTTTATAATAACTATGGAAATCATAAGCCTGCTGAAAAATATGCAACAGAGTTTTTGGAATTTGACAAGGAAAATGTTCAAAACTTGAACATATTGAATGAAGCATATATTGCTCAGAAAAAATATGCAGAAGCCGAAAAATTCTTTTTACCACTTGCTCAAAAAGGAAATGCACAGGCACAATACCTTTTAGCGCTTGGGTATTATTATACTGAAAATCTTAGACAAGCGGAAAGCTGGGCGAAAAAAGCATTGGCAGAAGCTGAAAAAAGAAAACATTCAGATAATACTAAAGCAGTAAAAGAATTATTGAGTCTAATAAATTCAAAATCAAAAATGCAAAATAAAAAATAATTAAAAATATAGGAGGAAAATAAAGTGGCAATTACAACAGCACTTATTAAAGAATTAAGAGAAAGAACAGGAGCAGGAATGCTTGACTGTAAAAAAGCTTTACAAGAAAATGACGGGGATATTGAAAAGGCAATTGACTGGTTAAGAGAAAAAGGGATTGCTAAGGCGGCTAAAAAATCTGGAAGAATTGCAGCGGAAGGACTAGTATTTGCAGCAATTTCTGAAGACAGAAAAAAAGGGGCTATCTTGGAATTTAACTCTGAAACTGATTTTGTTGCTAAAAATGATGAATTTAAATCTTTTGGGGAAAAATTAGTAGAGTTATCTTTAAACCATGACTTGACAAGTGAAGATGAATTAAAGGCGTTTGAACTTGAAGGGAAAACTGTTGAAACTCACCTGACAGAATTAATTGTTAAAATCGGTGAAAATATGAATATCAGAAGATTAAAAGTTGTTGTGACTAATGGATTTGTTGAAACTTATATTCACTTAGGTGGAAAAATCGGCGTACTATTAAATGTCAATGGGGAAGCTACTCCTGAAAATATTGAAAAAGCAAGAGGTGTTGCAATGCACATTGCGGCAATGGATCCAAAATACTTGGATAAATCAGAAGTTACAGCTGATGATTTAGAAAGAGAAAAAGAAATTGCAAGACATCAATTGACTGCAGAAGGAAAACCAGCTAATATAATTGAAAAAATATTAGAAGGAAAAATGAGAAAATTCTACGAAGAAAACTGCTTAGTGCAACAAAAATACGTTAGAGATGACAGTTTAACTATCGAAAAATTTATTGCCCCTTGTACAATAAATTCATTTGACAGATTTAAAGTTGGAGAAGGAATCGAAAAGGAAGAAGTAGATTTTGCTGCTGAGGTAGCTGCACAAATTTCTGGAAATTAGTTATAAGGGGAATTATCCCCTTATTTTTTCGCAAATTTTTAAATAAATCTTTTTAAGCTGATTATGTTTGAAGATTTTATTTAATTTAAAAAATTTATGGAGGCTCCTATAATGTTTAAATATAAAAGAATATTATTAAAACTAAGTGGAGAAGCACTTGCGGGGAACAAGGAATTTGGTTTTTCAAATGAAGTGCTTGAAAGTTTTGCAAAACAAATAAAGGATGTACATGAAAAAGGTGTACAAATAGCTATTGTTATCGGTGGAGGAAATATTTTCCGTGGAATAAGTGGAATGGAAAAAGGATTTGACAGGGTAACTGGAGATACGATGGGAATGCTTGCAACTATTATGAATGGACTTGCACTGCAAAATGCAATCGAAAGCATAGGAGTACCGACAAGAGTCATGACAGCGCTTCAAATGCCACAAGTAGCCGAGCTTTATATCAGACGTAAGGCAATAAGACATCTGGAAAAGGGAAGAGTTGTTATTTTTGCAGGAGGAACAAGCAATCCTTATTTTACAACAGATTCTTCGGGAGCATTGAGAGCTGTGGAAATTCAGGCGGATGTGCTTGCGAAAGGGACAAAAGTTGATGGAATTTATGACAAGGATCCGATGAAGTTTGACGACGCTATGAGATACGATACAGTAACATTTGATGAAGCCATTTCAAAAAATCTGGGAGTAATGGATACGGCGGCACTTTCACTATGCAGGGAAAATCAAATGCCAATAGTAGTATTTAACGCTTTGGAGGAAGGAAATATCTTAAAAATGGCTCAAGGCGAAAATATAGGAACGACTGTAAAAAAATAATTGACAGAAAATATAAAAAATAGAATTTGTTATAAAATATTTTAATAAAAAATAAAAAGGTGGTAAGAATGTTAGACGCAATTTTAAAAGAAGTTGAAGAGAAAATGCAAAAATCTGTGGAAAATACAAAAGATAAATTTTCCCACGTAAGAGCAGGACGTGCAAGCGTTTCGATGCTTGACGGAGTAACAGTGGAAGCTTATGGCGCTCCGACTCCGCTTAATCAAGTTGGAACAGTTTCAGCTCCAGAAGCGAGATTGCTGGTAATTGACCCTTGGGACAAATCATTGATTCCAGCGATTGAAAAAACTATTTTACAGGCAAATTTAGGATTTAACCCGTCAAATGATGGAAGAATCATCAGACTTGTTGTGCCGGAACTTACAGAAGATCGTAGGAAAGAATATGTAAAAATGGTAAAAAAAGAAGCTGAGGAAGGAAAAGTTGCAGTCAGAAATGTACGAAAAGAAGTAAACAATAAATTAAGAAAACTTGAAAAAGACAGTGAAATCACAGAAGATGAACTAAAATCAAGTGAAGAAAAAGTACAAAAATTAACTGATAAATTTATCGCACAAGTTGATGAGGCTTTGAATAAAAAAGAAAAAGAATTATTGACAGTTTAATTTTTAGGATAGAATTTAGAAATGAATAAAAATAACGTAAGGGCATCAGACGCCATGCCCTTACAACTCCGCTTACGCAAAACTTTCTTATAAAGAAAAAATAAAACTCGCTTCGTAAAACTACGCTCACTTTCGCAAATAAAAGTTATTTTTACATAAATAAGTTTTATTATTATAAAAGTTGTGGCGAAAGAAATACATTCGTATTTAGTTATTTTTCCTTTAACGAAATTTTGCTTATTTAATATTTTCCAAATGTAAAAGCCTAAAACTTAAATATAACAATCTTGTAAAAAACAACTTTAATTTCATGAATTTTTTGATTTCTATTATTTGAATAGGAATAGTATAAATAATGATTATTTCCAAAATAATTTATCGAATAATGTTTTTCGAGGTGGCATTCCCTCCAGTTTAACTCCATTCTTAATCCAATATGTCTTTTTGGAAATATCGTAAAGTGGCTTGTCTGCTAGGCTGTCAGAATAAAATTGTGTAATTTCATACTCAAAATTATTTTGTTTTGCCCATTCATTCAGTTTCTTTACTTTTTCATCGCCCTTATTATTTTCTCCGTCAATTTTGGCAATAAAGGTTTTCTTATTATCGTTTACAAAATTTGTGCCAAAGACTTTGTCGTAGCCAAGTGACAATAAAAATTTTTCTATCAGAAATAGTGGGCTCGCAGAAGACACAATAACCATTTCACATTCTTTTTTGTTTTTTTCCAGCTCGCCTTTTATCCATGGGTAAATTTTATGTTTTTTAGTTTCCCAGAAATCTGCAACTAATTTTTCAATTTCTTCTGTGGAATGGGTTTCTAGAAATTCAAAATATCTTTCTTTCAGAGTCGTTAAATTTATTATTTTTATTAGATAAAAAAGCAAATCCTTTGAATATTTTATTAAAAATAAAATGGACTTTAATGGATATTTTTTTAAATAAAATGTGGAAAAATTAACACCAGTTTCCCCATCATAGATTGTTTTGTCAAAATCATAAACTATAATTTTCTTTTTCATTAATTAGCTCTCTTTCTTTAATTATATTAGCTTAAAACTAATTTTTGATATACAGTTAGGTTATAATAAATTTATTAAAATTTTTGCATAGAAAATTCCAATGTTTTTCCATACAAGACATATTTTGTATTTTGCAATTCATTAATATTTTTCGCATTTAAGGCACACATTATCATTTTACATTCGATTTTCCAGTTTTCCACAATTTTGATTATGTTTTCAACATCATATTTTACAGCCAATTCTAAAATCGTTCTGGAAATACCGACGGCTTTTGCTCCCAAAACTAAGCATTTTATCATATCCAGCGGATTTCGTACCCCGCCACTTGCGATAATTTCCACTTTGTTTGTGTAATTTTTTAGATTTAAAAGGCAGGAAACAGTAGTCTGTCCCCAGTTATTCAGGTAATCAAGGCTATTTTCACGTCGCATATTTTCAATAAAGGCAAAGCTTGTGCCGCCACGTCCGCTTATGTCAAAAGTTTTTATTCCCAGCTTAATTCCCTGTTTTATAGTATTTTCAGTCATTCCAAACCCAACTTCTTTTAAAATAACTGGAATTTTTATATTTTGAACAAATTCCTTTAAATTGTTTTCCCACTCGCTAAAGTTTCGGCTACCTTCCGGCATAATTAACTCTTGCATCAGATTTACGTGAACTTGTAAAAATAGCGGATTTAGAGCTTTTATAGCGGTAATTCCAGCTATGTAATCTTTATCAATTCCAATATTTGTGGCAAGCTGTAAATCTGGATTTTCCTTTTTTACAATCTTAAATGAATCATCATCAGAATTTTTTAGAGCGGCACTATACGAGCCTGTTACAAATAGTAAATTGCATTCATTTGCGACTTTTGCCAGTTTTTGGTTAATTTTTTTCGCATTTTCACTTCCACCTGTAATTGCATTGATAAAAAATGGAAATTCAAAATCATGGCTTGCGAAATTAGTTGACAAGTCAATTTCATCCAGATTGTATTTTGGAATGGAACTATGAATAAGCTCGACATCGTCAAAGCTGTTATAATCGCTCCTATGTTCCAGCGCATACTTAATATGCTCATCTTTTCTATTTTTCATATTTCTCCTATTTTTATTTTTAATTAATATATTATATATTTTTTCTTTTTTGACACGTAAAGGGATTAGTAAATTGAACTCCATTTAAATAATAAATTTTTTATAACTTTTCAGCATATAGCAATTCAATTCCGCATTTTTCCCATCTGTCAATAATAGTTTTTGTATCGTTTTCATTAAATGAAAGGGCAATTCCGCAATCCCCACCGCCGGCACCGCTGCTTTTGGCACAGATATCGAGATTTTGTGTGGAGTTTACCAAATCTTTTAATTTTTTATTATAAATATTTTTATTTAAATTTTCAAGCAATATTCCGTTTTCGCTGATACATTTTCTTATTGTTACTTTATCACCATTTTTTATAGCTTCCCTCAATTTTTTTACAATATTTTCTACGTTTTTCAAAAAGTTTTCATTAATTGAACTTTTTACAATATTTACTAAGTCGCCAGAAATAGCAGGCTTCTTTGTCCAGCCAACTAGAAATTCACAATTTAAATTATTTTTGTTAAAATTCAGTTTGGAAATTTCATAGTTCCAGTCAGCTTTTAGCACTTTGTCTAAAGTTTCTTTTTTTATTAGTTCACTAATTTTTTTTCTGTCAAAAGATTTATAAAAAATCAGGCTTTCGTAGGAAATGCAGGCTATATCACCCATAGAGCCGTTATCTCCACGTTTTAGCAACACATAGGAGGACAGCTTGAAAATCATATCTTTTGAAATTTTGAGATTATAGAGGCTTAAGATAGATTTTATTGTTAAAATTACGACGCTTCCGCTTGAGCCGATTCCAAATTTTTTTCCATCCTTTTCCATTTTTCCAGTGATTTCAAGATTAAAAGGCTTTATTTCTAAGCTGTTTAATTTTAAGTATTCATTCATAACAGATACTGTTTCGCAGATGAGCGAATAATTCTTATCAAAATTTTGTAAAGTTTTTTTATCAAAAGCCGTTTTTTCAAGAGTTATGGAGTAATCAAACATATCTGAAAAAATTGTATATTTATTAGCAAAACTTATTTTTGAATTCATAAAAATATTTATATTTTTTATGACTGCGCTTTGTCCAGTTGTTAGAATTGAATATTCTCCAGCGATATAGAGTTTTCCGCAGGTTTCGTTGGTTATTATTTTATTTTTTGACATTTTTTTCTCTTTCATTTTTTATAAAAAGTAAGGCATTAAAAATGCTTATAATAATCAATTATACCATAAAAAACGTCATAGTAAAACCAATTTGAAGCTAAATTTTTAAATTATAGTCATTATGTCAAAATGCTGATTTTACCTAGTTTATATCACTCCAATTTTAAAGGGATGGAATGATTTTAAATGGTTTGACAATACAAATATAATGTGATAACATTAATTAAATAAACTAGAAAAAGGGAAGTGATTTAAATGAATGGATTGATAAGACAATTGCAAAATAGACGTTCTGTAAGGGAGTTTACAGGGGAAAAGATAAAGGAAGAAGATTTGCAGACTATACTTGCGACTGCTCAAAGGGCGGCAAATTCAGTTAATGGACAGCAGACTTCATTGATTGTTATAAGAGATAAGGAAAAATTGGCAAAAATTGCGGAGCTTTGTGGAGGGCAAAAGCATATTGCAGAGGCTGACGCTTTTGTATTTGTATTAATTGACTTTCATCGTGGAGTTTATGCGGCAAATTCTGTTGGAAAGAGAAATATTGCTCCAAAATCTGCGGATGGAATTCTGGTTGGCGCAGTAGATGCGGGAATTATTGTAAATGCGTTGCAGACAGCGGCTTTTGCTCTTGGATATGGAAGTACGGTAATTGGGGCAATAAGAAAGGAAACAAAGGAATTTATAAAAATGCTTGGGTTACCAGAATATGTATTCCCGATAGTAGGAAGCACGCTTGGAGTGCCTGTGGAAAGAAAATTAACTAGGGTAAAACCAAGAGTTCCATTAGACACATTTGTATTTGAAGATACTTATGATGCAAAAAAAGTGGAGGAAGGTGTAGAATTTCACGAAAAAGATACGGTCGCTTGGCGTGAAGAAAATGGAACACCACAATTACCATCATACAAGGAAATGATTGTAAGAATCTATGAAAATTTCTATAATAAATCAAAACAGGACTTGGAAGATCAAGGATTCAAATTTGCTGATGAATTGGACTAAAAATAATTAATGGAATTTTTTAAAACTGATGCTAAACCCCGTTTAAAAATAGGTATAAATTTTTATAATAAAGTTGTTTGATAGTTAATTCATAATAATTCAACTAAATTATTTTTTATTATTTTGTTAGATATTTTAATTATTTGAAAATATTAGGTTTATATCCTTTATTAGAAAAGTTTGTAATAAATTTGTTATTTAAATGGGGCTTAGTATGAAATTACCAGATTAGAATATTTTTAAAAGTAAATGGGAAAAGAGATAGAAATTATGAATTTTTTAGCACATTCACTAATTTCGCTGGAAATTGATGAGCGGGAAAACAAAAAGACGTTATACGGGAATTTTGCTGGAGATTTTTACAAGGGGCTGGTTGATAAGATAGAGCTTCCTGAAAAATTGAAAGAGGGGATTGTTTTACATCGGATAATTGACGGAATTTCTGACAGGAATGAGAATTTTCTGAATAAGCTGCTTATGAAAAAATTTGGAATTTTTAAGGGGATTGTGTCGGATATGTATATTGATCATTTTTTAGCCAAAAATTTTGATAGGTTATTCAATGAAAATATTAATAATATTGAAAATAAAATATTGTATAATATATCTGAGAATCAAAGTTTTTTTCCAAAAAAATTCGCAGGAACATTCAAATGGATTAAAAGTGAGAACGTGATGTCCAGTTACAAAAATATAGATTTTCTGGAGCGAGCATTTTATGGGATTTCTCAAAGAGTCAGAAAGGGAGAAATTTTAAGGTTGGCTGTAAAGGAGCTGGAAAAAAATTACAGCACTTTTGAAGAAAAATCTATAAAAGAATTTTTTTATGTAAAAGAGAAAAGTATAAAAAATTTTTTGATGAATAGTTAAAGGCTGGGCTTGGTTTATTTTAAAATAATAATTTTGATTTTTATATGATTAAATAAAATTGGAGGAAGAAGAAAAATGATAAAGTTTACAAAAGCAAGAAAAATTTTAATGGGATTAATGGTTCTGGGGCAATTGGCAGCTGTACCGGTTATAGCGAATGCGGCGCCGTCAAAAGAGTCTGTGGAAGTAAAAAAATATGATTCATTAAATGCGGCTGCAAAAGATTATGCAAAAGTCTTGCAGGAAATATCAAATTACGGTTCAAGAAAGATGTTGAAATCTATAAATCCTGATGTGGATAAATATGTCGCTAAAATGAATAATGCAACATTGAAGAAACAATGGGAAGATTCAAATACAATGCTTATTGAGCAGTTTGACGTATCTGTCTACAAAGTGAATGAAAATGGAAATGAAGGTGAAGTTGTATTTTTGATAAAAGGATATGATGAAAAGGCTCTGGATAAATATTTGGGAGATAATGCCAGTAAATATGTGACAAAAGTTGATAATTCAAAGGATGAAATTGAAGTTAATATTGATAAGTATATAAAATTGCAGTATGATTATCTGTCAAAAACTAAAAAGGTTAATTTAGCCACTTCAACAGTTAAATTTAAAAAAGGCAGCGATAATAAATGGCAAGTTGCTAAATAAATAACTTTTTAAAGATAAAGAATACTAAGCTGCCGAACAAGTCTAATAAAAAAATAAAAATAATTTATGGAACTTATAGAATTTAATATTTTATAAGTTTTTTTTTGTTAAAATTTTTCATTATAAAAGAAAGGCCGCCCGTAGGCAGCCTCCCCCTTAAGTTTAAGCTGTTCTGCTCATCTCAAGCTTTCTTGAGCCCTTCAAGCCCGTACCTCTTACTAGTACAGAACTCTCAGTCCCAGTCCAGCGTTGAAGTTGTGTCCCTTTGTTTCGTATCCTGTGTTTACTGTGAATCCTAGTCTTCCGTTATCCAGTCCTAGGTTAAGGTGCGACTTGAAGTTTCCTCTCTTGTCTTCCTTGTCCCCTCTGATTCCGAAGTAGTCTGTCCATGCTCCAACTATTCTTGCTTCATTTTCAACGTCGTTCAGTTTTCCGATTTCGTTTTCATAAGTGAAGCCCAGAACTGCTGTGAAGTTTGTATTCTTGAATACTGGCTGGCTGTATCTGAAGTCGATTCCTGCATTCGGTTTAACTGAGATGTAGTCGTCGCTCTTGACATTCAGCGCCATGTCCCCGTTTTCATGGATTGAAGAGAATCTTCCGTATTCAGCCTTGATTCCGATGTTTGGAACGATGCTGAAGCCGTCATTTATTACAAATGCCTTTTCAAGTCCAAGGGTTGCCCCTGCACCATAAGAATAGTAGTCAGCTTTTGCTCTGAATTCCTGATCTACTACCCAGAATCTACGCTTGATGTCGTTTCTTCCGAAGAATCCGTTTCCTCCTACATTAAGTACGAATGTTCCGTCACCGTCAAGAGGGATTGACTTGAACACTCCGACTTTGGCCATTGCCTGGTTTTCATAAGATTTAGACAGATCTTTGAATGTGTAGTAGTTGTTTACAACTCCCGCATACCATCCTGAAGCTTGTCCAAGTCTTACAGTCTCATCTTCATGGACATAGGCAAATCCGCCTGAGTTGCTGTACCAGTCAGGTATTCCTGCAGTGTCAGTCTTGTACTCATTTCTTTGTCCGAACGCCTTGAACTTGTTGGAATCTTTAGAAAGATTGTTGTCTTTTCTAAGTCCGTCAATTTCTCCACCTATAATATCAGATGTAGCCTTGATTCTTTGTTGGACTCCACCATAAATGTGCCCTCTCATCTGATCGAACGCCTGAGCCAGGATGTGCCCTTCTCCGTTTCCTAAGCTGTTCAGTTTATTGAAGATAACTTTTTCAGCACTTTCCGGTCTTGCGATTTCATAGATGTTGTCCAGGTTGTTTGTGAAGTTTACAAGCGAAGTATCGTTGTCATAGGCGAATGAGTGGTAAGGAACCTTACTCATGTACACTTCTGACAATTGGTTGTCATCAGATATTTTTGCCAATACTTGCCAAGTTAAGCTTGCTGACAATGCATTAACCTTCGCTCCTCCCGGCAGCTTGTTCAGCGCATCGTTGAACGGTTTCAGGATATTGCTCTTCGCAACGAGGTTTCCATTTTCATCGTATTTATCTCCGATTCTGATTGCCTTGGAGTTTGTATACAATGTAGCTTCCGGTCCGAAGTACAGGTTAACTTTCGACAGCTTAGGAAGGTTTTCAATACCGTTGATCGGGTTAGTATATCTAACTCCCGAAGTATCTACGTACATTCCGATGCTTGTAACTTCTGACCGTTGATCCCTGTAGGCATGTTCCCATACCGGGTTACCCCATTCGTTCTTAGCTGAAAGGTCGATTATTCTTGTTCCTCCAGTCTGAATGCTGCTTGTAACAGTTATGTTCTTAGCTGAAGATCCTGGAGTCGCCGCATCACTTTCAACATTGAAGATTGGAGTGTCAATGCCGTCAACGCTTATCTTAGTCAATGGCACGATGTCCGGAGCAGTTATTGTTGTTCCTACTCCTGTTGTCTTAGGATTTCCTGTTGTTCCTTCCTCTATTGAGCTTTCAGTTCCTCCGTAAAGGTCTGTTCCACCTTTTCCGTTAGTCTGTCCTGCCGTTACCGCAGATGCCGAAGTGTATCTCGGATCTGTTGATTTAAGAACTTCTGTAGGGTTTCCGCTTGCATCAACGATAAATCTTGAACCGTCAGTTACGATTCCGTAGGAACCTGTTCCTGTTACGTTGATTGTTCCGTAGTTCTTGATGTATCCACCGTTGATTGCAACCACTCCTGACAAGTTGTTGGCATTACCGGTGATTGTTCCGTGGTTTTCCCCAATTGCCCCGTGATCTAGGTACATACCGATTGAGCTTTCACCTTGCAAATTAATTGTTCCATAGTTAAGGGCTTTAGATCCATGTCCAGTTGCGAACATTCCGATACCTTCTTTTTCCTTGACGTTGATTGTTCCCCTGTTTACAACATATCCTTCTTCCTGTGTTCTGTCGAATGAGCCATCAGTTTTATAGACATTACGTCCTGCGGCCATCGCTGCTGAATATCTCATGTTAATTGTATCTGACATACCAGTCGTGATTGTTCCGTAGTTAGTTGACGGCGCATTGATGTTGCTTGAGAACACTCCGACGTTTCCAAATCCTAGCGTATCATTGTTCTGGTTGTCAACATCGTATTTGGATCTTAGGTCAATTGTTCCGTAGTTGTCTATCGAACCTTTAGTGTAATAAGCTGTATTGTAGTCCCCGTCCATTGTTATGTTGGCAAAAGATTTTCCTCTTGACTCAGTGTCCAGTGAGTAGTAGTATACAGAATTTCCCTGTTCGTAAACTTCTTCCGGAACTTTAGGGTTTGTAGGTTTTGTTGACTTGACATGTCCACCTGCATTGCTGTTTGTGGAGTATGCCAGTCTGATTGTCGGCTGGTCTGTAGGCGAACCGATTGTTACATTTGTCGGAGCCCCTCCGTTCTTTTCAGCCATCACGATACCGTATGAGAATCTGTCGATGTCCATGTCGGCGCTGACATTGATGTCCCTTGCGGTATTTGTTCTAGTCTGGTTGTTGTCAATGTATACTCCGATTACTGAATCCCTTTCCCTTGGAGCGTCCAGTTTTGACAACAGGTTGTTAGGGTTGGCATATTGAGTCTGTCTGCTGATTGGGTATGCCCCTGGTGCAGTTGAAACTCCCGACGTTGTCTGAACATGTCCCATTACAGTGTCATTTCCAACCAAGATCTTAGTTTGTTGGATATTTACGTTTCCATCTCCGGAATAGATTCCGTAGTTGTTCTTGTTAACTGTAATCTGAGACTTGCTTCCGTCAGCCTTGGCGCCAGTGTTTACGTTATATCCGTAGATAGCCCAGCTTCCTATGTTCTTGTCGTTTGTGGAATCCCCGATTGTAATGTCCCCGTGGTTTTCAATAGTTGTATAAGTTCCGCCTGCATTGCCGTTGGCAGAGTTTGCAAAGATACCTACGTTCACTTTCTTCATATCTTCGGAAGTGATCGTGTTAGCCTGCGCATTCAATGAGTCGTTAAGCTTGATGTTACCGTAGTTTACAAATGTACCTTTGTTGACTATGGCACCGTAAGCCCTTACATTGGTAACGGATGACTTGTCTTCCTCGATGTTACCTCTGTTAATTACAGTATCTCCAGCATCGTTAGTATTTACCAGGATACCTGCAATCCCTTTGTAAGTTCCACGTCCTGCTGTCGGTGTTGTCAGTTTAGATTCAGCCAGTTCATATGCCAAGTCTACCTTAGTGTCACCTCTATTAGTAAATTTAATATCTAAGTCATTAGAAGCTGTTGTAACTTGTGTATTTCTTCCGCCAAATACCATTGCAAATCCATTTTTATTGTTTGCACCATTATAGTTGTATTGGAATGTCTTCAAGTGGTTTGCGCCTGTTGCAACATGAGTGTCATCCATTCCCCATAATCCTACTCCATCATCAGCAGTTTCTACAGTGAATTTATCAGAAAGTAAGTTAATTTCAGCACTTTCAGCATAAATACCTACACCATTTTTACCTGTGAAAATATCATTTCCACCTAGATTAGTAGTAAGTCCACCTGGAGTGAATGTTGTTGCTTTAGTTCCCCATGCAGTAAATGCTCCATTGCTTCCACCTGTAAGGTTGATTACTCCACCAGCATTAGCAGATCCGTTAGCATAGTTTGTATTGCTGTTTACTAATGCGATACCTACTCCTCTTGCATCAGGAGCTGTTACATCTGCATTTGAAACATCAATACCAGTCGATCCAGCAGTAGTATTGATATAATCAATTGTTACACCACTTGCCAATCCATCATTTCTATTTTCTGCATAAATACCAGTTGCTTTTTCTCCTGCAACATAGATTTTTGCATCTTCATGTCTAATTGCAACAGAGTTGTCCACACCTCTATGGTTAATTTCATCAGCATAGTTATAAGTTACTTCATTTGTATCTGAAATACCTACAATACCATAGTTTTCACCAGTAGCAGTGTTTTCGGCAGATCTGTTTCTGTTATCCCCATTTGTCGCAACATGAGAAGGTTGTTCATATTTACCTGTTACAATAATTTCAGAGTTTTTAAGGTTTTTAAGAATACTTCCGTCGGTTCCAACGATAGCATTACCATGATCTACTTTTACAGTAGCGACTTTGTTTCCATCACCATTTACGATAGTTCCAAAGTTTACAAGAAGTCCTGTTATCGGTGCTGACGAAGCAGTAGTGTCTTTAGAACCTCCCCAGAAATTTACTGTTCCTAAGTTAGTAAATCCTGATTCACCTTTTCTTGTTTTTCTCCATATCGGATCATTAGCATTTTTAACATCATTCCATCTGCTTAACGAGTTACCCATTGCAAGTCCAACATTTTTAACTTGATAATTAGTTTTTCCTTTAGAATCTTTCAAATCTCTTTCACGTACATCCCCTGTAACTTTTTTACCGTTATTTATTGTCAAGTATGTACTTTCCATCTTAATATCATTGAAAGTATCATTTTTATCAGTAGCTGGTGTAGCTGTTGCTCCTGTTTTTTCAATATCTTCTACATTAACATCTTCATCAATTTGTAATTTATCATTGATTAAAGTAACATCTATTAAATGGCTACCTTTGTTATTTATTGTCATTCCGCCCGCATAGTTACCAATTCCTTGTAAGAAACTACTATTAGGAGTACCAGAAGTTCCTATTTTATTACTATCCCATTTTAGTTCTTCTGTTGCTTGATTAATTATTCCGATAGTTACATTACCAGTTAGGATATTAGTAGTTACTTGTCCCATACCTCTGTATTTAGCTTTATCCCAAATATTAGCTTCTGTTACGTCAGTTGGACGTGTAATATCTTTCGCATAATCCCATTCTCTAACGATAGAATCCCCTGGTTTACGAATATTTCCATAATTATTACCAGTCAATAGAACACCATCATACATATCAATATTAGTAGTTCCAGTAAATGTTATATTTGATTGATCGCTATCATCTTCTCTATACACATAGAATGGTGAAACATTTGTATGTGTATTTACTGTACTTATTGATTGTGCATGTCTAGTACCAGTATTTACTGTACCATCTCCACTTGCAGAAATTGTACCAGTTGTACTATTGTTATTTTGGTTTACAATGTTTCCTTCAAATTCGATTGTACTATTTTTTCTTGCATAAAGAGCACCATATTCATTATCAACAATAGTTACATTTTTTAATTTTACATTACCTCTGTTTTTAGCAACAGCTCCAATACCAAAAATTAATGAATTATCTGCATTAATATCTGCTCCTGTTTCAGCAAATGTAGTGCTTGCGGCTTCTCCATCCATATCAATTTGTCCACCATTTACTGCATATGCGGCGATATTCTTATATGCACGTGCATTTGCATCAGCAGAATTTTTATTGTAATCTGTATTATTTAATGTCAGCCAGTCTGCTGCAACAATTTTTCCTACAGTAGTTATTTTTGAATCAAATGCACTGTTTTTTCGTCCAAGATCTGATTGATAACCATCAGCATAAGCAACAACTGCCTCAGAACCAGCAGCTCTTACCATTACTTTAGCCGTTGTAGTACCAGCTTTGATTTCACCACCATCTTGTGCAACAAATACACGTCCAGCTTTAGACATTGAATCAACATCTTTTAAGAAAGTGATTCTGGAAGCCTTGTTAACAAATTTTCCTTGAATTAACGAGCCTTTAATATCATCTGTCTCACCACCAGCATATCCCATTATATGATTTGTACTTACATCTGTAAGTTTGATTTTATTATACTCTCTTTGAGTAGGTGTGGTTCCATGTAAACCATCAGTAATATTGTTAGTATTTGATGCATCTCCAACAGATACTCCTGTACCATTAATTGTATAGACAGATACTCCTGTAGCATTATTTTGATATGCAACATTAAGAGTTTGAACTGTAACATCTTTTGAAGCAGTTCCTCCTCCACCAGAAATATGGCTTCCAATATCAAGTCCTTCTGCATTTTGTCCACTTGCAGCATAAACAGCTACTGAGTTAGTGGCAGCATTAGTTCCTCCGAATGCTCCTTGTAATCGAATTTCTCCGTTAAAGAATCCTGCTTTTCCGATATTATAAGGTTGTGTAGTTGGCCCTTGCAAATTAACCATAATATTATTATTACCTTGCATTTGCACATCAGATAAATAAAGTTTTGAAGCAGCATCTACAACACCGGCATATCCATTATACACAACATTGTTATTTCCTGCTGTAAATATACGTCCACCTGTTTGTGTTCCCCACTGCATTAAATCATCAGTTTTTAAAGCAGTATCACTAGCAGTAGCACCCTTACCATTTATAATAGTAGCTTTACCAAGAGCAGAAATAACATTATACACAACATTATTATTTCCTCTAAATCTTACATTTACAGGACCTGCTACTGTAACTTCACTGCTAACCAATTTTGATTCATTACTAAATCCATCCTGAAAATTAAAAGCAACGTTTTTTTCTTCCCCAGTTAATCCACCATTATCTTGAACACTATTTGTAGTATCAAAGTTAGCTATTGAGTTTGTATTATCATTACTAAAAGTAATTGTAGCCTTTCCAGTACGTCCAAGACTTGTAACATAAGCTGCTCCATTTCCATTATAAATTGAAACATCAACATCTTCAGAAGTTACATTAGCACCATCAATAGCTTTTAAATATGAATTTCCTGCAAGAGAAGGAGTATGTCCAATATGTACATCTAGATATTTGGTATTCATTGTTTTATTAGTTAATAATACTTCACTACGTGCAGATACTCCTCCAGAAGTTGCAGCATTTTTGTGTAAATCATAAGTGCCACCACCATGAGCATCAAGAGCCTGCGTAAACAATGTCCATGCATTTGCAGTTAAATTTCCAGCTGTATCGTGTACTTGTTGTCTAAGATAAGCAGCTCTTGTCATAGGTGTATCCGTACCAGATGTGGTGTATGAAGTTCCTAAAACACCAGCCATTGAAGCATTGTATGCAGTATTATAAGCATTTGTGTAAGCTGTTCCAGTAAGTGCTCCACCAGCTGCAACACCAGCTGCATGAGCAATTGCAGTTTGATCATCATATTTCTTACCATAATAAGCTACATTTGTATTAGCAGCGTTTATATTTAAGTTAGGATGAGTGTGATAATAATCTATAATAGCCTCTACAATAGTCCCTGCACCGCCTCCACGTGCATTCCATTCGGCTGCAAACGGAACTGAAAAAGTAGAAGCTACTCCATCATACCCAGTATCACCATTACTTAAATGAGTACCTCCATTTGAATCAAGCCAACTTCCCGGTGTATTATAAGTATTATTTAAATTATTATAAGAAGAACCTGCTGCATTGTTATTTGGAGCTGGTTTATTTAAATTGGAATACTGTACACCAGAACTACCACTTGTCTGAGGAAGCCAAGTATAATTTGTCACACCGTGGTATGCTCCATAGACTTCTCCTGGAACAGAAGCAATATTCCCATTTTCTATATGTCCTCTACTAGTTGCTGAATGTCCTTCCAAGTCAGTGTCATATTTACTTTGTTGACGGTTTCTTGTCTGCCAATCCCATCCATCGTATGAACGAATTGTAGAATTCGTTCTATCAAAAGTTGCAATATTTCCCCAATTTTTAGCATTTGTTACAGTAGTTTTTGGATCTGGAAGATTCAAAGTGTAACCAGCATTAGGTGCCTCTTTAACATAGCTAGTTAATGTTGAACTAGTACTTGTATAAATAACAGGATTATAACTTACCGCATTCGGCATTTTAATATTATCCAGTCTTTCAGGCGTATAGTTCTTATAAGGCTCATGTATTAGCCGGATTGATAGTCAGTGAGTTTGGCTCCTGATTACGAGGTATATTCAAGTTAGTAGCCCCGTATAGATGCTTGCTTGGGTCAAACACATACTTAGTTAAATCGTTATCCCTTCTGTAGTATTCCAGGAACTTTCCTCCACGCCCCCTGTAGGTAGTTCCCCAGTCGTTGTTCGTATATCCTGTGCCGAACTGGAATGAAGCCCATGGGCTCTTGATAACCTGATCCCCCTGCTGAAGCAATTGTGCAAGTTCCCTCTCAGCACCTTTAAGAGACTGTTCATTCTCCTTTCTGGCACGTATGAAGGACTGACGCAGGTCAGTTATGGCATCATAGGTTGCGGCACTGACTTCCTGCTGCTCCGTAGCTGCATCGGCATTAAGCCTAGGCGCAAAAGTGAGAAGCCCGGTAACAAGGAAAGCGATTAGCAGGCTGTCAGAATAGTGCACGTCTTTACATCTTTTAACAAACGATCGCAAGTCTTTAGCAATCTGTCGTAAGTTATTACTCATATCTTCCTCCTTAAAATTATGAAAA
Source organism: Leptotrichia sp. oral taxon 223 (assembly GCF_013394795.1). Classification (NCBI taxonomy): domain Bacteria; kingdom Fusobacteriati; phylum Fusobacteriota; class Fusobacteriia; order Fusobacteriales; family Leptotrichiaceae; genus Leptotrichia; species Leptotrichia sp. oral taxon 223. The sequence goes on from NZ_JABXYU010000001.1 coordinate 1,942,740, forward strand.
ATAGCCAGAAAACGACTATTAGTACAGTATAGTGTTTCATTCTGCCCCGAAAAGAATCTGATGGTGACAGAACAGCCTAGTAATGTTCAAAAACAGGGCATCAAAGCGGAAGGACATCTAGAAAAGCAGGCAAAAATGCAATGTGGCGGGCAAAAAGTCCTTAAGGGCGCCCATAAGTGATTTTTTTTCAGAAATAATTAACTAAACATTAAGTAAAGGTAATAGAAAGAGATATTTTTGATTAGAAATGTCAGTGATTTTTGAGTTCTGTTTTGAAATGATATTTTAAATAAAAAAAATATAAATAATGTAGAAATTATACAATTCCTCATTTACATAACGAATATTTAATAACTCTTGAATTACATACTATTTCAACAAGGAATTAAAACTTTAAGTTTCTAATGAGGTTTAGTATTAATTTTTATTGATAACAAAAAAAGCTAGAAAAATCTAGCTCAGTTTGCCAATAATTTTTATCTTAATCTATAAAGTTATCCTTAGGATTTTAGATATTTTTATATTATCATATTTTATAAAATTGTCAATCATTTTTTTGACAAAGCCCCTAAGGGGTGAGGTAGAGGTGAAATTCTGATTTTTTTAGACTATCTAGTTATTCTGTAGATGATATAAAGTATTATAAGAAGTCTAATAATGTCATCATTACTCACTGCTCTTAACCTCCTTAGATTGATTCTAGGCTTGTATCCTAGTAAAATAATTATACTAAAAAAGACTAGAAAAGTCTAGTCTTAATTTACAAGTTTTTAATCAATCTAAGTTTACCCTTAGGGTTTTAAGGTACTTTTATTATACCATATTTTATAAAATTGTCAATCATTTTTTTGACAAAGCCTCTAAGGGGGTGAGTTAGAGGTGAAATTCTGATTTTTTTAGACTATCTAGTTATTCTGTAGATGATATAAAGTATTGTAAGAAGTCTAATAATGTCATCATTACTCACTGCTCTGTACCTCCTTGCAAATAAATATGAGCTTATTGAACTCAGGTTTAATTATAACAAAAAAAGCTAGAAAAATCTAGCTCAGTTTGCCAATAATTTTTATTTATTTACAAGTTACCCTTAGGGTTTTAAGGTACTTTTATTATATCATATTTTACAAAATTGTCAATAAGTTTTTGGCAAAGCCCTAGGGGCTGAGGCAGAGGTGAAATTCCGACTTTTTGGCTATCTAGTTATTCTATAAATAATATATAGAATGATGAGAAGCCTGATTATATCATCGTTGTTCATTGCTCTAACCTCCTTTTGTAAAAAAGTGAGTTTATCGAAACTCAAAACTATTATAACAAAAAAGGCTAGAAAATTCTAGCCTGATTTGCCGATATTTTTTCTTTTTTTACAAAAGTTTCACCCTTAGGGTTGTTATATAAATATTATATCATATTTTACAAAATTGTCAATAAGTTTTTGACAAAGCCCTAGGGGCTGAGGTAGAGGTGAAATTCCGATTTTTTAGCTATCTAGTTATTCTATAAATAATATATAGAATGATGAGAAGCCTGATAATATCTTCATTATTCACTACTCTAACCTCCTTACAATTATAAAATATGAGTTTACTGAACTCTTTGTTATTATAACAAAAAAGACTAGAAAATTCTAGTCTGATTTGCCAACATTTTTTATTTTAAATACAAAGTTACCCTTAGGGTTATTACAATGATATTATACCGTATTTTGCAAAATTGTCAACAAGTTTTTCTTTAATAGATAAAATATGAGTTTATTAAACTCAGTTTTAATTATAACAAAAAAAGCTAGGAAAATCTAGCTTAATTTGTCAGTAATTTTTATTTTATAATCATAAGTTCACCCTTAGGGTTGATACATAAATATTATATCATATTTCGCAAAATTGTCAACATCAAATTTTGATTTTTCTTATGCAATTTTATAAAAAATTTTTTTATTAATTTTTGTTAAAATTATTGTTTTAATTGGTTTTTATTTTTTAACTTTTTGAATAAAAATGCTTATTTTTTGTACTTAATATTATGATTTTCTAATGAAAATTGAGATATTTTAAATTAACATTCGGTTAATTGACAGCTTTGAGAATGTGTTTTTTGTCGAAAAAACTTGACATATTTTTTTTTATAGGGTATACTAAGATTGTTTCAATAGTCTTTGTAAAATAATACGGATTTAATAATCTTATAAATAAAAAAAAGGAAAATCTTGAGGAATAATAAGTTTTGTAAAGTTGAGCTATTGTATCCGTTGTGTTAAAAACATTGGCTTTGCGAAGAGATTTAGAAAACTGGAAAAAATGATATTGAGATAAAGAATTTTCATACTTTATTCAAACAAAGGGACTAAGTTTTATCATTTTTCATTTATGACTATAAAAATTAATAAGAGGACTAACTCAACATGATATAAAAAAATAAGTTTTTGCTTATTGTAATATGTATTATGTTGCTTTTGCTATATAAATTTTTAAATTGTCGTACTTGATATTTAAAAAATGAGAAATTTATTTTTTAGAAAAATTCTTATCGCAAATTAGGTAAAAAAAGGGTTGTAAGCGAATTGAATGTTGCTTTTTTGGTAATAAATTCGTGAATCTAAAAATTATTTGAACTTAAAATATTGCATATAAGCCGAATTGGTAATATTAACCATTCTCTTGACAAATTAAGAGTTTATATCCAGTATTATAAGGAGTATAATTTTTAAAAATGAAAAAATAATTAATATTTTATTTGTTGAAATCACTATCACTCACTTACCAATTTTAACAAAAGATTAATTATTTCTGCAAAAAAATCACTTATGGGCGCCCTTAAGGACTTTTTGCCCGCCACATTGCATTTTTGCCTGCTTTTCTAGTTGTCTTTCCGCTTTGATGCCCTGTTTTTGAACATTACTAGGCTGTTCTGTCACCATCAGATTCTTTTCGGGGCAGAATGAAACACTATACTGTACTAATAGTCGTTTTCTGGCTATTTTTCATAATTTTAAGGAGGAAGATATGAGTAATAACTTACGACAGATTGCTAAAGACTTGCGATCGTTTGTTAAAAGATGTAAAGACGTGCACTATTCTGACAGCCTGCTAATCGCTTTCCTTGTTACCGGGCTTCTCACTTTTGCGCCTAGGCTTAATGCCGATGCAGCTACGGAGCAGCAGGAAGTCAGTGCTGCAACCTATGATGCCATAACTGACCTGCGTCAGTCCTTCATACGTGCCAGAAAGGAGAATGAGAAATCTCTTAAAGGTGCTGAGAGTGAGCTTGCAAAACTGCTTCAACAGGGGGATCAGGTTATCAAGAGCCCATGGGCTTCATTCCAGTTCGGCACAGGATATACAAACAACGACTGGGGAACTACCTACAGGGGGCGTGGAGGAAAGTTCCTGGAATACTACAGAAGGGATAACGATTTAACCAAGTATGTGTTTGACCCAAGCAAGCATCTATACGGGGCAACTAACTTGAATATTCCAAGAAATCAGGAGCCTGATGCTCTGACTATTAATCCAGCTAACGTTTATAAGGCTTATGAGCCAACTGAAGTGACTAAGATGGATGCGATGACATTGCCAAATGCGCCGACATTTAATCCAAATGTTGTGGCGCCACCAGCAAGAAATTATGGTACTACAAGAAATGACTTAGATAGAAGAACATTTACTACAAGAGGTGTTACTCCAACAACAGCAGATGCTTATGCTAATACAGGCTATAATACTATTAGTCAAGGTACGAGTGGAAGTAATGACGGTGCTACATTTACAACTACAGGAGCAGATTACTATAATACTTACTATAATGGAGCGAATAATAATACTCATGGACAAGTTGAAAAATTACCGCAAACATCACCACCAAGTTTTCATCCCAATATAACTAGTTTTACTGGGAATATTGAATCTGGGATAAAAGGCCACCACTATGATGGTCCTTATGATGCTCATACACCATACCTTAACAGATATGCAAGTTATTCAGATACGTGGTATTACTATGTAACTGTAAATGGAGATACGTCTACTGCTGCTTATAATAGTAATTCTAGCAGTGGACTTCATGGACGTGATATGACATACCAAAGAGGACATATGTCTCAGGATGCAAATGGGAACTGGCACTGGGATGCAACTCCTAGTAATGAAACCCCAACTTTTCGTTCTAATATGATTTTAGCTAATAATGCTGCTGGATTAACTATATTTGATTCTAATTTTACAATAGATACGTTTAGAAATTATACGTTACCTCGTAATGTTGTTAAAGTTACAAATGGAAACTTAAGTATACAAAATACAAGTTCAGGAACTGAGTATGCCTATGATTTAGATACAGCATCGCCTAAAATAGGGCACAGAGATAACGAAACTAATTTTACAATAAATCCAGCTTACAGTAACGCTATTTTGGTTTCAGGAACTGGAGGAGATGTTAATATATCAAATGCTGGTAGAGGAACAACATTTAATATAAATGGGGATCGAAGTAATGGAATTCTAGTAACTTCTTCAGGAAAAAAAGTTAAAGTAGATGGAAAGACAACTTTTAATGCAAATGGAAATTATACTGCAGGTATCTATATGGCTTCAGGAGCAGGAAATGCAAATGTAACATCTACTACATTTAATGTAAAAAATTCAAGTTATGGACTTCTTGTAGATAGTTCTGCAGCAACTGGAAATACAGTTACAGATTCTATTTTTAACATAACTAGTGGAGATGGATTTCATTTGCGACAAGGTAAAGGTTCTGTCAGTGGTAGTATATTCACTATAGGTAGTGGAAATGGAATTTATGCTCATAGTGGAACAACTTTATCTACAGTAAGTGGCTCAAGATTTACAATAACTGGACAAAACAGTAATGGTATTTTGAAAAATACAACTAATGATACAACTGTATCAGGTTCAACTTTTCATGTAAACGGAGCTGGTTCTACAGGTATTACATATAATGCACATTCTACTAATGAAGTTATCAGAAATTCAACATTTAATGTAAATGGTGGAAATGGAACAACTGCAGGTGTTCACATGATTAATGCAGAAAAGATAACAGTTGATCCAAATACGGACTTCAATGTAAATGGACACGGAATTGGTATTGAGATTGTAAATAATGGAACAAGCAATAAAGAAATTGAATTTACAGGTAATCCGCTTAATCCGCCTGTTAAATGGACAAATATGACTTTAAGTGGAGGTTATAATGTTGGAATTAACATTATGAATGGTCAAATGAATAGTGGAGTAGTTACTAGAGAAATAAATCTGCATCCTGGAAATAGTGATAAATATGGGCTTGATATGACAATTGTATCTAATAATAATGTTGGTTATTTTAATAGAGGATATGCAGATAAACTTACTATTCTTAGCGGAAACGATCCTATAAATACAAATAGTTCATCTGGATACGGGCGTGTAAAAATAGGTAAGATAGACCCTAATGCTGTAGGATATGATAATAATGTTATATTTGCTAATACTGCTTATGCAAAAGCAGGAGAAGTTAATTTCAAACAAATAGAAATTGACGGGAATAATAACACAATTGCGTATTTTGCACCAGGAAATGGAGGTTATTTCGCAGGTTTATCTAGTAACCCAACTAATAATGCAAATGTAGGATTCTTTGGAGGAACTTTAGCGGTACAAGGAATTATAGGAAGAAATAATTTAGATAGTAACTCAAATAATTATGATTCCACAGGTAATATTGGGGTATATGTTGCTTCAGGACAAAGAAATGGGTTAAATACTCATGATCAAATTGGAGAAATAACTGGAACAACACTTGATGATTTAGATGTTACTAATCTTAATATAGGAGTAGGACCTAATGCAGAAAATACAACTCTTGTGTATGCAATTAACGGTTCGGCTGTAAAAGTTGCGAATAATACAACTCAGGCAAATGGTAATATTTTAGGAAGTACAATTTCTGACGGGGAATTTAACTATGCAAAATCAAAAGCAACTCAAGGTGTGAATTATTGGGGATATACAACACCGTATAGTCATATTTCAAAAGGAACTGTCATAGCTTATTCTGAAGGTATTTTTGATAATAGTCAACATAAATTTGGTTCTAATTTTAATGCAGGATTTGATAGAAATGCACCGACTAAAATTACAATCAATTCTCCTGTAGACATGGTTTCTAAACAAGGAACTGCGTACAGAACAAGCAAAGGTGGACAAGTTGTAGCAAATGGAACAACTAGGGCTGGAGGATACCAATCAATAATTGCTTATTCTCAAGATGATGCTTCTAGAACTCAATTAACAAATGGTGTAACATATAAATCTATGAAAGGTACAGAAGATAGTATCGGTTCAATAATCCAAGTAACTAAAGGAATTACAGCAGCAGATAATATGTTGTTTAGCACAACTAATACGCAAACTATTAATGGTACAACAGTTCCTTATGGACCAGCCTCTGGAAGAAATCCAATCGATTTTGAAAAAGCTTATGGAAATATCGGAGCCTATGCAGTAGGTGGTGGAGACGTACTTATAAAAGGTACAACAGCTAATGAAAGTACTAAAGAAGGCTCAGACAAACTAGTGGCTGATGCTGGTGGAAAATCATTAATTTATGGAATGGCTGCTTATGCTTCAGGAAATGGAAGACCAGTTGTTGGTAATGATAATGGTTCAGTAGTTATATTTGATTCAGATAGTAGTGCAGCTGCTACAGTAGTTACAGGTACAAATGGAGCATTGTTTGCAACAGATAGAGGATATATTGAATTTGCTGGAGAAATTGTTCATCAAAATAATATAGGTGCATCTGTAAAAACGGGAACGTCTAATGATGGAGCAACAATAGGAGCTGGAGAAACAAGAGGTGGAAGAGGAGCTGTAATGGGTGTAACAAATGACCATACTAATGTCCCAGTATTCTATGTAAAACGTACTTCTGGAACAGATGATGCAGGAATTACATTCAATAATCCTACTAAAATAGATATGTATGATGGATATTTCCTAACTGGTAATGAATATCAGCATAGAACAGGTTCAATAAACAATTATTGGAATAATTCATATTCTGATTACTACAAAGACAAACAACGTACAGCAGCAAATGGTACAGCTTGGGATAGAGCAAGATATAGAGGTATGTCAGAAGTTACTTTAAACCTTGTTAAAGGTGGAGAAATTGACTTAGGATTAATCAATCAGGCTGAAAATACACTTAAATGGAATGGTGATAAAGACAAGACATCTGCTGGTGGATATTTAGGTAGCATAGCCAAATATGCTGGTGAAATGGCAAATATCGTAAATAAAGCTAGTACAAATAAAGATAGTACATCAAAGGCAACTAAATTTAGCAGTACTATAATTAACAGTACATTGGATGTAGAAAATGATAAGATAGAATTGGAAAACTATGCACTTTCAAATCCTGTAAGCGGTGTAAAATCTGAAAAAGCAGATGGCGGTACGTCTGTAAACGATACAGCTGTAGATCCATTTAATAATATCAAAATGGAAAGTACAAAAGTAAATATCAAAAATAATGTAAAAATTTATGGAGATATAGGAACACTGAATGGAAAATCTCTATTAGCTGGACAAGGGCTGAATATGGCTAACTCATTGTATCGTTGGGATAAACTAAATGATGATAATTCAAATTGGGTAAAAACTGACAATACACAATCAGGATACACTAATGAAGGTACTGTAAGTGTTTGGGGAGGAAGCGACACTAATTCTATTACAGGTATCAATGTGGCATATGGAACAATTGAAAATAAGGCTAATGCTAAAGTTGTTGTAGATCATGGATTTGGTATCGCAGGAACTGATGACAGTATTTTGAAAAATAACGAAGGTACAATTTATGTAACTGGTAAATATGATCCTAATGGACAAGATGGAATTGCAGGTACAGGTTTAAATAATAGTAAAAAAGCAAAAACTACTGTAGAATCTTCACCAACAGGTAAAAACTACGGTATTGTAGGAATTTCTACTAACAACGTTACAGAACATGCAAGTTACGGCGGATACAGATATGGAAACAATAAAGTAGATATTGAAAATAAAAATGGTATTATTGAAGTTGATGGGGAACTGGCAACTGGTATTTATGCAGAAAATGTTAACCAAAGTGGAGCTGCCACATACTACAACGGAAGTACTGACAATGCGACAGCCAAAAAATCAAATGTAAATATCTTATATGAAAACCAAAGCGCCTCTCAAGATGATGCAATCAGAGTAAATCATGGAGCAGGTGGTACTGCCAACACAACTACACAGGAAAATAAAAATTTACGTGGTGTAGGTATTGCATTAGTTGAAAAAAATAAAGATACAGCTGCTGCCAATAGAGGTGGAGTCATTACATTGAACACTAAGAACAATGGAATTGGTGGTACTGCCGACATCTTGACTTACCAAAACGGTATCGGTATTTATGGTGAAAGCGCAGAAATTAAATTCAAGACTGACTCCACAGGGCTTACAGTAGATACAGGAAGTGACGGGGCAGGAATCTGGGTAACTGATGATTCAATTGTTTCATCAAAAGCTGACCGTTTAGGAACTCCAAAAACATTGAACTATAACTACAAAGGTTACAATGACAAAAAAGGATTTGGAATGATCTTTGGAAGTACAGATCCAAATAATAAATATGGCGGTACAACTGCTAAAAACTATTTGGATATTAAATTCAACAATAATGGAGATACTAACCTGACATTGGCTGTAGAAAAAGCTCAGACATCACCAGGAACAATTGCCGCAGGTAAAGGTACTACAAGAGGTATTGCCGGAATGCTGGTAAATACTGATGCCAATGATAGTGTATACAACTATGGGGATATCAAGGAAGATACTTCCAAGACTAACGTAAGATCTTACGGTGCGGTAGTTAATAAGGGAAGACTTGTAAACTACGGAAATATTGAGTTGAATGATTCATTAAATGTAGATGCTTCAAGCGTGGAAAAAGCTGATCTTAAGAAAGTAAATGCAGGTATCATGGCAAATGATCACACTACAGCTGCAAATACTTGGATTGAAAACTATGGAGATATAAAAGTAGGAACTACTTCAAGAAAAAATATCGGTGGATTCGGAATTTACGGATATAACATTATAACTGGCGAAAAAGCTGATCATACACCAAGCACAATAACTGTAAACAGCAACAGCTACGGTATTTATTCGGGAGACGGAACAGTTAAGGTTCAGAAGGGAACTAAACTGCTGGTAGGTAACGATACTGTTTTAGGACATGTTCAAACTACGACAGGAAAAGCTATTACAACAAATCCGTCAGGTTACCCAATTAATAGACAGACTGCTTATTCGCAAGCCTCAGAACTGCTTCCAGGAAGAACAACTGATGCGGCTTACGGGGTTTACATCGGAGACAACTCATTGATGAGCGGCGGAAGCAGAAATGTAGAAGTAAGTGCAGATATGGATATTGACAGATACTCCTACGGAATTGTGCTGGCTAAAAACGCAAATGCTGAAGCAGGCGGAACTAACGGAACAACTGTTAAGATTGGAGATGGAAGCTATACTCTTGATGCAAGCGGAAAAGTTTCGAGCCTGACACCAACTAATGCTCCAACAATTGTGCTGGCAGCTAATAAAAATGCAGGTGGACTTGTTACATCAACAGCGCCAACTAATCCAAGAATTCCGGAAGAAGTTTACGAACAGGGAAATGCCGTATATTACTACTCAGCTGATAAAAACTCCAAGGCTAGTTCATTTGCAAACGTAACAATGAACGGTGACTACAATACTGCTTACTACACAGCAGGAAGTGTTGACAACTTTGGAACAATCGACTTGAGATCGCAAAACAACCTGAATACTGTAAATGGACTTTCAAGTTCGACTCTAGGATACGGAAACTTGGGAATAGTTTCAACAAACCCTAATGTTGCATCAACAAACTACGGAACAATTATTACATCAATGTCAGATACTGAAAATCAAAAATACTCAGCAGGTATGGCAGCAGGACGTAACGTTTACAACGATGAAGGAAAATTTGTAAGAACTGAGGATGAAGGATACGTTGTAAACAGAGGTACAATAACAGTATCACAAGATGAAGGTATCGGAATGTTTGCAACTGGTGCAAGATCTAAGGCTGTAAACTACGGTACTATCGATCTTCAAGGTAAGAATTCGATAGGAATGTACCTGGATCAGGGAGCACATGGTGAAAACTACGGTACAATCATGGGAGACGGACAAAGCGTCAAAGGTGTAGTTGCAATCAATAACGGATACATCAAGAACTATGGTACAATTAAAGTTACAGGAACAGGTTCAATAGGAATTCTTACAGATAATATGGATGTCAAGACTGATAACGAAGATTCTGGTGCAAACCCATATAAAGGAACAGAATCAGGAGTAACAGCCAACATCAAATACGTTGCTTCAGGTAATGTAAAAACAACAGGTGTAGGAACAACTATAACAGTGCCTGATGCTGTGCCAATGACTAAGATTACTGTAGACGGTATTGACACTCCAATATTCAATGTTGAAAGTGATGCGGCAAATACAGGAGACTGGGCTAACAAAATAACAGTTTCAAGCAGCATTCAAACTGGAGGAACAAGAATAATTGATCTTCACGCTAAAAATGAATGGGGTAATCCTGTATGGGAACACGCTTACAAAGATCAGCTGTCAGAAGTTACAAGCATCGGAATGTACGTAGATACTTCAGGAGTCAGATATACTAACCCAATTGACGGAATCCAATACTTGCCTAATTTATCAGAAGTAAACTTGTATTTCGGACCGGAAGCTACATTGTATACAAACTCCAAGGCAATCAGAATTGGAGATAAAGTTGACGTTAACGGAAATGTTACTAAGAGCAATATCCTGAAACCATTTAACGATGCATTGGCTAAATTGGCAGGAGGGGCAATTGTCAATCCGCTGTCAGCAAGCTTAACTTGGCAAGTAAAAGCAAAACTTGATGCAAATAACCAATTGTCAGAAGTATATATGAGTAAGGTTCCTTACCACTCATTTGCCTATGACGATGATACTTCACTTGTAAACTTCACAAACAACCTGGACAACATCTATGAAATCGCAAGACCGGAAAGTGCTGAAAAAGTTATCTTCAATAAACTGAACAGCCTAGGAAACGGAGAAGGGCATATCCTGGCTCAGGCGTTCGATCAGATGAGAGGGCACATTTATGGTGGAGTCCAACAAAGAATCAAGGCTACATCTGATATCCTTGGCGGAGAGATTGACGGGCTTAGAAGCGATACCAACCTTTCAAAGGATTCCAACAAGTTCAAGGCGTTCGGACAAAGAAACGAGTACAAGACTGACACTGCAGGAATACCTGACTGGTACAGCAACTCAGGTGGATTTGCCTACGTCCACGAAGATGAGACTGTAAGACTTGGACAAGCTTCAGGATGGTATGCGGGAGTTGTAAACAACTACTACACATTCAAAGATCTGTCTAAATCTTATGAAAACCAGGCAATGGCCAAAGTCGGAGTGTTCAAGTCAATCCCTCTTGACGGTGACGGAACATTCGTACTTAATGTAGGAGGAAACGGATTCTTCGGAAGAAACGACATCAAGCGTAGATTCTGGGTAGTAGATCAGGAATTCAGAGCAAAAGCTGACTACTATTCTTATGGTGCGGGAGCAAACCTTGGACTTGAAAAGGCATTTGTAATAAATGACGGCTTCAGCATCGTTCCAAACATCGGAATCAAGGCTGAATACGGAAGATTCTCTTCAATCCATGAAAACGGGGACATGGCGCTGAATGTCAAGAGCGACGACTACATCTCAGTTAAACCGAATGCAGGAATCGACTTCAGATACAGCCAGCCAGTGTTCAAGAATACGAACTTCACAGCAGTTCTGGGCTTCACTTATGAAAACGAAATCGGAAAACTGAACGACGTTGAAAATGAAGCAAGAATAGTTGGAGCATGGACAGACTACTTCGGAATCAGAGGGGACAAGGAAGACAAGAGAGGAAACTTCAAGTCGCACCTTAACCTAGGACTGGATAACGGAAGACTGGGATTCACAGTAAACACAGGATACGAAACAAAGGGACACAACTTCAACGCCGGACTGGGACTGAGAGTTCTGTACTAGTAAAGTGTACGGGCTTGAAGAGCTCAAGAAAGCTTGAGATGAGCAGAACAGCTTAAACTTAAGGGGAGGCTGCCTACGGGCGGTCTTTCTTTTTTTGCTTCTTTTTTAGATTTTATTACGAATCATAATTTAAAATTGAATAAATATAAAAATAATGGTAAAATAGCAGTAATAAGTTATTTAGGAGGAAAACAGATGAAAAAGATTCCTATTGGTATTGATGATTTTAAAAAATTAATGGAAAACGACGCATACTATGTTGACAAAACGGAATTTATTTCTGAGATTTTGGATGATGCTTCGGAAGTGAAATTGTTTACACGTCCAAGAAGGTTTGGGAAGACTTTGAATATGTCAATGCTTAAATATTTTTTTGATATTGATAATGCTGAGGAAAATAGGAAATTGTTTAGTGGACTGGATATTGAAAAGTCAGAATATTTTTCAGAACAAGGAAAGTATCCAGTGATTTTCATTTCATTGAAGGGGATTAAAAGTAACTGTTGGGAAGAATGTTTGTTTGACTTGAGAAGTTTAATTAGTAATCTTTATAACGAGTTTGAATTTGTCAGAGCTTCTTTGAATGAAAGTGAGCTGAAAGAATTTAATAAAATCTGGTTTAAAAAAGATGATGGCGAGTATAAGAATGCTTTGCAGAATTTGACAGCTTATTTGTATCGGCATTACAAAAAGGAAGTTATTTTGTTAATTGATGAGTATGACAGTCCTTTGATTTCAGCTTATGAACATCACTATTATAACGATGCTGTTACATTTTTTAAAATATTTTATGGAGAAGCATTGAAAACTAATCAGTATTTAAAAATGGGCGTTATGACTGGAATTATCAGAGTTATTAAGGCTGGAATATTTTCTGACTTGAATAATCTAAGCGTTTATTCTATTTTAGAAAATGATTATGCTGAATTTTTTGGATTTAATCAGGATGAAGTTGAAGAGATACTTGAATATTTTGATGTGAAATATGAAGTTTCAGATGTTAAGGCTTGGTATAATGGATATAAATTTGGTGATGCTGAGGTTTACAATCCTTGGAGTATTTTAAAATTTTTGAAATCTAAAAAAATTGGTTCACATTGGGTTGATACTTCCGGGAATTTCCTAATTAACGATATTTTGAAAAATATAGATACAGATACGATGGAAACTTTGGAAAGATTATTTATGGGCGAAAGCGTTGAGGAAAATATCAATGGAAATTCAGATTTGTCTGTCTTGCTTGATCAGGAAGAAATTTGGGAACTGCTTTTATTTAGCGGATATTTAACGATTGATGAGAAAATTGGGGAAGATTATGAGAATGTCTATTCTTTAAGATTGCCAAACAGGGAAGTGAGGGAGTTTTTCAGACAGAAGTTCATTGATGTAAATTTTGGGGAAAGTTTATTTAGAAAGGCGATGGAATCTCTTAAAAAGCTCAAATTTAATTACTTTGAAAAATATCTTCAGGATATTTTGCTAAAATCGACAAGTTACAATGATACTAAAAACGAGGATTTTTATCAAGGGCTAATTTTAGGAATGATGTTTTATCTGGACAACCATTATTATGTAAAATCCAATGAGGAATCGGGACTTGGGAGATATGATCTTATGATAGAGCCAAAGAATAAAAATAACAGGGCTTTTATATTGGAATTTAAAGTTACAAGGGATGAAAATACTCTTGAAAAGGTTTCAAGAGAGGCGATAGAACAGATAATTGAAAAAAGATATGATGTTGTCTTGAGAGAAAGAGGCATTGAAGATATTACTCTCATTGGGGTGGCTTTTTGTGGCAAGAGAGTTAAAATTTCTTATTAAGGAGAGCTGGTGTGAATAAAAAAATTATTTTAACATTTATATTTTTACTGCTGGGAACGGTATCGTGCACTTCACTTTCAGAAGGGCTAACGATGAAAAGTGAGGTTTATAATGCAGACAATGTGGATTTTTATTATGATCTGACGTATAAGAAAGACGGAGAAACACAGTATGAGAGGCAGATTTGGGAGCAGGCTTATGACATTCTGGATAAGGCACAGGATTTTTTTCTGATGGATATTTTTGTGTTTAATGACTATGTTGGGAAAGGGGTTAAGGAGAAGTTGCAACCGCTGCCAATTGCGGAGGAATTTGCACAAAAGATACTGGAGAAGAGGGAAAAGGATCCAAATGTGGAAATTTACTTGATACTTGATGAAAGTAATACGTTTTATGGGGCATTTGACAATAAGACTCATAAAAAGCTGGAGCAGGCTGGTGTAAAAATCGGGTATGTGGATTTGACGAAATTAAGGGATCCTATGCTTGTATATTCAGCTCCATGGCGTCTGTTTATCCAGCCTTTTGGAAACCCAAAAAATCGTGGGAAAATAAAAAATCCATTTTATGAAGGGACTGACAAAATTACAATCCGCAGCCTTTTGAGGGCGTTAAATGCAAAAGCCGATCATAGAAAATTGATTATGAATGAAAATACAGCGATGCTGACATCAGCAAATCCGCATGCAGAAGGTTCAAAACACTCAAATGTGGCATTTAAGTTTTCATCTCCAATCATCAAGGAAATTTATGAAGGGGAAAAGCCAGTTGCAAAAATTACCAAAAAAGACGGAAGTCTAAGACGAAAACTTCCAGACAAGGATTTCAGCAAAATCCCATTTTCAGCGAATGACAAGCTAAAATTGCAATATTTTACAAATGGAGCCACTGCTAAGGATATTTCAGAAGAATTAAAAAATGCACAGTTTGGAGAAAAAGTCATTATCGCCCAATTTTTCCTTGCAGACAGGGGAATTATCAATGATATAAGAAAAGCGGCAAGACGTGGAGTGAAATTTGAAATAATCCTGAATAATTCAAAAGCAGGTTTCCCAAACAAAGCATCAGCTGGAGAATTAATGAAATACGCCAGAAAACACAATTACGACATAAACGTCAAGTTTTACAACAAAGGCGAGGAAATGTACCACGTAAAAATGCTTTCCATCCTAAAAAAAGACTACCTGATAACTTACGGCGGTTCCACAAACTTTACAAGAAGAAATATGCGAAACTTCAATCTGGAAAACGAGCTAAAAATCATGTCAGCATACGATCAGCAAATTTCTAAGGATATTTTAAACTACTATGACAGGCTGTGGACAAACAGGGATGGAGAATTTACATTACCTTATGATACGGAAAAAAACGAGAAATTAATGAATGATCTGTTATTTAGATTTAGCGAAATGAATGGCTTTGGAGTTTTTTAAAAATATTTGTATATAAAAAAAGAAGAGTGATTTTTATGGAAAGTGAAATTAAGACAAATAAAATTAAGATAGAAAAAATAAATGAAAGCGATTATAATCGAATTTTTGTAATGTCGGACATTCATGGACAGTATGACTTGTTTTTGAAAATGCTTGGGAAAATTGATTTGAAAAGGGAAGATTTGCTTGTGATTATGGGGGATATTTGTGATAGAGGGGAAAAGTCGTATGAAATTTATATGAAATGTATGAAAATGATAAAACTTGGGTATAATTTGAAATTTATTTTGGGGAATCATGAGGATATGCTGCTTGAGGATTTGGAAAATGATTATCCAATTAGATACGAAACAGAATATTCAGTTTATAGAAATTCTAAATATTTTAAAAAGAAAAGTATAAAAGACTGGCACGAAGCGAATTTTTTGGTGGAAATAGAATGGCTTGTGAAATGGCTGGAAGATAGTCCGTTGGCAATTTTAGGAAATGAAAATATATTTGTGCATGCAGGGCTTGATTTACAGACGGCTCTAGTGGAACAGGAAAGGGAAACTGTGCTTTGGACTAGGGAAGAATTTTGGCTTATGGAAAATGTGGAGCTTGAAGAATATAGGGGTAAAAACATATATTTTGGTCATACGCCTAATATAAATGGAAGGATTTCTCAAAAGACTGATAAAATAAGCGGAATAGATTGTGGGGCATTTTTTACACATTTTTTAGGTTGTGTGGAAGTGAAGAGTAAAGAGAAAATTTATGTTTTTGAAAATGAATTTATTCAGTTTAGTGAAGTTTCAGGCAAGGTATTTTTGGAACTTTGGAATGAGGAAGTTAAACCATTTCTAAATTCTGAAAAGTATAAAATTAAAAATGGAAAAGGGAAAATTATAATTTTACAAAAATTAGATAGAAGAGAGAAAAAAGTTTTAACAGATTTTGGGAAAAAATATGAGAAAATGTTTGGAAAGAATATTGCAAATTATATTAAAAAGAAGAAATTACAAAGTAAAAAAATTTTTTAGGATTGACATTTTTATAAAATATGTTATAATAAATGTGTAACAAACCTCTAAGGGGAACTTTATATAACAATAAAAAAATATGCCGTAAATTAGACTGGATTTTTCCAGTCTTTTTTGTTATAATATCTAGGTGAATTTCGGCATAATTCACAAAATGTTATATAAAGGAGGTAGTGAGATGGTAGATTTCATTGCGATATTTATTCTTTTTGTAATTATTTATTACAGTTTGAATAGATAGGGCATGAATTTCACCTCTACTCCTCGCCCCTTAGGGGGATAAGTAACTTTTAAATTTAAGGAGGAAAAATTAACAAAAAATTTGTTAAAATAAAAAATGAGCAAAATTAAAAACATTGCAATTATTGCACACGTAGATCACGGGAAAACAACTCTTGTCGATGCTTTATTGAAACAGGCAGGAACATTTGGGGAACATGAAAAAGTAGATGAAAGAATTATGGATAGTGATGATTTAGAGAAGGAAAGAGGGATTACGATTTTTTCTAAAAATGCTTCATTTCATTATGATGGTTATAAGATAAATATTGTGGATACTCCTGGCCATGCGGATTTTGGTGGGGAAGTGCAGAGAATCTTGAAAATGGTGGATTCAGTTTTACTTTTGGTAGACGCATTTGAGGGTGTTATGCCACAGACTAAATATGTATTGAAACAGGCATTAGAGCATGGGCTTCGTCCAATTGTGGTAGTTAATAAGATTGACAGACCAAATTCAGATCCTGATGCGGTTGTGGATTCAGTTTTTGACTTATTTGTGGATTTAGGGGCAAATGATATTCAGCTTGATTTCCCAGTAGTTTATGCATCGGCTAAAAATGGATATGCTAAACTGGAACTAGAAGATGAAGACAAGGATATGAAACCGCTTTATGATGAAATTATGAAGCACGTTGATGATCCTGAAGGGGATGTAAATGAACCTTTGCAAATGCTTATTACAAATACAAAATATGATGAATATGTAGGAAAATTAGGAACTGGAAGAATTTATAACGGAAAAATTGAAAAAAACCAGGAAATTACATTGATTAAGAGAAATGGCAGCTTGGTAAATGGGAAAGTTACTAGAATTTATGGATACGACGGGCTTAAAAAAGTTGAAATGGAAGAAGCGTTTGCTGGAGACATTGTAACAATCGCAGGAATTGAACAAATTGACATAGGAGAAACTGTGGCAAGCAAGGAAAATCCTAAGTCATTGCCGTTAATTGACATTGATGAGCCAACGCTTGCGATGACTTTTATGGTAAATGATTCGCCGTTTGCAGGGCAGGATGGGAAATTTGTAACTTCAAGAAATATTTTGGAAAGGTTACAAAAGGAAGTAAATCATAACGTGAGCATGAGGCTTGAAATGACAGATTCGCCAGATGCCTTTATTGTAAAAGGAAGAGGAGAGCTTCAATTATCCATTTTGCTTGAAAATATGAGAAGGGAAGGCTACGAAGTGGCAGTTTCAAAACCGGAAGTTATCTTCAAGGAAGAAAATGGACAGAAAATGGAGCCAATTGAACTTGCGATTATTGATGTTGCTGATGAGTTTGTAGGAGTTGTAATTGAAAAGTTAGGACTCAGAAAAGGTGAAATGGTAAATATGAATCAAGGAAGCGATGGCTACACAAGACTTGAATTTAAAGTGCCATCACGTGGATTAATTGGATTTAGAAATGAATTTTTGACAGAAACAAGAGGAACAGGAATTATAAACCATTCATTTTTTGAATACGAGCCTTTTAAAGGGGAAGTTACAGGAAGAAGAAGAGGAGTTCTTATCGCAATGGAGGCTGGAACAAGCATAGGTTATTCATTAAACAACTTGCAGCCACGTGGAATCCTGTTTATAGGGCCAGGAGTAGAAGTTTATGAGGGAATGATAGTTGGAGAGCATTCAAGAGAAAACGACTTAGTTGTAAATGTATGTAAAGGTAAAAAACTTACAAATATGAGGGCTGCTGGAAGTGATGACGCTGTAAAATTGGCACCTCCAAAAGAATTTACGCTGGAATTGGCACTTGAATATATCGAAAATGATGAGTTAGTGGAAATTACACCTAACTTTATCAGGCTTAGAAAAAAATATTTGAATGCTAATGATAGAAAGAAATATGAAAATTCTAAAAATTAAATTTTATATATAAAATATGACTCAAAAACTTTTTTAATTTTAACAAAAAGACAGCAAGAAGCTCCCGCTTTTAAAAGCGGGAGTAGTTCACTATATATTTCGGATCTTTATCTGTAAGATTTTTTATTTCCCTTTTTTATGCCGTGTAAATACTTACATTTGTATACCCAATGTTACTATTTTTAGAAGTTTATCATTCTTTTCAGAGTTTAATTCCCAGGTATTACCTTTTTTTGTATAGATTACATCAAATGTTTCCTCATCGTATTTCAAATCAGGGCTGTTTAATTTTTGTGAAATTACTTCTGATAATATTTTTTTACTTTCTTCTTCTAATTCTTTTCCAGATTTTCCCATCAAGTTTTTGACATTTTGCATAGATTTTTTTTGTACTTCTTCCATTACTCCTGTTAAAACAGGTGCTTTAATTGTAACATTTAAAACGGATTCATTACTGCTTGTCGTAACTTTATTTATTTTATATGTTATTTTTTTGTATCCTTCAGAAAAGATATTCAGCGCTTCTGCTGCTTCACTGTCTTTTCCTACAAATTCCGAAATATTTCCCTTCTGCAACGCATTCATTGAATTTTCAAAATCCTTTTGAGTAATGTGCTTTCCACCACAGCTTACAATCATCAAGAAAATTAAAATTATTACTGATAATATTTTTTTCATAAAAACCATCTCCTTAAAAAATTTATTAATATATCATTATCAATTATATGATACCTTGAAAAATGTAAAAAAACTTATCATAAATTGTGAAAAAATTAATTTTTATAAAGAATTTCTATTAAAAAATAAAGGACACTAATTTTATGTGGTATAATTATAGAAGAATGGGAGTTTAACTAAGCTATAGTTGAAATATGCATATTAATTATTATTAAAATAAAAAATTTTAAAGAAATGAGTTGATAAAATGAAAATAAAAGAGATTGCCGAGTATATGAGGAAAAATATTGAAAAAAATTGCACTATTGAAGGTACAGCCAGAGAATTTGGGTACAGTAAATTTGAATTTAGTAAAAAATTTAAGAAAAAAACAGGATTTTCGGCAAGTCGTTTTCTTTCATTTTTAAAAATTGAAAAGGCTTTGGATATAATAATTAACGAAAATGAAGATATCATCATTTCTCAAATAAGAACAGGCTATAACAGTTCAGGTACTTTTTCAAATATTTTCAAAAAATATACTGGAATTTCGCCATCAAATTATAAAAAAACTATAAAGGAATTTTATAAAATTTTAAGAGAATATATAAATTCAAGTGAAATAGAGGAAATTTCTTACGGTAGAAGTTTAAAAATAAATGGAAATAATACTAAAAATTTTTTGTGCGTAAATTTAATTTATCCAAAAAATTATAAAAGTGAAATTACGTTTATAGGGCTTTTTAAAAATTGTGTTCCTGATGATCTGCCTCATTTTGGAAAAGTTTTAATTCCTTTTAAAACAGAAAATAAATGTATTTTTGAAAATATTCCTGAAGGGAAGTATTGGCTTATGGGCTGTTCGATAGAAAAGGGAAGCACTTTGGAAGATTTTTTTTATTTAAGGGATTCAATAAGGGCAAGAGAAAATAAAGCCATAAATTTTCCAACAGATAACGAATACACGTTAAAATTCAGAAAGCCTATGCCTTCTGATTTTCCTGTTCTAATAAATCTTCCAAAACTTGTAAAAGAAGTAATTGAAATTAATATAGGCGCAATCTCGTCAGCTCCAGATAATGAATAGTTGGTATAATAATAATTTGAGAAAATCTTCTAAAAAACTTCAAGAGAAAAATTAATCCAAAAATAAACTGAAGCTATTTAGATTTTTTAGCTCCAGTTTTTTAATTGTCTTAAAATTATCAAATTTTATTTTTTAGTTTCTACCATCTTAGCCTGTTTTAAAATACTGTCTGGTATTTTTATTCCCAATAATTCCATGTTTTGTTTGTTAATTTCAATTTGTAAATTTTTAACTGTTTCTATTGGGATTTCGCTTGGCTTTTTGCCTTTTAGTAAAATTTCGGCTGCAATTTCTCCGGAACGGTAGCCGATGTTGTAGTCGGTAGTTCCTTGCGAAATTAGCCCCCCTGCATTTGAATAAACGTCATTTGTGGCTAAAACAGGTATTTTTGATTTGTTAAATACATCAAGTAGTGCCGCAAAGTATGATGCCACTGTATTATCCTGAATAGCGTAGTAAACATCAATATCTTTTGCTATCAGGTTTGCCGCTGCAACCATTTCTGTACCGTTTGTGACAGCTTTTTCAACTACTGTGAATCCGTATTGTCCTGCGAGCTTTTTCAAATTATTTACTTCAGAAACTGAGTTTTGTTCAGATGAATTATAAATTATTCCTATTTTTTTCGCTTTTGGCAATAATTCTCTCATTAATTTCAAATTTTCATTAACTGGTGCCGCTCCGCTTGTTCCCGTAACATTTGGAATCCCTTCAAGCCCTGCACTTTTTGGATCTGTAACTGACGCAAACACAACTGGTATATTTCCTGTAACCTGATTTTTAGCCGCCTGTGCTGTCGGTGTCGTAACCGCAAATACCAAGTCTTTCTTATCTGCTGCAAACTGCTGCATAATCAATGTCTGATTGCTCATATCATTGTTTGCAATTTTATCATCATAATCAGCCTTTATCCCAGCCTTTGCCAAAGCATCCTTAAAACCTTGTTTAGCCGCATTTAATGCTGGATGATCTACAATCTGTGACAATCCAATTTTATAAACCTTTTCACTAACTTGAGAATCTTTTTTTTCGTCTTGAGAATTATTACTTTTTTTATTTCCGCAAGACAAAAGCATTCCTCCTAACATACCGAATAACAGTACACCTCTCATAATTTTTTTCATCTGTTTTTCCTCCTAAAATAAATAATTTTTGATTTGTTATAGTAAAAATTTAAAATTAACTTCCCGATACATTGTCAAAATCTAGAGTTTCATGAATTTCGTTAATTCAAATTTATAAGAATTTAACATATACTTGATTAATTATCAATTTGAACTGATAGAAATTAAATAAATCTAGATTTTTGCTGTAACTTTGAATTTATTTTTAAACTGGTTTTACTATGTTATTATTTTATCATATTTTTGGGAAATTTCCAGCAATATTTTGGAATAAAATAAAAAAATTAATTATAAAATATCCTTTAATTAAATTTAATCATTAAGTATCCATATAAAGGATTTTTATTTAGATTTTGAAAAACTGCTTATTGATAATAAATATTTTTTCATATTACTATGTTTTTTCTTTTTATAAAGCAAGGGAAATCAGTCGCCATTTCCCTTTATTTCGCAATAATAGTTATTTTAATATATTTAACTAGTGGCATATTAAAGAGAATAGCGAAAGTGCTATGCACTAACCCTGGCTCGTCTAAGCATTTTTTTGAAATATTCCCAAATTTTATTTGGGAAAGTAGTCGAAACATTTATTATTTGGATAAATCTGGATTACTACGAAAACGAAACTTGCTAACACTCACTTTCGCAAATAAAGATTAGAACAACTCTATAAAATATATTTGCTATGAAGGTTCTGGCGAAAGAAACACATAAATGTGTTTAGTCGTTTTCATTCCAAAAAAATCACGACATTCTATATTAAATTATAAAGATTATTATATTTAAATTTTAGGTTTTAATATTTTGAAAATATTAAATAAGCAAAATTTTGTTAAAGGAAAAATAACTAAATACGAATGTATTTCTTTCGCCATAATTTTTATAATAATTGTAAGATTTATATTTCAAAAAAAGTTTTAGTAAAAATATTAAAAATTTTACTAAAAAAACTAAAAAATTATATTATAAAACAAATGAAAAGTTAAGGAAGTTATAGTATAAAAAAGTAAATTTTAAGGTTTTAAAGAGAGGGAAAAAATGTCTACGATTAGAGATGTTGCAAAGCATGCAGGCGTTTTTATTGCCACTGTTTCCAGAATTTTGAATAATGATAAATATTTTGGTGTAACAAAGGAAACAAAGCAGAAGGTGCTGGATGCAGTTAAGGAGTTGAATTACAAGAAAAAAAATACAAAAAGAAAAAATACACAATTAAATGTTTCAATTATAAAGTCGTTTGACGAAAAGATAGAAAGTGAAGATCCATATTTTGTGTCATTACGGCTGGATTTGGAGTATGCGTTAAAGAAAAAGGGGATAAAAAGCAAGGTTTTTGAGTTGCAGCTGTTTGAAAAAAATGAAGAGATTTTAATGAATTTTATTGTTTGCAGCGCTATTATTGTCATTGGAGAAATAAAAAGAAGCCAGCTGGACTTTTTGAAGTCACTGAATGAAAATATTATTTGTGTGGACGCTTATAATTCAGATAATTCCATTGACTATATAAAGTTTGATATGAAACATTCGGTAAAAATTGTAATTGATTACTTATTGGGATTAGGACATAAGAAAATTGGGCTGCTGGGCGGCAGAAATCAAATCGTTAGAAATCTTGTGGATTTTCGGGAGCAGTATTTTATTGAAATTATGAAAGAACTTGAACTGTATAATGAAAAATTTGTAAAAGTAGATGAATTTTCAGCGGAATCAGGATACAAAATGATGAAGGAAATACTAAAGTTAGAAGGACCTCCGACAGCAGTATTTTGTGCAAATGACTCTATTGCAATGGGTGCTTACAAGGCTGTAAGGGAGAAGAGCCTGAAAATTTGTGATGATATTTCAATTATTGGATTTAACGACTTAAAAATCTCTCAATATATGACTCCGCCATTAACAACGCTTAGAATTGATACAAAAATTATCGCAGAAGAAACAATAAATGTACTGCTGGAACTGCTGGAACATAATAGAAGCTATAGGAAAAAGGTTTATTTACCTGTGGAATTAATCGAGAGGGAAAGTTGTGGAAGTATTTGATGGGGACAAAAAGCGTCCTCATTTTTATTTTTCAAACATAATTTAGTATAAACTAATCTGTCGTAGACTAGCCATAGGTTATTGCGTAGCAATCTTACTACAATTTTAATTATTAGGATAAATTTTTACTACAAGATAAGGTTTTGTGGCAATGAGCAATCCTACGAAAATAAAAAAGTTGAATGATTATGAATTAGTTATCAAATAACTCTATTATAAAAATTTATTCATATTCTTAAAAAGGGTTTAGTATTAAAATGATGTTACTAATTTTCAAATTAATAAAATTTATAAAAAAAATTAAATTCCAACTCAAATAATTTCATTTCTGTTTACTTAAAGTGATTTTTCAAATAAATATAAAATTGCGACTAAAAAAGTTTGTTTACTAAACAACCCTTATTTTTAACGGGTTTAATGTGTTGTAATTTTCATTTTTTGAGGTATATTTCAATTGTGGGATAAATAATATATTATTTGAAAATTTGTAGCTGCGCAGTGAAATGAATTAAAAAATGGAGGGAAAAATAATGAAAGTTATATTAGGTTCTGATGTGGATGGTAATGAATTAAAAGATTATATTAAAAATTATTTGCTGGAAAATGGATATGATGTAATTGATAAATCAGAAAATAAGGATTTTGTTGAAACAACGTATTCTGTTGCTCAAACTGTGTTAGCTGATGATGACAGTCTGGGGATAGTGTTTGATGCATACGGTGCAGGAAGTTTTATGGTTGCCACTAAAATAAAGGGAATGATTGCCGCAGAAGTTTCAGATGAACGTTCAGCTTATATGACAAGAGGACACAATAATGCAAGGATAATTACAATAGGTTCAAAAATTGTGGGAACAGAAGTTGCCAAAAATATTGTGAAGGGATTTTTGACTGCCGGATATGATGGTGGAAGACATCAAATTAGAGTGGATATGTTAAATAAGATGTGTTAGCCTGTTTAACTGGAAATAAATTATTTTGGAGTTAAATAGCATAATTTTAATTTTTGTGCTTAATTTTAAAGCTGCTTTATTATTGAGGGAAGAAATAAAAAGCTGTTTAAAAATGGAATGATAATAAAAAAATAAAAATAAAAGAGTAAAAAAGGATGGTAAAGATATGAAAATAGCAATTGGATGCGATCACATAGTAACAGATATGAAAATAGCGCTATCAGATTTTTTAAAATCAAAAGGTTACGAAGTGTTGGACTTTGGGACTTATGATTTTACACGTACTCATTATCCGATTTATGGTAAAAAAGTAGGTGAAGCGGTTGCAAGCGGGGAAGCTGATCTGGGAGTATGTATATGTGGAACAGGTGTTGGAATTAATAATGCTGTAAATAAGGTTCCGGGAATACGTTCGGCTTTAGTAAGAGATATGACAACTGCAATTTATGCAAAGGAATATTTAAATGCAAATGTTATTGGATTTGGTGGAAAAATAACTGGAGAGCTGCTTTTATGCGATATAGTGGAAGCATTTATAAAAGCAGAATATAAAAAAACAGAAGAACGTGAAAAATTAATTAAAAAAATTAAACATATAGAAACTGTAAATCCAGAACAAACTGATAAAGATTTTTTTATGGAATTTTTGGAAAAATGGGACAGAGGGGAATATAAAGATTAAAGGGGCTGATTAAGATGATTTTAACAGTAACAATGAATCCGTCTGTTGATATTTCATATCCTCTGGAAAAATTTAATCTGGATACAGTAAACAGAATTTCTAAAGTGAGCAAGACGCCTGGAGGAAAAGGTTTGAATGTAACAAGAGTGCTGAAACAGCTGAATGATAAAGTTATAGCAACAGGGCTTATAGGTGGGGGCTTGGGAATGGATATTCAGAAAAAATTGACAGAAAAGGAAATAGAGCATAAATTTTTTGAAATTTCTGGTGAAACAAGAAACTGTATTGCGATTTTACATGAAGGAATGCAAAGCGAAATTTTAGAAAGCGGGCCTTCAGTAACTTCATCTGAGAGCGAGAATTTTTTGAAACATTTTGAAGAATTAGTAAAAAAGGTTAAACTAATCTCTATTTCGGGAAGTTTTCCTAGCGGAATGGAAGATGATTATTATGCAAAAATGATAGAAATTTGCACCAAATATGAAAAACCAGTTGTCCTTGACTGCTCAGGAAAAGCATTGTTAGAAGTTTTAAAGCATGAATATAAACCAAAAGTAATAAAACCTAATACAGAAGAGTTATCACAATTAATTGGAAAAGACGTATCTAAAAATCCAGATGAATTAAAAAAAGTTTTAAAAGATAAATTATTTGAAAAAATTGAGTGGATAATCGTTTCGCTCGGAGCAGATGGAGCTTTTGCGAAACACAATGATAAATTTTATAAAGTGAATGTTCCTAAAATAGAAGTCGTAAATCCTGTAGGTTCAGGAGATTCAACAGTTGCAGGAATAACATCAGCAATTCATGAAAATGCGAGTGACGAAGATTTATTGAGAAAAGCAAATGTTCTTGGAATGTTGAATGCAATGGAAAAATTAACAGGATTTGTAAATTTGGAAAATTATGACAAATTATTTAATGAAGTAGAAATTTTGGAAATATAATTTCAAAAATAAAAAGCAAGTAGAAAAAATATTTATAGAACAAGGAAGAAAAATCTCTTTGTTAAAAAGTATAAAAAAACGGAGGAAAAAATAATGAAATTATCAGCACAAAAAAGAAAATATTTAGAAAATTTAAGTGATAAAAATGGCTTTATATCAGCACTAGCAATTGACCAAAGAGGTGCCTTGAAAAAAATGATAAATAAAAATCAGGAAAAAGAAGCGACTGCTGAACAAATAAAAGAATTTAAAGTATTAGTTTCAAAACATTTAACAAAATATTCTTCTTCAATCTTGTTAGATCCTGAATATGGGTTGGATGCAGCAAAAGCTAGAGATAAAAATGCGGGATTATTGCTAGCTTATGAAAAAACAGGATATGATGCGAATGCAGTTGGAAGATTGCCAGATTGCCTTGTTGAATGGTCTGCAAAAAGACTGAAAGAAGAAGGAGCAGATGCAGTAAAATTCTTGTTATACTATGATGTAGACGAATGTGAAGAAATAAATATTCAGAAAAAAGCATATATGGAAAGAGTAGGAGCTGAATGTGTTGCAGAAGACATACCTTTCTTTTTGGAAATTTTAAGTTATGACTGTAAAATTGACGACAACAGCACAGCAGAATATGCAAAAGTAAAACCTAGAAAAGTTATTGAAGCAATGAAAGAATTTTCAGATCCGAGATACAATGTCGATGTTTTAAAAGTCGAAGTTCCTGTAAATATGAAATATGTTGAAGGATTTGCTGATGGAGAAGTTGTTTATACTAAAGAAGAAGCAGCAAACTATTTCAAACAACAAGACAAAGCAACAAACTTGCCATATATTTACCTAAGTGCTGGAGTAAGTGCAAAATTTTTCCAAGATACATTAAAATTTGCTCATGATTCAGGTGCTAAATTTAATGGGGTACTATGTGGAAGAGCGACTTGGGCAAATGGAGTAGAAGTGTTTGCTAAGGAAGGTGAAAAAGCAACTGTGGAATGGTTGGATACAATTGGAAGAAAGAATATTGAAGAACTAAATGAAGTGGTTGAAAAAACAGCAACATCTTGGAAGGAAAAGTAGATTTTAGAAAAATCGTAAATTAAAAAAACGAGATAAAAAATAAAAAATGTTAAAAGGGAGAGAATTATGACAAAAGAAGATGTAACAATGGTAGGATTTGAAATTGTAGCTTTTGCAGGAGATGCAAGATCTAAATTGATGATTGCATTAAATAAAGCTCAAAATGGTGAATTTGAAGAAGCAGAAAACTTAGTAAAAGAAGCTGAAGAATGCTTAGTTGGTGCTCATAATGCGCAAACAGATATTTTAGCTAAAGAATCAGCTGGAGAAAATTTGGAAATGAGTTTTATTATGATTCATGGACAGGATCATTTGATGACAACAATATTATTGAAAGAATTAATGAAACATTTAATAGAATTATATAAAAGAGGAGCAAAGTAATGGAAAAACTGATTGAATTTATAGAAAAAGGAAAACCTTTTTTTGAAAAATTATCTCGGAATATATATTTAAGAGCAATTCGTGATGGTTTTATAGCTGGTATGCCAGTTATATTATTTTCTAGTATTTTTATCTTAGTTGCTTATGTTCCAAATGCTTTTGGATTTTTTTGGCCAAAAAGTATAGAAGCTTTATTAATGAAACCATATAGTTATTCTATGGGAATCTTAGCATTTTTAGTAGCTGGAACAACAGCTAAATCATTAACAGATTCTGTAAACCGTTCTATGCCAGCAACTAATCAAATTAATTATCTTTCTACACTTTTAGCCTCAATGGTTGGATTGTTGTTATTAGCGGCAGATCCAACTAAAGATGGAATTTCAACTGGATTCTTGGGTACAAAAGGACTTTTAACTGCATTTTTAGCATCATTTATAACTGTAACAATTTATAAGTTTTGTATAAAAAATGAAGTAACTATTAAAATGCCTTCCGAAGTTCCGCCTAATATTTCACAAGTTTTTAAAGATGTAATACCATTTACTTTATCAGTTGTATCACTTTATGTTCTTGATATTCTTGTACGTCATTTTATTGGTACAGGAGTTGCAGAAGCAGTAGGTAAACTTTTTGGACCATTATTTTCAGCAGCTGATGGATATGTAGGAATTACTATTATATTTGGGGCTTTTGCGTTCTTCTGGTTTGTTGGAATTCATGGGCCTTCAATTGTAGAACCGGCTATTGCAGTTGTCACTTATGCTAATATAGATGCAAATTTAAATCTTATGAGAGCTGGACAACATGCGGATAAAATCTTAACTTCAGGAACACAAATGTTTATAGTTACAATGGGAGGAACTGGAGCTACTTTGATAGTGCCATTTATGTTTATGTGGATTTGTAAATCTAAGAGAAATAAAGCTATTGGACGTGCTTCTGTTGTGCCTACATTCTTTGGTGTAAACGAACCAATTTTATTTGGTGCTCCAATTGTATTAAATCCAGTATTCTTTATACCATTTATCTTTGCACCAATAATAAATGTTTGGATTTTTAAAATATTTATAGATGTACTTGGAATGAACAGCTTTACTGCTAATCTTCCATGGACAACTCCAGGACCATTGGGAATAATACTGGGAACAAATCTTCAGGTATTATCATTTATTTTAGCGGCACTTTTAATTGTTGTGGACTTTATTATTTATTATCCATTTATAAAAGTATACGATAAACAAATTCTCGAAGAAGAACGCCTTGGAACTACAAATAACGAATTAAAAGAAAAAGTTGCTGCAAACTTCAACACTGAAAAAGCAGATAATATTCTTGAAAAAGCTGGTGTTGAAAAAACTGCTGCCGTTAAAAATAATATAACAAAAGAAACAAATGTACTTGTATTGTGTGCTGGTGGAGGAACAAGTGGACTTTTAGCAAATGCTTTAAATAAGGCAGCAAAAGAACATAATGTTCCAGTTAAAGCTGCAGCAGGTGGATATGGTGCACACCGTGAAATACTTCCTGAATTTGATTTGGTTATTCTTGCGCCACAAGTTGCATCAAATTTTGAAGATATGAAGGCAGAAACTGATAAATTAGGAATTAAATTAGCAAAAACCGAAGGAGCTCAATATATTAGTTTGACTCGTGACGGTAAAGGTGCGTTAGACTTTGTGCAAGCACAATTTCAAGATTAATTAATATATTTTAATACTAAGTAATAGTTTTATATAATTATGGAGGTTTAATTATGTCAAAAAAATTACCGGAAGATTTTATTTTTGGAGGAGCAACAGCGGCATATCAGGCTGAAGGTGCAATCAAAATTGATGGGAAGGGACCAGTTGCATGGGATAAATTTTTAGAAGAAAACTATTGGTATACGGCAGAACCTGCGAGTGATTTTTATCATCAATATCCAGTCGATTTGAAACTTTGCGAAGAATTCGGTATAAATGGAATAAGAATTTCAATAGCATGGTCAAGAATTTTTCCAAATGGCTATGGAGAATTAAATCCAAAAGGAGTAGAATTTTATCATAAATTATTTGCAGAATGTAAAAAAGAAAAGTAGAACCTTTTGTAACTCTTCACCATTTTGATACACCAGAAGTTTTGCACTCCAACGGAGATTTTTTAAATCGTGAAAATATAGAGCACTTTGTAAATTATGCGAAATTCTGTTTTGAAGAATTTAGTGAAGTAAACTATTGGACAACATTTAATGAAATAGGACCAATTGGAGATGGTCAATATCTTGTTGGAAAATTTCCTCCAGGAATAAAATATGATTTTGAAAAATTGTTTCAGTCACACCATAATATGGTTTTGGCACACGCAAAAGCAGTAAATTTGTTTAAGAAAAACGGATACAATGGAGAAATAGGCATGGTCTGTGCATTACCGACAAAATATCCCTATGATCCAAATAATCCAAAAGATGTTAGAGCCGCTGAACTGGACGATATTATCCATAATAAATTTATTTTAGATGCTACTTTTAAAGGTGAATATTCAAAGGAAACAATGGAAGGTGTAAATCACATTTTAAAAGTTAATGGCGGGAAATTAGATTTAAGAGAAGAAGACTTTGAAGAATTGAAAGCTGCAAAAGATTTGAATGATTTTCTTGGAATAAATTATTATATGAGCGACTGGATGGCTGAATACGATGGTGAAACTGAAATTATCCACAATGCAACAGGAAATAAAGGAAGTTCCAAATATCAGATAAAAGGCGTGGGACAAAGAAAAGCCAATGAAAGTATCCCAAGAACTGACTGGGACTGGATAATTTATCCAAAAGGACTTTACGATCAAATTTTTAGAGTAAAAAGAGATTATCCAAACTATAAAAAAATCTATATTACTGAAAATGGTTTAGGATATAAAGATGTTTTTGAAGACAATACAGTTTATGATGATGCCAGAATTGACTACATAAGACAACATCTGGAAGTAATTTCAGACGCCATAAGGGATGGAGCGAATGTAAAAGGATATTTCTTATGGTCATTAATGGATGTATTTTCTTGGTCAAATGGCTATGAAAAAAGATATGGATTATTCTATGTTGACTTTGAAACACAAAAACGTTATCCAAAGAAAAGTGCTTACTGGTATAAAAAGGTAGCGGAAACAAAAGAAGTCTAAAATAATATTTATATATTTGAATTTTTTGTGTGGGAGTGAAAACTCTCACATTTTAATTTATTTTTTGGGTGGTGAAACCCGCAAAATTATTATAACAAAAAAGACTAGAAAAATCTAGCCTAATTTGTTCACCATTTAATTAACTATAAGGATACTCTCCTTAGGAGTTATTTACACAGGTGTTATAACACAAAATTATTTAAAAAAAAACAAAAAAACTTGACAAAAAACGATTACTATTGTAAACTATTAATATAAAAGATTACGAATGTAAACATTAAGTGAGGTAAGGAGGTAAGAATGTGAAAGAAAACTGCAAAATTGATAAAAAACAGCATATAACCGATGCAGAATGGGAAGTAATGCGAGTTGTGTGGGCAAATAGTGAAGTTACAAGCAAGTTTGTATCAAAGGTGCTTTGTGAGAAAATGAACTGGAAGCAGGCTACAATAAAGACGCTGTTAAATCGGCTATTGGAAAAGAATATTTTGAAAAAGAGGGAAATTGGGAACAAGTATATTTATTCGACGGATTTTACGGAAAAAGAAGTGGCTAATAGTTATATTTTAGGAACTTTTGATAAAATTTGTAAAACGAAAGTTGGAGAAATGATAGGGAAAGTTATTGAGAACAGTGAACTGAGTTTTGGCGACTTGGACTTGATTTTGAAGGCTGTGGAGAAAAAGAGGAAAACGGCTGTGAAGGAAGTTTTGTGTGATTGTGTTGAAGGGCAGTGTAATTGCAGAGAAGGATGATTAATGAAATTATAAGAGTAATTTGTTATTTTAATAATAGACTTGTTAGGGAAACTGTAAGTGTTAATAAAGTAAGTATTATGAGGTAAGGGGTTTTAACTCCTTCTCGAAATAAAAAAAACATGTTTAATAAGTATAAAATTTGATAACTGGAGGTATAAAATGAACATTGTGGCGGGAAAAACTAAATACGAATTCGGTGTGAATAGAATTTTGAATGAAACAAATGATTCATTAAATTATGAAGAAATAGAGCAAGATATTGATTATATTGAAAATAAAAAAGGTGATCAGCTATACTGTATGAAATCTCTTGGATTTGAGTATTTACAACTTTCTTCAAAAAAATTATTTGTAGAAAAGGACATAAAAACTTGTAGATATTATTGCTATATAATTGCTAAATTAGAATTTTTATCAAAAGCATTAGATGAGAAGGTATTTTTTGATAATTCAGATTTATTTTATATGCTGATGTCAAATAATCCTGATTTTATAGTGTTTTTAAAAAATAATATAGAGGAAATACAACCTAACGATTATGATTCAGAAAAAGATATTTATAAAAATTTAACTAATACATATGGAGATTTTTTTATAACAAGGACAACTTTATTAGCAATAATTGGTGATTTTGAAGAAGTGAAAAAGCGATGTTCAGTATATTTGGAAAAATCTAAAAATTTTAGAGATAGTTATTATAGATACCGTGTTTATGGAATGGAATTTTTGAAGGCTTTAGCATTAAAGGATATTGAAAAAATGAAAGAAATAATAGATATAATGATGATGCCTAAGATAGCAAAGGCATTGGTTAGAGATCGTATTACTAACTATAGTTTTTATTTACATATTTATGTTATAATATATGCAAAAATAGCATTGCTTCATGGATTTGATTTAGGTATAGATAATGAAGTTGCCCCTAAAGAAATAATTGATAATACTCCATTAGAAAGTTATGAAGATCCATACAATTTTATGAAAAAATTTGATTTAAAAACAATAACTCCAAAAGAATGGAGAGAATGGACAAAAAGTTATTCAACATTTAGACCAATTGATTAAGAGGTGATAAGATTATGTCAGAAATAATAGATTTTTATACAAGAATTAAATATAAAAAAGATAATACGATAAAAGAAGACGATATACTGGATGATTTGGATATCTATGATGCTATACTAGAACTTGAATATGATACAATTGTTTATTATAATGAAAAACTTCTAACATTACAGGGACGTGCCAATTGGAGTTATGCAAGAACTTTTTCTCCAAGTCAGGAAAGAAATGAACTTCAAGAAGTTGCAAAAAATAAAGGAATAGATAATTTATACTATATTTTTTGCAGTTATTCATTATCAATGGGAATAGTGTATGGGATCATAAATTTTGATATTAATAATAATGCTGTTTATGAAAAGATTTTTGAGAAAGAAGAGTGTGAAGAAATTCTAGAGAAATTATCACCTGGATTAGTCAAAAAATTTCAAATACTCAACGAGAGCGAAAAAGAATATACTGACGATGGTGAAAATCTTGATGATATTGTGGAAGAAATGAATGATAAGATAAGTAAGTACTGTTATCAAGAATTTATTAAATTTATAAATGAAACAAAGTTAGAAGAATTAGATTTTAATTGTTAAATGAATTTTTGAAGAAACGAAAGGAGCATAATAATATGAAAACAGAAAATTATACAGTAACTGGAATGAGCTGTGCAGCTTGTGCTAATGCTGTGGAAAAGGCGCTTAATAAAAATAATGATATTAACGCTTCAGTTAATATTGCAACTGAAAAATTGAATATTGAATATGATGAGAAAAAATATAATTTTGATAAAATTAGGAAAATAGTAGAGTCGGCTGGGTATGGGCTGGTTGAGGATATGACAGAAGATAAAAAACTGGAACTTTATCAAGAAAAAATAACAAGTTTGAAAAATCGATTAATTTTGGCAATTATTTTTGTTGTTCCACTTTTGTATATTTCGATGGGGCATATGCTCGGGGCAACACTTCCTGAATTTTTGAATCCTAAAGTAAATCCGTTTAATTTTGCATTGGCACAGTTTGTGTTGACTTTGCCTATTATTCATGCTGGGAGAGATTTTTTTTCACATGGATTTAAAAATTTAGTAAGAAAATCTCCAACAATGGATTCATTAATTGCGATTGGGGCGACAGCGGCGGTACTTTATGGAATTTATGCCACTTTCAGAATTGTAACTGTAGATCCTGAAGCACATATGGATTTGTATTATGAGTCAGCTGGTACAATTATTACATTAATTTTATTTGGAAAACTGCTGGAGGCAAAAACAAAAGGTCAAACTTCATCGGCAATAAAAAAACTTATCGGACTTCAGCCTAAAAAGGCTAAAATCATTGAAAATGGAGTGGAAAAGGAAGTTCTGATTGAAAAATTGAAAGTTGGAGATATTGTTATTGTGAAACCGGGAGAAAAAATTGCGGTGGACGGAAAGATTGTGGAAGGGGCGACTTCTGTTGATGAATCAATGTTGACAGGAGAAAGTTTGCCAGTAAGCAAAAAAGTTGGAGATAAGGTTGTTGGAGGAAGTATAAATAAAAATGGAAGTATTAGATTTGAGGCGACTGAAATTGGTAAAAATACAGTTTTGTCACAAATTATAAAACTGGTTGAAGAAGCACAGGGGTCAAAGGCTCCTATTTCTCGAATGGCAGACATTGTGGCGGCATATTTTGTACCGATTGTTATTGGGATTGCGATAATTACAGGGATTGCCTGGTTTCTAAGTGGAAGTGGATTGGTTACTGCATTGTCGTTTTTCATCGCTGTACTTGTAATTGCGTGTCCGTGTGCATTGGGACTTGCAACACCTACATCGATAATGGTTGGAACTGGAAAAGGGGCTGAAAACGGTATCCTTATTAAAAGTGGAGAAGCTCTTGAAACAGCACATAAAATTAAAACGGTTGTCTTTGATAAGACTGGTACGATTACGAAAGGAAAGCCTGTACTGACTGATTTGATTGCTTATGGAAATTATAACGAGAATGAATTGTTAAAAATTGCTGCAAGTGTAGAAAATGATTCAGAGCATCCATTAGCAGAGGCAATTGTAAATGAAGCAAAAGAGAAAAATATTGAAATTAAACCCTATGAAAAATTTAGGGCAATGCCAGGTTACGGTATTCGTGCGGCAATTGATGGTAAAGAAGTGCAAATTGGAAATAGAAAACTTATGGAAAATCGAAAAATCAATGTGGAAATTTCTCAAAAAGATTATGATATTCTGTCGAATGAAGGAAAAACGCCAATGTACATTTCGATTGATAACGAATTGGCAGGGCTTGTTGCAGTTGCAGATGTTATCAAGGAAACAAGCAAGGAAGCTATAGAAAAACTGAAAAAAATGGGAATCAAGACAATAATACTAACTGGAGATAACGAAAAAACTGCGAAATTTATCGCAAAGCAAGTGGGAATAGATGATGTAATTTCAGAAGTGCTGCCTTATCAGAAATCTCAAAAAGTAAAGGAACTTCAGGAAAAAGATGAATTTGTTGCAATGGTTGGAGACGGAATTAACGATTCACCAGCACTTGCTCAAGCAAACGTTGGAATTGCAATAGGAAATGGAACGGATGTTGCTATAGAATCAGCTGATATTGTCTTAATTAGAAACGATTTGAGAGATGTTGCGGGTGCAATAGCATTAAGTAAAGTGACAATCACAAATATAAAGGAAAATCTATTTTGGGCATTCTTTTATAACGTACTTGGAATACCATTTGCCGCTGGAATATTTTATGCATTTTTCAATGGACCAAAATTGGATCCGATGATAGCGGCTTTTGCAATGTCGTTTAGTTCAGTATCTGTTTTGGGGAATGCTTTGAGATTGAAATTTTTTAAAGTTAAATAGAATTTTGAAAAATAGGTTGAATTTTATTACATATCTATGATATTATCTTCTATAAGAGGTGAGTAATATGGAAACAAAATTAAGAAATTTAACAAAGAAAGTTGAGAATAAATCAGTAAAAATTGCAGAAGATAAGGAATTGGAAATAATTTCTTCTAAAGTTTTGAAGAAGTATAAAAAAACATTTGAGAAATTGACGAAATGATTCCTGTATAAAAAAATATAAAATTTTAGTATTGATTTTTTTTTTGAAAAATGATATAATACTTTTGAATAAAAAACAATCTATATGCTTATAGTCATAGAAAAAATGCGGAAAATCCCTCATTCTTAATTGAATGGGGGTGTTTTTTATGATATAATATTCTGTCGATTAAGATCCGCAAACTTAAACGACAACAAAGCATATAGATTGGGGGTGGTCAAGATGATTAATCAAGACTGGACTGTTTTATTGGCTATAATCATTTTTTTCTTGATTTTTAGCCGTCAAAGATAGTCGGCTTGAATTAATCTCCTCCTACCTTTGCCCACTGGTTATTTATAACTGGTGGGTTTTGTTTTTAATTTTTTAATAGGTAAGAAAATATTGGAAATTGTTGATAAAATAAATATGACATTTATTAAAGTTAAAATTTAAATATTGACAATTTTAGAAAATTATATTAAAATAAATTGTAATGATTACAAAATTAAATAAATTATTATAAAATAAATAAAAATTAAATTGGAGGTATGGAAAATGGATTTTAGCTTAAATCTTGGTGCTTTAGATGAAGGGAAATTAGTAAAAATTGATGAAAATAAACTTTATGATGTGACTGTAGTCGGATCTGGGCCTGCAGCTGTTTCTGCAGCAATTTATGCGGCTAGAAAAGGGCTTAATGTGGCGATGGTTGGAGTGAAGATTGGTGGACAGATTCTTGATACAAATGAAATTGAGAATATTATCGGAACTGTTTCTACAACTGGAGCTAAATTTGCTGAAACATTGGAAAAACATTTAAAAGAACATGAAATTGCATTTAAGGAAGGTCATTTAGTAAAAGAGATAAAGGAAGATGGAAAAGATAAGATTTTGGTAACTGATGATGGAAAAAGTTATAAAACAAAAACAGTTATTGTAGCAACTGGAGCAAAACCTAGAAGTTTGAATATTCCTGGAGAAGCTGAATATGTTGGTAAAGGAGTGCATTACTGCTCAACTTGTGACGGGCCTTTCTATAAAGGGCTGGATGTGGCTGTAATTGGTGGGGGAAATTCAGGTGTGGAAGCGGCACTGGATTTGTCTGGAATTGCAAAATCAGTTACATTAATTGAATTTATGCCAGAATTAAAGGCTGATAAGATTTTACAGGAAAAATTGGCTGAACAGTCAAATATAAAAACTATTTTAAATTCTGCAACAGTTAGAGTTAATGGAAAAGAATTTGTAGAAAGTATTGTTTATAAAAGCAGAGAAACTAATGAAGAAAAAACGTTGAATGTGGAAGGTATGTTTGTGGAAATTGGGTTGTCACCAAGAAGCGAAGTTGTAAAAGGCTTGGTTGAAACAAATAAAATTGGAGAAATTGTAATTAATCCTGAAAATAACTTAACTTCTGTGGCTGGAATCTTTGCAGCGGGAGATGTTACTAGCATTAGACAAAAACAAATAATCATCGCAATGGGAGAAGGTGCAAAAGCGGCACTTGGAGCATTTGAGTATTTGATTACAAAATATTAATTTTTAAAATAGGAAAAATGAACTGCATCTAAAATCTTGGACACAAGATAAGAGGTGCGGTTTTTTTATAGAAACATTTAAAAAAGAAGGCTGATGAAATTCCTTATTTTCATAAAAAAATACTCCAATTAATTAAAATTAGAGTATTTATAATTATAAGAAAATCGATATTCTAATTAGCAAGTCCAAATGTAATCATTTTGAAAAACTCTTCGTTTTCGTCACTTATTATCCAGTCTTTACCATTTTTTACATATTTTACGTCCAGCGTTTTTTCTGAATATTTTAAATCTTTGCTATTAAATTTCTCGTTAAAGAACTCTTTTCCAACTTGCATAACTTCTTTTTGTAAATCTTCATTATTTTTTGGCATAGCTTTAGACATTCTTTCAGAGAGCCTAGTTTGAAGTTCACCTATGTATGAAGTTAAATCGGGAGCTTTTATAGTAACATTTATTGTAGCAATGTTTCCTTTTGACTCGACTTTATTGACTTTGTAAGTTATTTTTTTCATTCCTTCACCGTATACTTTGCTAAAATTTTCTAAAATAGCATTAATATTTCCTTCAGCTTTGCCAAATTTTGACATATCTCCTGATTGGATTATTTTCATTTTTTCCTCAAAATCTTTTTGTGCAGGATGAGTTCCACAGCTTACTACAAATAAAAGCATACTTAGTAAAATTAAAATTTTTGCCTTCATAAATTTCTCCTTCGATTTTTTTTACATTATACTATGTTTGTATAATTTTATAGACAGTATTTCATTAGATTTATATTATTTAAGGTTCTTTAAAAGCATTGTTGCAAAAGTAAAGTAAATAACAAGTGTTACAGCGTCTGAAATTGTTGTTATCAGAGGGGTTGCCATAACGGCTGGATCGGCTTTTACAATTTTTGCTCCGAGCGGCAGCAATGCTCCTACCAGTTTTGAAATTATTATTGTAAATACAAGGGTTAATGAAACAATAAGAGCGATTGTCGGATTGGTTTTTTCCAGTGTAATCAATCTTATGAAATTTAAGGCTGACAAGACGATGGAAACCATTATACCAATAAAAAATTCTTTTTTAATAACTTTAAAGGCATCTTTTGGAGAGATTTCACCCAGTGCCAAGGAACGGATTACAACTGTTGATGACTGGGAACCGACATTTCCTCCACTCGACATCAGCATTGGGATAAAAGCTGTCAGAATAATAGATTTAGCCAGCACTTTTTCATACCCCTGAATGATATTTCCAGAAATTGTATCAGAAATCATAAGTACGGCAAGCCACCCAATTCTCTGTTTTGCCATTGTAAAGACATTTGTCTTTAAGTAAGAGTCGTCAGTGGGAGAAGTAATCCCTGCCATTTTATGAAAATCTTCCGTAACTTCCTGATCCACTACATCCATCACGTCATCTATTGTAATTATTCCCAAAATTCTGTTTTCGTGATCAACAACCGGCATAACGATAAAATCGTATTTTTTGAACAGGTCGGCTACAATTTCCTGATCATCATTTGTATTGACGCTTACAAAATTTTTATTCATAACATCTTCAATTAAGATAGTATCCTTTTTGGCAATTAATTCCTTGAGGGAAAGCACGCCTTCCAGTACACCATTTTCTCCAGTAACATAGCAAGTATAGATATTTTCCTTATCTTTTCCAGTTTTTCTAATTTCTTCAATTGCTTCCGACACTTTCATATTTTTTTGCAGATCCACATACTCGGTTGTCATAATGCTTCCAGCTGAATTATCAGGATACTTTAACAACTGATTTATCAAGTGCCTGTCCTTTTTGTCGGTATTCTTTAATATTTTTTTTACAATATCTGATGGCATTTCTTCAATAATATCGACAATATCATCAAAGTACAGCTCATCAAAAATTTCACGTGTTTCAATATCTGTTGAGGCGTGAATAATCATTTCCTGATGTTCTGAATCCAGATAAGGAAACACATCCGCCGCCTTATCTTTTTTCAACAGTCTAAAAATCATTATTACAAGTTCAGGCAACTTAAACTGATTTAATATATCAGAAACTTCCACTGCGTTCAGTTCATTTAACTCACTTTTTATTTCAAAATATTTTTTTTCTTTTAAAAGAGTTTCAATTAATTCTTTCATCATTCCCTCCCTACTTTATAATATTACTCAAAAATATAGTTGCAAATTTAAAATAGATGGAAAGGGTCAAAGCGTCTAAAATTGTAGTTATTAGAGGCCCTGCCATAATTGCGGGATCCATTTTAAATGTTTTTGCAACAACAGGTAAAAATGCACCTATTATTTTGGAAATCATAACTACGAAAATAAGGGTGATCGAAACAGTCAAGGCGACATTTAAAGGCGTTTTTGTCAAAGTTATAAGCCGTAAATAGTTAATTCCTGCCAGAACGACTGCCACGATAAATGAGATAGAAAATTCTTTTTTTAATATTTTAAAAATATCCTTTGGATTTACTTCACCCAGTGCCAAGGCACGAATAACAATTGTAGAAGACTGGGCTCCTGCATTTCCTCCGGTATCCATTAGCATTGGGATGAATGAAGATAAAATAACTACCGATTGCAGCACATCTTCATAGCTTTTTATAATTCTTCCTGTAAAAGTTGCAGAAATCATAAGTACAACAAGCCAGCTAATTCTCTGCCTTGCCATAGTAAAAGCGCTTGTCTTGAGGTAAGATTCCTCAACTGGTGTAATTCCCGCCATTTTGTGGAAATCTTCTGTCGCTTCCTGTTCCACAACGTCCATTATATCGTCAATTGTAATTATCCCAAGAAGCCTGTTCTCTATATCTGTAACTGGAAGCACAATCAAATTATACTTTTTAATTATTTCAGCAACATGTTCCTGATCGTCATTTGTGTGAACGCTTACAAAATTACGGTTCATTATATTTTTCACAACCGTGTCATCTTCATTTGTAATTAATTCCTTTAGTGAAATAACACCTTCCAGCTTTCTGTCCTCGCTAATGACATAACAAGTATAGACATTTTCCATATCTTCCACAGTGTTCCTGATTTTAGCGATTGCTTGAGATACCTTCATATCCTTTTTCAAATCCATATATTCAGTTGTCATAATGCTTCCGGCTGAATTGTCAGGATACTTCAGCAAAAGATTTATTGTATGCCTGTCTTTAGCATCAGTATTTTTTAAAATCTTTTTTACTACATTTGATGGCATTTCCTCAATAATATCGACAATATCATCAAAATAAAGCTCATCAAATATATTTTTCGTTTCCACATCAGTCATAGTGTTAATAATCATTTCCTGATGCTCTGTATCCAGATATGAAAATACATCCGCTGCCCTATTTTTGGAAAGCAGCCTAAAAATCATTATTAATTCAGAAGATTCAAACTGATTTAGCAGTTCCGAAACTTCAACGGTATTTAAGTCATTTAAATATTTTCTAATTTCAAAATATTTTTTTTCTTTTATAAGTGTTTGAATAGTGTTGTCTTCCACTGTTATATCCTTTCCCTTATGCTTTTTATTTTATGCAATTTCAAAATAAGAAGAATAACAGCAGCGAAGAGATTCCCCTTATCCATTGCATATATTTGTAAAATCTAAATTATTCAGTTTCTGACTCGGGACTTCCTCGTTCAAAACATTCACCTCCGAAAAATACAAAATAAGCATAAATTTAAAATTTTAGTTCAAAGCCAAAGCTGCCTGACTAAAAAACAATTTTATGCCTATAAAATTTTATCAGACAAAGCGCTTATTGTCAATAAATTTCTTAGAATAGACTTTTTAAAATTTTTATAAAAATAACCTTAATCATTGAGTCTGATTTGCTATGAATAAGATATAAAAAAAATGCTTTAAGAGTAATAATATCGTTTAAATTAAGGATTTAGTCAAGTTTTCTCATTTTTCTTTAATGTTAAAGTATTATAATTGAATTAAATCAAATCAATGTCAAATCAAATTATAACAGGAGTTGGTCAAAATGAAAAGAAACCTCAAAAATATGTATGTTTATGCTTTACTATTGATTTTATTAAGCTGTGGAAGTGGTGGCTCAAAATCAGGCGGGTCGTCAGCATCACCGACACCGTCAGCACCGCTAACCCCATTAACACCATCAGAACCAGTAATAGGAGTTAATGATGTTTATTACGACAATGCTATTGTAATTAGAGAAAAGTATTTTCAGTATTTGCCTGAAAATCCCAACAGAATAAATAATTCTATAACATCAGATGCAGTAAAAAAAATTCCAAGTACAGCTGGAACACCAATAACAAAACAGGATTATGAGGTTTCAGCGGGAGTTCCTATGAGCAGAAAAATATTTGTGCATAATTCCGGAACAACACAGCAAGTTACAGATTTTAGTTCAGATTTAGCTGATTCAAACAGCTATAGAGCGGCAATCGGCGCAGAGTTAATGGATGAATACATTGCAAGGGTAAATTCATATGCAGGAGATAATTTATATATCTGGCCAGCAGGTGATGCTAAGGGGAACAAGAATCCATCGCTTCAGGGGGGATTGCCATATTTTGAAAATAGTTTAGAAAAATCCTGGATAAATGTTGTTGC
The DNA here is from genome assembly GCF_013394795.1 of Leptotrichia sp. oral taxon 223. Taxonomy (NCBI): domain Bacteria; kingdom Fusobacteriati; phylum Fusobacteriota; class Fusobacteriia; order Fusobacteriales; family Leptotrichiaceae; genus Leptotrichia; species Leptotrichia sp. oral taxon 223. The sequence continues at coordinate 1,984,386 of NZ_JABXYU010000001.1, forward strand.
ACTTGCAAATAAACCAGGAACAACAGGATTGGAATGGAAGGATCTAGAACCGCTTTCAAATGCGGGAGTGGCGAAATCTTGGACAATAACGGCGGTAAGTGAGGATGGCACATCGGCAAAAGCGGCAGAAAATGTTGCAACAGTTGCAGGACAATTGTATGAAAAATTTCCTGGAATGAAAATGGGGATGATTAGAGAAATAATACTTTCAACAGCTACTGACATTGGAGCAACGGGTACGGATGATATATTTGGAACAGGATTATTAAATGGTGCAAAAGCATTGGGAGGGCCAGTTTATATAAATGACAAAATTTTTGTTCCTGCTTTTACGACTTGGGAGTTTAGTAATTATATTCGAGGTGGCAGATTAGAAAAAGAAGGAGCTGGAAAATTAATTTTAAAAGGAGATGCCGGTTTTTATTCTTGGCAGGATACAGAGATTAATGGAGGAATACTTGATATTAGAGGACGCCATTCATCTGGTATTAAAATAGGAAGCACTGGAACATTAATAACGAATTCAAACACAAAAATAGGGAAAGATGTAATTAATAAAGGAATACTTAAAAATGTTGGAAAAGGTGCTATTATAGAAGGAAATTATACAGCAGAATATGGTTCGGTAACAGAAGCTGAAATTGGAACGAAATTGATAGTAAAGGGAACTGTAAAAATCGATGGAAGAGAGAGAAATCAGACTTTGGGTAGCACTTTGAGAGTCCTGAATAATAATTATGTTACAGCAGCGCCAACAACAGCGACAGTTATTGAAGCTGAAAAAGGAATAGAAGGAAAATTTGAAAAAGTGGAAACAGGTGAACTGATTAATGGAAAAGTGGAAAATACTGAAAATTCAATTAAAGCTACAATTAGCAGAAAAAATGTGGAAGACTACGTTAATAATTTAAGTGATAGTGATGAAATGCAAAAAAACACGGCTAAAAATGTGGAAGTTTCCTTTAAGGAACTGGATAAAAAAATTGAAGAAGGAAATGCAGATGTTTCTAAGTTTGCTTTAAGTGCGGCAAAACTGCAAAAAAATTCGTTATCTTCGAGTTCAGGTGCACTGGACAGTTTATCAGGGCAAATTTATGCTTCAGCTCAAGCTTTGACATTTCAGCAGTCGCAAACTGTAAATAAGGATTTGTCGAATAGACTTGTAATGCTTGGAACACTCGACAACGTTGGAGATAAGTTCGGATTGTGGATTTCTGGAATTGGTGCAAGTGGAAAGTTGAAACAAGACGGGTATGCCGAAGGAAAGACTAAAGTTTATGGCGGGCAAGTTGGAATTGATAAGAAATTTGGAGAAAACTTGATTTTAGGAACGGTGTTGTCTTATTCAAAAGGAAATGTGAAATTTAATAGACATGGCGGGAAATCAGATTCAGACAATTTTGGAATTTCACTTTATGGAAGAGCTGGAAATAATGATAATCCATTGTATGTGCAAGGAAGAATTGGAATTGGTTTTGTAAACAGTGAAGTCAAAAGAGATATTATTTTGTCTACCAATGACATTTCAAGAGCCAAAATTGAGCATAATGATAAAGTAATTTCAGGATATTTGGAAACAGGTTACGATGTTAAAAAAGGAGATTTTGTGTTTACACCATTTGTTGGAATTTCACACGATACAGTTCAAAGAGGTGCATTTAATGAAGAAAACAGTCAATTTGGATTAAAAGCGGACAAAAAAACTTATAATCAGACAAGCGGGCTTGCCGGGATTAGAGCTAGCCAAAGTTTTAACTTTAAAAATGGCTCAAAAGCTACAGTGCAAGGATATGTAACTCATCAGAGAGCATTAAAAAATGAAGATTTAAGTTTTGAAGCGTCGTATTCAGGATTGCCAAATGCGAAATTTAAAGTGAAAGGAATCGGACTTTCAAAAAATCAGACTTGGGTAGGAGCTGGAGTTTTAAATGAAGTTACACCAAATTTTGCGTGGTACTTGAATTATGATGGAAAAGTTGATAAAAAAGCACGAAATAATGTGTTTACTACAGGAGTTAGAGTAAATTTTTAACATTTTGCAAAGAAGCAAGAAATTTTAGGAGATGATTTTTTATGAAAAGAAAAAAAGTTTTTTTACTGGTTCTATTGGTATTTGCAGTAATAACACAACAAGCAAAAGCCGATTTTTGGTCTAAATTAAGAGATGCTTTTATAGGCGGTAACAGTTACTCAAGTTCGAGTTCAAGCTCAAGAGATGAAAATATTGTAGATGGAAAAGTGATAAATCCGAAAGATAAAAGAGAATACAGATTAGTAGAAAAAATGAATGATGAAAAAGCATATTCGGAAAGTTTATATAGAAATTTTGAAAGTTCAACGAGCAAAACTTTTTATTATGAATGTACGATAAATTCAAGAGATTTTTTGTCAATAATAGGATTTAGAACATTTTATGGATACGCTAAATTTCCTGTGTATGAAATTGGTTCAGGAGTGGAAGAGTGTTATGAAAAGAGAGAAAATGAATATAAAAGAAAAGTTTCTGGAAGAAAAATCTATTTAGACGACAAATTAGCAAAATATATTTGGAAAAATGAAATTAATGTGCAAAAAATAGCGGTGTACAATGCAAGATTGAACAATAAGGGTTATCCCTTGTTTAGTTCAGCAAATCCAAGAATTTTTATAAATGATAGACAGGTGTCCTATTAATCGAAAAATGATAAATTAATAACTAGATTTGTGTTCTCTGAAATGTTATAATTTAATAACAAAAAGTTGAAGGGAAAATAAATTATGAACATTAGAAAGGCAAGAATAGAAGATTTGGATGAGATAACGGCAATAGAAGCGGTGTGTTTTCCAGCAAGTGAAGCTGCAACTAGGGAATCTTTTGAAGGCAGATTAGCTGTTTATCCTAATTATTTCTGGATCCTTGAAGAAGAAGGGAAAGATGGAAATAAAAAAATTGTGAGTTTTGTAAATGGAATGGCGACAGATAGTCCAAATTTGTTAGATGAAATGTATGAAAATCCTAATTTACATAACGAAAAAGGAAATTGGCAAATGATTTTTGGAGTGAATACGCTCCCTGAATATAGAAAGAGAGGATATGCTGAAAAATTAATCAATGAGCTTATTTTTGAGTCAAAAAGTAAAGGCAGAAAAGGGGTAGTCTTAACTTGTAAAGATAAACTTGTTTCATATTATTCAAAATTTGGTTTTGAAAAAGAAGGAGTTTCAGAGTCTGTTCACGGCGGTGCTGTCTGGTATGAAATGAGATTGAAATTTTAAATTTTTTAAAATGAAATAAAATTCTATAATAATTTAATTTAATAGTCTTGTTAAAAAAATTAAATTTAATTCTTAAGTATCCATCTTAAAGACTTTTATAATTTTATTTATAAATATTATGATTAATAATAATAGTTTTTCTATTTTTTTGTAACGTAAGGGCATCAGACGCCATGCCCTTACAACCCCGCTTTACGCAAAACTTTCTTATAAAGAAAAAATAAAACTCGCTTCGTAAAACTACGCTCAGACAGTTATTTTTCCTTTAACGAAATTTTGCTCTTTAATATTTTCCAAATTTAAGAAATTAAATATATAATCTTTATAATTTAATATAGAATGTCGTGATTTTTTTGGAATGAAAACGATTAAACACATTTATGTGTTTCTTTCGCCAAAACCTTTATAACAAATATATTTTAGAGAGTTGTTCTAATCTTTAATTTGCGAAAGTGAGCGTAAGCGAGTTTCGTTTTCGTAGTAATTCAGGTTTATCCAAACAATAAAGTTCAGACTACTTTCCCAAATAAAATTTGGGAATATTTCAAAAAAATGCTTAGACGAGCCAGGGTTAGTGCACAGCACTTTCGCCATTATCTTTAATATGCCATTATTTAAAAATGTTAAAATAACTATTATTGCGAAATAAAGGGAAATGGCGATTGATTTCCCTTGCTTTATAAAAAGAAAAAACATAAAAACTATAGGAAAAATATTTATTAACAATAAGCAATTTCTCAAAATCTAAATAAAAATCCCTTATATGGATACTTAATGATTAAATTTAATTAAATGATAATTCAATAATTAATAGTATAATCTTGTAAAAAATGACTTTAATTTCATAAATTTTTTGATTTTCACTATTTAGACAGGAAATAGTATTAATAACATATCTTTTTAAAGAAAAAATGTAACTAACAATCAAGTTAATTACATTTTTTTATTTATTTAGATGAATTTAAATGAAATTAGTGTTTGTGTCCACAACCACAAGAATGTGAGTGCATATCAATTACCATACGTCCTTGAATTGTTCCTTCTTCCATTTCCTTAAAGATTTCTGGTGCTTCTTCAATAGTTCTAGTTTGAACTACAGGTACAACCAATCCTTCTGCTCCAAATTGGAATGCTTCCCTTAAGTCTTCTCTTGTTCCAACAAGTGATCCGATTACTTCGATACCATCTAATACTGTTTTTACGATTGGCAAGTCCATAGTTTCTGATGGAAGTCCAACTGCGACAACTTTTCCAGCGGCTCTTACTGAATCAACAGCCTGGTTAAATGCAACTTTTGATACAGCAGTAACTACAGCAATATGAGCCCCAAGTCCGCTTAATTCCTTAATTTTTGCAACTGGATCTTCTTTTTTACCGTTTATAATATAATCTGCTCCAACTTCTTTTGCAAGTGTCAATTTGTCATCGTTTATGTCAACAGCGATTACGTGAGTATTAAATACTTTTTTAGCATATTGAACTGCCAAGTTTCCTAATCCTCCAGCACCATAAATTACTACCCATTGTCCTGGTTGAGGTTTTCCAACTTTTATTGCTTTATAAGTTGTAACTCCTGCGCAAGTGATACTGCTGGCTTGAGCTGGATCCAATCCTTCTGGAACTTTTACTGCATAATCAGCTGTAACGATACATTGTTCAGCCATTCCTCCATCGGCAGAATATCCTGCATTTATTACATCTCTACACAAAGTTTCCTGTCCATTGATACAGTATTCACATCTTCCACATCCTTCAAAGAACCAAGCAATACTTACTCTATCTCCAGGCTTCAAAGATGTTACACCGTCTGCAACTTCTCTTACAATTCCAATTCCTTCATGTCCCAAAACTCTTCCAGGAACTTTTCCAAAATCTCCATGAGCCACATGTAAATCAGTATGGCAAACACCGCAATATTCCACATCAACTAACGCTTCTCCCGCTTTTAACCCTCTTAATTTCTTTTCTACAACTTCTATTCCAGTTCCTTCTTTATTAACTACTACTGCTTTCATTATGTTATTTCCTTTCTATATTTTAATTTATAAATTTAATTATGTGAATAACTGCTCACATAATAATATATACCCCATAAAATTAAAAAAGTCAAATAAATCTTAATAATTTTTTATAAAAAAGAAAAAATTGATTTTTATTAATTTACAAGGCATAATTGAATAATTGAATAAAAGATTAAAAAAATGAAAGGGAAAGGGAATGAGAAAATTTTCTATTGGGGTTGAGGATTTTAAGTAAATTACGAAAAGTCAGTTGTAAAGAAAAATAAAAAAATTAGTCAGTCTTATTTTTATTTACTGTAAAAAAAGAGAAATAGAAAAATCTACTTCTCCCCTAAAACTTTGTTGTTTTTGATTTTAACGCTTTTTATAGAATTAAATTTTTTGTTATTTCCTAAGTAGAGTAAAGGTTTTTTGTATTGCAGTTCGTAGGATATGGTATTTATAAGGGTAAGGGCGTATTTATCTGGCTTGATATCTTTTCCATCTTTTGTTATTAATTTTTTTAAATTAAAATTCCAAAGATAAAGATTTGAATTTTTATATTCTAAATCGTTTTCAAATCTGGCTTTTCCAGTAGTCAGTTCGGAAGTAGCTCTGTCTTTAAATTCGTAATCAGTGTCAATTATAAGTTTGTCATTTTCAAAGTAGACTGTTGGGTTGGAAAGTTTCATATCTCCAATTATGAACATTGATTCTTCAATTGGAAAGTGTGATTTAACAGCAGAAATTATCATTTCTTTTGGAATTTCTATTTTATTTTGTGTAAATATGTAGGCACTGATGGCAATTATGGAAAGGATGGATCCTAAAATTATAAAATTAATAGATTTTTTCATATTATTTCCTCCAATTTTAAATTTAGAATAATATTATCACATAAGGCTTTTAAAGGGCTTAGAATAGGCATTTAAATAATAGATTAGAAAACAAGGTGGTAGTTGCTAAAATATTTTAAAAATAATTTATCTAAATGAAAAATTTATGGTATAATTAACAAAGAAAAATATTAAAAAAATGGGATAATAATAAAATGAGAGGGAGTAAGATGATAATGGAAGATGAAGGAGAAAAAAAAGAGCTTGTTATAATAACAGGGATGAGTGGTGCAGGAAAATCAGAAACAATGAATTTTTTTGAGGACAGGGAATACTTTTGTATTGACAATTTTCCGATAAGTTTGTTTCAGTATCTGAATGAAATATTTTTAAGCAACAAAAAACGAAATAAAGTTGCGGTTGCAATAGATATAAGAAATCAGGAATTTATAGAGCAGTTTTTAAAGCAGCTTGAATTTTTGGATAAAAATGAAATAGACTACGAAATTATATATCTTGACGCAAGAACAAATGTGCTTCTTAGCAGATATGAGCTTTCCAGAAGAAAACACCCTTTAAATTTATATGATACGCTGCTTGAAAATATAGAGGCTGAAAGGAAAATAATTAAGGACTTTATGCTAAAGGCAGATTTGGTTATAGACACGACTAAAACGTCTGTAAAGGAACTTCAGAAAATACTGGAAAAGGAATATTCAGGGAAAAAAGCAAAATTAAGTGTAAATCTGACTTCTTTTGGATTTAAGAACGGTATACCACTGGATCTGCATTTAATGTTTGACTTGAGATTTTTGCCAAATCCTTATTACATCGAAGATTTAAAGCATAAAACAGGAAATCATAAGGACGTTATGGATTATGTAATGGGGCTTGAAGAAAGCAGGGAATTTTATAAAATGCTTCTTGATATGCTTGAATATCTGATACCAAAGTATGAGAAGGACGGAAAGTCACATTTGCGTATAGGAATAGGATGTTCAGGAGGGCAGCACAGATCTGCAACTTTTGTAAATATGCTGCATAAAGATTTGTCCGAAAGGCTGGAATACAAGATAACAAAATTCCATAGGGAAATAGGTGATAAAACGGAGGTATAAAAAGGCAAAATGGAAGAAGAAATAAAGTCACCAATTAAATACAAGGATATTCCCACCCATCCAGGAGTTTATCTGATGAAAAATGAGCGTGGAAAGATTATTTATGTGGGAAAGGCGAAAAATTTGCAAAATAGGGTAAAGTCTTATTTTATGAATGTAAATTCGCATAATCAGAAAACGCTGGAATTGGTTAAAAACATTAGGGATATTGAATTTTTTATCTGTAAATCGGAAGTTGAGGCGCTTATTCTGGAAAATAATCTTATAAAGAAGAATAAGCCAAAATATAATATTTTATTAAAAGATGAAAAAACTTATCCGTATATAAAATTTACAAAGGAAAAATTTCCTAAAGTGGAAATTGTGAGAAGCACGAAAAAATTAAATGAAAATGCAGAATATTTCGGGCCTTATCCGATGGGGATATTTTTTGCAATGAAGTCGCTTATTAAGATATTTCCCGTGCGGGACTGCAATCGAAATATGGACAAAATTACAAAACCTTGCTTAAAATATTATATGAAAACTTGTCCTGCTCCCTGTAAATACAAGGATATTGAAGATGAGTACAGTATAAATGTAAAAAATTTCAAGAATTTTTTGAAGGGGCATTCTGACAAGGTTATTGAAATGCTGGAAAGCCGAATGAAAAAGTTTAGTGATGAAATGGAATTTGAGCGTGCAATTAACGAGCGGGAAAAACTGTCTGTGATGAAAAAAATGCTGGAAACACAGATTATTGAATACAGCAAGGAAATTGATGAAGACGTGTTTGTATTTGAGGAAAAAAGGGAAAATGTGTTTTTGTGCGTGTTAAACATTCGTGAAGGAAAAGTAATTAATAAAAATCATATAATAATCTCGCTGGAGAGAAGCCAGGAGGAAAACCTGTTTGAGCGGCTAATTACTTCGTATTATGAAAAAAGGAACATTCCAAAACATATTATTTGTGATGAACGATTTGCGCAAAGCGAACTTTTGATAAAAGAATGGGCAAAAATTGAAAAGCATAAGGAAATAAAATTTCATTTTCCAAAAATAAACAGCCGAAGATTGCAGCTTCTGGAAATGGGATATTTAAACCTGCGTGAAGAAGTGGATAAATATTACAGAAAACGTCGTATGGTTCAGGAAGGGCTGCATAACTTGAAAAAAGAACTGCATTTAAAAAGTTTGCCTTACAGAATCGAATGTTTTGATATTTCAAATATTCAGGGAAAAGATGCGGTTGCAGCGATGACGGTGGCACTTGATGGGGAAACAACACCGAAGGAATACAGGCATTTTAAGATTACAGTAAAGGACACACCTGATGACTTTTTAATGATGAGGGAAGCGTTGACACGAAGATATTCCAAAATGGAAAATGATAAAATGCCTAATTTAATTCTAATAGATGGTGGAAAAGGGCAGCTTGGAGTGGCTGTGGATGTATTGGAAAAACTTGGGAAAATAGAGCATACTGATGTAATTGGAATTGCAAAAAGGGAAGAGGAAATTTTTAAAAGTTATGAAAGCGAGCCTTATTTATTTGAAAAGACAGACGAAACATTGAAAATTTTGCAAAGACTGCGGGATGAAGCCCATAGATTTGGGATTACGCATCATAGAAAATTAAGAAGTAAACGGAATGTTAAAAGTGCATTGGATGACATTGCAGGAATCGGGCCAAAGCGTAAAAAGGAATTAATAAAAAAATTTGGATTAATAAAAAATATAAGGAATGCAACACTAGCAGAACTGATGGAAATTGTGCCAGAAAATATTGCTATTTCAATAAAAGAAAATTTATAAGAATATATTAGGAGGAAAACCTTGAAACAGTTAATAATTTTGATGCTGCTTGGGTGCAGTATGACGAGTTTTGCTCTTTTTGATAAGATAAAAAAGGAGATAAAATGGAAGGAAGAGGAAAAGCCTCGATTTAATCAGGTAAAAGTAATGATTGACGGGAAAGAGAAAATGCGGAAAGTTATACCGGGACGTTATGAGATAAAGCTGTTTGAAATTACGTATCCGACAGATTTGTTTGGGAAAAATAGATTTTACAATGAATTTAACACTTTCTTGAAAAATATAAAAAAGGGGAAGAAGTATTCATTGCTTCTGGAAAATAGATTTTACCAGGAAATGCAGGATATAAAAATTGATCAGCTTTCAGAAGAAGAAAAAATACTGGAACTACCTGCATCTTCTTTGGATGAATATTATAGGCAGCAGATAGCTGCAATGTCTAACGGCGCTAATTTGACGGAATATGTAGGAACGGATCAGGAATATTTGAATAGGCAGATTTATGTACTTTATGAACTTTTAAATAAAACCGATTTTAAGCCAACAAATGTCTATTCGGAACTGGATAAGGAATTTTTAATTGAAGAATTGAGAAATCATCGAAAGGAAGTTGTAGAAAACTTTGAAAAATCGAATGTTGAATTTTTTATAAAGGAAACTTATGAAAATTCTGGATTAAATAAATTTAAAGATGATTCTGTGTATAAATTTGACAAGGATATTTTAATTTCTGACAAATTAGAGGATCAGGCAGTATTGCCGGAGGTTCAGAGAAATGTTTATTTAACAGGCTTTCCTAGTGAAATTATTGAAGAACTTGCTAAAAATAAATTAAAATTAAAAAGAACACCATTGCTACTTGAAAATGATGAATATACAGGGTATACTTATAATGAAAACAATACAGTTGTGTTTGTCGGGGGGAAAAATCCTAAGTATTATTACAGGGATTATAAGATAAATGTGGTTAAAAAGCCGATAGCAGTGCTGGATTTGTTAAAGACAAATTCTAATTATTATGTATCAGATTTTTTTTAAAATTATATTTTTAATAATATAAATAATAAATTTGTTCAATATGAAATTTCAAATTATTCATTTATTTTTTTTATTTTTAAATTTTAGGTTATTTTTATTAATAATAATTTTTCCTTTGTTTTTTATTTTCCCCTTTGAATATGTAAGTTATATAAAAAAGAGGAACAATAATTATTCATAAAAATAATTCAAAAATATAAATTGCAAAAAAATTTTTAGGATGAATGGTTTAGGAATGAAAAGTATTGAACAAAATTAATCTTTAGAAGTAGGAGGAAAGATGAGCGAATATATTTTGGAAATGAGAAATATACGGAAAGAGTTTTTGGGCGGAAAAATCGTTGCAAATGATGATATTACGCTGAAGATTAAAAAAGGGGAGATTCATGCGATTGTTGGGGAAAATGGTGCTGGAAAGTCCACGCTTATGAAGATTTTGAATGGACTTTATTCTCCGACTTCTGGTGAAATTTTTTACAAGGGGAAAAAAGTTGACATTGACAGTCCTACAACTGCGGCAAATTTAGGAATTGGAATGGTTTATCAGCACTTTATGTTAGTTGACACGCTGACAGTTGCTGAAAATATGGTTCTAGGATTTGAGCCTAAAAAGGGCGGAGTGTTTTTTGACTTGAATACTGCGAGAAACCAGGTTAGGGAAGTTTCTGAAAAATATGGGCTGAATATTGATCCGGATGCGAAAGTGTCAGACTTATCAGTTGGGATTCATCAGAGAATCGAGATTTTAAAGGTATTATTTAAAGGTGCGGAATTACTGGTATTTGATGAGCCGAGTGCGGTGCTTACGCCACAGGAAGTAAAAGAGCTGTATGAGATTATGAGAAACCTTATAAAGGAAGGAAAAACAATTATTTTTATTTCACATAAATTGCAGGAAGTGCTTGACTTGTCAGATAATATTACGGTTATTCGACGTGGAAGCGATGTTGGAGGATTGAAAACTGCAGAAGCAACGAAGGAAAAAATTGCAAATCTTATGGTTGGGCGTGTGGTTTTGTTTGAAGTGAAACGTCCAGATGTAAAATTTGGGAATGTGGTTGTAAAAGTTGATAATTTGAGTGTAAAAAATGGAAGCATTGAAAAAGTTAAGGGGGTTTCGTTTGAAATCCGGGAAGGTGAAGTGCTGGGAATCGCCGGAGTGGAAGGAAATGGACAGACTGAGCTTATTGAGGCTTTGGCAGGGCTTGCAAAAGTTGACAATGGAACGTATTTTATAGGCAATGACGAACTGGAAAACAAAACGCCAAAACTTATCAAGGAAAAAGGGCTTTCCCACATACCTGAAAACAGACATAAACGAGCTACTATTGATGATTTTACAATGGAAGAAAATATGGCCTTGGGACTTCAGGATCAGTATTCTAAGGGAGCATTGCTTGACTACGGTGAAATTGAAAGAAAAACTAACGAATACATAAAAAAATACGATATTAGACCAACAGATGGGAAAATCAAGTTTGGCGGACTGTCTGGTGGAAATCAGCAGAAAGTCGTTGTAGCAAGAGAGCTGGAGCGTGAAAATAAATTTATCATTGCGGCACAGCCTACAAGGGGAGTCGATATTGGTGCGATTGAGATGATTCACAATACTATTCTGAATGAAAAAACTAAGAAAAAGGCGATAATGGTTGTTTCGGCAGAACTGTCAGAAATAATGGCGTTAAGCGACAGGATTGCAGTAATGTATTCAGGAAGAATTGTAGGAATTTTGGATAGAAAAGACGCAACAACAGAAAAAATAGGAATATTAATGGCAGGAGGGAAAATAGATGATTAAAAATAAGGTAAAGGATTTTCTACCATCTATAATTGCAGTATTAATCGCATTAATTATTGGTGGAATGATAATGATGACGAAAGGTGTAAATCCGTTTACAGCCTATCTTGATATGATGAGAGCAGCTTTTTATCAGACTTCTCCAAGATCTCCATTCTTGAGCGGTCTTGCGAAAACGTTATTTATTGCAACACCATTAATATTCTCGGCACTTGCCACAATGGTAGCCTTTAAAGCGGGATTATTTAATATCGGAATGCAGGGGCAAATGGTTGCAGGAGGGCTTGCAGCAACTTTCTGGGCAATTACATTTAGAAATTATGTTTTTGGAAATGTATTCATTGTAATAATTGTAGCTGTAATTGCAGGATTTTTATGGGCTGGAATAGCTGGGCTGTTACGTGCAAAGTTTGGAGTGAATGAAGTAATTAGTACAATTATGTTAAATTATATTATGATTGAAATACAAAATTTCATGTTAAACGGAATTTTAAAAGATCCAACTACACAAAATACACAATCTCCACGTGTGTTTGAAGGGGCAAGACTGCCGCTGCTTTTTGCAAAAGTTACAAAACAAAATTTGAATTTTGGTTTCATAATTGCAGTTCTTTTGACAATAGGGTTGTTTTTCTTTTTCAAATATTTCAAAAAAGGATACGAGATAAAAGCAGTCGGGCAAAGCGACACAGTTTCTGAAAATGCAGGAATTAATCCAAAATATATTATGTTTTTGGCAATGGGAATTGCTGGAGCGTGTGCTGGACTTGGAGGAGCTGAACGTGTTTTAGGTGGAGCTTCAGAGTACACATATACAGAGCTTATTATGGGAGATTACGGATTTACAGGACTTGCGGTGGCGCTTCTTGGAAAAAACAACCCATTTGGAATATTAGTTGCAGCAATATTTTATGCATCACTTGAGGTTGGAGGACAAATGCTGCAGCAGAGATACCAGATTGACAAGGATATTGTATTTATTATACAAGCGTTAATCATTATTTTTGTAGCATCAGAAAATTTATTTAAATTTATGATTAATAAAAAGAAAGTGGCGTAAATTTAGTTATTAAATAAAAAATATTGAGTTAGAAAGGAAAGATAAAATGAATATATTACAACAAATACTTAATTTATTGCAGCAAACAATAATAATAGCACCTCCAATCCTTATAACAGCCGTAGGAGCGTGTATCTCTGAAAGAAGTGGAATTGTTAATATTGGGCTTGAAGGAATTATGCTAAGTTCAGCATTTGCAACGGCAGTTGTCAATATTGCCACAGGGAATCCTTATTTAGGAATAGTTTTTGGAATGATAGTGGGAATTTTAATTTCGCTACTTCACGCAGTAATCAGTATCAACCTTAGAGGAAACCAGATTATAAGCGGAGTTGCAATAAATCTATTTGCAGCCGCAATAACTTCATATTCAATAAAAACTATCTATAAAACTGCTGGAAGCACTCCGTTAGCAAAGTCATTGGCAAATCGTCCATTAATGATAATTGTAATCTATGGAATCGGCATAGCAATGTATTTCTTTTTGTATAAAACTGTTTTAGGTTTGAGAATCCGTTCAGTTGGAGAACATCCATTAGCGGCCGATACAGTTGGGATAAGTGTTTATAAGACAAGATATATCGCTGTACTTATATCAGGTGCATTAGGAGGACTTGGCGGGGCTTATCTTACAGCCGTACTGCTTCCGTCTTTTTCAAACAACATGTCAGCAGGGCGTGGATATATCGCCTTGGCAGCAATGATTTTTGGGAAATGGAATCCAATAGGAGCAATTTTAGCAAGTTTATTATTCGCTTTTGGACAAGCATTCGCCGATGTTTCCAAAACAATAGGACTCCCAATATCTCAGCAATTTTTGACAATGATACCGTATATTTTAACATTGTTGGCGTTGGTTGGATTTGTAGGAAAATCGAAAGCACCGAAGGCATCAGGATTGCCATATGAAAAATAAAATTTGATAATAAAAAAGGAATAAAAATGTCAAAATCTTATCAGAAAATAAATGCAGAAACAATTGATCGATGGATTGAAGAAGGCTAGGAATGGGGAAAGCCAATTAGCCATGAAACGTATTTAAATGCCAAAAATGGTAATTGGGATGTCCTTTTGACACCAGTAAATCCTGTGCCTCACGAATGGTTTGGAAACTTAAAAGATAAAAAAATACTAGGACTGGCTTCTGGAGGAGGCCAGCAAATGCCTATATTTAGTGCTTTGGGTGCAAACTGCACTGTTTTGGATTATTCAGATAAACAGCTGAAAGCTGAAAAAATAGTTGCAGAACGTGAAAAATATGAAATAGAAATTATCAAAGCCGATATGACAAAAAAATTACCATTTTCAGATAACAGTTTTGACATAATTTTTCATCCAGTAAGCAACTGCTATATTGAAAAAGTTGAACCAGTATTTAAAGAATGTTATCGAATTTTGAAAAAAGATGGAATTTTATTGTGTGGACTGGATATTGGAACAAATTATACTGTAGATGAAAAGGAAGAGAAAATCATAAACAGTCTTCCATTCAACCCATTAGTCAACGAAGAGCAAAGAAAACAGCTGGAAGAACAGGATTGCGGAATTCAATTTTCTCACACAATATCAGAACAGATAGGCGGGCAATTGAAAGCTGGATTTAGACTAACAGATATTTATGATGATACAAATGGATTCGGAAGGTTGCATGAACTTAATATTGCAAGTTTTGTGGCAACAAGAGCAATAAAAGAATAAAAACACAAAAGGAATATTTAATATGAGAAAAATAGTTTTTATATTTATGGTATTTTCTTTAGTTTCTTTTCCAAAAGATTTGGAAATAAGTACAGCTAAATTTTTTAGTGCATGTGGGGAAAATGATAATGAACATTTAAAAATACTAGAAAATGAACAAAGAAAAATGAATGAAATATACAATAAATTAATTCAAAAATTTGATAAAAATAGAAGACGTTATTCTAAATCGAAGCAGGAGTTAATTAATTCTCAAAAAATGTGGATAAAATATTCAGATGAAGAAATGAGAAATTATGGAATGTATAGAAATTGGTATAACCTATGCGTTAGAGAAAAATCTGAAACAAGAGAACGGATTAATTTAATACAACAAAGAATACTGGAATTAACAAATAAATATAAAAAATATTTAAATTAAAATAATAATTGGAAAAATCTGTTTCATAGATTGTTAAAAAAATTTGTGAAACAGGCTTTTTTATCTTTAAAAATTTATTATTAATAAATAGCTTTTCTTTATTTATTTTTGCAGGATTGCTCATTGCCGCAAATCCTGCACCTATGGCTAGACTACGACTTTTATTTGCCCAACTCCGAAACTCCTCCTTTCAGTCGTCAGACAGTCGTAGTTGAACAAATAAAAGCTCCGTCGAATTATTAAAACTAAAGAATTTTTTTAACTAAAATAAAAACGAAGCAAAATTTCGTTAAAGAAAAAATAACTGTTTGAGATTTTGAAATAAATTTTAAATTATATTTGACTATTTGTATTAAAATAACTTTGATTCAAAATCGAGTTTTATTTTTTCTTTATAAGAAAGTTTTGCGTAAAGCGGGGTTGTAAGGGCATGGCGTTTGATGCCCTTACGTTAAAAAAGAATAAGAATATAAAATAAAAAACTATTATTAATAAAAATAATCTAAAGTAAAAAAATAAAAAAAGGATTGGTTTATTGAGGGGAATTTTAGGAGAGAGGAACATCGAAAAGAATGAAAGACAACAAAATAAAAATTATTGGAGCAAGGGAACATAATTTGAAGAATATTGATATTGAGATTCCTAAGAATGAGCTTGTGGTAATTACAGGGGTTTCGGGGAGTGGGAAATCCTCGCTTGCGTTTGATACGATTTATTCAGAAGGGCAGAGAAGGTATGTGGAGAGTTTGTCAGCTTATGCTAGGATGTTTATTGGGCAGATGCAGAAGCCTGAATTGGATAGTATTGAGGGGCTTTCGCCTGCGATTTCGATTGAGCAGAAAAGTGTTTCTAAGAATCCACGTTCAACTGTTGGGACAACTACCGAAATTTATGATTATATGAGACTTTTATGGGCACACATTGGAGAGGCACATTGTCCGATTTGTCATCAGAAGGTGGAAAAGCAGTCGATTCAGGAAATTGTGGATAATCTTGTGAATGGACGAAACGAAAAGGATAAACTTATTGTATTGTCACCTGTTGTTATTGATAAAAAGGGGACTCATAAAAATCTGTTTTTGAATTTGCAAAAAAGAGGGTTTCAGAGAGTTCGGGTGAATGGAGATATTTTGGATTTGAATGACACAATTGACTTAGATAAGAATAAAAGACATAATATTGAAGTTGTTGTAGATAGGCTTGTTGTAAAAAAAGATGACAAGGAATTTTTGAGCAGAATTACAGAAGCTATCGAAACGGCAAGTGAGCTTTCCAATGGAAAAATTATTGCAAATGTGAATGGAGAAGATAACAAATATAGTGAAAATTTTTCCTGTCCAAATCATCCCGATGTGATTTTTCCAGATGTTGTGCCAAGACTGTTTTCGTTTAATGCGCCTTATGGGGCTTGTGAAGTTTGTAATGGGCTTGGTTCAAGGCTGGAAGTGGATGAGAATAAATTGATTGTAGATGAAAATTTGTCAATTAATGAAGGTGGAATTATTTTTCCGGGGGCAACGACGAAAAGGGGATGGAACTGGGATTTATTCACGGCGATGGCAAAGGCACATAAAATCGACTTGGATAAAAAGGTGTCTGAATTGACTCGGAAAGAAAAGGATATAATTTTTTATGGAAGTAATAAGAAGTTTAAGTTTTCTTGGAGCGGGGACAGTTTTAGTTATAATGGAAATAGGGATTTTGAGGGAATTGTGAATGGTATTGAGCGTAGGTATAGGGAAACTGCTTCTGAGTCTGCAAAGGAAGAAATTGAAGCAAAATATATGACGGAAAGAACTTGTAAGACTTGTAAGGGGAAAAGGCTGAAAGATGTTGTTCTAGCGATAACTATAAATGATAAGAGCATTATTGACCTGACAGAAGTAAGTGTTGTTGATGCATTGAAATTTTATGAAAATATTACGCTTACTGAAAAGCAGATGCAAATTGCGGCTGAAATACTGAAGGAGATAAAAGAACGACTGAAATTTATGATAAATGTGGGGCTTGACTATTTGAGCCTTGCCAGAATGACAAAAACTTTATCTGGTGGGGAATCTCAGAGAATAAGGCTGGCAACCCAGATTGGAAGCAGGCTTACAGGCGTAATTTATGTGCTGGATGAGCCTAGTATTGGACTTCATCAGAGGGATAATGATAAATTACTTGCAACATTGAAGGATTTACGTGACATTGGGAATAGTCTAATTGTCGTTGAACATGATGAGGATACGATGAGGGAAGCTGATTATCTGATTGATATAGGGCCAGGAGCTGGAATTAATGGTGGAGAAGTCGTTGCAGAAGGGACTCCAAAACAGGTTATGAAAAATAAAAAATCATTGACTGCACAATATTTGAATGGGAAAATAAAAATAGAAGTACCTGAAAAGAGAAGAAAAGCCACTAAAGAAATCGTTTTGAAAAATGCGAAAGGAAATAATCTGAAAAATGTTACAGTACACATTCCTTTGGAAGTATTTACGGTGGTTACAGGGGTTTCTGGAAGTGGAAAATCGACATTGATAAATCAGACACTTTATCCAGAACTTCATAATAGACTTAATAAAGGGAAATTGTATCCACTGGAAAATGGCGGAATAGACGGGCTTGAACATTTGGAAAAGGTTATTGACATAAATCAGTCGCCGATTGGAAGAACACCTCGTTCAAATACTGCAACTTATACAAAATTATTTGACGATATAAGAGATTTATTTGCTCAGACAAATGATGCAAAAGTGAGAGGGTATAACAAAGGAAGATTTTCGTTCAATGTAAAAGGTGGGCGATGCGAAGCCTGTGGTGGTGCTGGAATTAATAAAATTGAGATGAATTTTTTGCCTGACGTTTATGTGGAATGTGAAGTTTGTAAAGGGAAACGTTATAATAGAGAAACGCTGGAAGTGCATTACAAGGGGAAAAATATTTCGGATGTGCTGGATATGACGGTTGAGGAAGCATACGAATTTTTCAAGAATATTCCGACGCTTGAGAGAAAATTGCAGACATTGATTGACGTGGGAATGAACTATATTCAGTTGGGACAGCCTGCTACAACTCTTTCTGGAGGGGAAGCTCAAAGAATAAAACTTGCCACAGAACTTTCTAAAATTTCACGTGGGAAAACGATTTACGTGCTAGATGAACCGACGACGGGACTTCATTTTGAAGATATTAGAAAACTGCTGGAAGTGTTGAATCGACTTGTGGAAAAAGGGAATACGGTGCTTGTAATCGAGCATAACCTTGATGTTATAAAATATGCTGACTATATAATAGATATAGGGCCTGAAGGCGGGCATAAGGGCGGACAGATTATTGCAAAGGGAACTCCGGAGGAAATAATAAAATCACGAAAGTCGTATACGGCAAAATTTTTGAAAAAATATTTGAAGTAAAATTTTGTAATAAAAGATAAAACTAATTTTAAAAATATGAAATAATAAATAATATTTTGTATTATTAGGACAAGCAAATACTTGATAAAACTATTTAAAAATAAAATCAGGTAAATTGTAGCAAAGAAAAGGAGAAAAAGATTGGTTATGAAAAGTAAAAATTCATTTTTAAAAACGGCGTTATTAATGCTAATAATGATGTTTGGAATAATTTCCTGCGATTTTTTGGCAAATAAGACAATTCGTGTGCCAAATTCGGTAATTGAATCAAAGATGAAGGAAAAATTTCCAATTACAAAAAACTTTTTGGTAGGGAAAATTACTGTAAAAAATCCTAAGCTTTCATTTAAGGATAACAGAATTTATCTTACAACTGATTATGACGCTTCACTGCTGGCAGACAGATCAGAGGGAGTTATTGAACTAAATAGCGAAATTAAGTTTGATGAAAAGACGGAGCAGCTTTATCTGGTAGATATGCAAGTGGAGAGAATACTGGATAAAAATGGAAAAGATGTTGTGACAACGCCTGCTGCGAAATCAATGAAGGCGATAATAGCAAATTATCTTGAAACAAATCCAGTTTATAAATATGAGTCAGATGGCAAGAAAAAAGTTAAAGTAAAAAATATGTTTATAAAAAATGGGAAGTTGTTTGTTCAAACTTAATGGAAATAAGTTAAAATTACAGTGGAATTTAGATTTCGCTGTATTTTTTTAAAATAAAGTTGTAATTTTCAGATTTCTTTGATAAGATTGAATACAGAATACTTTTTAGGAAGGAAAATACAAAATTGGAGAAATTATTTGATAAATTAAGTAAATTAACTAGCTTATCTATCGTGGATAGGGGAATTAGATATTTTAATAAGAAAAAAGCAGAATTGACAACACTTATAAAAACTGGGGATAAAATAACGGTAGAATCACGGGTTACGGGAAATTATGGAAACGCTTATGATGTTGATATAACTTACTTTGCAGGTAATAGGCAACAGGATGAAAGCATAGTGTATGAATGTACCTGCCCAAATTTTTCTGATACAGGGAAACCATGTAAACATATTATTGCGACTGGAATAGCGGCGGATAAGGAAATTGAGGTTGGAAATATTTATTTTAAGGAAAATAGGGAATTTAAAAGGGAGAAAGATAGAGAAAAGATTAATAGTTATGTAACAATCGCAGAAGATGAAGAGTATGATGAAATTTTTAAAGAGGCTAAAAAATCTTTTGAAAAAGAAGAAAAAAATATCTATAAGGAAATTGAAGAGGAAGAAATTAATAAGTTTAGGGAAAAGCTGATGGACTTAAAGAACAGGCTTGATAAAAATGAAATTCCAGATTCAGAAAAAAATGAGTACAGGCTGGAACTGGAAATAAATCAAGTAATACCTTCAGTATTGGCTTTGAGAATGAAGGCAGGAGAAAAAAGCTTGCATTATGTAAAAGATTTGGAATCTTTTATCAGTTCAATAGGGGAAAAAGAATCTTATGAAGTTACACCGAGAAATATTTACAATCCAGATTTGCATTATTTTAATGAAACAGATAAAAAAATAATAAAGAATCTGGACGATTATTTTAAGAAAAAACAGGGATTTGGAATGCATTTTAATAGTTATTATGGAAAGCCGCAAGGCGAGCCGATGAATCCATTGCTGGCAGAACAGATATTTTCAGCTGTAGAAAATAAAAAAACAATAAGATCTGAAGGCAAGACGCTTTATGTTACAGGGGAATATGAGCCGATATTTGCATTTCAAAAGGATAAACGTGGAAGAGAAAAAATAATTCTAAGGGATTTTATAGTTTTGTCATCTACAAGCCGTTATTTTAGCTTGAGAAACGGCATATCAAATATTGAGAAATTTCATAAAATGAGTGATGTGGAATGGGAGATAATGAATACTCTTACAGATGGAACTAGGAGCGGAACAGAATATCTGAATGAAATATCAGGAAAATTTGTTAATGAAATAAAAGAAATGCTTTCAAAATATGAAATTCCAGTTGCTAAAATTACAGAAGAGTATGGAAAAGTAAATATTTTTGTAGAAGAAGGGTATGGTAAAAATAAACTTCAAGTAACGATTTCCTGCCTTGAGGAAAGCATTAAGACTGATGATGGCTATTTTATTCCGAAAAAAAATGAAAAGTTGCAAAAAGAAATTTCTGAAAATTTTCAAAAATATGCAGATGCAAAGCTTATTGAGAATCACTGGCATTGGGAACATGAATTTTATAATATGCCAAAACAACTTAAATCAGCTGATATTGTACTGGAAATTGACAAAAATGAATTTCTTGTGATGGCGGATATTATTGATGAAAAATATTCTGAAAATGTGAATATTAATGTGAATGATAAGATAAGAAAAATCCGCAGAGTTGGCGTGGAAATCAATATAAAATCTGTTGGAAATGAACTTTTTAGCGTAAATTTCAATATTGAAGGAATTGATGAAAAAGATGTGGAAACAGTTCTGGAAGCAGTGAGGAATGAAGATAAATTCATTACGCTGTCAAGCGGGGAACTTGTGAAAATTGCCAACAGGAGCGCTGAAGAGATGATTGGGATTGCTGATGCAATTTCAGATTTGAAAATTGGAGAAAATAGAATTTCCAAGATAAAAGCCTTGCAGCTGGCACAAGTTTCTAGCAGTATTAATGAGGAACTAAATGAAATGGAGGAATTTAAGCAGCTATTTGAAAAAATAAAAAATCGTGAAAACAAGGAGCCGTCAAATATAAAGGTAAAACTATTTCCTTATCAGAAAATTGGGTTTAACTGGCTAAAAAATATGTATGATATTGGCTTTGGCGGAATTTTGGCAGATGATATGGGACTTGGGAAAACTTTACAGGCGATTTCGCTTATTTCGGAAATTCAGCTGGAAAATAAGGATTTGTTTGGAATAATTATTGTTCCAACTTCACTTCTGCACAACTGGAAGGAAGAATTTTATAAATTTTCGGATATAAAGCCAATACTTGTTGAAGGAACGGCTGAGGCAAGAAGAGAAATAGTGAAAAAAACAGAAAAAGGGATTCTAATAACGACATATCAGACTTTCAGAAATGATGTGAAAAATTATAAAAATAAAAAATTCGATGTGGCAATACTGGATGAGGCGCAAAATATTAAAAATGTATCATCACTTGTAAAAAAAGCAACAAATAAATTAAACAGTTCCGTAAATTTCGCCCTTACAGGAACTCCAATCGAAAACAGCATAATGGAACTCTGGTCAATCTTTGACTTTATCTTGCCTGGCTATCTTGATAACATAACAAAATTCAGAAGAAAATACAGACATTCATTACACAATCCAGATTCAAAAAAAATATTTAACCTAAAAAATATAGTTTCCCCGTTTATTTTGCGAAGAACAAAAAGCGAGGTATTAACGGAACTGCCTGAAAAAGTGGAAAACAACATGATTGTCGAATTAAGCGAAGAGCAGAAGAAATTATACATGGCATACGTCAAAAAGGCAAAACAGGAACTTAGAGAATTTAACAAGGAAGAAAACAATAATTTAAAAGTGCTGGCAATTTTGACAAAATTACGTCAAATTTGTAATTCTCCACAATTATTTGATGAAAATTACACAGGTGAGGTTGCTAAAATTGAGCTGTTAAAGGAACTAATGCCAGATATTTTGGGAAATAATCACAGAATGCTCATATTTTCGCAATTTTTAGGAACGCTGGAAGAAATAAAGAAAGAACTGGAAAAGGAAAATGTCAAATATTTTTATATTGACGGAAGTGTAAAATCCAAAGAACGTATGGAAATTTCCAAAAAATTTAATTCAGGTGAAGGGCAGGCTGTTCTGATTTCGTTAAAAGCTGGAGGAACAGGATTAAATCTGGTTGGAGCGGATGTTGTAATCCATTACGATCCATGGTGGAATTTTGCTGTGGAAAATCAAGCAAGTGATAGGGCCCACAGAATTGGACAGAAAAAAAGCGTCCAAGTCATAAAACTGATAACAGAAGGCACAATTGAGGAAAAAATAATAAAAATTCAGGAAAAGAAACGAACCTTAAGTGAAAATATTTTGGAAAAAAACAATAAAAGTGATGATAAAGAAGCAAAAGAAATTTTTGAGATGAATGAGAAGGAATTGATGGAGCTTTTGAGTTTTGGTAAATAACATATTGATTTGAAAAAATTTCAAAAATTTTAGATCGCAACGCTTATAAAAAAAGAAGTTATAACATTGACAATATTTAATAAAAATGATATACTAGTTTAGTCATACTAGCCGGGGAGTTAGCGGTGCCCTGTATCTACAACCCGCTTTAGTAGAGGTGATGTCAAATTTAAGGGAAGTTCTAGTATCAACGTCTTATTTCAAAAGTGTTGAGAAAATAGTCCTGTATTGTAGAGAGTTAGCGAAATGTGTCAGGTTGGGAACGAAGCAGCACTAAGTTAGTTTCTCTAGGTTTACAGGGTAGCTGTTTTTGAGCTTTTGGATTAAGAAACGGATGGTAGAATGTTTTCGAGAATTTGATGTATGACTTTTTATTTAATTAATTATAGTGTATTATCTTAAAATTGAAATTCCTTTTTCAAAAATTAAATTTATTTAGTTTTGTTTTAAAAAGCTAAGAGTGGTTTAATAATTATTTTTTAGTTTAGTTTCTTTTACTACGAATGGAGGTTTCACGATGAAAGTAGTTGAATGGGATAGAAAGGAGAATATAAGTAAAATTTTAATAGATTTATTGGAGATAGATCCGAAATTTTCTTTTGATAAAGAGAAGGATGATATATTTTTTTTATATAATAATGGAGAGTTGTGTGGATATGTAATTCTTATTTTAAACAATATTGCCCAATTGAAAAAAATATTTATTTTACCAAAATTAAGAAATAATGGATATGGAACATTTTTTTTAAAATATATAATTAATTGGATTACAAATAAAAATTTTGATTCACTAATCATAACTAATCATAAAAAAATGAACAATTTCCTTGAAAAACAGCGATTTATAAAAACAGAGGACGGATATATATTAAATAATCTGACAGAAACTAAAAGACAGAAAAAAAATATGCTATCTATTTCCAAGTTTGCAATTTGTGTAAATATTGTTCTTGCTTTATTAAAAATTATGGCTGGGAAAATTTTTTACAGTATGTCATTGCTTTCCGATGGATTAAATTCACTTTCTGACTTAATTACCAATGTATTGGTTATAGTGGGGCTAAAGGTTGGAAGTAATCCCGAAGATAAGGAGCATCCGTTTGGGCATGGAAAGATAGAGCCGGTTTTTAGCGTGATAATTGGTACATTTATAATGATAACGGCTTTTGAACTTATAAAAGATAATTTTTCAAAATTAATTTCCTTTAACAGTGAAAATAATGTAAATATCACATTCATTCCAATAATTATAACTGTTCTGGCAATACTGATAAAAATTTTTCAGTTGGCTTTTATGCAAAAGAAAGCAAAAAAATATAATAATGCTTTGATAAATTCACTTCTTGCAGATTACAAGACAGATATTGTAATATCAACTTCTGTTTTGATTGGGCTTACTCTATCAAAGATTCATCCTGCATTTGATACAATTGTAGGATTTATTGTGTCGATGTATATTATAAAGAGCGGTTATGAACTGATAAAGGAAAATTCTTTGATATTGCTGGATTCACAAGATGATGCCCTGATTGAAAAAATTCGTTCAGAAATATTACAATTTGAAGAAATTGAAAATGCACACGATTTTCGCATGACTACTTCTGGAAAAGACATTTATATGTTTGTGGATGTACGAATGGATAAAAATAAGACGATTGAAGAAGCACACGATATTACAAATAAAATTTCAAAAAAAATTAAGCATAAATATAAAAATATAAAAAGGCTTTTGATTCATATAGAGCCTGTTTATGAAGATGATTAAATTTTTTGAAATAGAAATTAAATAAGTTACTAATTTATAAAAATATAAAGGAGATATAGTAAAATGATAGAAAAAATAAAACATGAGAAATACAAGATTTTAAAAAGAAATATTATTGAAGATTCTGATTTTACAAAGGAAACAATGTTTATTCTGATTTGTGCAATGATTATAGCTTCAATAGGATTAAATACAAATTCTGTTGCAGTAATTATTGGAGCAATGTTGATTTCGCCACTAATGTCACCAATTCAGTCGCTAGGATTGGGATTATCAAATGGAAATTTAAAAAGAGTTTATGTATCACTTTTTAGATTGGGAATTTTTATATTAATAAGTGTAGTAAGTTCCACTTTTTATTTTTTAGTAAGCCCTATAAATGATGCAACACCACAGATACTAGCAAGAACTTATCCTACTTTATGGGACGTTTTAATCGCAATTTTTGGTGGAATTGCAGGAGTAATTGGAAAAACTAAAGAAGATGGTGGAAATGTAGTTCCTGGAGTAGCTATTGCAACAGCATTAATGCCTCCTTTGTGTGTAATAGGATTTGGGATTGCTCATGGGAATCTGAAAATTTTTCTTGGAGCAGGATATTTGTTTATAATAAATGTATTTTTTATAATGATAGCAACATTAGTTGGTTTGATAGTTTATTCTGGAAATATTTTTGAAGCAAGAAATAAAGTTTCAATAAAAAAACAAGTAATATTTTATATAGGAAGTTTAATCATAATTATTCCAAGTATATATACAGCAACAACTTTAGTTCAAGATACAGCGAGAGAAAATTCATTAAAAAAATTTATTTCAAGGGAATTAAAAAATCATTATGTTTTTGATAATTCTATTAATAAAAAAGATAAAACTGTTACTTTAAAAATTGTAGGAGATGCCTTTAAAAAACAGGATATTGAGAAATTAGAAAAAAAACTGGAAAAATATAAATTGAAAAACTATAAATTAAAAATACAGCAGTTATCCAATGAAAAGTATTTAACAGCACAGGACTTATCAAAATATCTGAACGAAGAAAAAATAAAAGAAAATGCTGAAGATGTTTCATTACCGATTGAAAATAAAAATCAAGAAATTTTGGAAAATGATTTAAAAACTGTTGAAAATATTTTATATAAAAATTTTTCAAATAATATTAGTGAAGTTAAAATTGGGAAATTGATAGATGCAAATAATAATGAGAACTTTGTTGTTTTAGTTGTTGGGAATGAAACAATGACAGATGAAATTTCTGAAAAGATAAAAAATATTGAATTTGATACTGAGAAAAAATATCAAATTATTATTGAAAAAAATAAGCAAGAAAAAGTTAATACATTATCTGAAGAGAATCAAAAATAAATTTTTGAAAAATTAAAGTAACAGAAATTCAATAAAAGTTAGAAAAAAAATAAAAAATCTTCTGAATAAATGGAAAAAATAGATTAAAGCCTTGACAAATGGCTTTATATTTATTATAATAGTTTGTATAAATGTGAAAAAATTATGATTTTCTATAATTATTTTTACAATATTAAATTGAAATATTAATGATATAAAAATTAGAAAGGAGTCGATAAATAATGGCAGTACCTAAGAAAAGAACCTCTAAAGCAAAAAGAAATATGAGAAGATCGCATGATTCCATCAAAGCTCCAAATATTATTGTAGAAGCTGATGGAACAGTAAGAAGACCACACAGATTAAACTTGGAAACAGGAGTTTATAAAGGCAGACAAGTATTATCAAATAATGAAACAACTGATGCTGAATAGTTTGTTGAAGCAGGATTTATGTCTTGCTTTTTTATTGTTTTTATTATTTATTAATTTAAATGTTTTTTAGTTGTATTTTTAAAAATTTTATGATAGACTTTAGTAGAATGATTTTAAACTGGAATTGGTATAAAATTATAAAAAATAAGAAATATAAATAGTAAAAAATAAAAATAAATCTGAGGTGAGATATGAAAGTTGGAATTTTAGGAACAGGATCTTATGTGCCTGAAAAGATAATGACAAATGATGATTTGGCAAAGATTGTGGATACAAATGATGAATGGATAACAGTTAGAACTGGTATCAAGGAAAGAAGAATCGTGGATGAAAATGAAGGGACGTCTGACTTGGCGTTTAGGGCGGCGCAAAGAGCAATTGAAGATGCTGGAATAGATAAAAATGAGATTGATCTGGTTATTGTTGCGACTATGACTCCTGATTACGGGACTCCGTCAACTGCTGCACTTGTTCAGGATAAATTGGGGATAAATGCGGCGGCATTTGACTTGAGTGCGGCTTGTACAGGATTTGTCTATGCTTATTCGGCTGGGCATAGCTTTGTTAAGGCTGGTCTTTATAAAAAAGTGCTTGTTATCGGGGCAGAAGCGATGTCGAGAGTGGTTGACTGGACAGACAGGGGTACTTGTATCCTGTTTGGAGATGGTGCAGGGGCTGTCGTGCTTGGAGAAGTGGAAAATGGAGGATATCTGGCAAGCCATCTTGTAGCTGACGGTTCTGGGGCAAGTGAGCTGCTAGTGCCTGCAGGAGGTACAAAAGAGCCTATATCTAAAGAAAAAATTGATAATAAGGATATTTACTTAAAAATGAATGGAAGGGAAATCTTTAAATTTGCAGTAAGAGTGTTCCCTGAAACTGTGGAAGATGTATTAGGGCAGGCTGGAATAACTGCTGATGACGTTGATTTATTTATTCCGCATCAGGCGAATATCAGAATTATTGAATCAATTGCAAAAAGATTTAAGCAGCCGCTAGATAAATTTTTCGTAAATTTGGATAAGTACGGAAATACTTCGGCGGGATCAATTCCGATAGCGCTTGATGAGGCGATAAAGGAAGGGAAACTTAAAAAAGGTGATAAGTTTGTTGCTACTGGATTTGGTGGTGGACTGACTTATGGTTCAATTTTGGTGGAATTATCAAAATAGTTGGAAAATTGGAAAATAATTTTTTAAAATATAAATTGTAGGAGGCAAAGTTATGAATTCAAAAATTTTTTGGGGACTGGTAATTGTAGTTTTAAGTTTATTTAAATTCATACCTGAGGACATTATGAAGTATATTGTAAATTATCAGGTAGTAATGATTCTTGTGGGTGTTTATTTCTTAGTTAAAAAGAAAAAACATGGATGGATTTTTCTTGGTGTAGGAGCATACTTGTATGTTACTCATTATGTATGGGAAGATTTGCCGTTATTTATTGTCCCATTGATTTTAGGACTGGCTGTTATGGGACTTGGTATAAAGGAAATGGCTGATAAAAAGCAACTGACTAAATTTACTGGAAAAAATACGAAAGAATCAAAAGATGAAGAAATAGTAGATGCTGAAGAAATAAAAAAATAGTTATAATTTAGTAATTTTTATTGAAATTAAAAATTATGATTATTTGCCCAATTAAAATCAAGTAAAACATGTGAGAGTAGGAGGAGAATTTTATGTCAAAAATTGCTTTTGTATTTCCTGGACAAGGAACACAGTATGCTGGAATGGGGAAAAAACTATATGATGAAGTGGATGCTGAGAATAAAAAATTAATTGATAAGATTTTTGAAAATAATGAAGATGTGAAAAAAGTTGTTTTTGAAGGAACTGACGAGGAACTGAAAAATACAAAGTACGCACAGCCTGCAATTGCACTATTTTCAGTCATTTTAACAAAATTATTGAAAGAAAAAGGTATAAATGCTGATTTTGTGGCTGGACATAGTTTGGGAGAATACAGCTCTTTATATGCAGCTGGAGTTTTAAGTGAAATTGACACATTAAAATTGATTTCAAAAAGAGGGGAAATAATGAGTAATGCCAATATTGATGGCGGAATGGCTGCAATATTAGGACTTAGTGCAGAAGATGTGGAAAATATATGTAATGAAATTGACGGAATTGTGGAAGCTGTAAATTATAATGAGCCAAAACAGACAGTTATTGCTGGAGAGAAAGAAGTAATTGAAAAAAATCTTGAACTATTTAAGGAAAAAGGAGCAAGAAGAGCATTGCCTCTAGCAGTTTCAGGACCTTTCCATTCATCATTAATGAAACCTGTTGCCCAAATTCTAAAAAAAGAATTTGAAAACTACACTTGGAATAATCCAGTAACTCCGATTGTTGCCAATACCACAGCAAATATTTTAAATTCTGCTGATGAAATTCAAAATGAACTGTACAGTCAAACATTCGGACCAGTAAAATGGGTAGACACAATAAATAAACTGGCTGAAAACAAAGTTACAAAGATTTATGAAATCGGACCAGGAAAAGTTCTGGCAGGACTAATTAAGAAAATTAATAAGGAAATTGAAGTTATTAATATTGAAAATGTTGAAAATTTATCAGATTTAATAGACTAATAAATATTTTTTCTTTTGGAAAAATTAATATTACTGTGCTAAAAAAATTAAAATTTTAAGAATAAGAAAAGCATGAAAAAAGCTGACTGGAAGTATTCTAGAGGTCAGTCTTTTTTTTATGCAAAAAAACTATAATTCATAAAAAATTAATAAATTTTTAAAATAATTTAATTTATATATTGACTTTTATTTAAAAATATAGTATAAATTATTAAATAAAAATTAATAAAAAGAGGTGGGTAATTATGGATAAGGTTTCAAAAAAAGAAAAGAGTAAAATTGAAAAAATGAAAAGAAGGGAGGAAAACAAAGGATTAAAGGATAGGGAAAAAGGGTTTACGCTCGTAGAGGTGATACTGGTAGTAGCGATTATTACCATAATATCGGCAATTGCAGTGCCACAAGTTGGGAAGTATTTGAATAAGGCTAATAGAAGCAAGGTAATTGGAGCAGTTGCGGAACTTAATAATACTACAACTTCTTGGAGTATTGATCATGGCGGAGATGCACCTAAGAATTTACAGGATATTTTAACAGAGCATGGAAATCTCAATAAACTTGGAATTGGGCTGGACAGCAACGGGAAATTTAAGATTGGAAATATTGAAGGAAATGTAGTTTATCAGGATGGAGAGGTTTTTGCCAAAGTATCTGCAGGAAGCAAGGCATTTGCGGGGGAAGAAATTAGGAAATAATGAATATTGTGCTTGAAATTGTGAAATATTGTATTCTTTTTAGAATTATCTTGATTGATTTGAAAAAAAGGATTATTCCTGAAGAAAGTTTTGTTATTTTACTTGCATTAGGACTAGTATTAGCAATTCAAAATACTAATTTAGAAGGGTATTATTTGGGAATTTGTGCTTATTCAATGCCGATGATAGTGCTTTATATTTTAGAAGATTATTTTGGAAAAACGCTGATAGGCTTTGGGGATGTGAAGCTGATGATGGGAATTGGTGGAATTTTGGGATATTTTGGAGTGGACAAGGTTATAAATTTTTATATGATTTTATATATTTTTTCTGGAATAATCGCTTTTCTATTTTTATTTTTGAAAAAGTGGAAAAAGTATGAATATATCCCATTTGCACCGTTTATCATCGGAAGTTATGTTATTTTTGAGATTTTTGGTAAATAAAAGTTGGGGAAAATATGAGAAGGAATAGGGGAGAAACGTTAATTGAAAGTTTGATTTCGATGTTTTTTGTAACAGTTATCATTGTGCCAGTTGCAAATTTATTTTTACAGACATTTAAAACGGACATTAAAGTCGATAATTTAAATGAAAAGAATGTAAATATTGAAAATATGGCTGAAATATTAAAGGCAAAAAAATATAATGAAATTGTGAATTTCATTGGGAAATACGAGATTTCAAAAGTGGAAGATTTTTATAATAGATTTGCAGTTGAAAAAAAATATCAAGTTTTGAAAAATTTGAAACAAAAACGGGATAAAAAGGGCAAGTTTCAGGAAGATAAAATAAATGTGGAAATAAAGAGGACGGATGGGTATTTTGTAAATGAGTTTGGGCAGAAGGAATATATTTTTGAAATAAATATTGATAAAATAAAGGATTATTATTTTCCAAATATTAATTAAAATAGTTAAAAAAATAATTTGCAGGAGGAAAATAAATGAAAAAAAGAGAAGGATATTTATTAGTTGAAATATTGATAAGCTTGTTTATATTTTCGGTGCTTGTATTTGTGGTTTCTGTGTTCTTGAAACGTGTAGTTATTGTGGAAAAGGCAAAGAAGGATAATCAGAAAATGTACGAGAAGATGTATTTTTCGATGGATAAAATTGTTTTGGATATAAAAAATAGAGATATTCAGGGATTTTCTTATGAGGGGGAGAATAATAACATTTTTGTTAAAGAAAATCGAATAGTATTTAAGCTGGATCAAATTTTTTATAAGCTTGAATATAATAAGGGAAAATTGTATATTTCTGATGCTGAAAATTTAAGAAAGTTTGGAAGCAGGGTTGAAGTTGGGAAATTTCGTGAGGCAAAGTTTGAGAAAGTGGGAGATTTGTTGATTATTAGGCTAAATGAGGAGAAAAACGAGAGTGTTAGAGCTATAAGAATTTAAATTGAGGTTTTGGATAATGGGGAATAAATATTTTAGGTTATTGAAAAGCAGGGAACTAGATAAGGAAAATAAGAATTTTAAAAAAAGAAATGCGGGGGCAAGTCTGGTTTATGTTTTGGTAATTTTGTCGATAATTTCAGCTTTTTCGATTAATTTTGTTTATTATGTTCAGCAAAAGAAGGAAATGGTTTTTTTGAAAAGTAGCAAAGAAAATAAAATTGAGAAGAAATTTTTGACGCAGAAGGAAAATCAGAATATGGAACGGATTTTGAATAAAGGGATTTTATTTGACGGGAATACAGTTTCGCTAGATAAGAAGGAGCGGTATTTTGACAGTATTTTAAAAAAGAATGGACAGATTATTGAGATGAAAAACTTAGTTTTTTTACCAAAAGAAACTGAAAGTATAGGAAATTACAGGATAAAATCTATAAAGGACAGCAATGATAATGAATATTCCTTGCCACTTGAAGAAAATAAAGTTTATAGTGAATTGAAAGTTATTTTTGCAAGGAAAATTTTGAATGAAGAGATATTGTTTCAGGAAAAGATAGAGTTTGGGAGATTGAGTCCGCTGGAAGTAGAAATGAGAGTTTTGGAATCAGGTTTTTTATAAAACTGTTCAAAATGGAATATTAGAAATAAAATAAAATAATAAAGGGGGAGTGATGGGAGAAAAAATAAAAATATATATAAGAAGTAAAAATAAAATTTATATATATTTTAACGAAGAAATATATTTTTTTGAAAATCAGGAACTGGAAATGGCTTTAGAGTCGTTTTTTGAGGAAAATCAGGTTGAAAAAAATATGAAAGCGGCTGTGATTTTACATTTTTCATATTTTTTATTTGGCAATTTTGGAGAAAATGTGGAAAAATCTGATAAAAAGGAAAATGATGTTGAAAATTTAGGAAAAAAATCTATAAAATTGGAAGATATTTCGGAAATTTTTAAGAAAAAGATTAGTTTTGTAAATAGAAAATTGGTTATAAATCATTTGGAAAATCAGTTTTTGGATATTTATTTGGATAAAAGGGAAATTACTAAAGTAAGGAATTGTTTAAAAAAACATCAGATGGTTATTTCGGAATTAAAAATAGATTTTGATGCTGTCTGCAGTTATTATAGGTATGGAACTTTTGAAATTAGTCAGAATGAAAACTTTGATAAAAATTTTGAAAATAATGACGATTTTTTTGAAAATCAAGAAAATTTTCAAAATGCGACAGGAGCTGTGGAAGGTGTTCAGGAAACAGGAATTATAAAAAATTCAAATATAGATAGAAATTTTGGTGAAATAGAGGAAATTGATATAAATGAGGAGAGTAGCGATAATTGGGGATTTTTTGACAATGATGTAAAATCAGGGAATAAAGGCGATAGAATTGAGATTTTGCAGCTTGGAGAAGAGAACAGCCTTAGAATTTTGATTGAGGATGAGAAGATTGCTGAAGTAGAAAAAATTGAGTTGAAAATTGAGGATGTAGATGATGCTGAAAACTTTGATTTTGGAGATATGA
The DNA here is from genome assembly GCF_013394795.1 of Leptotrichia sp. oral taxon 223. NCBI lineage: Bacteria > Fusobacteriati > Fusobacteriota > Fusobacteriia > Fusobacteriales > Leptotrichiaceae > Leptotrichia > Leptotrichia sp. oral taxon 223. The sequence goes on from NZ_JABXYU010000001.1 coordinate 2,016,719, forward strand.
CGGTTGTTGGAAGTGGAGAAAACGATGTAAAAGTTATATTTATGGGGGCAGATTTTTCAGATGGTCCTGATTTTGTAAAGAAAACAGCAATTTTTGATAAGGAGAGCGTAAAAAATGTAAAATTTTCTGATGTTATTATTGCCGGAATTTTTATTATTGCGTATTTTTTGATTTATAATTCGATTCCACTTCAGAAAAAAACTGTGGAAAATGAAATTATTCAGAAGGAGATAAAGTTGCTGGAAAAGGATTATTTGAAAAAAAAGACCGAAGAAATACCTGATTATTCAAAGGAACTTGCAACTCTTCGTGAAATTGACGGAGCGATAAAAAGACGGGAATATTATTCAGTTATAAAATTTTTAGTTGAAAACAGTAAAAATGGCATTGATTATACAAAAATTAATTATGAAAATGCAAAATGGACTGTTCAAGGTGAAATGGAAAATTTTAATAATTTTGAACGATTTGAAAATAATATTTTAAAAAAGTATCCAAGTTCTGAATTGGGATATTTGAAAGATAATGATACAGCGACGGTTTTTGAGTATATTTTTGAACCGCTTTAAATTAATAAATATAAAAAAAATAAAATACAATTTTCGTTTTTTAAATGGAGCTTAGTATTGCAGTATGAGTAAACTTTTTTAATAGAATAAAGATATATAGGAAGAAATAGGATGATAAAATTAAATTTGAAGATACTGGTGCTTGCGGCTGGGGTTATTTTTATGCTGGTGAGCACTAATAAAAAGTATGGGAAATATAAGGAAATTTTAAATAATAGGAAAATTTTGATTGAGAATAAAAGGAATCTGGAAAGTAAGATTGTGGATGTGGTAGAAGAGAAAAATTCAGAGCGTGAAAGGATTATGGGAGAATATAGTCAAATATTGGCATTGACGAAAAGATTGTCGTTTTTGTCGATAAAAAATGAATCTGAATTTAAAAAGATGATTTATATATTTTCTCATGACAGTGGACTGAAAATGAAGGAAATCTCAAAGTCGGAAAATGTCTGGGAACGGAACGGATATAGGCTTAAATATATTCATTTCACAATGTACGGGAGTTTGAATAATTTTGGAAAGTTTATTTATTTTGTGAATAAAAGCAAAAAGTATATTGATACTTCCAAAATGTTTATAGAACTTACAAGCGATGGATTTAAAATTTCGCTTGGTTTTATAGAGAAAGTTGCGGATAAAAAGAAAATTGCTGTTGAAAATAGAGGAGAAATTGCATAAATTTCGTATTTGAAAGGAGGGATTGTAATTTTGAAAAAAAAGAGAAACTGTAGGCTGCCAATTGTTTTGGTTTTGGCTTTCTGGTTTGGCTGGGGTAATATTTTTGGAGCGAAAGCGGCTGACTATGTAAACAAGAGCGATATAGAAAATGCTAAAAAAATATTTATTTATGAAGTTCCAAAGAAAGTTCAAGTTGAGAAAAAGGAAAATAGTGAAAATAAGGGAAAAAGTACCAGTAAGCAGGAGAATAAAAATAATAATCTTGGAAAAAAGAAGGAGGAAAGCAAGAATCAGGGGCAGAATCAGACGCAGCAGACTGTAAAGGAAATTAAAAAGAAAACTGGAGAAGTTGATTTGGAGTACAGGAATGTGAAGGATATTACTGAGGCGCTTAATGGCTTTTTTGGATTTGAAGTGATTGGAATTGACAATAAGGTAATTTTTAGCGGAGACGAGAGTAAAGTTGAGGAAATGAGAAGGATTATAAAGTCGCTGGATAAGGAAAAGGAGCAGGTTATAATAAAAGGGACTATAATTGACACAAGTTCAAATCTATTTGAGCGGCTTGGAATAGACTGGAGCATAAATAGTGATAATACGAATGCGACCAAGGATAATTTAGTGGCAAAATTTTTAAATGGGGAAGTTTCGATTGCATCGATTTTTTCAAGAGGTGGCAGATTTTTAGGAATAGATTTTAACTTGCTAAAGGAAAATGGGGATATACGTATAGAAGCAATGCCAACACTTATGATTATGGAAAATGAGGAAGGGGAACTTAAAGTTACAGAGGAAGTGCTGGTTGGAGAAAAGAAGACTACAAAAAATGATACTGAATATGTGGAGCCAATTTTTTCGGAAGCTGGAATTGTATTTAGAATAAACCCTGAAATCAGGAAAATTAACGGAGTAAAGAAAATATTGCTTAAAATTGATACAGAAATAAGTAACTTTAAGCTGACTTCAAGCTATAATGCCTCTTCTGGAGCTAAACAGAAGAATCAGACTAAGACAACAATTACATTGAATAACGGCGGCTCGACATTTATTGGAGGATTAAAGCAGGATGTGAGCAAGGAAACGGTAAGAAGGGTTCCAATTTTATCAAAAATCCCTATAATTGGGCCGTTGTTTAAGTATCGTAGGACTAATAGGGAAATGCGGGATATTTATATTGAAATTGAGGCAGTAATTCAGGATAAAATGTAACTAAAAAATGATCATTTTAAACTTTTTGCAGTTCAAATGAAAAACTTTACAAATTATACTGCAAATTTCAAAAATATGTAGTATAATATTGAATAAAGACTAAAATTAAAAATATAATTTAAAACAGTAAATTAATGAATTTGAATTAAGGAAAGGAAAAAGATGATTTCGATTCAAAGGCTTGAAGAAATAATAAAAAAATTTAGTAGTGTGAAAATAGCTGTAATTGGCGATATGATGTTAGACGAGTATTTAATTGGAAGAGTCAACAGAATTTCACCAGAGGCGCCTGTTCCGATTGTGAATATAGAAGAAGAGAGATTTGTATTGGGAGGAGCTTCAAATGTAGCAAATAACTTGACTTCACTTGAAGGGAAAGTTTTCGTTTACGGAGTAATTGGAAATGATGCGAGTGGAGAGAAATTTATAAAGGAGCTTGAGGCTAAGAATGTGAATCCTGATGGAATTGTGAAGGATGGAACACGTCCAACGATTATTAAGAGCAGAGTTTTATCGCAAGGGCAGCAGCTGCTTAGGCTGGACTGGGAAAAGGATACTGATATTTCAGAAGATATTCAGAAACAGCTTTTAGAAAATTTTGAAAAAAATATCGAAAATATTGATGCGGTATTACTTTCTGATTACAATAAAGGGCTGCTTACAAAATATTTGTCAAAAAAAATTATTGAAATAACTAAAAAACATAATAAAAAGATAATGGTTGATCCAAAACCTCAGAATTTTAAAAATTATGCGGGAGCAACTTCAATGACTCCAAATAGAAAAGAAATTTTGGATTATTTTGGAATGAAAAAATTCACAAGTGAAGAAGAAATTGCTGAAAAAATGGCACAGTTAAAGGACGAGTTAAAACTAGACAGCGTTGTGCTTACTCGAAGTGAGGAGGGAGTTTCGTTATTTAGAACAGAACATAAGAGGATACCGACTGTGGCAAGGGAAGTTTATGATGTTACAGGAGCTGGAGACACCTTTATATCGACATTTTTACTTTCGATATGTGCTGGAGCGGATTTGTATGAGGCCGGGGTAATTGCAAATATGGCATCTGGAATTGTAGTAGCAAAAATAGGAACGGCTACTGCAACGCAGAATGAAATACTGGAATTTTACAAAGATAATGACAATGTGTTGAAAAATATATAAAAGCAGTTATTATTAAATTTAGTAATGTTATAAAATAAAAAAGAAAAGGAAGTGAAATTATGGCAATTATTGCGGCAATTGAAGCCGGGGGAACGAAATTTATCTGTGGATTGGGGACTGAAGATGGAAAAATTATCGACAGGGTAAGTATTCCAACTGCAACTCCTGAAGAAACAATGGCACAAGTTATTGAATACTTTAAGGATAAGCAATTTGATGTAATGGGTGTTGGGAGCTTTGGACCGATTGATCCTGTAAAAGGCTCTAAAACTTATGGATACATTACAAAAACTCCAAAGCCTTACTGGAGTGACTATAACTTAATTGGGGAATTAAAAAAACATTATGATGTTCCGATGGAATTTGATACAGATGTAAATGGCGCAGCACTTGCAGAAAGCTGGTGGGGTGCTGGAGAAAACCTGAAAAATGTTATGTACATTACGGTAGGAACTGGAATTGGGGCTGGAGCGGTTGTTGATGGAAAAATGCTTCAAGGACTGACTCACCCTGAAATGGGACATATATTCTTGAAAAGACATAAAGATGATAAATTTGAAGGAAGATGCCCTTTTCATAAGGACTGTATGGAAGGAATGGCAGCAGGGCCTGCAATAGAGGATAGATGGGGTAAAAAAGGAATTGAACTTGCCGATAGGGATGAAGTCTGGGATATGGAAGCATATTACTTGGCTCAGGCTGTGGTAAACTATACTTTGATTTTATCGCCACAAAAAATAATTATGGGTGGCGGAGTTATGAAGCAAAAGCAGCTTTTCCCATTAATTAGAAAATATACATTGGAATTTTTAAATGGTTATGTTCAAAAGGAAGAAATTTTAGAAAAAATTGATAATTACATTGTTTATCCAGGACTTGGAGATGAAGCGGGATTTGTTGGTGCGATTGCATTGGGGAAAATTGCGTTGGAGAACAGCAGGAAATAATAACTAACTAACAATTAATCAAAGGGGGGATTAATTAAAATGAGAAGTATTATACGAAATGTAGAAACCGAAATAGGAGAAAAAGACTTATTATCATTTACGAAAAGTGTATATTATTTATTAAATGGTAAAATTTCAATAATTGACACGCTTGGAATTGTTGCACAGAATTATGACGGGGATTTGAAAAGCAAGATAATGCGTGCAAAACAGCAGATTGAAAAGGGAGTTTCTCTTCATAGGGCTTTTTCAAAGATTACTGCAAATAAGGAATTTATGGAAATGGTTAAAATTGGGGAAGAAACTGGGAATCTAGAAATTGTTTTTAAAAATCTCTATGAAAAGTATGAATTTAATCAGAGAATAAAAAAAGATATAAAAAATTTGAGCATTTATCCAGTAACAGTTATAATTACTGCACTAGTCATTGTATTTATACTGTTAAAATTTGTTGTACCTAAATTTGTCCTGATTTATTCTGACATTGGGCAGGAATTGCCAAAAGTTACACAAATTGTGATAAATCTCAGTAAAATAACTGATAGGTATGGGATTATTTTTTTAGCAGTTATAATTTTTTTATTTTTTATATTGAAAAAATGGAAAAGGCAGAATGAAAAGGTTTTTGAGAAAAAAATATTGGGAACAAAAATTATTGGGAAAATGTATAAAAATATTTGCATATTAAATTTTACGAGAAATATGTATTCCCTAACAGATGCCAATGTTCCATTGATTCAATCGCTAAAGATGTGTACAAATTCCAAAAGCAATATTTTAAATAAAGAGCTGAAAAAAATTATTTTAAAAATAGAAAAAGGGGAGAGCATTCAAAAATCCTTTAAAAATACAACTTTTTTTGACAATGAATACATAAGTTTTCTTACAATTGGAGAAAAAACCGGGGAAATGAAAATATCATTTTTTAATTTGAATGAAATTTATTATGAAAAAGTTAGTGAAAAAATAAAATGGTTTTTGAAAATGTTTGAACCGCTTTCGATAATTTTTATTGGAGTAATTATTGGGCTTATTGTGTTTTCAGTTATGTTGCCTATTTTTAAAATGGGAGAAATGTTGTAAATATTAAATGAAAAATATGAAAAATTAAAGTTGGAAATTGGAATTTTAGATTTAACACAAAAATGCTATTCTTTATTAAAATACAGGATTTATTATGAGCATGCTGCTCAAATTTTATAGATTTAATTTTAAATGGATACCAATACACAATAAGAAAAAAAAGGAAAATTTATGATAGAAAATTTTATAGAATCATCGAAATATGTACAGAATTTGTTTAAAATAGAAAATGAAATTATACAGGATATAAAAAAAGAAAGTTTAGATGAAAATGTACCGATTATTACGGATGAAGTGCTAAATTATATGATTTTTACGGCTAGAAATATAAAAGCTGGGAATATTTTGGAAATTGGAACAGCGACAGGATATTCAGGGCTTTTTTTAGCACAAATTGCCAATCAAAATGACGGATTTTTGACAACGATGGAAATTGATGAAAATCGTTATAATAAAGCTGTGGAAAATTTTAAGAAACTTGGATTATTTGAAAAGAATAAGATGATTTTTGGAGATGCTTTGGAGGAAATTCCGAAACTTGGTAAGAATATGAAATATGATTTTATTTTTATTGATGCTTCAAAGGGGCAGTATTTGAAGTTTTTTGAAATGAGTTATGAACTTCTCAATGAAAATGGAATTATTTTTATTGATAATCTGATGTTTCGTGGACTGGTTGCGGCAGATAAGGAAGAAATTCCGAAAAGGTACAAGACGATTGTAAAAAGGCTTAAAGAATTTATAGAAAAATTGAATAAAAAGTATAATTTTGTACTGCTGCCATTTGGAGATGGAGTTGGGATAGTGAAAAAGTAAGGACATAGGAAAGAGAAGTGAGAAAAAATGAAATTTCTTTTGTATAACATTCGATATGGGACTGGAAAATATTTGAATCAGCCGTTTAAGCATATGCGGGGATATTTGGGACGTTCTATAAGGCATATTTATCGGATTGGGAAATTTATTAATAAGTACAAGCCTGATATTGTGGGACTTGTAGAAGTGGATCTTGGCTCATTTCGTATGTATAGCAGAAATCAGGCTACACTTCTTGGCAGAATTACGAGAAATAATAATGTTTATCAGTATAAATATGAGGAAGATTCTAACTATATGAAATTTCCAATGGTGAGAAAGCAGGGGAATGCCTTACTTTGTAAAAATCCAATTGTAAGAGAGGAGTTTCACTATCTGGATATTGGGATGAAAAAATTAATTATAGAGGTGGAAACAAAGGATATAATTGTATTTCTTGTACATTTGGCACTTGGAGGAAAAACACGGCAAAAACAAATTGTGCAGCTTTATAATTTGGTGAAAAATTGTAAGAAGCCAGTTATAGTAGCTGGTGATTTTAACGTTTTTTGGGGCGAAGAGGAAATTGAGATGTTTTTGCAGGCTTCAAATCTAAAAAATGTAAATACAAGGAAAGAACCGACTTTTCCAAGTTGGAATCCTAAACGTGAACTTGACTTTATACTTTGTTCCCAAGAAATAAAAGTAAAAAATTATGAAGTCATACAAACTCAGCTTTCAGATCATTTGCCAATATTGGTTGATTTTGAAATTATGCCTAATTTTTCAAAAAGAAGCTGAATAAAATTTTGAATTTTTTTCAATATTGCTTTACAATTTATTAGGATATAAGTGTTATAAAAATTAGAAAAGTTACTTAGCTGGATATATAAAAATAAATCTTTAAAAATTAGGATTTAAAGATTACAAGACTATAAAAAAATTAAAAATATGGATTTATTTTTTGAATTTTTTTAGAATATTGACAAATAAGGTTATATATGATATAAATAACTGTCTAATAGAGACGCCCCATCTCTACATTTAGACTTCTTTCATACAAAAAAACGAGCACACGGCTCGTTTTTGTTTTATAAACAGGCTTTTGAACGGGGAATTAATAATATAGCAATTCTAGTTTAAAACGGGAGTAGAAGCTATCCATTGCTTTTTACATGTTTTTACTCCAATTTTTAAGTGGATTGATTATAGTTTTGAAATTTATGATAAATATTTAGGAGAACAGGATTACAGGATGAAAAAAGAAATAGCGATAATTGGTGGCGGTGCATCGGGTTTTCTAACAGCGATTACTGCAAAGAAAAATGGTAAGGATGTTGTCATTCTGGAGAGAAAGGACAGAGTTTTGAAAAAGGTGCTGACTACTGGAAATGGGCGATGTAACTTGACAAATGTGAATGCTTCAAATAGAAATTATTTTGGAATTGAGAAAATGAAGCAGCCGATTGAGAAAATTTTGGAAAGCTTTACTTCACAGGATGCAATGAATTTTTTTGAAGATGAAGTTGGGATAATTTGCGATGAAGAAAATAGTGGAAAAGTTTATCCACTTAGCGGACAGGCTGCATCAATTGTGGATGGACTCAGATTTTATGCACAAAGTCTTGGAATAGAGATAATTACAGATTTTTATGTTACGAAAATTGAGAAGAAAATGTTTGATTTTAAGATAGTTTCTGAGGATAAAAGACAGATAGTTGCTAAAAAGGTGGTGCTTGCAACTGGTGGAAAATCATATCCTGAACTTGGTTCAAACGGAAGTGGCTATGAGCTAGCAAAGAGCTTTGGGCATACAGTTACGAAATTAACGCCTGTTATTGTGCAGCTAAAGGCAGAAAAAGAAAAAATTAAGGGATTAAAAGGAATTAAGTTGGATGTGGAAGTTACGGCTTTTGGAGAAAATGGAAGTGGAGAGAAAATAAAGATTTGCACTTATGATGGAGAATTATTGTTTACGGATTTTGGGATTTCTGGAAATGTGGTTTTTAATATTTCGTATGTTTTTCCAATTTATAAAAATGTGGAATTTGAAATTGACTTTATGCCAAAATTTACGTACAATGAAATTTTTGAAATTCTGAAAAAACGTCGAAAAATATTAAAGGCTTTTACGATGGAACAATTTTTTAATGGAATTGTCAATAAAAAACTGGGACAATTTTTGACAAAATCGGCAGGAATAGAAAAGTTGTCAAAAAGTATAAATGAACTTACAGACAATGAAATTCGTAAAATCTGTACAACTTTAAAAAAATACAAAATAAAAATTATTGATACAAATGGCTTTAAAGCGGCTCAAGTTACCGCTGGAGGTATTCCTCTAAGTGAAGTGAATCTGGAAAATCTGGAATCAAAAAAAGTTAAAAATCTGTATTTCGCTGGAGAAATACTGGATGTTTACGGTGAATGTGGCGGATTTAACTTACAATGGGCCTGGACATCTGGATATTTTTTAGGAAAAAATCTTTAAAAAAGGACTGTATAATTTAAAATGTTGCTAAATTAAATACTATTAGTAATAAATTTTATAAAAATGGTATTTTATTTACTTGATAACAAAAAATTTAACTCCCTTGCTAAAATGAATTTTTAGAAAATTTACTATTTAAAATAAAAATAATATTGCAAACTTTTAAAAACAACTAAACTAATAAGGAGAAAAATGATTAGAATAAATAATATAAAAATGCCTGTAAAACACAACGGAAATGATTTAAAAAAAACAGTTTACAAACTTTACAAAATCAATGAAAATGAAGTAAAAAGTTTTGAAATTGCAGGACAGGCGATTGATGCCAGAAAAAAAGATAATGTTGTATTTGTTTATGCGGTGGATATTTCTTTTAAGTTTGACGAGGAAACGGAAAAGAAAAGATTTGAAAATGTGAAAAATGTGCGAAAAATTGAGAAAAAGCCTTATTCTACGGAAAAAATTAAGAACTTTACAGAAACTGAAAATGTAAAACGCCCTATTATTGTCGGAAGTGGTCCTGCCGGAATTTTTGCTGGACTTGTGCTTGCCGAAGCTGGATTGAAGCCTATTATTATTGAGCAGGGGAAAAATGTAGATGAGCGTGAAAAGGATGTTTATAATTTTTTCAAAACTGGAAAACTCGATAAATATTCAAATGTGCAGTTTGGAGAAGGAGGAGCTGGAACATTTTCAGATGGAAAATTAAATACGAATACAAATAATTTTCGGATTCAGAAGGTTTATGATGAATTAATTCTCGCTGGTGCTGATCCCAAAATAAATTATATGTCAAAACCCCACATTGGAACTGATAAATTAATCGAAATAATGCGTAAAATTAGGTATAAAATCGAAAGTCTTGGAGGAGAGTACCGTTTTAGCACAAAACTTGTAAAAATAAATTATGAAAAATACGATTCTAAAAATAACAAAATAAAAAGCATTTTAGTTGAAAATGTGGAAAATTCTGATGAAAATAAAATTTATAAAATCTCAACAAACATTCTAGTTCTCGCAATCGGGCATAGTGCAAGGGATACTTTCTTTATGCTGAATGAAGAAAATGTTGCAATGGAACGGAAAACTTTTTCAGTAGGAGTCAGAATTGAGCATCTTCAAAGTATGATAAATTACTCGCAGTATGGAAAATTTGCTGATAAATTACCAGCCGCAGAATATAAATTAAATGTGAAGACAAGCAATGGACGTGGAGTTTATACATTCTGCATGTGTCCTGGTGGTGTAGTTGTACCATCTTCAAGCGAGGAAGGCAGGCTTGTTGTAAATGGAATGAGTTATTCACAAAGAGATTTGGAAAATGCAAATTCAGCAATTTTGGTAAATGTATTTCCTGAGGATTTCCCAGGAGAAAGCGTTCTGGCTGGAGTAGAATTTCAAAGAAGGCTGGAAGAAAAAGCATTTGAACTTGGCGGAAAAGATTACAAAGCCCCTATTCAGCTATTTGGCGATTTTGTAAACAATAAAATCTCAACAAAATTAGGAAAAATAAAGCCAAGCTATCTGGCAGGCTACAAATTTGCAAATTTAAATGAAATTTTTCCACAATTCATAAACGATTCTATAAAAGAAGGAATTACCTTAATGGATAAAAAAATAAAGGGATTTGCCAGTTATGACGCAATTCTGTCAGGTGTCGAAAGCCGTAGTTCATCTCCGGTGAAAATTCCTAGAAATGAAAGATTTTTCTCAAATATCGAAGGGCTTATGCCTTGCGGGGAAGGTGCAGGATATGCTGGGGGGATTATGTCGGCAGCAGTTGACGGGATAAAGTGTGCAGAATATGTAATTGAATATTTTATGAAAAATTTATTAAGTTGAAATTTTTGATTTTTGCCAATAAATATGCTATAATTTCAACATCTTTAAGATATATTTCAAACACTTCAAACTTGTAATAATTAAAAATATACAGTTGTTTGAACGAGGGAGGAAATTATGTTTTGTACTTTAGTATGCTGTATGGATGGAAGATTTATTCATATTTTGAATGAATATATCAGAAGTAATTATAGATATACTTTTGTTGATACCATTACTGATGCAGGAGCTGTAAATAAAATTGTTAGTGATGAGGATTATTTAAAAAAAATAGAAGATAAGGTTGTTTTAATTTCGGTTAATAAACATAAATCTGATCATATCTTTGTGGCAGGACATAGCGACTGTGCTGGTTGTCCAATTGATGATGAAACGCAGAAAGGATATATTCGCAAAGCTGCCGAGAAAATGCACAGCGATTTGCCACATGAGGCTGTTACTGGCCTTTTTGTTTATGAAAATGGAGAAATTGAAATTTTAGTGGATTACGATATAACAAATACTAATTAATTAAGTTAATAAAAAAATAGAGGAACTGTCTTTAATTGATAGTTCCTGTTTTTATTTAAATAATTTTTTTTAGTCTAAAAGTACGAATAAAAAGATATCCTTTTTGAATATTTTTTCTTTAACTTTTAATTATAAAATCAATAATAATGTTTAGCATTTAGCATCTTTTCAGCAATCTTGTAATTTGGCATATACCGTTCGACATAATTGTAAAAACCTTTCCCATGATTTGGATATTTTAGATGTGTCAATTCATGTAAAACCACATATTCTATCTCAAAAGGCGTTCTTTTTATAAGCTCCGTATTAAGATTTATATATTTTTTTACATAATTGCACGAACCCCATCTAGTTTTCATCGGCTTTATTGCCACTTTTTCCACATGCTCATCCAATATTTTCAGCCATTTTTCCATAAATTGTGGAAATAATTTTTTTGCATTTTCAAAATACCATTTTTCCATAATTTTTTTCTTTTCATCAATATTTTCTAAAATGTTTTCATTAACTGTCAAAATTATATTTGGCTTTTTTTCATTGTTTGCTAAATTCACGCCATTAAAGTTTCCTGTTTTCACAGTTAAATTATATTCTTTTCCTAAAAATTTGTGAATTTCTCCAGTTTTGTACTCAAAGCCCTTCTGCTTTTCTTTCACATCTTCAATTTTTTCAAAACGCTTTTTATCCAACTTTCTTTAGAGCGGATAAAATTTTCAATGTAGTCACGATGTAAATTCATTGGCACAGAAATATATACTTCCATGTTTGGCTTTATCCGCAAATTTATATTTTTCACTTTTTTCCTGTGAATTTCATAACCTAAAATTTTTTCTATTTTCATTTTTTACTTTATTTTCCTCTTACATTTTTTTTATTAAAAACCTAACCTGTCTTAGACTTTATAAATACTTTTTTTGCGTTTTCCAGCACATCCTTCTGCAATTTATAAGTAACCAGCTTTAAAGCCTCTTCATAAGTGCACCATTGAAAATCTTCGATTTCATGAGTATCGATCTGCACATTTTCATCTTGCGTAATTCCTGCAAAAAGTACAACTTTCTTAATTGTATTCTCATTTGGAACATATTTTATTTCCCGCTCAAAATCAGGAATTATTTTTATTTTTACATTTGTTTCTTCATGAACTTCACGAATTGCTGTTTCCTCTTTCGTTTCGTTGTTTTCAATATGTCCTTTTGGAAAGCCCCAGTTGCCATTGTGCATTTTTACAAGCAGCACTTTTTCAGTATTTTCATTAAAAACAATTGCTCCGCATGAGTTTTCATATTCGAAATTACTATTTAGATTGTAATGCTTCACAATATATTTTAGCAATGCTTCCTTTTCATTCTCAATTTCATCTCCAAGCACAAGTTCATATAATCTATTTTTTACTTCCCCAATCTCACGGTTGCTAAATTTAAGATTTATCAAATCAATCCCCGTTATGTCTAAATCATTAAACTGCGGTATTTTTCCCTGTTTTTTTATATTTTCAATTTTGTCCCAGAAATTTTGTAAAATTTTTTTATTTTCTTTTTTTGTTCTAAGTCCTTTAGAATTTAAGTCTGCATAAAATAAATTAAAAAGTCTTTTCAGATTTTTTTCTTCCATTTCAATAATCAATTTTTTCAACGTCTTATCCGAAACATCTTCATAAATTAACATGTGATTTCTTACAATTTTTTTCACTGAATTTATAAAATCATTTGACGCTTTAAGCTGTCTTAATTCTTCTTCTGCAATTAATGCGCTTTCCTTTTCGTGCCCGTAAAAATAAAAAATACCTTTTGCATCAATAATTTTTACATTTATTTTCCCCAAATCGTGAAAAAGTGCGGCAAATCTGGTTACCAAATCATAATTACAAAAATGGATAACTTTTATAATGTGATTAAATAAATCGTCTGGATGATTGGGATTATTCTGATTGAAATTGTAGGCATAACGAAATTCTGGAATTATCATTTCCAGAACCTGCAATTTTTTCATTTCAATAAGAGCCTTTTTTGCAAAATTTCCCATAAGAATTTTACTTAGCTCGTCAAAAACTCTTTCTTTAGATATTTTAGTCAGAAATTTTCTTTTTTTATAAATCGCTTCTGCAGTTTTTTTATCCAGATTGAATCCTAATTTTGAAATAAATCGAAAAGCCCTTAGAATTCTAAGAGCATCTTCTTCTATTCTTAATTTTGGCTTCCCAACAAACCTTATTACTTTTCTTCTAATATCCTGCCTTCCGCCATACAAATCAATTATTCCAGTTTTTTTGCTATATGCCAGTGAATTTATCGTAAAGTCCCGTCTTGCCAAATCCTCTTCGATTGTTTTTACAAATTTAATTTCTTTTGGATATCTGCTGTTGAAAACTCCTGTTTCCTTACGGAATTTTGCTATTTCATAACTTTTCCCATTGACTTTTATCATAAGGATTCCAAAATGAGCTCCCATTTCCTTTGGGTTATAATCAGCAAAAATTCTTTTTAACTCTGAATATTCTATATCAGTTGCAAAATCATAATCGCCAGGATCTTTATTTAGAATTTTATCTCTAACTGCTCCGCCGACAAGAAATCCTGTTCCATTTCTATTCAGTTGTTCCAATATGAATTTCACATCATTATCCAAATTAAATTGCATCCCAAATATGTCCTTTCAATCATTTTTTATGTACTTTTATAGAATAATTTATTTTCAAATTTTTAAGTTTTCTTTTATAATTTTCTTTAAAATATTTAGTTTAGTTATTATTTTTAGTTTAATATACTCAAATTTTTTTATTTTTTTCTTAATTTTGCAATATAAAATCCGTCCAGATATTTATTTTTATACGAAATATAAACTCCCCCAAATTCATCTTTTGTAATTTCAATATTTTCAGGAATCTCTATTTCCAAAATTTCCAAATCCTCAAATTTTTCCAGGAAATACTGAATATTATTTGTATTTTCATTTTTAGAAAATGTGCAAGTGCTATAAACTATTTCCCCGCCATTTTTTAAGCATTTATATGCACTTTCAAATATCTTTTTCTGAAGTTTTTTCAAACTTTTTATATCATTTGCAGTCAGATTATATATTTTTTCAGGCTTTTTCCGAAGGACTCCAAGCCCGCTGCAGGGCATATCTAAGAGTATTTTATCAAACATCGTATCTAAATTCTCAATTTGTGTGGCATCATTCAATTTTACTTCAAAATTGCTGTATCCATATTTATTTTTAAGTTCATTCAATATCTTTACTTTATGCTCGTAAATATCAGTAGAAATTAGCTTTTTCGGATTAAATAACTGTAAAATCGCAAGGGATTTTCCGCCAGGGGCAGCGCAGGCATCAAGCACAATATCTTCATCCTTTACATTCAAATTTTTCACAGCTAGATAAGACGAAGCATCTTGAATCACAACATCCCCATTCTTATAAATCTCCGTATCAAAAATATTTGCATTTGATAAATAATAAATTTCACCGACGGAAAATAAGACATCTGTCTTAATATTTTTCAGCAATTCCTCAAATTTTTCCCTCGTAATTTTATTTTTATCAAATCTAACTGACAAATAACTTCTTTTTTTATAAGATTTTAGCATTTCCAAATAAGCATCAGGATAATCAATTTTCATCTTATTCACAAACCATTGCGGATACGATAAAACAATACTTTCCCTATTATCTTTTGGAATTTTCTTCTCAAATTTTTCTTTATTTTTCAAAATCGTCTGCAAAGCCGCATTCACAAATCCAGTTTGGTGTGCATTCAAAATTTTTGCAATTTCTCCAGCCTCAAAAATCACTCCAGCATTATCCGATTCCATAAAAAATAATTGTGCAACCGAAATTCTCAAAAGTTGCCTTATTTTCCGCTTTTTCACATTTCTAACACTTTTTCCAATCAGATAATCGATATAAATCAAATTTTTTATCACGACATTTATCACATTTGTAATAAACATTTTTTCTTTTTTTGTATAATTATTTTTAGAAAAATAGTAATTTAACTGAATATTGCTGTATTTCCCATTCTGAATTTCATCCAGTAAATTCACCATATCTAATTTTATATTATTTTTCTTTATCAATTTTTTCCTCTCTAATTTTATAAATAATTTATTTTATAAGATTTAT
This sequence comes from Leptotrichia sp. oral taxon 223, assembly GCF_013394795.1. NCBI lineage: Bacteria > Fusobacteriati > Fusobacteriota > Fusobacteriia > Fusobacteriales > Leptotrichiaceae > Leptotrichia > Leptotrichia sp. oral taxon 223. The sequence goes on from NZ_JABXYU010000001.1 coordinate 2,032,132, forward strand.
GTTATTTTATTAAAATAACTCTATTTCCATTCCCATTTTTCTATTTCCACATTTACATTCTTATCCGCAAATACGCTTATTCCATCTGCACCTTTTTCAGGGAATATTCTTGATGAAAATACTTCCTGTCCGCCATTGATAAATATTTCCACAGAAGAATTATCTACAAACACAGTAAGTTCCAGTTCTGAAATATCTCCTAAATAAACTTTTCTTAATCTTTTATCAGACTGTTCACCTTTTGTCCTGTCTAACACAAATTTTTTATCATTGTAATCAAATTTTAAAACTGTTTCACTATTTTTTCCAGTTCTCAATTTTAATCCGCAATCAGAATTAATATTTGTAAATTTAGCTTTTAATTCATAAGTAGTTCCTGTTCCAACTTTCACTTCCCCAGTCACTTTTCCACTAAACTCAATTTTTTCTCCACGGATACTTTCCATTTCCTTTATTGGCACTTGATAAAGTTTTCCATTTATCACTTTAAGTTCTCTTGGCAATGTTAGGCAGTGAAGCCATTCATTTTTTACAGTTGGAAAGTCTTCTTCTTCTGGAACTCCCATCCAGCCTATAAAAAGCCTTCTTCCTTTGTCATCTTCCATTGACTGCGGTGCATAAAAGTCGTGTCCTCTGTCGATTTCCACAAAGTTTGAAAAAATTTCAAATTCAGGTTTTTCATAATCTAATTTTCCAAATAAATATCCTGTCTGATATTTGTTATTATATAAATCTCCTTCTGGCTCTAGCCCTTGCGGTGAAAATATCAACAAATCTCTAATTTCTCCAGTTTTTTCGTCTTTTAGCTGAAAATAGTCAGGACATTCCCACATAAATCCAAAGTCTTTAATTTTTCCATGATTTGCCCCAGCAATTTCACCTTCAAACTTCCAGTCTTTTATATTTTCTGAACTGTATAATACTGCTTTTCCTTCCAAATTTTCACTTTGAATACCAATTACCGCATAAAATTTTCCATCTTTTTTCCAGATTTTTGGATCTCTTATGTGCCGAGTATATCCATCTGGCTGATTTACAATGCTTGGCTCCCATCTCTCAAAATTTTCTCCGTCGCTGGAAACTGCTAGGCATTGGTAAGATTCTCTGTTTCCATCAGCATCTTTCACATTTCCTGTATAAAATAAATAAAGTTTTTTATCATCCGCAATCGCACTTCCAGAATAAACTCCATCCTTGGAATACCAGGTATCAGGCCGCAAAGCCGTTTTTAGCCTTTCCCAATGTAGCAAGTCATCACTTACGCTATGAGCCCAAGTCTTGTTTTTATGATTAGTTCCCAACGGATTCCATTGATAAAACATATGGTATTTACCTTTAAACTGAGAAAATCCATTCGGATCGTTAATAAGTCCCACAATTCCCTGAATATGATATTTTTGCCGCCAAAAGTCTTTTTCTACAATCTCTTTTTTTTCTAAAATTGATTTTTTCTCATTTTCTTTAACTTTTGTAAAATCCATATTTTAAGCCACCTTTCATATCATTAAATTTTAATTATTGATTCTTATTTATATTCCATTATTTTTATTTTTTCACTATATATCCGAACTTTTTTAATAATAAACTGATAGAAATTAAATAAATTTAAAGTTTAAGTAAAATAGTTATAACTTTTTAAGTTCGACTTTAAACCAATTTTACTATATTTTACCATATTTTATTATTTTTTCCAAATTTTTACAGCCCTATTTATAAATTATTATGACTTTTCAGGTGATTTTAAGAGTAAAAAAACAATTTTTGCTTTAGATTTGCACTTTATTTGAATTTATAGTATAATATTACATTACGAAAAAATTTTTATAGTATCGAGGTGAATTAAGTATGGCTAAAATTAACATGGATATGATACAGACTATTGGGCTGGCAGTCATTTTACTGTTAATTGGGATGAAACTTAGGAAAAAAATTAAATTTTTTGAAAAATACTGCATTCCGGCACCTGTAATTGGCGGTTTTTTATTTTCAATGTTTGTTTTTATTTTAAGACAGGCAAATATAGCTGAAATAAAGTTTACTGACACATTGCAAAAATTCTTTATGATTATGTTTTTTACAAGTGTAGGATTTAATGCAAGTCTTAAAATATTGAAAAAAGGCGGGAAAAAAGTTGTTGTTTTCCTGTTTGTTGCATCAGGATTGTGTGTTTTACAAAATGTTGTTGCAGTTGGACTTTCAAAATTTGTAGGAATTCCGCCACTGTTGGCGTTAATGACAGGATCTACTCCAATGACTGGAGGGCATGGAACATCAGCGGCTGTGGCTCCAACGATTGAAGCTCTTGGTTCTGCATATAAAGGGGCAAATGCTATTGCCATTGCTTCTGCAACTTTTGGGCTTATTGCAGGATCTGCTATGGGAGGGCCTATTGCAAGCAGGCTTATTAAAAAACATAAATTATTGCCAGAGCATTTTGTAAAAGACGGAATACAGCATGGAGATGAAGATATTGACGAGGAAGTGTTAAAAAGACAAAAGCCTTATCTTGACGGCGAACGTTTTTCAATGGCATTTTTCTATATTTTGATTGCAATGGGGATTGGCTCATATTTATCAATGTTTATTGACTATCTTATGAGCTTTACAAATTTTGAGGCACATTTTCCAATTTATATTGGGCCAATGATTGTTGCGGCAATTATTAGAAATTTGTCTGACAATGTGAAGGCAATGAATGCTCCAACTAAGGAAATAAGCATTCTTGAAGATGTGGCACTTAGCTTATTTTTGGCAATGGCACTAATGACATTGAGATTATGGGAATTAATTGACTTGGCACTTCCTGTAATTATTTTGCTGATTGCACAAATTATTTTAGTTTATCTGTACTTAAATTTTGTAACATTTAAGGCAATGGGATCAGATTATGATGCGGCAGTAATGGTTTCAGGACATTGTGGATTCGCACTGGGAGCGACTCCAAACGGAATTTCAAACATGAAAGCAGTCACAGAAAAATACATTTACTCAAAAATGGCATTCTTTGTAATTCCAATTGTCGGTTCACTATTTATCGACTTTGCCAACATCAGTATCATTACAATATTTACACAGTTTTTTAAATAAAGGATTAAAACTTTTATTAAGTAGTAAAAATAAGAGAAAAAGAAGAAAAGCCTGAATTAAAGTTCTTCTTCTTTTTTTATTTTATTATTATAAACCAAGTACATTTTTCATTGTATATAATCCTGCTTTTTTCCCGAAAAGAAACTCCACAGCCTTAACTGCACCATCTGAAAACATTTTTCTTGACAATGCTTCATGTTTTATTTCGATTATTTCATCATTTTTTGCATAAATTACGGTATGTTCTCCCACAATATTTCCACCACGTATAGCGTGAACTCCTATTTCCTTTTCAGCACGTTTACTATGCCCTTTTCTTCCGTAAACTGTTCTATAATCTTTCCCATTATCATCCAGATTTTCTTTTACAATTTCAAGTAGAGTATTTGCTGTACCGCTTGGTGCATCAATTTTTCTGTTGTGATGTTTTTCAATTATTTCAATATCAAAATCCTTTAATAATTTTGTTGCAAAAGCTACGATTTCATTCACGATATTTACTCCAACTGAAGTATTTGTCGCCTTAATTATTGGTATTTGCTTTGCCGCTTCCTCAATTTTTGTGAGCTGCTCTTCTGAATGCCCTGTTGTGGCAATTAGAACTGGAACTTTTTTATTAATTCCCGCTTCCAGCACATCTTCCAAAAGGCTAAAGTGTGAAAAGTCTATAATCGCATCAAAATCTACATTATTTTCCTTCAAGTTTTTAAAATCTCCATTTCCAAGCGGGTCAACAAATCCAACAAATTCATTTCCAGAATTTATTACAGATTCCTTCACATATTGTGCCATAACTCCAGCACCATAAACTACTATTTTCATTTAATAATCTCCTTATAATTTCAAATTTAACTTTATGGTATTATTATAAAAGACCGAGAATATCGGCCTTTTTATTGTTTTATCAAAATTACTATTTACTGTTATTTAATATTTTATTTTGAACGAATTACTTCCATACGATATCCATCTGGATCTGTCACAAAATAATAGTGTCCTGGTTTTCCAGGTAAGCCCTTAATATCAGTTGTTTCATATCCAAGTGCCTTATGTTTTTTGTTGTCGCCTTCCAAATCATCCGAAGCAATTGCAAGATGTGAAAAACCATCACCAATCGTATATGGTCCGTGACCGTAATTGTAAGTCAATTCAATTTCAAAATGTTCACCTGGAAGAGCCAAATAAACGATAGTAAACTTATGCTCTGGATAATCCATACGTCGATCTTCTTTAAATCCAAATGCCTTTTCATAAAATTCAATAGACGCTTCCAAATTTTCTACACGTAAACAAGCGTGCAACATATTTAAAATAGCCATTTTATCCCTTCCTTTTCATTTTTATTCATTTTAAAAACATTTTAACTGCTTCTTGAACCACCCATATCCAGTCTAAGATTTGGAAGTTTTCCTTTTATCACTTTTCTTTCAATTAATGATTCTGAAGCTCCGACTTTTGTCAATCTTTCTATAACTTCAATTATAAATTCGTTGTTTTCATCTACATCAAGATCAGCAGGCACTCCTAAAAGTTCTCTTCCTTCTGGCGTTGAAACAGGCGAATTTATATATTTTATAAGCTGATTTGTGTTTGGATCGTATTTCACTGTTCCCCATAATAAGTCAAAATTATCTGAAACTCTGTCATTTGGTGTTATAGTATCTACTGAATGTGCTACTTCTGAGAAGTTTCCATATTGATCTTCGTATCCGATAAATACTTCATAATCTTGGTTTACATCAATATCAGTAATATAATGTGAACCTATTCTTTCGTGTCTTATAATTTTTCTGTATTCATGTCCATGCTTGAAAAGCTTTATAACTATATTGTCAACAACTCCATTATTTGACGCTAGTCTTTCATACGTATCGTCACGAATTTCCCAATACATAAACAATGTTGTAGGATTTTTTGGCATTAGCACAATTTCATCGACAAAATATGCTGCTGGCAATGGAGCCTTATCGAAGTAAATATCCTCATGGTTTGAATGTCCATCATATTCAACACCTTTTGCATATTTTGAACGGTTAATTTCAGTTTCTGTGTATCTACGTTTTATTTGATCTGGTGAAATTTTTTCATAGTCAAAATTCAAAGATTTAAACATTCTTTTATATTTTTTTCCAAAATTTCCAACTAATTTTCTATTTATGAAATTTCTATAAAATGTTCTGCTTCTTTTTATTAAAAAGTATTTTACTAAAATTCTTTCAATAATTTCTTTTTCAATAACTTCAAATGAAATTATTTCCTCTATTTTTTTAAAGGTTTTTCTTCTATTTCCAGTTAATTTTTCATTCACGTAATTTCTATAATGTGTTCTTTTTCTATTTTTTCTTACTTGCTCCATTCCCATTCCACCTTTACATTAATTATTTATTTAATTTCTATTTACAATAATTATAACACATTTTTTAAAATTTTAAAAATTTATTTTTTGCTTAAATTGCTTTGAATTCGTTTTTTTGTTCCCAAAATATCCCGATCTTCTCTTATTTTCTGTTTTTTTGCCTTTTCAATGGCAACTTCCCTTGCCATCCGTTCTGCTTCCGCTTTTGTAGCTTCAACGATATTTACTCCCAAAATAACGACTTTATCCTGTCGAACTTCAAGGAATCCACCTTCCAGATAATATGTAACCTCCTGATTATCTTTTTCACGGACAAGCATCTCTCCTGCACCGATTGGCGTAATGTAGTTAATATGCTTGGCAAGTATCCCAATATCTCCACCTTCTGTCCGCAATTTCACAAATTCGACGGGCTTTTCAAAAACAAGCCTTTCAGGAGTTACTGCTTCCAAAATAAACTCTGTTGCCATAAATCCTCCTTTCTGCTTAGAATATGCCAGATTATGCAACAAGTACATTTTTAAATTTGTTAAATTATTTATTGGAAAATAGGGGAATCTATCCCCAGATCCAATAAACTTTTTTATAATTGTTTCTTATAATTATTCACTCATTAATTCTCTGGCTTTTGCCACTGCCTCGTCAATTGTTCCGACATATAGGAATGCCTGTTCAGGCAAATCATCATGAAGCCCGTCTAAAATTTCCTTGAATCCACGTATTGTTTCCCTTAAAGGTACATATTTTCCTTTCATTCCAGTAAACTGTTCCGCTACTGAGAAAGGCTGTGAAAAGAATCTTTGGATTTTTCTTGCACGGTTTACTGTCAATTTATCATTTTCATCCAGTTCATCCATTCCCAGAATTGCGATAATATCTTGTAATTCCTTGTATCTTTGCAATACTTTCTGAGTTTCCCTTGCAATTTTATAATGTTCATGTCCAACAATTTCTGGTTCTAATATTCTTGAAGTCGAATCAAGCGGATCCACCGCTGGATAAATTCCAAGTGATGCAATTTGTCTTGACAATACTGTTGTTGCATCCAAATGGGCAAATGTCGTTGCCGGCGCCGGATCTGTCAAGTCATCTGCTGGCACATATACAGCCTGTACCGATGTAATTGAACCTGTACTTGTCGAAGTTATTCTTTCCTGTAAGGCTCCCATTTCAGTTGCCAAGTTTGGCTGGTATCCTACGGCTGATGGCATTCTTCCAAGAAGTGCCGACACTTCTGATCCCGCCTGAGTAAATCTGAATATATTGTCAATAAATAAAAGTACGTTCTGCCCTTCCTTATCTCTAAAATATTCTGCCATTGTAAGCGCTGTAAGTCCGACTCTTAGTCTTGCTCCAGGTGGCTCATTCATTTGTCCATACACTAACGCTGTCTTGTCAATAACGCCACTTTCTGTCATTTCATTGTATAAATCACGCCCTTCACGTGTACGTTCTCCAACTCCTGCAAATACAGAAAGTCCTCCATGCCCTTTGGCAATATTGTTAATTAATTCCTGAATTAATACTGTTTTTCCGACTCCTGCTCCTCCAAACAGTCCGATTTTTCCACCTTTTAGATATGGAGCAAGTAAATCTACCACTTTTATTCCTGTTTCCAGTATTTCAGAATCTGTTCCCTGCTGTTCAAATGACGGCGCATCCTTATGGATAGATTCCCTTAATACATCTGCATCTAATTTTTCGCCATCATCAACCGCTTCTCCAAGCACATTGAAGATTCTTCCCAATGTGGCTCTTCCAACGGGAACTTGAATCGGGTTGCCAGTATCTACAACATCCAGTCCACGTCTTAGCCCTTCAGTTCCAGACATTGCAACTGCTCTTACAACGTTGTTTCCATTGTGGGCGTGAACTTCAGCTACTAATTTTTCTCCGTTTTCCTTATATACTTCAAGCGCATTATAAATATCAGGCAATTGCTTTTCAAATTTTACATCTATAACTGGCCCAATAACTTGCACTAATTTACCTTTACTCATCGGTTACCTTTAACCTCCTTCTTAGTTTATGCTCGATTCTTTAGTTTGAAAATAAGTTACTGTACTCCTAAAGAACCACTTATAATTTCTGTTAATTCCTGTGTTATTTTTCCTTGTCTTTCACGATTGTACTGTACTTCCAAGTTTCTTATCATTTCAGCAGCATTGTCGTTAGCCTGTTTCATTGCTGACATTCTAGCTGAATGTTCACTTGCCGAATTTTCCAGTAGCGACTGATACAATTTTATATTCAGAACTTGCGGTACAAACGAATTTAACACTTCTTCCTCTGACGGATCAAATACGTATTCCTTTGTTGGCAATCCTTCTTTTTTTTCTATCGGAAGCAATTTTTCAACTTGAATGTTATATTCAATTGCTGATACAAATTTTGAATAAATCATATAAACTTCATCATAAAAATCGTTTAAATAAAACTGTACAACATCCTCGCTGATTTTTTTTCCAGTTTCAAACATTGTTTCAGGAATCATTTGAGTATATTCACTGTCAACGTTAACGTCCCGATTTTTACAATATTCCTTCGCTTTTCTTCCAATTGTTACGACTGAAACGTCCTTTCCTTCCTTTGCAAATTGCTTTCTCATGCTTTCGAGCCTTCTAAAAGTATTTGAGTTAAAACTTCCGCATAGCCCACGATCTGATGTCATTACAATAATACCGATTTTTTTGACTTCCAGTTTTCCATCAAAAATGACAAACTTATTTCCTTTAAGACTTGCAACCAGATTGTCAAAAGCCTCATCTACTGCATGAGCATAGTTTCTGGATTTTAAAGTCAGAACTTGAAATCTTTTAAATTTTGTGGAAGAAACAATATTCATTGCATTTGTTATTTGACTTGTGTTTTTTACACTGTCAATACGTTCTTTTATTTCTTTCATATTTGCTGCCATATTATTTCACCTGCTTTACCACACATATTCTTTTTTAAAGTCTGTTATAAATTTATCAAGTTTACTTTTTAGCTCGTCATCCAATACTTTTTTCTCCAAAATTTCATTTAAAATTTCTGAATCATTTTTAAGCGCTTCAATTAAGTCTTTTTCAAATGCTCTAACTTTTTCAGTTGGAACGTCGTCAAAATATCCATTTGTAACACAGTAAAATGAAATTACCTGTTCCTGAACCTTGAATGGGCTATACTGCGGCTGCTTTAACACTTCCATGATTTTAGATCCACGGTTAAGCTGATCCCTTGTAGCCTTGTCCAGATCCGATCCAAACTGTGTAAATGCCAGCAATTCATTGTATTGGGCAAGTTCCAGTTTCACTTTTGAAGCAACCTGTTTCATTGCCTTGATTTGTGCTGCTCCTCCAACCCGTGATACAGAAACTCCCGCATTTATTGCTGGTCTGAATCCTGAATTAAACAAATCTGTTTCCAGAAATATTTGTCCATCTGTTATTGAAATAACATTTGTTGGAATATATGCCGAAATATCTCCTGCACGTGTTTCTACGATTGGAAGTGCCGTAATTGAGCCTCCACCCAGTTTATCACTTAATTTTGCCGCTCTTTCAAGCAGTCTTGAGTGAAGATAGAAGACATCTCCTGGATATGCCTCCCTTCCTGGTGGACGTTTTAGCAATAATGACATTTCACGATAAGCTACCGCATGTTTTGACAGATCATCATAAACTATCAGTACATCTTTTCCTTCATCCATAAAATATTCACCCATGGCAACTCCAGAATATGGTGCCAAATATTGAAGTGGTGCTGATTCTGAAGCAGTAGCCGCAACGATGATTGTGTATTCCAATGCACCTGCCTCTTCCAGTTTTTTATAAATTTGTGCAACTGTCGATCTTTTTTGCCCAATTGCCACATAAATACATAAAACGTCGTTATTTTTTTGATTTATAATTGAATCAATGGCGATTGCCGTCTTACCAGTCTGTCTATCTCCAATGATTAATTCCCTTTGCCCTTTTCCAATAGGGAACATTCCATCTATTGCCTTTATTCCTGTCTGCATAGGCTGTGTAACAGGTTTTCTTGCGATAATTCCTGAAGCCTGTCGTTCAATTGGCATATGTTTGTCAGCTGTTATAGAGCCTTTTCCGTCAATAGGAGTTCCAAGTGCGTCAACTACTCTTCCAAGCAGCTCATTTCCAGCTGGAACTTCAGCTACTTTTCCCAATCCTTTTACTATGGTTCCTTCTTTTATTCCTTGTGTTTTTCCAAAAATTACTGCTCCAATGTTACTTTCTTCCAAGTTTAGTGCCATTCCGATAGTTCCGTTTTCAAACTCTAAAAGCTCTCCTGCCATAGCGTTACTTAATCCGTAGATTCTGGCAATTCCATCTCCTACTTCCAAAACCGTCCCAGTATTGGAAATATCCAGTGAACTTTTGTAATTTTCGATTTCGCTTCGGATTATTTTACTTATTTCTTCTGGCTTGATTCTCAAAGAAAAGCACCTCCGTTTCTAAAAATTTTTCTTTATTTCTTCAATTTGATTTTTTATTGAACCGTTAATAACTTCATTTCCAATTTTTAAAATTCCTCCGCCGATTATTTCCTTATCAACCTTAAGATTTAAAACGATTTTTTTACCGTATTTATTTTCAAGTTTTTTTATTAACTGTTCTCTTTGCGTTTCTGATAGCTCCTTTGCAAATATAGCAGTTATTGGAAGTTTATTGTTTTCTTCGTAGTAAAGCTTTAAAAAATATTCTTTTATATCACTGATTAACGACAGGCGCTGTTTTTTCACAATATATTTCACTATTCCAAGCGCTTCCTTTGTCACGTGATCAAATGATTTTTCTAAAAATTTTTCCTTTTCTGGAAATTTTTTCAAAGGATCTTCCAAAATTTTTCTGAATTCTTCCTCCTCCTCATAATTTTCCATAAGAATATTCAATACTTCCCGAACTTCATTTATACTGTTAGAAGATTTTGCTATATTGTAAATTGCCGCTGCATATCTTTTTGCAATTTCATCATTAGCCATTTTAATCTCCTATCTCATTAATAAACTTATTTATAGTCTTATCCTGCTTTTCATCAATATTTTCCCTGATAATTTTTTCTGCAAGTTCAACTGCCATTTCTCCAACTTCCTTTTGAAGTTCAAATTTAGCGTTTTGACGCATTTTTTCAATATCAGCTTCAGCTTTCATCATCATTCTTTCACGATTGCTCATAGCTTGTGATATAATCTGATCTTTTCTGTCATCTGCCTGTCTTTCAGCTTTTATCAGAATGTCATTAGCACGTCTTTTGGATTCTTTTTTTAGTTTTTCTATTGTTTTTTTCTGTTCTTCCAGCTTTTCCTTTTCGTTTTCAACAATTTCCATTTCAGACAAAGCTAATTTTTTCCTGTCCTCAAGCACTTTTCCGATTTTTTTTGCAAAAGCCCGTGAAAAAAAATAGACTAATACTATAAAGTTTATTATTTGAATAGCCATCGTGAAATCGATGTTTACTAATCTTGCTCCTTCATTCATTTTTTCTCCTTAATTTACATTATTAATCCTATTTTTGTTTCTTTTTAATTTTTTTAAATAACTTTCATATCAAAATTATTTTATCCAAACTTCTGAATTGTTTTATTTATTTACAATTCTAAAGGGTTCGAATAGTATGCCTAATTTTTGCTATCCTTTTAAGAAAATCAATAAGAAAGCTATTACCAACGCATAAATTGCTGATGATTCTGTAATCGCAAGTCCAGTAATTAATGTCTGCATGATGTCCTGCTTAGCTTCAGGCTGTCTTGAAACCGCTTCTACTGCATATCCAGTCGCAATCCCTTGTCCTAATCCTGCTCCAATTCCCCCTACTGCTGCAATTCCTGCTCCTAATAAAGCTGCTGCTTGAACTATTCCTTCCATTCTTTAATCCTCCTAGTTTTTATTAAATTTATTTTTTTATTTTTACTTTGATTGTTTTAAAAATTATGTTTTTTATAATTCTGTTATTTATGCAAAATTTATTAGTTTATTGACTTTGAACATATAAAAGAACTACAAATTTATTTTTATTCCTCTTCACCTAACGCTTCACCAATATAGACTGATGATAGTATTGTAAATACGAATGCCTGCACTATTCCAATGAATAAATCCAGATAAAGCTGTATAATCATTGGCCATCCGACTGAAAATGAGAAACTTCCCTTCAGCATATTATTTGTCATTGACTGTAACAGTCCACGCCCAACAAGGCTATACAGCAACCCGACAATTACAAGTCCTGCGAGCATATTCCCAAATAGCCGCATTGAAGTGTTCAGCACTTTTGAAAAAATATCCACGACGTTTAACGGAAACATAAACCACATTGGTTCAAACAATGATTTTATGTATCCTTTTAAACCATGCTGCTTTATAGAAACTGCCAAGAAGACGACAATCACCACGAGTGATAGCCCAATTGTTGTATTTGGATCCGCTGTTGGCGTTCTAAAAAACGGTTTTACCGTTCTAATGCCATTTTCCTTGACTGCCATCATAATGAACGGGAATAGGAAAGTGCTTAAATTTGAAAACATTATAAATGCAAACAATGCCGCAAAAAATGGTATATAAGTTTTTTTATGTTTTCCAAAAGTAGTCAAAAAGGTGTTTTCAATAAAATGATAGTATTCTTCCATAACAATCTGCATTTTTCCAGGTTTTTCAACACTTATATTTTTTGTCCCGGCTCTTACAATAAGTATGATTATAAGCATAATTGCCCACGTATCAAGGACTGTTTGGCTCAGTGAAAATTTAAAGTTCCCCAGAATAAAATTAAAATAGTGCGGCGCTTCTACGACAGAACTCGGTGACTCGAATTTTACTGGTAAAAATGTTGAAATAATCGATAAAATCACATTCACAACAACCATCATAAGAAATAGAAATCCTAAAAATTTCCAAATTTTATTTTTCATTGTTTCCCTCCTTTCTCCCAACTTTGAGTAAAGATTTAATATTCTTTGTTACATATGCTTATTATACTCCAATTAAATTCATTTTGCAAATTTTATTAGTATTTAAAGAAACCCTTTATTTAAAACTTTTCTAACTATTTTATACAAAAAATAGCAAAATATTTATATCATTTTTCATATATTTTAATTTTTTTACAAAAAAATCAGTGCTATCCAAGTCATAATAACTTTAACAACACTGATTTTTTCTTTTTTGAACTCTTTAAAATCCTAAATTTTTTTAAATTTAAAACTAAAAATTGCCATTACTTGGAATAAGGCCCTTGTGCCAGACTGTTTGTCGCATTTTTAGGGTTTGTCAGTAATGATTTGTAGCTAAAGAAGATGCTTCCTTTTACTTCCGGGTAATTTCTGTTGAAATTTACCTGATTTATTAGTTCTTTTGCATTTTGCCAATCATTAACCTTGTATGCGGCTTGTCCGATGTATAAGTCTGTCTGTGTTTGCCCTGCATATTTGCTCCACCATTTTACAAGCGTATTGTATTCAGCGGATTTATGTCCTTGATTCCAGTAAATTTGCGGCGCTACATAATCTATCCAGCCTTTATTCATCCATAACAGAATGTCTGCGTACAAGTCATCATAGTTTTGAACTCCTGCTTTTGTTGCAGAACCTCTCGACGGATCAGTGGAGGCATTTCGCCATACTCCGAATGGACTTATTCCAAATTCTACGTTTTTATTTTCTTTTTTTATAGAGTTATGCAATTTTTCAACTAACTTATTTACATTGTCTCTTCTCCAGTCACCAACTGATGAAAATTTGCTTCCATATTTTTGGTACTGTGCAGAATCTGGATATTCCTGATTTTTAACTTTGTACGGATAAAAATAATCATCCATATGGACACCGTCAACGTCATAATTTTTCACAACTTCAACAATGCTGTTTACAACATAATCGTTTACTTCGGGAATTCCTGGATTTAAGTACAACTGTCCACCATAAGCCACTGTCCATTCAGGTTTTTTACGTCCAATATTGTCTTTTGACAATTTGGCTCTTGAACTTGATGTGGAAAGTCTGTATGGGTTAAACCATGCGTGAAATTCGATTCCTCTTTTGTGTGCTTCCTCTACCATGAACTTTAATGGATCGTATCCTGGACTTACTCCTTGCGTTCCAGTTAAGTATTCAGACCATGGTGAGTATTTAGATGGATAAAAGGCATCTGCTGTTGGCTTGATTTGTACAAATACTGCATTCATATTCCATTTTTTCACATTGTCAAGAATTGTCAAAAATTCTCTTTTTTGCTGATCTGCACTAAGCCCTTTCTTAGATGGCCAGTCAATGTTGCTTACACTCGCTACCCAGACTCCTCTTAATTCCCTGTTCTTTGTTACTTTCTGATTATTAACTTTTGATGCATTGTGATTGTTTCCCATTATAATGTTGGAAGCATTTAATGACGCCGCTGTTAAAACTGTAATTGCTAATAATGATATTTTCTTTATAATTGATTTCACCAATATCTCCTTTCTGAATGTTAAATCTTCAATATCATTTTAGTACATTTTTGCTAAATTTTCAATACATTATCTTTATTTTTTTCAATTTTTAATTTTTTTATTTTTCTCCTAGAGTTGCTGTCATAACCGCCTTTATTGTATGCATCCTGTTTTCGGCCTCATCAAACACCACGGAATTTTTGCTTTTGAACACTTCATCAGTAACTTCCATTTCCTTAATGCCATACTTCTGTTCAATTTCCTTTGCAACCTTTGTATTCAAGTCATGAAATGCAGGAAGGCAGTGCATAAACAGATAGTCATCCTTTGCATGTTTTACAAGTTCGCTATTTACCTGATAATATGAAAGCCTGTTTATTCTCTCCTTCCATACATCAGATGATTCTCCCATTGATACCCATACATCCGTATAAATCACATCCGCATCCTTCACGCCAGCAATCCTGTCATCTGTAAATGAAACACGTCCTCCATTTTCCTCAGCCAGTCTTAATGCAGTTTCAGCCAGTTCCTTATCTGGAAAATACTCTTTCGGAGCAACAATTGTAAAATCCATTCCAAATTTTGCCGCCCCAATCATAAGTGAACTCGCCATATTATTTTTCCCGTCCCCAAGATATGCAAGCTTAATACCCTTTAAAGTCCCCTTTTTTTCTAAAATTGTCAAAAAATCCGCTAAAACCTGTGTAGGATGAAACTCAGTCGTAAGCCCGTTCCACACAGGCACACGAGAATGCTCTGCTAATGCCTCGACCAAATCCTGCCCGTATCCACGGTATTCAATCCCGTCATAAAATCTTCCCAAAACCTTTGCAGTATCTTCAATAGATTCCTTGTCATTTATTTGCGAAGTGGAAGGCCCGATATAAGTAACATTTGCCCCCTGATCATAAGCCGCTACCTCAAATGCGCATCTAGTCCGTGTCGAAGTTTTTTCAAAAATTAGTGCAATATTTTTTCCAACTAATTTTTTCTTTTCAGTTTTATTTTTTTTATCCTCCTTCAATTTCTTTGCCAAATCCAGCAAATATTGCAATTCCTCCGTTGTAAAGTCCAGCAGTTTCAAAAATGAACGTCCTTTCAACATAATTTTACCTCTTTTCCTAATATTGTTTTGCAATTTATATATTCTATTATATCATTTAAATCTTATAATTTATACTATTTCCTGTTTAAACAATGAAAATCAAAAAATTAAACTCATTTTTTACAAGATCATGCTATTATATTTGCCTATTAACTATTAAAATGTCCTTTAATTAAATTTAATCATTAAGTATCCAACGTAAGGACTTTTATAATTTTATTTCTCTTTATTTAAATGGAGTTTAATATTAAAATGCTTTTAGAAATAAGGGATTTAATTTAACTTCTTGTTTTTTTATTGACTGAAAAATATTAATTTGATATACTGAAAATAACGAAGAATACGATTATGGGGGTATAAAATGAAACATAAAAAAGAAAAAATTGTAAAGACAAATGCTTTAAGACAGCTAGATAAACAAAAGATTCCATACATTATCCATACTTATGAGTGGAGCGAAGATAAAAGCGGAGGGCTTGGTGTTGCTGAAAAGTTGCCTGAATTGGCGGAGAGAGTTTTTAAGACAATTGTGTTAAAGGGGAAAAGTAAGAATTTGTATGTTTGTGTGATTCATGGAGAGGCTCATCTGGATTTGAAGAAAGTGGCAAAGGCTTGTGAAGAGAAAAATATTGATTTATTGCCATTATCAGAATTGGAGAAGGAAACAGGATATATTCGAGGAGGATGTTCTCCTGTGGGAATGAAGAAACTGTTCAGGACTTTTTTTGACAAGGAAGTTGAAAAATTTGACAAAATAATGGTTTCAGCTGGTAGGCGAGGATTACAGATGGAAGTGGAAACAGACAAGCTGGTTGAAGTAGTGAAGGGGACTATTGTGGATTTGACGATGGAAGAAATTTAGATTGTGAAGGGATGACGTTTAAATGCTAATTTTTTTATAGTTTATTTTTTAGTATGCGTTTTAGTTATAGTGGATTACAAAATTGATATTGTACTTTAGAAAAATTTTTTTGTAAAATATGTTCAAGAAGATTGGTAGTGTAACTGTAATTAAAAAATGACATATAAAAATTAGGAGGGAATATTATGAAATATGTAACTTTAAACAATGGAGTAAAAATGCCGATATTAGGATTCGGAGTATTCCAAATTGAAGATGCGAAAGAATGTGAGGAAGTAGTTTACAATGCATTAAAGACAGGATATAGACTGATTGATACAGCTGCGTCCTACAGAAACGAAGAAGCTGTGGGAAGAGGTATAAAAAGAAGCGGTATACCGAGAGAAGAAATTTTTGTTACAACAAAATTATGGGTAAGTGATGCAAATTATGAAAAGGCAAAATTGGCATTTGAAACTTCTTTAAAAAAATTGGATTTGGAATATATTGATTTATATCTGATACACCAGCCATTTAATGATGTATATGGAGCTTGGAGAGCGATGACAGAGCTGTATAAGGAAGGGAAAATAAAAACAATTGGTGTAAGTAACTTCTATCCTGACAGACTGGTTGATTTTATTATGAATAATGAAGTAGTGCCAGCTGTAAATCAGGTGGAAACACATCCTTTCAATCAGCAGATTAAAGCAAATGAAATAATGAAGGAATATGGGGTTCAAATAGAATCATGGGGACCTTTTGCAGAAGGAAAAAATGGAATATTTGCAAATGAAATTTTGTCTGAAATTGGTAAAAAATACAATAAATCTGTGGCTCAGGTAATTTTAAGATGGCTAATTCAAAGAAATATAGTTGTAATACCTAAATCAACAAGAAAAGACAGAATTGAAGAAAATTTTAATGTATTTGACTTTGAATTGAGTGTAGAAGATATGAATAAAATAGCTGAACTTGATAAAAAGGAAAGTTTATTTTTAAACCATGATGATGTAGAAATAGTAAAATGGCTTAATGGAAGGAAATAATAAAAATACGAGGGAGATTTCTTCCCTCTTATTTTTTAAGAATTTTTACTAAAACTATCAAAAAGTTTCTCAATTTCATTTTTTATATTTTTCTTACAGACACAGTAGAAAGTCATTTTTGCTTCCTTGTCAGCAATTGGAATTGAAATATTATTTTTGAAATTGTCTTCACGTTCAAGTGTGAAATTTGAACGGAAATGCAGTAAATTCTGCATTTCAGCTAATTCCTGATAAATAATCCTGTCATTTTGAATAAGGAAGTTCATATTAGGCATTTTTTCTAAAACTACATCTTTCCATATTCCTATTGGATTGAATAAGAGCATTCTGTCATCTGTAATATCTGAAAAATGTATTTCCTTCTTTTTAGCCAGCGGATGACTTAGAGGAACTGATAAAAATAATCGTTCAGTTTTGTATTTTATACAGAAAAATTCAGAATTATCAATAGGTTCAGAAAGTATAATCATCTGATAAATGTCATTTTTAAGTTTTTCAAATAACTGAAGATTATTTTCTATTTTATGAAGAATATATTTTTCAGGATAAAATCTTCCAAATAATGAAATCATATCCCACAATGGAGCCGGAGCACATGAACCGATTGAAAAATTATTTTGAATCTGATTATTTTTATTAACTTTTTCTTCCATTTCATCTACAAGATTCAATATTTTTTCTGCGTACTGGATAACAGTTTTTCCATTTTGATTTAATTCCATCTTATTTTTTTTCCTGTCAAACAGTTCAACCCCTAAAGTTTTTTCTAGCTTTTGTATCGAACGGGAAAGTGCAGGCTGTGAAATATACAACTTTTCAGCAGCTTTTGATAATGTTCCATATGTTGCAAACGCAATAAGCTGTTTAAGTTGTTCCAATTCTATCATATTAATCACCTCATATAATTTTTATTTCTAGTATGCATTTTAATTATAGCACATTTTCTAAACGGTATTGTACTTTTATCTTAAATTTTAGTATTATAACTATATATAAAGATAAGGAAATAAAAATAAGAAAATGAAGGAGATTATATATGAAAAAAAATTTAATATTATTAATGGCAATAGGGATATTATCAGCAACTGCAAGTTTTGGATTTCAGAAGCCTGTAACAATTAAAGAACAGGGAAGTTTTATGGCAGGAGGAACAGTTGTAACATCACCAGGAGAATATAAAGATTCGGAGCCTATGAATTTTGATGGGGAAACATTACATGGAGATCATGCCTATGTATTTTATCAAAAGCCAGTAAAAGCAAAAAAGAATAGTATTGTATTTTTACATGGGTATGGACAGTCAGGAAAAAGTTGGGAAAGTACACCAGATGGAAGAGATGGATTTCAAAATATATTTTTGGAAAAAGGATACAGTACATATATTGTTGACCAGCCTAGACGTGGTAGAGCTGGGCAGTCAACAGTTCCAAGAAATTTAACAGCAAGACCGGATGACCAGCTTTGGTATAATAATTTTCGTATAGGACAATGGCCAAATATATATGACAATGTTTCAGTCCCTAGAGATAAGGAATCGCGAGAACAGTTTTTTAGACAAATGACTCCTGATACTGGAGATTTTGACCAAAAAGTTATAAGTGATGCGATGGTAAAAGTTTTTGAAAAATCAGGAAATGGAGTTTTAGTAACTCATTCTGCTGGTGGAGGACCTGGTTGGGACACTGCCATAGCTTCTGACAAAGTAAAAGGAGTAATTGCATTAGAACCTGGAACTTTCCCATTTCCAAAAGGAAAATTACCAGAAGTTGAAAAAACAACAAGTCCATTTCCAGCTAGTGGCTATGAAGTGTCTGATGCTGAATTTAAAAAATTAACTAAAATTCCAATAGTTGTATATTTTGGTGATAATATTCCAACTGAATTAACTGATAACTGGGGTTTAGATAATTGGAGAATAAGAGTAAATTTAGCTAAAAAATGGGAAAAAATGATGAATGAAGCAGGTGGAGATGTAAAAGTTGTAATGCTACCTGATATAGGAATAAAAGGAAGTACACACTTTATGATGGCAGATTTAAATAATAGAGAAGTAGCAAATGCCATGGAAAAATGGATGAAAGAAAAAGGATTAGCAAAATAAAAATAGCAGAGTAATAAAAGCACATGAAAATCTTGATAAAGTTCATGTGGAATTAAAAAATGCTAAAATAAATAATTTTGACTCTTAAAATAAAATTTGGAAAGAAAAGAATGAAAAAAATAAAAAAATATATATTAACTTTTATAATTTTTTTACTGGGAGGAAATTTAATTATGGCAAATTCAGTAAATAATCTAAGTATTACTAAAAAAGAAAATTTAAAATATATCAAAGCAGATCCAAAATATTTTTCAGGAGAAGCAGAGTTTGCAATCTTACCACAAATTGATATATCTAAGGATAGTGTTGCAATAGTAGATTTTGAAGTTGGAGTAGTTAACAATTGGCATTCACATTCAAAAGGGCAATATTTATATATAACTGAGGGAGAAGGTAGAGTTCAAGAATGGGGTAAGGAAATTCAATATGTAAAGAAAGGTGATGTTGTATGGATACCAGCAGATGTAAAACATTGGCATGGAGCTGGGGAAACAACTTCAATGTCCCACTTAGTAATAACACCTGATACTGAAAATAATACAACTACTTGGTTTGAAAAAGTTGAATTAAATGAAAAACCAACAGAAGAAAGATTGAAAATTTCTATTGAGAAACATAAACAAAATACTTCTTTGACAGAAAAACAACTAGCTATTGTTTCAATAGCAGCTAATACGGCAAAAGGAGATTTAAATAAATTAAAAGTAGCTTTGAATAAGGGATTAGATAAAGGTTTAACTATTAATGAAATAAGAGAAATTTTAAATCATCAATATGCTTATATAGGTTTTCCAAGAGCACTAAATGGAATGCTTACTTTAAATAAAGTGTTAGAAGAAAGAAAAGTTAATGGTAAAAAAGATATTGAAGGGAAAGTTCCTACAAATAAGGGGGATATAAATTACTATGAATATGGAACAGAAACTTTAAGTATTTTATCTCAAAGAGATAGCAGTGGATTATTACAAAATTTTGATGGAGTTGACTATGCTTTAAAGGCACATTTATTTGGTTATTTATTTAGTAGAGATAATTTAAACTATGTAAATAGAGAATTAACAACAGTTTCAACCATTTCCACAATATCAGGTGGAGAGGCACAATTAGCTTCACATGTTAATTTAATAACTAATTTAGGAATTAAAAAAAGTGATTTAGAAAAAGTTGTAAATATTTTAAATAAAGAAGTTGATAGTGATTCATCTAATAGATTAAAAGGAGTTGTTGAAAAATGAAAAAAATGCTATTAGTAGCTTTATTTTTATTACAAATTGGAACTGGAAATTTATTATTTTCTGAAACAAATGAAAATAAAAATGTAGTTAAAAAAATTGAAAATACTGTAAATCAAAATACTAATACAATAGCTACAACAGAAAGTGGAAAAATACAAGGATTTATTCAAGATGAAATATATACTTACTTAGGTGTACCTTATGCAAGAGCCGAAAGATTTATGGCACCTAAAAAAGTAGAAAAATGGAATGGTATTAAACAAACTGTAACTTTTGGAACATATTTTTCACAAGGTGAGAGTATGGTTTCAAGTGGAGGTTGGTTTGCAGGACCTAAATTAGAGATGAGTGAAAATTCTCATAACTTAAATATATGGACTCCTGGTATAAAAGATGGAAAGAAAAGACCAGTAATGGTATGGTTACATGGTGGAGGTTTTAGAAGCGGTTCATCTGCTGAAAATTATATTTTTGATGGAAAAAATTTAAGTAAAAAAGGAGATGTAGTAGTAGTTTCTGTAAATCATAGATTAAATTCACTAGGTTTCTTAGATTTATCAGCTTATGGAGAAAAATATAAAAATTCTGCCAATGCTGGAATTATGGATTTAGTTGCTTCTCTTGAATGGATAAGAGATAACATAGAAGAATTTGGAGGAGATCCTAATAATGTAACTATATTTGGAGAGTCAGGAGGAGGAGCAAAAGTTTTAACTCTTATGGCTACACCAGCTGCAAAAGGTTTATTCCACAAAGCTATATCTGAAAGTGGAGCAGTAGAAAAAATGGGAATGACACTTTTACCAGAAAAAGCTACTAGAAGAGTTGCAGAATTAACTCTTGAAAATTTAGGATTAAATGCAAAAAATGTAGATGAAATTCAAAAAATACCTTATGAAAAAGTTATGGAAGCAACAGAAAAAGCCTTAGCAAAAACAGCTGAGGAACAAGGTTATAAAAATGTTTTAACTGGACAACCAGGACTTGATTGGGCACCTAAATTAGATAGCTATATTCCAGTAGAACCTGTAGGAGAAAAATATTCAGAACAATCAAGAGAGATTCCTTTATTAATAGGTACTAACTTAACAGAATGGGAAACAATGCCATTTGTATTATCAAATAATAAAGTTGAAAATAAAAATACTTTTACTAATGCAGAAATAAAAAAGAAAATGCAAGAAAAATATGGTGACAGAGCAGAAGCAATAGCGAAAGAATTTAAAAAGGCTTATCCAGAAAGAAAAGCAGTAGATGCACTTTATGTTGATGCTTTATTAAGAAAACAAACATTGAAAACAACAAGATTAAAAGCAGATCAAAATGGAGCACCAGTATATAGTTATATTTTTGCTTGGGATAATCCTATGATTGATGGTATGGCAATGTCTTTTCATACAGCAGAAATTCCATTTGTATTTAATAATATAGATAAAGTTGAAGGAACTTTAAAAGGTAGAGGAAAGGATGCCTATAAATTAGCAGGAAAAATTAGTCAAGTTTGGATAAATTTTGCAAGAACAGGGAATCCTAATGCAGAAGGTTTACCAAAATGGTTACCATATAATACTAAAAATGGAGCAGTTATGATTTTTGATGATAAGTCAGGAGTTAAATATAAACATGATGAGGAGTTAATGAAATTATTAGCACCTGACTATAATTTCTAAAATATTATGAGAAGACTGAATATATTAATTTTAATTATTATTAACTTTTTCTATATAAAAAGTATAGAAGCAAGTGTTGGAGGAGAAAAAATGTTAAAAAAAGAATACTTAAATAAAGATAGTACAATAAAAGAACTTTTAACTTATCCAAGTATAAAAGAGTTTTCAAAATTTATTTTACCTCTTGAACATGGTTACAATCCAAACTCAAAATTAAAAGATATAGCTTATTTATTACCATATCATAATAATATAAATACTGATACAACTTTAAAGAGTATTAATTATATAATTGATAGAAGTGAAAAGGGTGAAGAGATATTCTATAAAATTTATACCGATAAAGAAATAAAAGAAGATAAGAGCAAAGCAAATACAGGAATATTTTTCTTTAAAGGAAATAAAAATGCACCTTTTGCTATAATCAATGCGGGTGGAGGCTTTTCCTATGTTGGTTCTATACATGAGGGTTTTCCTTATGCAATAGAATTAAATAAAAGAGGTTATAATGCTTTTGTTTTACAATATAGAGTTGAAGATGGTTATAGGGCAACTCAGGACCTAGCAAGAGCAATATCATATATAATTGAAAATAAAGATTTATTTGAAGTTGATATAAATAATTACTCTTTATGGGGAAGTTCAGCAGGAGCTAGGATGGTTGCAGCAATTGGCTCAAGAGGTTTAGTTTCTTTTGGAGAAAAAAATTATACTAAACCCAATACAATAGTTATGCTTTACACAGGATTAGCTAGTTTTACACTAAATGATCCTCCTACATTTATGGCAGTTGGTGACAGAGATGGAATTGCTAATCCAAGAGTTGTTGAAAATAGATTTAATGAAATGAAAAAAGCAGGCTTAAAAGTAGAATTTCATAAATATAAAAATGTAAAGCATGGCTTTGGATTAGGCATTGGAACTTCAGCAGAAAATTGGATAGATAGTGCTATAAAATTTTGGGAAAAGCAAAGTGTAAAATATGAAAAGTGACTAACTTATGGTTGAGGGTATGGCAATGTCTTTCCACACAGCAGAAATTCCATTTGTATTTAATAATATAGATAAGATCGAAGGACTTATAAAAGGTAGAGAAAAAGAAGCTTATAAATTAGCAGATAAAGTAAGTCAAGCTTGGATAAATTTTGCAAGAACAGGAAATCCTAATGTGAAAGGCTTACCAAAATGGTTACCATATAATACTAAAAATGGAGCAGTTATGATTTTTGATGATAAGTCAGAAGTTAAATATAAACATGATGAGGAGTTAATGAAATTATTAGCACCTGACTATAATTTCTAAAATATTAGGAGGTATGGCAATGGCAAATTATAGAAATAATCCTTTTACATTTGTATATGATGGAGCGATTACAAAAAATGAAAAAGGAAAGGTAAATGTAGAAAAAGTAAGTTATAAAATTAATGGAATTGATATTGCAGCTAATGTATACAAACCTGCAAATTATACTCCAAATGGTAAATTTCCAGCAATAGTGGTAGCACACCCAAATGGTGGAGTTAAAGAACAAGTTGCAGGGTTATATGCACAAAAATTAGCAGAACAAGGATATGTTACAATAGCTTTTGATGCTGCTTATCAAGGAGCAAGTGGAGGAAAACCTCGTTATGTAGATAAACCTGCAAATCGTATGGAAGATATAAGAGCTGCAGCTGATTTCATAACTCAATATCCTGGTGTAGATAAAAATAGATTAGGTTTATTAGGAATTTGTGGTGGAGGTGGCTACTCAATAAAAGTAGCACAAACAGATAAAAGATTTAAAACTGTAGCGACTGTAAGTATGTTTAATACAGGTGATGTTAGACGTAATGGATATAATCGTACACAAATGGATACTATACAAACTCGTTTAAAAGATGCTTCAGATGCAAGAGCACAAGAAGCAGCAGGTGGAGAAGTTAGATACACACCAGCTTTTGCAGATGGAATGACAAAAGAAGAAATAGCAGCATTACCTTTTGAATTGTATAGAGATGGTTATGAATATTATGGAATAACTCATAAACATCCAAATTCTCAAACTAATAATACAGTTAGTAGCTTATTAGATTTAATGTCTTTTGATGTTAATACTAATGTAGATTTAATAAATCAGCCATTATTAATGATAGCTGGAGATAAGGCTGATAGTTTGTATATGACAGAAGAAGTTTTTAAAAATGCAACTGGAACAAATAATAAAGAATTATTTTTAGTAAAAGGTGCAACTCATATTCAAACTTACTGGAAGCCTGAGTTTGTGAAAGAAATTAGTGGAAAATTGACACAGTTTTATAATAAAAATTTATAAAACAAAGAATATAGAGTATATTTAAAAATAAAACAGGAGGCAAAAAAATGAAAAATTTTGTAAATAGAAATAGATTTTGTAAAGTAATTTTAAATATGGCGGTATTATTTGGATTTATTGCATGTGGAAATAATTCTTCAGCAGTAAATAACCAAAATTCAAGAAAAAACGGAAATGCAAAAAAAGGGAACGGAAAAGTCTTAGTTGTATATTATTCACAGACAGGTACAACTGAAGGAGTTGCTAAAATTATTGCGAGAGAAACGAATGCAGATTTGATTAAATTGGAAGTAAAAAACGAGTATACAAGT
Source organism: Leptotrichia sp. oral taxon 223 (assembly GCF_013394795.1). Lineage (NCBI taxonomy): Bacteria > Fusobacteriati > Fusobacteriota > Fusobacteriia > Fusobacteriales > Leptotrichiaceae > Leptotrichia > Leptotrichia sp. oral taxon 223. Next base: position 2,056,629 of record NZ_JABXYU010000001.1, read on the forward strand.
GATGATTTGAATTGGACTGATGAAAATAGTAGAGTTAACAGAGAACATGATAACCCAAATAGTAGAAATGTAGAATTGAAAAATGCGGTTATTCCTGATTTTTCTTCATATGATACCGTATTTATCGGGTATCCGATTTGGTGGAGAGAGGCTTCCTGGGTTCTGGATGATTTTGTTAAGAAAAATGATTTTACTGGAAAAACTGTAATTCCGTTTGGTACATCAATGTCAACAGGAGATGGGACTAGCGGAAACAGATTGAAAAAATTGACAAAAACAGGAAACTGGGTTGATGGACAAAGATTTTCCAGCAGTTATAATGAATCTGAGGTTGTAGATTGGGTGAAAAGCTTAAAATACTGAATAGAAACTGGAGATGCAGAGTGGTTTGAAGAAGTTTCAGATGAAGAATATGAAAAACTGAAAATTGAATTTTCTACTGATTTATGATACAATTGTACTATTATTATAAAATCATGGAATGGAGTTTGATTATGAATAAGGAAAGACTTGCAGCTTTTATGGATGCCGTACTTGCAATTATTATGACAATTCTCATATTAGAGCTAAAAAAGCCTGAAACAGCAACTTTAAAAGCCCTTTGGAATCTGAGAGTAGATTTTTTTGCATATACGCTTTCATTTTTCTGGCTTGGAACAATGTGGGTAAATCTGCATAATGAATGGCATAAAATAAAATATATTACACCGTCAATTGTCTGGGTAAATGTAGTAATACTTTTCTTTTCTTCATTTTTTCCATATGTAACTTCTTTTGTCACTTCATATTATAACAGTAGTGTAGCACAAGGATTTTATGGGATAATAGTTCTAGCTGTTACATTCTGCAATATAATTTCGTTGTATCTGATAGAAAAGGTGAATAAACATGATAAAGAATTGCGGGAATCATTAAAAATAATGATAAGATGGATAAAAGTTGATATAAGTATAAAAATAATTGGGTTAATAATATCGTGTATATTTTATCCGCCAGCAATGATGATAAGTGTTTATATTACTTTATTTGGAATTGCATTTCCGGAACAGTATAAGGCAATAAAAAGAAGAAGGGATTAATAGGAGTAGTAAATCTAATACTGATCATGAAAATGTAAAGCATTGGCATGGAGCAACGAAAGACAGCTGGTTTTCACATATTGCCATTACAGCTGGAGATGCAGAGTGGTTTGAAGAAGTTTCAGATGAAGAATATGAAAAACTGAAAATTGAATTTTCTACTGATTTATGATACAATTGTACTATTATTATAAAATCATGGAATGGAGTTTGATTATGAATAAGGAAAGACTTGCAGCTTTTATGGATGCCGTACTTGCAATTATTATGACAATTCTCATATTAGAGCTAAAAAAGCCTGAAACAGCAACTTTAAAAGCCCTTTGGAATTTAAGAGTAAATTTTTTTGCATATACGATTTCATTTTTCTGGCTTGGAACAATGTGGATAAATATGCATAATGAATGGCATAAAATAAAATACATTACACCGGCAGTTGTCTGGGCAAACGTAGTTTTACTGTTTTTTTCTTCGTTTTTTCCTTATGTGACTTCTTTTGTCACTTCATATTACAACAGTAGTGTAGCACAAGGATTTTATGGGATAATAGTTCTGGCTGTTACATTTTGTAATATAATTTCTGGGCATTTGATAGGAAAAGCAAATAGAAACGATGAGAAACTACAGGAATCATTAAAAATAAGGATGAGATGGTTAAGTATTGATACAATTATAAAAATTATAGGGTTAATAATATCGTGCACCTTTTATCCGCCTGCAATGATGACAAGTGTTTATATTACTTTACTTGGAATTGTACTTCCCGCACAATATAAGGCGGCAAAAAGGAGAAGGGAAAAATAGAAATATGAAATTTTTTCAGCTTATTCCTAGTGGACAGTTTGGCTTAGAAAATGTAGCAGAAGAGTTTGGGATAAGTGGAAGGACTCTTCAAAGAAATCTGTCGGCAGAAAATACCAGTTTTAATCAGCTGGTGAAAGATATTCAGAAAATAATGACTTTCAACTATTTGGAAGCAGAGGAACTTTCAATTGATGAAATAGCCTATCTGGTTGGATACACAGAGATTTCGTCCTTCTATCGAGCATTCAAAAATTGGACAGGGAAAACAGTTTCGCAGTATCAAAAAGAGAAGTAATAGATATTAAAATGCGTCAGAAAACCGACGTATTTTTTTTGTCGTATTTTTGACGGAATTATGGTATAATTTTTTCAGGAGGATTTAAAGGTATGAAAGAAAATAGAGAATTAGAATTAAAATTAACGATAACAAATACTTTTTTAAAAACAGTGAGTGCTTTTGCTAATTATGGTTCAGGTAGAATAATTTTTGGAATTGATGATAATGGAAAAATTGTAGGGATAGATGATTTGGATGAGACATGCTTAAATCTTGAAAATAAAATAAATGATAATATTGTACCAAAACCTAATTTTAGTTTTATAAAAAATAATAGGGATAAAACTATAACACTTGTAGTTAAAGAGGGACTTGATAAACCGTATTTATACAAAGGAAAAGCCTATAAAAGAAATGATACATCAACTATTGAAGTTGACAGATTAGAATTGAATAGACTTACTTTGGAAGGAATGAACAGATATTTTGAAGAATTACGATCAAATGACCAAGATTTAAAATTTGAAGTATTGAAAAAAGAATTAAAGGAAAAACTTGCAATTGAAAATTTTTCTATTGATTTACTTAAAACATTGAATTTATATGATGATAAAGAAGGTTACAACAATGCTGCGGCACTTGTAGCAGATAGAAATTCATTTTCAGGAATAGATATTGCGAGATTTGGTAAGGATATAAATAAGATTCTTGACCGAAATACATTTGTCAATATGTCTATTTTTTCTCAATTTCATAAAACTATAGAAGTATTTGAAAGATACTATAAATATGAGGAAATTCAGGGTTTTGAAAGAATTGAAAAAGAATTAATACCAGAAAAAGCTTTTAGAGAAGTGATTGCAAATGCGATAATTCATAGAACTTGGGATATAAACTCAAATATAAGAATATCAATGTTTGAGAATAGAATTGAAGTTGTTTCTCCAGGAGGATTGCCTTCGGGAATAACTGAAAAAGAATATTTAAACGGACAAATTTCACAACTTAGAAATCCTATTTTGGGAAATGTTTTTTTTAGATTGAAGTATATTGAAATGTTTGGAACAGGAATAAGAAGAATAAATGAAATTTACAGAAATTATAGCACAAAACCTATTTATGAAATCAATGAAAACTCAATAAAAATCACACTTTTTACAATTTTTAATAAAATATTTTTGTCTAAAGATGAAAAAATTGTATTTGAAACATTAAAAGATGGAAATATTTTATCGAATAAGGAAATATCAGAAATAACAGGATTTAAAAAGGATAAAAATTTGAAATTATTGAAATCTTTGGTTGAGAAAAAATATATTGTAACTATTGGAAATGGAAGAGGAACTAAGTATTATAAAAACTAAAAAACCACAAAAAAACGATGTAAATATTTTTGTCGTATTTTAAATTTGAAATTTTTATTATTCAAATTATATTCTAATCAAAAAAAAAAAAGAATAGTGATGTAAAATAATATAAAATTGAAAAATATATTAAGAAAGGTGCTGATTTTTATGAAAAGAATTGTAGTTATTTTATCATTAGTTTTAGGAAGTTTGAGCTTTTCATTTGGACTTGGTTACCCTCAGATTACAGTTGAAAAAGGATATTGTGAAGGAGGAAAAGTTATAAGAAGGTATACGATGGGAGAAGAGGTACACGGAGGAGGAGGTACGAGAACTGTTATGAATTTCAAATTATGTAGAATTAATGGATTAAGATATAGAAATATAGGAGTAACAATACTTGGATATTATAAAAATTCAACTTTATCTATGAACGAAGGGGTCAATATAGCAATAGATTATGATAAGAGAATTATATTTTATGATCCAGCAGGTCTTTAATTTTTATGTAAAGTTTATATTTAGTAAAAAATGATTGAAAAATGAAAAAGTTGTTTCATAAAATAATCCTCATGAGACAGCTTTTAATTCAATAAAATCTATTTTTAAAAATTCTAAATTACAAGAGAGTGTCCAGGATTTTGTGTAAACTAATAGATAAATTCAGTAAATTCAGTACTTTGCTATTCTATTTACACAAAAATTTTTACACTCTCTTTGTGAACTCAAAATATAGTTTTCATATATTATATTTATTTTTTTAAGACATTTTTTTCATTTTCTGATTTTTATAATATCATCTTCTTCTAATTCACCAATAATAAATCTTTCAATATTAGTATTTTCCATTTATTAGCTATTATTGAAACAGTATATTCAACTGGACATTCTGTGTATACTTTTCTCATGAATTCACCTCTTGTATTCATTATACCATTATACGATACTTTAAATAAGTACAAAAAAGCCTGTCTCAAAATAGTAAAACTATAAATATAATATATAAAAACTATATTTTTTTATAATGATATTTTCTGGGAGCTGGATACTTGTAATGATAAAATTCCCATACAATCATTTTAACCTTGCATACTGGACAGTAAAAAGGATTCATCCAAAAAGTCTTGTACATCTGCCTTTGATAAAATGAATATCTTGACACGGCAATGTTTTTCCTGAAAGCATCAATTGTCTTTTTAAGCCTGTCGGAAATACACCTTGAATAAAATCCGTAGCGGTTTACCATCTTAAAGTTCTTAGGGGGCAGATGAATTAAAATATGGGAAATAAATTTTTCAGAAGGCATAGTAATGTAAGTTTTTTTTATCATTAGCTAGATCGTTAAAAAAGAAAGTGACCTTGTCATCAGCAATGTCAGTAATCTTGTATTCGGCAATAGGGGAGCGTGAGAAGTATTGTCCAAGATACCTGATAATGCCTTTTGTGCTTTATAATTTTTTGTTGTAACTATTGACATTACATCAAAAATATTGTATTATAATTTTATAAGATGTAACTATCACTATTACATCTAAAGGGAGATTAGAAGTTTTATAGAATATCAGAGTCAATTTTGAAGTTTTGAAAATAAAAAAAGCCATTTAAAAAAAATAAAAATATAGAAAAAAGGAGAATGAACTTATGCAGATATCAAGTAGATTTACGATAGCACTACATATTTTTGCTTGTGTAGAGGTATTTAAAGATGAGTACAAAATTACAAGTGATTTTCTTGCTGGGAGTATAAATACAAATCCTGTTATTATAAGAAAAATTTTGACAAAATTAAAAAGTGCGGGATTGATAACAGTTGCAAGAGGAACTGGAGGAATTGAAGTGACAAAACCTCTAAAGGAAATAACATTTTATGATGTATATGTGGCAATAGAACCATTGGAAGATAATGAATTGTTTAATTTTCATAAAAATCCGAATCCAGAATGTCCTGTGGGAAAAAATATTCATAAATTGCTTGACAGAAAACTTGAAACAATACAGAAGGTTATGGAAGATGAAATGAAAAAATATACACTGGAAGGTCTTAAAGATGAGATGCAGGAGATTTTAGGAAAAAAAGACTAAATTTAAAATAACAAAATTGAGGAAAATATTTGTGAAATTATAGAAATTATTTGAATGAATAATGGAAGGAAGGTAGAGTTATGGAAAAGAATAAAGAGCAGGAAAAAAGGCTTGATTATCTTTTAGAAGAGTTCAAAGCTGATTCAGTTGAATATAAAGATATAGAAGTTCCAGAAGATATAAATGGAAAACGTTGTATTTTAAGGTCTTTAATGAATGTCCGTATGCCTAAGAAAATGTCAGATTCAGTATTGAAGGTACAAGATGAATATTTATCTGTCTGTGCTGAGGAAAAAGGTATTGTCCAGCTTTCAGATATTCCTGTAACTAAAGGGAATATTTCTATATGGCAGGGAGATATTACAAGGCTTGAAGTGGATGTCATAGTAAATGCGGCAAATTCTCAAATGTTAGGATGTTTTATACCGATGCACATGTGCATTGATAACCAGATTCATACTTATGCAGGAGTACAGCTTAGGGAAGAATGCAGTCATAAAATGAAGGAATTAAGGGCAAAATATGGAAGTCATTACGAGCAGCCAACATCTGTTCCTATGATTACAAATGCCTACAATCTTCCTGCAAAAAATGTAATTCATGTAGTCGGTCCAATAGTAAGAAATAGACTGACAGCAGAATTAGAACAGGAATTGGCAGATTGCTATACAAACGTTTTAAATATGTGTCTGGAAAATAATTTGAAAAGTGTAGCATTTTGCTGTATTTCGACTGGAGTATTTCGTTTTCCGAATAAAAGGGCGGCAGAAATTGCTGTGGATACAGTACAAAAATGGTTAGTGGAAAATCCAAATGCTATGGAAAGGGTGATTTTTAATGTTTTTAAAGAGGAAGATAAAAAATATTATGAAGAAATCTTACAGTAGAAGAAATGGATATTTAGAAACACTTCAAAAAGGATTGGTGGTATTGGGGACTTTTGAAAATAAGTTTTCATTAGGAAAAGGTTCGAGAGAAGAACGAATAGAACTTTTGAAAAATGAAATTCAAAATGCGGATGCTATCCTAGTAGGTGCTGGTTCAGGATTATCAACTTCGGCAGGTTTTACATATAGCGGAGAAAGATTTGAAAAATACTTTTTTGACTTTATAAAGGAATATGGCATTACAGATATGTATTCAGGTGGATTTTATCCATTTCCAAATGATGAAATCCGTTGGGCTTGGTGGGCAAGACACATATATTTTAATCGTTATGTGAAAGCTCCAAAACCTGTCTATAATGAATTATTTTCACTTTTAAAAGATAAAGATTATTTTGTTATTACAACAAATGTGGATCATCAATTTCAAAAGGCAGGATTTGATAAAAAGAGACTTTTCTATACGCAAGGAGATTACGGTTTATTCCAAAGTGTGAATCCGCAGATACAAAAAACCTATGATAATGAAGAATGGGTAATGAAAGCGATGGAAGCACAAGGATTTGTAAAAGATGGAAATGGAGTATTCGGCATTCCTACGAATGGAGAAATTCTTATGAGAATACCGGCAGAATTAATTCCTAAATGCCCTGATGACAGCTCAGATATGACAACTAATCTTCGGGCTGACAGTTCATTTGTAGAAGATGAAGGATGGTATACAGCTGCTGAAAAATATTCAGAATTTCTTGAAAATCACAAAAATATGCACATTTTGTTTCTAGAATTAGGAGTTGGAGCAAACACGCCTGTAATCATTAAGTATCCCTTCTGGTATATGACGATGGAAAACAAAAAAGCTGTTTATGCCTGTATAAATTACAGGGAAGCATTTTGTCCGATTAAACTTGAAGATAGAAGTATTTGTTTAGATGGGGATATTGGGGAAGTTTTGGGTGAAATATATAAAAAAATTGAAGAAGATATTTAAAATTTTTTTCATTTTCCAGTTGATAAAATCTGTATCAATTGATATTGAAAATAAAATATCAAAAAAATAAAAGATGTGCTGGATTTTATTGAACCTTTTTAGTATAATTACTATTATGGATTCAGATACAAGGAGAAGGAGTAAGATGAAAAAAGACAGATTAGTAGGCTTTTTTGATGGAGTTATAGCGATTATAATGACAGTCTTAGTATTGGAGCTGCCTAAAATAAAAGGCACAACATTGGCAGCCATTTGGGAAAATAGAGTAAATTATTTTGCATATATAACGACATTTATACTGTTTGTAATATTTTGGGATACTCATCATATGATATTTGACAAGGTTGAGAAAATAAATTCTAAAATAGTTAAAATACAGATGCTTTTATTGTTTTTGAATACGCTGTTTCCATATATAACATTGTGGGTTTCTGAAAATCCTTACAGCTATTTGGTGGAATGTGTATATATATTTTTTCTGTTGGGAGAGAATATCATTTATTCGTGGCTTTGTAATGAACTTGTGAAGGCAGATTCCGAAAATATAAAGCTAAAGAAAACAGTAATAAGTCTTAAAAGACACAAAATAACAACGATTTTACAAATTTCTTCTTTTATAATAGGTCTATTTAATCCAATGCTTATGCTAGTAATAGGATTTATTTCATTGTCAATATGGTATATTCCAATGCCTAAACTGAAAAAAAAGAAATATTAAAACACGTTAAAAAACTGATGGAGATATTTTAGATAAAATAAATGAAGGAGTGGAAAATGAACTACAAACTTGTATTAATAGACTTGGATGACACACTTTTTGATTATCCAAAAACTGAAAAAGAGGCATTTAGGAGAACGTTTGAAGAATTGGGATTTTTTGCAGAAAGTGAATTGGGGCAGAAGAAAAAAGAAGAAATTTATGAGAAGATAAAAGATAGATATAAAGATGTGAATTTGCAGTTGTGGAAGGATTTGGAAAAAGGGGCTGTGGATAAGGATAGATTAAAGGTTGTGAGATTTGAAAAAATAATTGAGGAATTTGATTTGAAATATAATCCGTACAAAATGAGCGAGCTTTACTTGAAAAAACTGGGAGAAGGGATTTTTCCTTTTGAAGCAACTGAAAAACTATGTGAATATTTACATTCAAAATATAAAGTCGGAATTGTAACTAATGGTATAAAGGAAGTCCAGTATCCAAGAATAGAAAATTCTGTAATTGCAAAATACATTGATAAAATCATTATTTCCGATGAAGTTGGAGTAAATAAGCCTGATAAACGAATATTTGAATATGCAATAAATTATTTTCAAATAATGGACAAAGCCGAAGTTATAATGATAGGTGATTCATTAGGAGCAGATATAAAGGGAGGACAAAACGCTGAAATTGATACTTGCTGGGTAAATTTACGAAATAATGTAAATGATGCTGGAATAATTCCCAAATATGAAATAGGCAACCTGGAAGAATTATTTGAAATATTATAAATTTACTTAAAACTTTACTGAATTTATAAGAAAAATAAAATTTTTTTATAGTAAAATGACTAGAGAGTCAATTTTTTAAAAAATATAGTTTTTGTTTAAAATTCATCATAATTGTTTTATAAATATTTTTTTATAATTTTTAAGTTGTTTTATTTATCCAACTGTGAAACTCATGTTTTCAATCTTTAAACAGTCATAGTTGAACAAATAAAAAAGCCGTCGATTTATTAAGCTAAAATTAAAATTTGAGAGCGGGTGTACAGAGGTATGGCGTTTGATACACCTGCGTAAAAAATCAGAAAATAAAAAACAAGAAAAAAATTATTGAATAAAATAACTTGAAATCAAAATTAGGGGAAATAATTTGTCTTAATAATTCAAGAGAAGATTTTTAGTAAATATTAGTAAAAAAATTTGTAAGAAGGAGGATAATGTAGATGATTGAAAAAAGAAAAAGATTTTTGTTTTTAATTATTTTTCTTTTGGTAAATAGTTTTGGGTTTTCTGAAAGCCTGAAAGATGAAAATTATTTTGTGCTAAAAAATGAGAAAAAAGATGAACAAAATTTGGAAAAAAATAAGGAAGAGAAAGAAAAGAGATTCTTGGAAAATGAACTTAAGATGGAATCATATAAGAATACTGTAAATAATGAAAAAAATTTAGAAAATAAAAAAAGTGAAATTCCTTTTAAGGATAAGAAAATTGGGCTGGTGCTTAGCGGAGGGACAGCGAAAGGGCTTGCTCATATTGGGATATTGAAGGTGCTGGATGAAGAGAAGGTGCCTGTGGAATATGCGACGGGAACAAGTATGGGAAGCATTATTGCTGGAATGTACAGTGTGGGCTATACTCCGCAGGAAATTGAGGAAATAGCAACGAGTATGGACTGGATAGGACTTTTTAGCGATAAAATCGAAAGAAAGGATAAGGGGGCTATAAGAAATTCGATTGAGGATAAAAATAGCACGGTAATTCCGATGAAAAATTTTATGCCAAAATTACCTAGTGGAGTTGTTGGGGGAAAGACTGCTAGCCAAAGGTTGAATGAAATTTTTTATGGAGCGTTAAGAGTACAGGATTTCAGAAAATTTCCAAGAAAATTTGCGGCAGTTGCGACTGACTTGGAATCTGGAGAAGGAGTTATGCTTGACAAGGGTTCAATTGCAACGGCTATTAGGGAAAGTTTGTCATTGCCGTCAATTTTTGCGCCTATCCGAGATGAGAAAAGGCTTTACATTGATGGAGGAGTTACTCGAAATTTACCTGTGCAGGATGTAAAAGTGCTTGGAGCAGATTATACAATTGGAGTGAATGTAGGAGATGGATTTACAAAAAGAGATGAGTCCAAAATGAACTTGATTGATGTAATTTCAGATTCTACAACAATTGCCGGAAGACAGGAAGTGGAGCGGCAAATCCGTATGCTTGACTTGTATATGAAACCAGATTTGGAAAAGTTCGAGTCCTATGATTTTTCAAAGGTGAAGGAACTTATTGCGGCTGGAGAGAAAATCGCAAGGGAGAATATAGATGAAATCAGAAAATTGTCAAATCCTGAACTTTATGAAAAGCTGGAGGAGAAACGGAAGGAGTTTAGACGGACTTGGAGCGATGAGTACAATATTACAGGAGTTGTGATAGAAGGGAACAAAAAATATAAAAAAGCGTATTTTGATAAATTTTTACCTAAGAAACTTGGCATTTTAAACAGGCTGGATATGGAAAAAATTGTTAATAATATTTATCAGAATGGTGATTTTACAACGGTTTATTATGAAGTCAAAGATAACGATCTGGTAATAAATGTGCAGGAAAAACCGAGCGACTATTTGACGCTTTCAGGAAACATAAACAATGAAGACTTGGCTACGGTAAATGTTGGATTTCAAGGGAGCAAGATTTTAAATAATACAAACGTCAGGTATTCAGTAAGCGGGACAGTTGCGAATGAATATGGGGCAAGAGGCAAGGCTACCGTTGAACTTGGAAAAAATTCAAAAGCGCTGGTTTACAGTGAATTTGAATACAAACGTGACATTATAAAAAATCAGAAGTACAATAATGGATATTTTGATTTTGAAAACAGGAAATTCAAATTTGGAACAGGAATCGGGTTTGAAATGTACAAAAATTTACTATTTTCAGTAGGTGGAGGTTATCAATTTTCAGATGTGACAAAACATGAAAATCATGATGAAAATGTAAGAAAATCATTCCCGTATTTTGAAGCGCAGCTGGATTACGACACAAGAGACAGTATAAACTTTGCGACAAGAGGAGTGCACTTATTTTCAAGTTATACATTGGCAAATGCAAAAAAGGCCAAATTTAACTCACTAAGCGCAGGTGGAGAAATTAACATACCGATTGGCGAAAAAATTACAATCACTCCAAAAGTGGCATATTTAACATCCTATGGAGACGATATTCCAGAAACTTACAGGCCTAAAATGGGAGGAATACGGACAGCTGACAATTCATTAGAATTTGCTGGAATGCCGGCAGATAAAATTCGTGGAAACAGCATTTTTGTCGGGAGCCTGAAAGCCCAGTACAATGTTTCAAAACTTGTATATTTAGACACAACATATTCAAGGGCAAGTATTTCGCAGAAGAGCTACAGTTTTGGAAATGATGGAAAGGAAAGCTATAAATTTGGGCTTGGGGTAAAAGCCTTGTCAATTCCGCTTTATTTTGGATTTGCAAAAGTGCCGGGAGAAAGCTGGCGGTACATTATAAACTTTGGATATTTGCCAGAATAATAATTTTCAAAATAATGATTTAAAGTGAAGAAAATTCTTTTTGATATTGAAAAAATATGATAGAATAAATTATGAAAATTTAAGTAGAATTAGGAGGAAAAAATGAAAAAAATACCTGAAGCAGTTGGACCGTATTCAGCCTTTAGAAAAGCTGGTGACTTTTTGTACATTTCAGGACAAATCGCAATAAATCCTGAAAATCAGCAAATCGAAGCTGTTACAGTAGAAGAACAGGCAAGACAAGTTCTTGAAAACTTGAAGGCAATTTTAGAAAACAATGGACTGGCAACAAAGAATGTTATAAAAACAACTGTATTATTAGACAACATCAACGACTTTGGAGCGGTAAACGACATTTATGCAGAATACTTTACTGAACCATATCCGGCAAGATCAGCTTTTGCGGTGGATAAATTGCCAAAAGGAGTTTTGGTGGAAATTGAAGCGATAGCTTATTTTGGAAAATAATACTTTATTAAATGGATGACTTTGGATAACCTGAAGTCGTCTTTTTTTGTAACAATAATTCATTTTCAATATCTAATACTAAACCCCTTTTGAAAATAGAAATAAATTTTTATAATAGAGTTGTTTGATAATTAATTCATAATCATTCAACTAAATTATTTTTTATTATTTTTTGGATATTTTATTAATAAATATTTTTTCATAATCCTATGTTTTTTCTTTTTATAAAGCAAGGGAAATCAATCGCCATTTCCCTTGCAACCCTGGCTCGTCTAAGCATTTTTTTGAAACAAAAACGAAACTCGCTGACGCTCAAACAGTCGTTTTCATTCCAAAAAAATCACGACATTCTATATTAAATTATAAAGATTATTATATTTAAATTTTAGGTTTTTACATTTGAAAAATATTAAATAAGCAAAATTTCGTTAAAGGAAAAATAACTGTCTGAGCGTAGTTTTACGAAGCGAGTTTTATTTTTTCTTTATAAGAAAGTTTTGCGTAAGCGGGGTTGTAAGGGCATGGCGTCTGATGCCCTTACGTTAAAAAAATTGAATAAAGAAATAGAAAAAACTATTATTAGTCATAATATTTATAAATAAAATTATAAAAGTCTTTAAGATGGATACTTAATGATTAAATTTAATTAAAGGATATTTTAATAGCTACACAGGTTGTATAATGACATAATCACGTAAAAAAAAATGACTTTAATTTCATAATTTAAAAAAATTTAAAAAAAAGTGTTGACAAAAATTTTGGATAGTGATATACTACATTTGTTAGCAATCATATAGATAGAGTGCTAATAAATTAAAAAATAGTTTTTAATTAAGAAATTTAAGAAGAAAAAGGTGATGGATATGGAACAGAACTTTACGCAAAAAAGTATTGAGGCTATTTCAGAGGCTAATAACTTTGCGATTAGATATAGACATTCTGATATAAAGGTGGAACATTTGCTGCTTGCGCTTGTGGGGCAGATGGAAGGACTGATTCCTAGCGTACTTAAAAAGATGGGAATTGATACGGCTGACATGATTAGGAAAATTGAAGGGAAACTATCTAGTTTTCCTAGAATTGAAGGCGGTAACAGTGAACCGAGAGCGAATGGAGAGTTAAATAGGGTTCTCGTCGGAGCAAGAGATATTGCTAAGAAAATGGGGGACAGTTATATCAGTACCGAACATTTGTTCTTGGCAAGTTATGATAATAACAGTTTTTTAAAAGATTATGGAATAAATAAGAAGCAGTTTGAAACTGTGCTTGAAAGTGTGAGGGGAGGTAGAAAAATTATGACAGATAATCCAGAAGGAACTTATGAAGCGTTAGATAAATTTGGTAAGGATCTGGTGGAACTTGCTCGAAAAGGTAAACTTGATCCGATTATTGGAAGAGATAATGAAATCCGACGGGCTATACAGATTTTATCAAGGAGAAATAAAAATAATCCAATTCTGATTGGAGAACCAGGAGTCGGAAAAACAGCGATTGCAGAAGGAATTGCGCAAAGAATACTAAAGGGCGATGTGCCTGAAAACTTGAAGGATAAAACGATTTTCTCACTTGATATGGGTGCCTTGGTTGCAGGAGCGAAATATCGTGGGGAATTTGAGGAAAGATTAAAAGCGGTATTGGAAGAAATTGAAAAAAGTGAAGGAAGAATAATTCTTTTCATTGATGAAGTTCATAACATTGTGGGAGCTGGGAAAACGGAAGGATCTATGGACGCTGGAAACCTTTTGAAGCCAATGCTTGCACGTGGGGAAATAAAGGTTATTGGTGCTACTACGATTGACGAATATAGAAAATATATTGAAAAGGATGCAGCGCTTGAGCGTAGATTTCAGCCTGTAATGGTAGATGAGCCGACTGTGGAAGATACAATTTCAATTTTACGTGGATTGAAAGAAAAATTTGAAATTTTCCATGGAATCAGAATTACGGATAATGCTATAGTTACTGCGGCTACAATGAGTGACAGATATATAAATGACAGATTTTTACCAGATAAGGCGATTGACTTGATTGACGAGGCGGCTGCAAAAGTAAAGACTGAAATTAATTCAATGCCGACAGAACTGGATGAAGTTACAAGACGTGTTATGCAGCTTGAAATTGAAAAAGTGGCGCTTGAGAAGGAAAAGGATCAGGCTTCTAAAGATAGACTTGTTACATTGGAAAAAGAATTGGCAGAACTTAACGAGAAAAAAGCCGCATTTAAGGCACAATGGGAAAGTGAAAAGCAGGAAGTTGAAAAAATACAAAATATTAATACAGAAATTGAAAAAGTTAAACTTCAAATTGCCGATGCGCAAAGAAAAAATGACTACAACAAACTGGCTGAACTGCAATACGGTAAATTGCCGGCACTGGAAAAACAAAGGGCAGATGAAGAAGAAAAAGCCAAAAATCAAAATCCAGATGCAAATAAATTATTAAAACAGGAAATTGACAGCGAAGAAATAGCAGAAATTGTTGGAAAATGGACTGGAATACCGGTTTCAAAATTGTTACAGGGAGAGCGTGAAAAAATCTTACATCTTGCAGAACAAATGATGAAAAGAGTAATCGGGCAAGATGAAGCAATCACAACAATAAGCGACACAATAATCCGTTCACGTGCAGGACTGAAAGATCCAAACCGTCCAATCGGTTCATTCATTTTCTTAGGGCCAACAGGTGTAGGTAAGACTTATTTGACAAAAACACTTGCATTTAACCTGTTTGACGATGAAAGCAACATTGTCAGAATTGATATGAGTGAATATATGGATAAATTCAGCACGACAAGATTAATCGGAGCGCCTCCGGGATATGTAGGATATGAAGAAGGTGGACAGTTGACAGAAGCTGTAAGAAGAAAACCTTATTCAGTAATTTTATTTGACGAAATTGAAAAGGCTCATCCAGATGTATTTAATATTCTGTTGCAACTACTTGACGATGGAAGGCTTACAGATGGTAAAGGGAAAGTTGTAGACTTTAAGAACACAATAATCATTATGACTTCAAATATCGGTAGTGAAATTATATTGGAAGATCCACAAGTTTCAGAGCCTACAAAAGAAGCTGTATTAAATGAAATGAAACATAGATTTAAGCCAGAATTCTTGAACAGAATTGACGATATTATAGTATTTAAGGCATTAGGAAAAGAAAGCGTGAAAAGTATTATTTCACTCATTCTTGATGAAATCAACGATAAATTAAAGGAACAATACATAAAGATTGAATTTACAGACAAAGCTCTGGATTACATCGTAAACGAAGCTTATGACCCGGCTTACGGAGCAAGACCTCTAAAACGTTTTGTTCAAAAAGATATAGAGACTAATTTATCAAAAATGATTTTGAGCAATGAAGTGCCTGAAAACAGTACGGTTGTGTTGGATAGTGATGGAGATAGATTGATTTATGATGTGAAGAAATAAATTGAGAATTAAATAAGACTTTAAAATATTTTTTGAAGTGATGTTTTTTTGGGAAATAGGGAAGTATCAGAAACGGTGCTTCCTCTTTTTTTTATGAAAGTAAAATATTCATCTTTTGAAAAATGCTTTATTTTTTTATATTATATTATATTATATTATATTATTTTCTGCTGCACATAATTATACAATACACCGACTAAATTTTTTTATTTACATAAGATAGAATGATTGAAAATCTTTGTTAAAAGTGATAAAATATATAATTATAACGGTATAAAGACAAATTAATTTATAAGTAAAAGATGAAAGGGGAAAATATGCTGCATGGACTGGCTATAATTATTTCGACTTGGATAATTCCGTTTGAAAGAATACATTACTTGATAATTATCATTCTGGCGGTGGCGGTACTGCTGTCGGATAAGTCGCCGAATGCGATGCTTGCGTGGATTTTTACGATTTTTACATTTCCGCTTGGCGGGGCGATTTTATATCTTTTGTTTGGGATTAACTGGAGAAGGAACAAGATAATTTCCAAGAAGATGAAAGGCGAAGAAAGAAAGCTGTATTCAAGAATTTTTAACTTTATGCAGCGGGATGTGTCGGATATTTTCAGATCTAAAGACTTTTTTTACTATAATCGGCTGGAAAATCTGGATAAAAATGCTGATAAAATGAGCGAAACCGAAATAAAGAAAAAAATCCGCAATCAGATTGATACAATGATAGCAAATATTGGATTGCCGGATCAGCAAAGGGAAATTGTGAAAATGCTCTATGAAGCCGAAGGGACTTTTTTGACGAATAATGATTCATACAGACTATTTTACGGTGGAAAAGAGGCGTTTGATTCTATTTTGGCGGATATTGAAAATGCAAAAAGTACAATCTATATGGAATATTTTATATGGAAGGCTGATGAGCTTGGAGAAAGAATAAAAAATGCACTTTTGAAAAAGGCTAAGGAAGGAGTTAAAATAAAGCTGCTTTTTGACGGAGTGGGAACGTGGAAATTGCCAGGAAAATATAAAAAGGAGCTTAGGAATGCTGGAATCAAAATAAGATGGTTTTTAGATGTAAAATTTTTTATTTCCAAGATGAATTACCGGAATCATAGAAAAATAGCGTTAATTGACAATGATATTGTGCATACTGGCGGCATGAATGTGGGGCAGGAGTACATTGATGGCGGAAAGAGGTTTGATGGCTGGAGGGATACGAATATTCGGATTACAGGGGAAATAATCGGACAGTATCTTGCGATTTTTGTTACAGACTGGCTAAACAGCGGTGGGAAAAACGATTTTATTGAGGATATGAAAAGGGAGGCAGTCCAGGAGCTGGAAGAGCAAAAGCCGATAGACAGACAGGAAAAACTGGAATATCTGATGCAGGTTTCTTCGAGCGGGCCTGACACCGAATGGACAACCTTGAAATATCTGTATTCTAAAATGATTGCAACGGCAAAAAAGGAAGTCCTGATTCAAAGTCCATATTTCGTGCCTGACACTGATCTGATTTCACAGCTGAAGATGGCGGCTCTTTCTGGAGTCAAAATAAAATTAATGGTTACAGGAGTGCCGGACAAGAAAATGCCTTACTGGATAGCAGAAAGTTATTTTGCGGAATTGATTGAGGCAGGGATTAAAATTTTTCGCTATAAGGCGGGATTTTTACATAGTAAAAACGTGATAGTGGATGAAAAAATATCTACAATGGGAACGTGCAACTTTGATATGCGGAGCTTTGAAATAAATTATGAAGTGAATTCGGTATTTTATAATGAGGAAATTAGTAAAGATTTGAAGGCGCAGTTTATAAAGGATCTGGAAGTCTGTGAAAAATTTGATGAGGCAAGGCTGAAAAAGGTAACTTTTATAAAACGGCTAAGAAACTCTGTATTTAAGCTGATTTCGCCAATAATGTAAAAAATATGGCGGGTATAGGAAGGGAGTAAAATGGAAAAGAATTTTACAAAGGATGGGCTGATACTTTTAAATAAAAGCAGGGGGATAAGTTCGTTTGGGGCGATAAGTCATTTAAAAAGGGTAATAAAGGCGAAAAAAGTAGGACATGCAGGGACTCTTGATCCAATGGCCGAAGGGCTTATGATTGTTATGATTAATGATGCCACAAAATTTTCTGGCGACTTGATGAAAAAAGATAAGGAATATTATGTGGAAATGGAGCTTGGGTATAAAACTGACACTTACGATTCGGAAGGGACAATTATTGAAAAGTATGAATCTGAAATTAATATAAGCAATTCTAAAATAATTAAGACTATAAATAGCTTTAAAAGAAAAATGAAGCAGGTTCCGCCAATGTATTCAGCAATAAAGGTAAAAGGGCAGAAACTTTGTGATTTGGCAAGAAAAGGAATTGAAGTGGAAAGGGCTGAAAGAAATGTAAACATATCAGAAATTAGGGAAATAAAAATAATCCGTCCAGATAAAAATTCAGAAAACTCCCAAAATATCAAAATTTCGTTTTACACAAAGGTCAGCAGTGGAACTTATATCCGTTCATTAGTTTACGATATTGGAGAAGAATTAGGAGTTTTTGCTACGATGACAAGGCTTGTGAGGACTAAGATTGGAAGGCTTGACATTGAAGATGCGATTACTTTGGAAAAGGCTGAAGCTGAAATTGGGAAATTGAAGAAGCTTGTGGAAGCAAAGAGAGAAAATGAGTCTTTCTGGACTACAAAGAGTGATGCTGCCATAAGGGCTGAAAAAATTCGGGAAATAGTCTGTTTTGTAGAAATAGAGTATATCCTGGATTATTACGGGATAAATGTTTCCAATGAGAAGTATGGGAGGCTGAAAAACGGGATGACGGTAATTGACACATTTAAAAAATTTGAAAATATAAGCAAAAAAATTAATAAAAGGGAGAATATTAGGGAAAACCAGAAATTTAAAATATATGTGCGAAATAGGGATACAAATAAAAGGGAATTTCGGGGAATTGTGAAAATTACAAGTATTCGGGGGGACAGGATTTATCTGAAGAGAGATAAATATTTTTTGTAACTTTTAGAAGTGAGAAGCGGTGATAATAATACTATGAAGAAGTCAAGCAAATACGTATTTGATATTGAAGTTTTTCCAAATTACTTTTGTGTCGTATTAAAAAAGTTAAATGATGACAAAATACTAATTATTGATTCGGACAATTTTAACCGTCAGAAAAAACTTTTGTACGACATAGTTTCTAAAAATGTGCTAATTTCATATGCAGGACACGGATTTGACGATATTGTAATTAATAATTTGTTAAAATATAGAAACACAAATGCAAACAGGAAAAAATTAAATAATGAGCTGAAAATAATAAGGAATATGCCAAAAGGCGAATACAAACATGAAAACCACGAATTTTACTCATACGATCTGGCTTATGAATATAACTTGAATCTAGGTGTAAAAGGGTTTGAGTTTAATTGCGGAGATAATATTGAGGAGCAGGATTTTGCTAATTTTAATTATGTGATTAAAAAAAATATATACGATAAAATTGTTGACAAAGTAATTGATTATTGCTTGCAGGACGTACTGGCAACAGAAAAAATGTATAATTTTATAATATCAAAAAAAAGTAACTGGGATGAAAAGGAAAATCTTTTGAATATCATTACAGATGGAAGTTACAGCAACAACATGAAACTTAAAAGGAAAATAAAATATTTGAACTATAATAACGATAAACTGATAACTTTACTTTTACATGGCGAAACCTCCATTTCCAGCCAGTTAAAGATACATTATCCAGCCAAAGTAAAAATGAACGATTATAATAATTATTCACAGGAAAAGGTTTATAGATTATCAATAAAAAAGACTACTTATACGAATGGCTGCTCAGCAATAAACTTTTTTCTGGAAAAAATAAAAAAATAATAAATAAAATACCCGAAGAGCTTTTATTAAAATCTTCATTTGTAAAAGCCACATTAAACAGATACCGGGTAAGTATTGTAAGGCGGATAAAGAAGGTTTTTGCAAAAGAAGGGATAGATGTAGTTGCAGTATCTGAAAATGATATTTTTATAACAAATGTTGAAGATAATATTTTAGATAAAATAAAAATTCAGATAAATGAAAAATATAACGATATTTTTGTATTAAAAAATGTGGATAATTTTTTGAAAAATAAAAATTCTATCTTGTATAAGATAAAGGATAAGACAAAAGGAACAAATGAATACCGCTACAATAAACTGATTATGCCAAAAAATCATATTTGGATAGCGGAAGTGCTTAAATTGTATTTTTGGGAGAAAAAAGATATAACAATGGCTGTAGAAGAGATTTTTGTAAAAAATCCTGACGTATTTTTTATGTATGCATCAGTTTATGAAAATATTTACGCCTGCGATGAAAATGGACAAATGCTGTTTGAAAGCACGGACGTACTGGACAAATTCAGAAAATACCGGCTATATTTTGCAAAAACAGGACTACATAAAGCTGTTATGCAGAAGCAGGAAAAATATTATGAAAAATACGGTTTTGGCGATATAAACAGCAATTTATACAAAGTGAAAAAAGTGGGGACAAGTGTAAAGGAATTTACTGATTATAAGGATATTGACTTAAAAAGTTATGCAGACTACGCTCAGAATTATATACAAAAATATTTTTAGAACATATGAGCGCTCTTGCATACAAACTTGAGGTGTGATATAATAAAAAATGCATAAAAATAGTAGGAGAAATATGAGAATTTTGGGGATAGATCCTGGTACTGCGATAGTAGGATACGCTATTGTGGACTATGAAAATGGGAAGTATACGCCACTTGACTATGGATGTATTTTTACAGATAAGGATGAGGATATGCCGGTAAGGCTGGAAAAAATTTACGACGGACTGGAAAATATTATAAAGCTCTGGAAACCAGCAGATATGGCTATCGAGGATTTGTTTTTCTTTAAAAATCAGAAGACGGTAATAAAAGTGGGACAGGCTCGTGGAGTTATAACTTTAGCAGGGCAGAAAAATAGGCTGAATTTATACAGCTACACTCCGCTTCAAGTAAAAATGGGGATTGCAAGTTATGGAAGGGCTGACAAGAAACAAATTCAGGAAATGGTAAAAATAATCTTAAAACTAGACGAAATTCCAAAGCCTGATGATGCTGCGGATGCTCTTGCAATAGCAATTACCCACATTAATTCCAAAATAGGATTTGGCGGATTTGACAGGGGAGATAACATTACAAAAAAATTAAATAAAATTACTTCCAACCGAATAAAACTGGAAGATTACAAAAAATTAATGAAATGAATAAATTTGTATGATAAAATAAACTTAAAATAGAAAGAATGGTAGATAAAATGAACATAGTTCTATTAAATCCAGAAATTCACGTAAACACAGGAAACATCGGAAGAACCTGTGTCTTGACAAATACAAAATTACATTTGATAAAACCTCTCGGTTTTGAACTGGATGATAAAAAAATCAAACGTGCAGGACTGGACTACTGGAAAAACGTGCAGCTTTTCGTATGGGAAAGTTTAGAACATTTCTGGCAGGAAAATATTGAAAATAGCAATGCAAAAATTTATTTTGCAACAACTAAAACGAATCAAAGATATACGGATGTAAAATTTAATAAAAATGACTATATAATGTTCGGGCCTGAATCACGTGGAATACCTGAAGAAATATTAAATAAATACAAGGAAAGCAATATTACGATTCCAATGCTTCCGCTTGGACGTTCGCTGAATTTGTCCAATGCTGTGGCGGTGGTGCTGTTTGAGGCTTTGAGGCAGAATAATTTTGAATATTAATTTAGATAAATTTAGGAGAAAAAATGAAGCAATATTTAGATATGGTTAAGCATGTGCTTGACAATGGAGTAAAAAAGGGAAACAGGACAGGAGTTGATACAATTTCAACTTTTGCCTATTCATATAAAGTTGACTTGAGTGAAGGCTATCCGCTTTTAACAACGAAAAAAATGTATTTTAATTCAATGCTGCACGAGCTGTTCTGGTATTTATCGGGAGAAGAGCATATTAAGAACTTGCGAAAAAAGACGAAAATCTGGGATGCCTGGGCAGACGAGGAAGGAAGGCTGGAAACGGCTTATGGAAGATTCTGGAGAAGATATCCAGTACCTAAAATTTCGTTAGATGGGGAAGTTTTTGCTGATGAGAATAATCCTTGGGTTACAAGAGAAGAAAATGGACAGCTTGTATTTGACCAGATTCAATATATTATTGACACTTTGAAGGAGATGAAAACTAATCCCAATCATAAAAATGGAAGAAGAATGATAGTTTTAGCTTGGAATCCGGGAAATGCAACAATTAGTAAATTACCGCCGTGCCATTATACTTTTGCGTTTAATGTTCTTGGTAATAAACTTAACTGCCATTTGACTCAAAGAAGTGGAGATATTGCACTTGGGATACCATTTAATCTAGCTTGCTACTCATTGCTTACAATGATGATTGCAAAGGAATGCGGATATGAAGCTGGAGAATTTGCTCATACAATAATTGATGCCCATATTTATGAAAATCATATTGAAGGGCTAAAGGAGCAGTTGACAAGAGAGCCGTTAAAACTTCCAAAAATCAAGATTGCAGACAAACCTTTTAATGAACTTACATTTGAGGATATTACGCTGGAGAATTATGAAAGCTATCCTGCGATTAAATTTGAAGTTGCAGTTTAAAAATTAAATAAGTGAGGAGCTTTGATGTTTAGTTTAATAGTTGCTGTTGGGAAAAATAATGAAATTGGAAAGAATAATCAGCTTTTGTGGCATATTCCCGAAGATTTGAAGAACTTTAAGAAAATAACAGCAGGGAAAACAGTTATTATGGGGAGGAATACTTATGAAAGCATAGGCAGAGCCTTACCAAACCGAAAAAATATTGTCTTGTCCAGAAATTTTTTGGAAGCGGAGAAGAAATTTAGGGAAGATAGAAAAAAATATGAAAATGAAACTACAAGGCTGGAGTTTTATGACGATTTTCAAAAAGTTATTGAAAGGTATAAAGATTTGACAGAAGAAGTTTTTATTATCGGAGGAGGGGAGATTTATAAAAAATCTCTTGAAATGGGAATTATAAAGAGGATTTATATGAGCCATGTTGATTTTTCTGATAATGAGGCTGACGCTTATTTTCCAAAAATCAATTTGAATGAATGGATAACTTTGACTGAGGGAAAATATGATGGCTGGAAATTTTGTATTTATGAAAAAGTTAATATATAGAGTAAATGAGAAGTTAAAAAGGAGAAAACAATGTCTAGGCTTAAATTTACGAAGGAAGTAGTAATTGAGGCGGGATATGAATTAATGAAAAAAGAGGGGTTTCAAAATGTTAGTGTTAGGAAAATTGCTAATTATCTGAAATGTTCGACGGCACCGATTTATTTTAACTTTAGTACAGTTGATGAGTTGAAGGAAGAAATCATAAATATGTGCAAGGAAAAATTAAAAAAATATTTATTTGGAAATTATTCTGAAAGAAAAATATTAAGCGTTGCAATTGGTTTTGTAATATTTGCAAGGGAAGAAAAGGAATTATTTAGGACAATTTTTCTAGATACGACAGAACGGTTTGAAAAAATTTACGAAGAAACTCTAAGGGAACTTTTGACAAAGGAAAATCTGCTGGAAAGCTTTCCTGCCTTGGAAGAAGATGAGGCAAAAAATGCTGTAACTAAAATATGGTATTTCTTATTTGGCTATGCAACTATACTTTGTACAAGGCTTGACGATAATTATAGAAGAAATGAAACAAATGAAATTATAGAAAACAAGATAGCAGAAATAGTAAACCATTTTAAAATGCAAATTTAAAAATATTATAGATTTATTTGATTATTAAAAAGTTTGAGCATATAATTTTTGTAATAAAAAAGTAATGGGAGAAAAAATGAACAAATATAAACTTTTAGGTGCAATTCTTCACATTGTGTACAGAATACTTAGCTTTATGACACGAAAGAAATATTTTTATGCAGACGGAGTAGAAATGAATGCTCCAAATATTATTGTTTTTTGGCATAGAAAAATTTTTACAGTATGCAATGCTACAAGGATTATTAAGAAAAAGGCCTCTATCGTAAGTGCGTCAAAAGATGGTGAGATATTGGCAGAATTACTTAGAAGAGAAGGAAATGAACTAATTCGAGGTTCATCAAACAGGGATAATATAAAAAGTTTAAAGGAAGCTATGAAATATGCAAAAAATGATTATACGCTTGGAATTGCGATTGATGGGCCAAGAGGACCTATTTTCGAGCCAAAGGCAGGTGCAGTTTTTATAGCGCAGAAAACAGGGATGCCAATCGTTCCAGTCAGCTCCTATTGCAGTAAAAAATGGATTTTTAAGAATATGTGGGATAGGCTAGAAATACCGGCACCTTTTGCAAAGTGCGTGCATTACGTTGCGGAGCCGTTTTACTTAACAAGGGAAACCTCCTTGGAAGATTCAATAAAATTAGTAAAGGAAAAAATACACGAAGCTGGAAACAAGGCATTTGAAATTTATAATAAAAAATACAATAAAGGTAAAAACATAGAATTCAAAGAAGAAAGTTTTGAATAAATAACAATTTTAAAGATATAAAAACAGACATAAATAACTTATGAAATCAGAGGGAGGAATAAAATATGTCGAAACCATTTTACATAACAACGCCAATTTATTATCCTAATGCATCACCGCACGTGGGAACAGCGTACACAACGATAATTTGTGATGTTGTAGCCAGATACAAAAGATTAACTGGGAAAGAAGTCGGTTTTATGACCGGAGTGGATGAGCATGGGCAGAAAATTCAGGAAGCCGCTGAAAAGAATGGATTCACGCCACAGCAATGGGTTGATAAAATGTCGCTTAATTTCACAACTTTATGGAAAAAATTAAATATTTCAAATACAGATTTTTTGAGAACGACGCAGGAAAGACATTTGAAAACCGTAAGGGAAATAATTAAAAGGGTGCATGATAAAGGAGATATTTACAGAGGAGAATATGTTGGCAAATACAGCGTTTCGGAAGAAACTTTTGTTCCTGAAAATCAGCTTGTTGATGGAAAATACATGGGAAAAGAAGTTATTGACGTAAAAGAAACTTCATACTTTTTTAAATTATCCAAATATGAAAATGCGCTGCTGGAACATATTGAAAAAAATCCTGATTTTATAAAACCGGAAGGAAAAAAAAATGAAGTAATCGCCTTTATAAAGCAGGGGCTTCAAGACTTATCAATTTCAAGAACAACATTTGACTGGGGAATACCATTGGAACTGGAAGAAGGGCATATAATTTACGTCTGGTTTGATGCATTGAATATTTACCTGACTGGAGCAGGATTTTCAACTGATACAGGGAAATTTGACAAATTCTGGACAAATGGCATTGTAAATCACGTTGTTGGAAAGGATATTCTAAGATTCCATGCTATCATTTGGCCTGCGTTGTTAATGTCGGCTGGAATAAAGCTTCCTGATACGATTGCAGCGCATGGCTGGTGGACTGTGGAAGGTGAAAAAATGTCAAAATCACTTGGAAATGTGGTAAATCCGGAGGAAGAAGTGGAAAAATACGGACTTGATGCTTTCAGATACTATCTGATGAGAGAGGCGACTTTTGGACAGGATGCCGATTATTCTAAAAAGGCGATGATTCAGAGAATAAACGCTGACTTGGCAAACGATCTGGGTAATTTGCTTAATAGAACGATTGGAATGCAGAAGAAATATTTTAATTCGGAAGTTGTGTTAAATGAAGTAGAAGAAAGTTTTGATATTGAAGTTAAGGAATTGTGGAAAAATACGTTGACTGATTTGGATAGACATATAAATAATTATCAATTTTCTGAGGCATTAAAGGACATTTGGAAATTTATTTCAAGAATGAATAAATATATTGATGAATGTGAGCCTTGGAAACTTTCAAAAGATGAAAGCCAAAGGGACAGATTATCAACTGTTATGTACAATTTAGTTGACTCGCTTTACAAAATTGCGGTGCTGATTTCGCCATTTATGCCTGAAACTGCACAAAAAATGATAAATCAGTTAGGACTTGACAAGGATGTTACAAAACTGCATCTGGACGATATAAAAGAATGGAAAAGCTATCCTGTTGGAAATAGATTAAATGAGGCAGTTCCGCTGTTCCCGAGAATCGAGCTGGAAGAAGAGCCTAAAAAAGAGTACAATGAGAACTTGAAAATTGAAAATCCGATTACAATAGATGATTTTAACAGAGTTGAAATTAAAGTCGTTCAAATTGAAAAAGTACAAAAAATTGAAAATGCAGATAAATTACTAAAATTCATTGTAAATACAGGAAAAGAGAAAAGGCAGATTATTTCAGGGATTGCGAAATGGTATCCAAATGAGCAGGAATTAGCCGGGAAAAAAGTGCAGGCTGTATTAAATTTGAAACCAGTTGAATTAAAAGGTGAACTGTCGCAGGGAATGCTTCTGACAACGACAGAAAAGAAAAAAACGAAATTGGTAATTGTAAATGATGAAGTAAAAGTTGGGACAGCTGTAAAATAAGCAGTTTGAGTGTGAATCTGAATTTGTAAACTAAAAAAATAAAAAAGCAAAGCAAAGAATTAAAGATTAAAGGAATACAAAGAATGTAAAGAATAAAAAAGTGGGGGGACAATTTTTAAACGAATAGGAAATGTGATAAGAATATGAAAAAATGGATAAATATATTATTTGTGTTATTACTTTCAGTATCTTGCTCAAAAACTGATACCGGTTATGATGCGCTTGAAAAAAGTCTTATTGGAATTTTAGAAAAAAAAGACTATGAATATATAATGAAAAATATGAACGAATCAGCGAAGGCAGGAAATGAGGACGTTTATGGACTTGCCTACACTTACCTGGCTGAAAATGGGACAATGTTCTTTAATAGATATATGAAGAAAAGTAAGGGGATTGCCGAATACTATCAGGCACTTTTACTGCAACAGACAAATGGCGATGAAAGTCAAATTCTAGATTTGCTTGAAAGTGCGATAAAGCAGGGGAATATAAAAGCATATTACTTAATTGGAAGTATTTATGAAGATAAGCTGGAATTTACAAAGGCGCAGGAATACTTAAAGAAAGGTAAGGATGCTGGAGAAATTTATGCCCTTTATTCCTATGAATACAATAAAAAGCTAATGAATTTTTATAAACGGATAGAAGAATTAAATAAAAAGTTAAATGATGGAACAATTTCAATGGAAGAAAAAAGGAACTTGGAACTTTAGTTTTGGAAAAAGTTTCTAATATCGAAAAAGCATATGAAATTTTAAAAGATTTCCTGTCTGAAAATTACTCGCCTGCACTTTATGCAAAAGCAAAATTATTGGAAAAAGATGATAAGGAAGAAGAAGCGGTGCAAATTTATAATCAGATATTTTCACAGAATAAATACTATCTTGCAGCCTTTGAACTGGCTTCACGGCTTGTAAAAGGTGAAAAGAACTATGATCTGGCATTAAAAATACTGGATGATACAAATTCGGATGAAGTTCTTATTTTAGGTTACAAAGGGTTTATTTATGAAAATTTAAAGGATTTTACAAAAGCTGAAGAATTTTACCAGAAGGCGGCAAATAAGGATGACATTGACGCAATGAACTATTTAGGGCGTTTATATGAAACGCAAAAGGAAATAAAGAAAGCTAGAAATATTTATAACAAGGCATACTTATTAGGCTCAATTTCTGCTGGCTACAAACTTGCTTATATCCTTGAAGACATGGAAAAAGAAAAAAATCCTGCAAAGGCTGATGAAACAGAAGTAAAGCAAAACAAGGAAGCCAAGAAAATACTGGAAAACCTGGCAAGCAGCGGAGATGATTACTCAATGGTCGATTTGAGCCTTTATTATCCTGAAACAGATAAAATGGTAAGATTACTAAATTTAAAAGCAGCCGCAAAACTGAATACAACAGCTTTTTATAATTTGGGAGTTTATTATTATAATAAAAAAAATAAGGATAAGGCAAAATTTTATTTTAGAGTTGCTAAGGAAAATGGATATGATATTGGAGAAATTTTTGATGCGTATATAGCCAATTAAAATAAAACTTTGTTATTAAAAAGATCAAGTTGACTTATATTGAAAAAATAGATGTAAAAATAAATATTTTTATAGGAAATTCTAATAATAGTAGTATATACTTGTATAGTAAAATAATTTTGAACAAAAAAATAAATTAAGGGAGATAAAATGAAAAAAATAATTTTAATGATGTCTTTACTTCTGCTATTCATAGCGTCTTGTGGGACTTCAAATGAATTTAGTGTTGATGTGGAGGGAAAAGGTAAGGTGCCTAATTTTGAATTAAAGGATTTAAATGGCAAAACGGCTGAAAGTGCGAAAATAATGAAGAATGGTAAAAAAACATTGTTTATTGTAGCGGCTGAATGGTGCCCTCATTGCAAGGAGGAAATGCCAGAAGTGCAAAAGTTCTATGATGCAAATAAAGATAAAGTAAATATCGTAGTTGTGTTTTCTAATTCTCAATCAAGTCTTGGAAAAGTACAAACTTATGTAAAAAATAACCAATATACATTCCCGATATATTACGATGAGAGTGGTGCAATTGCAAGAGGATTTAATGTTACAGGATTCCCATTCAATGTTAAGATAAATAATGGAAAAGTTGAGGAAACTCTTGAACTGCCTGTAGATTTTGATTCATTGACAGCTGAATTTGCAAAATAAAAGTCTTTACAAATAAGGAAATATGTGATAGAATAACACTTGAATTTATACTATGAATATAAGTTTGCCGCTATATTCTTGGTTTAAATAATAAATATTAGGAGGAAATACAATGGCATTAAAACCAAAAAAAGAAATTATTGAAGAATTCGGAAAGAATGCACAGGATACAGGATCTGCTGAAGTACAGGTTGCATTACTTACAGACAGAATCAGCCATCTGACAGCTCACTTGAAAACACATCCTAAAGATGTTCATTCAAGAGTAGGATTATTAAAAATGGTTGGTAAAAGAAGAAGATTATTAAATTATATCAAAAATAGAAATGTAGATGATTATAGAACATTAATTGGTAAATTAGGAATCAGAAAATAGTGATTAATATAAAAGAGCGTATTTTATGTATGCTCTTTTTTTAAAAATAAATTTCAAGGAGTTTAAAAATAGGATGAAATATAAAATAAGTGAGGAAATAACAGGACTTTTTGTTATTTTATTAAAAAAAGCTTTGTCAATTTTTTCTCTTAAAATGAGGTATAAAATTTTTGAGAGTTTTGGAGTAATTGCCTATTATGCCATAAAGAAAAGGCGGTTGCTTGCGATAAATAATATAAAAAATGCTTTTCCTGAAAAAGATGGGAAAGAAGTCCAGAAGATTGCAAAAGAATCGTATAAAACGATGGGAAAAATGATTATGACTTCGATTTTTTTGGAGGAAATTACACAAAATGGGAATACAGTTGTGGAAAACGATAAGCTTATGAGGAAGGCTTGTGAAAACAATGAAAAGGCTGTTTTAATTGTGTCACTCCATCTTGGCGGATTTGAAGCTGGGAGCAAAATGAGGGATATTAGGAAGTTTTATGCGGTTTTTAGAAATCAGAAAAATAAAAAAATTAATGATTTAATGACAAAATGGCGTGAAAAGGGTGGACTTAATTCGTTGCCATTGCACGACAGCAAGGCGTTAAGCGGAGCAATAAATGAAAAATCAATTATTGCGCTGGCTTCAGATCATTACGGGAAAGATGTGAATGTAACTTTTTTCGGAAGGGAAACGACTGGAGTGGCAGGGCCTGTACTGCTTTCGATGAAACATAAAATTCCGATAGTTCTGGCTTACGCAGTGTTTGACGGCGATATAATCCGTGTTAAGAATAAGAAAATTATTGAAATTGAAAAGCAGTCAAAATTAAAGGAAACAATGCAGTACAATATGCAAAAAATTTATCATGAATTTGAAGAAATTATTAGAGAATATCCGGAGCAGTACATGTGGCAGCATAACAGATGGAGAAATAAGAAGAAATAGTGCAGAAAAAAGTAAAAATTTATTTTTTCTAACTTGAATATGTGAAAAAATTATGATAAAATTAAATGACGAAGTTTTTGGAGGAAAATATGAAAAAGTATTTATGTCTATTTATTTTGTTAATTCTAATGAGCTGTACCAGTTTAACGGCTTCCACTAACAAAATATCACGTACTGAAACGAATGCGATCAGTACAGAGATAATGAAAGTTACGGAAGATCTGAAGGAGGCTGCCAGCTTAAATGAATATGATAAATTAAAAGAAATTTTTTTACCTACATTTAAAAATAATATTATTGTAAAAAAAATGCAAGAATACGATCTTTCGGGATTGACATTTGTTTTTTCTGATGTAAATGTCGTATCAAAAAACAAGGCAAATAACGTAATGGTAATTAATTTTGCCACAGCGAGCAATTATTATAAACTAACATGGAAAAAGACAGATGGCAATACATGGAAGATTTCAAATGTAGCTGAAAAAAAATAAGAAGGGAGAAAAATGAACATATCAATAACTGTTCTGTTGATTGTTGTTTTTTCTTTTTTGACTTTTTTTATAGCTTATTTTTTTGGGAGTTCGATATTTAAGAAAAAATATGGAGAGCTAAGCGAACTGGAATTAAAAATCGTTGATGCTAAAAGAAGACTGGAAACATCAAAAAAAGAAGTTGAAAGAGAAATAGAATCATTTAGGAAAGAAGAAACATTAAAAGTAAAAGAAGAATTATTAAATGAGAAAAAAATAGCAGATGACGAGATAAAAAAAATGAAATCAGAACTTGCTACAAAAGAAGACAGAATTGCAAAAAAAGAAGAAACATTAGAAACAAAGATGGAACGCCTGGAAGAAAGAGAACTTAAGAATGACAGATATCGTGAAAAGCTGTCCCGTAAGGAAAAAGAGCTGGATGAAATGATTGCAAATGAGGAAAAGGAGCTGGAAAGAATTTCGGAACTTACACAGGAGGATGCGAGAAAAATCATTTTGACTAAACTTGAAAATGAGTTGGATCACGATAAGGCTGTATTAATAAGAGATTATGAGTATAATTTGGACAGGGAAAAGGATAGAATTTCAAAAAGAATTATTTCCACTGCGATTGGAAAAGCGGCATCAGATTATGTAGTCGATTCGACAATTTCTGTTATTCAGCTTCCAAGTGAAGAGATGAAAGGTAGAATTATTGGACGTGAAGGAAGAAATATCAGAGCCATAGAAGCGGCAACAGGAGTTGATTTGATAATTGATGATACGCCTGAAGCAGTTGTTTTATCTTCATTTGACGGTGTAAGAAGGGAAATTGCAAGAATTGCGCTTGAAAAACTGATTTCAGATGGGCGTATTCATCCAACAAAAATTGAAGAAGTTGTTGCAAAGGCACAGCATGAAGTGGACGAAAGTATAATGGATGCGGCAGAACAGGCAATCCTTGAAGTTGGAATTCCGACATTGCCACGTGAAGTCTTAAAGGTATTTGGACGTTTAAAATTCAGAACCTCTTTCGGACAAAATATTTTGCAGCATTCAATAGAAGTTGCACATATAGCAGCGGCTCTTGCGGCAGAAATCGGGGCAAATGTGGATATAGCCAAAAGAGCGGCATTGCTACACGATATAGGGAAAGCCTTTTCACATGAACAGGAAGGTTCACATGCCTTAAACGGCGGAGAATTTTTAAGAAAATTCTCGAAGGAAAGTGAAATCGTGATAAATGCCGTGGAAGCACACCATAATGAAGTCGAGCTGTTAAGTATAGAAGCGGTTCTAGTACAGGCTGCAGATTCAATTTCAGCCTCAAGGCCGGGAGCAAGACGTGAAACATTATCAAATTACTTAAAACGTCTGGAACAACTGGAAGAAATAGCCAATAGCCACGAAGGAATTGAAACTTCATATGCAATTCAGGCTGGTAGGGAATTAAGATTAATTGTCCATCCAGATAATATTGATGATGACAAGGCTACAATATTGGCTAGAGAAGTAGCAAAAGAAATCGAAGAGAAAATGCAGTATCCAGGACAGATAAAAGTTACTGTTATCAGGGAAACTAGAGCTGTGGAATATGCAAAATAAATAAAAATGAGTTAAAAAGAGAGCTTATCCGTTAAAAATATCTTTGAGATAATTTTTATTCGGGGGGCTCTTTTTATAATAAAACAAGCTTAAAATTGAAAAATTAAAATATAGAAAAAATAAATTAAGAAAAACTATAAAAAAATGGTAATATGTAGTATAATACATATTATAAATAGAAATGTTGAATAAATTTGGAATGAAAAGGAATGATCTTAAATGAAATTTTTGATAATTGGCGATATTGTTGGTAGACCAGGTAGAAATACGCTGTTTAAATATTTGGAAAAACGAAAACAGGATTATGATTTTATTATTGTAAACGGTGAAAATTCCGCTGGCGGATTTGGGATAAATGTGAAAATTGCGAAGGAAATGTTTGAGAGAGGAGTGGACGTTATTACTCTTGGAAATCATAGCTGGGATAAAAGGGAAATTTACGCTTATATCAATGAGCAAAAAAATTTGATTAGACCAATAAATTATACGAAGGAAGCGCCGGGAAACGGTTATACAATTGTTGCAAAAAATGGAGTGAAAGTGGCAGTTATAAATGCGCAATGCAAAGTGTTCATGCCGCCGATTGCTTGTCCATTTCTGGCGGTAGAGGAAGCTCTGCCTAAAATAAAGGAAGAAACTGATATTATTATTCTTGATTTTCACGGAGAAGCAACTTCTGAAAAGCAGGCCATGGGATGGAATTTGACCGGAAGAGTGTCGGCTGTTTATGGGACGCATACTCATACACAGACAGCAGATGAGAGAATTTTGCCAGGAGGCACTGCATATATTTCAGATATAGGAATGACTGGCGGGCATGACGGTATTTTAGGAATGAACAGACGTGAGAGCATTCAAAGGTTTAAAGATGGAATGCCGACAAGATATTCTGTATGTGAAGAAAATTTGAGAATTAACGGGATTGAGCTGGAAGTAGATGAGAATACTGGAAAAGCTGTCTATATAAAACGTATAAACATGGGATATGACGAAATATAAAAAATAGAGGAAAATTTTTAAAATGAAATGGATAAAAGTAAAAATAGATTATTTTTCAGATAATTTGGAAGAAACTAAAATAAAATTGGTAAATATGTTTGACGAAATTGGGATTAAGCAAATTGAAGTTATAGATTATTTTTCTGAAAATGAGCTTGACTATAATGCCAATTTTTCTAGTAAAAATGACGTTTGGAGCATTATTGGCTATGTTGTTGACAATAGATTTGCAAATACAAAATTAAATATTATTATTAATAATTTAAAGGAACTTCAAAATGCAGACACAGAATTTATGTATGAAATTTATACAGCCAAATGCAATGATACAGACTGGCAGGATGAATGGAAAAAATATTTCCATACTGTAAATATAACTGACAATATTGTTATAAAGCCTAGCTGGGATAAGTATGAGCCATCTAACAATGAAATCGTGATTGAAATTGATCCAGGGCTTGCTTTCGGGACAGGGACGCATGAAACGACTTCGTTATGTGTGGAGTTTTTGGAAAAATATGCACAAGGCAGGGAGAAGCTGTTGGATATAGGATGCGGCTCAGGAATTTTGATGTTAATTGGAAAAAAGCTGGGTGTGAAAAAAGTCGGTGGAATTGACATTGACGTAAAAGTTCGGGATGTAGTTCTGGAAAATTTTTCTAAAAATGATATAGATGATAATTTTGAAGTTATAATTGGAAATCTGGTAGATGATGTGAATGAAAAATATGATTTGGTTGTGTCAAATATTTTGGTGGATGTTCTGGAAAAATTGCTTGAGGATATAGAAAAGATTTTGGAAAAAGGTGCAACGGTTATTTTTTCTGGAATTTTGAATGAAAAGGAAGAGGCATTTGTGAAAAAGGCTGGAAATTATAATTTGAGGCAAATTGACAGAAAAGAAAAAAATAATTGGGTATCGCTTGTTTTTAAATATGAAAATTAATAAAAAGCTAGATAATTGTAAAAGTAAAGATTATAAAAATTGAATGACAATAGTATTTTATAGCAGCAAATCATGACTGTTTATTGAAAAATGGAGAAAATTATGAAAAATCAAAATAAAAAAACAGTATTAATGGGATTTTGTAGACTCTTGAAATTAACTAAATAAAATAGAAAGTAGGGAAATATGATAATTGCTATTGATGGGCCTGCTGGAAGCGGGAAAAGCACCATTGCAAAATTGATTGCAGACGATTTGGGGCTCGTTTATCTTGATACGGGGGCAATGTATAGGCTCGTTACGTTAAAGGCTTTAAATGACGGGATTTTAGGTAATTTAGAAAAAATTGAGGAAATGCTGAATAATTTGAATATTGATATTAGGGGAAATAGATTTTATCTGGATGATATTGATGTGAGTGAGGGAATTAGAAAGCCTGTTGTTTCAGAAAATGTGTCTGATATTGCGGCAATACGTGAAGTGCGTGAAAAAATGGTGGATTTGCAGCGAAAACTTTCAAAATCAAAAAGTATTATTCTGGATGGACGTGATATTGGAACTGTTGTTTTTCCAAATGCAGATGTAAAAATATTTTTAGTTGCGGATGCAAAGGAAAGGGCAAATAGACGTTATAAAGAGCTTATTGAAAAAAGGGAAAATGTTAGAATTGAGGAAATTTATGAAAATATTTTAAAAAGGGATGAAATTGATTCTACAAGGAAGGAAAGTCCGCTAAAAAAAGCTGAGGATGCAATTGAAGTGGATACAACTTCTAAAAATATTGAAGAAGTAAAAAATGAAATTTTGAAAATAATTAAGAAGAAAGTCTAAAGCAGTGTCATTTTTTATTTGAAATAGAAATCTTATTTTAATCATATATATAATTTTTTTTAGTCTAAAAATTGTTATAATTTATATTTTTTTAAAATTAGAAAATTCATAGAAATGTAAAAAAATGAAAAAAAATGAGAAATTTTAAAAAAAACACTGGACAAATATTGAAAATAGTGTATAATAGTTTAGTAATTTACAAAAAGAAAAAAATTGGAGGTTTGATTAATATGTCAAAAAAAGAATTTGTAGATGCTTACGCAAAAGCAACAGGAGAAACTAAAAAAAGAGCTGAAGAATTGGTAAACCAATTTTTAGATACAGTTGAAGACACTTTATTAAATGGAGATTCAGTTCAATTCGTTGGATGGGGAACATTTGAAGTAAAAGAAAGAGCAGCAAGAACTGGAATTAACCCACAAACTAAAAAAGAAATTAAAATACCTGCAAAAAATGTTGTTAAATTCAAAGTAGGTAAAAAATTAGCTGACAGCGTAGCAGAAGGAAAATAATTTTTACTTCACAAATTAACAGGAAGGCTATTTCTAAATGAAAAATCATTAAGAGATAGTCTTTTTACATAAAAAACAGCAACGCTTTGAAACTGAACTTAAAAGTTATGGTTATACGTCTCAAACTTTAGATTATTAGTTCAATTTTGAAAAAGCTGGAATATAAAATATAAAAATTTATAGATTAGATAGGAAAAAAATGATTTTATATAATTTATTGAGATTTTTATTGTATCTTATAATAATAATCTTATCAATATTTAATAATAAGCTGATAAAATTCTTTAATTCACGTCTGTTCCAAAAAATGGGGAATGATAATTTCCTAAATAATGATGAAAAAGCAGCACTTATCCATTTCTCGTCAGTTGGGGAATTCAATTTATCAAAAGAATTAATTGAAAAAATATTGCAAGGCGGCAAGGCTGGGGAAAATCAGAAGGTAATACTTTCTGTTATGACTGATACTGGTTTTGAAGCAGTTAGCAAAAAATATTCAGAAAATCAGAATGTAAAAATATTTTATTTTCCGCTTGATGATTTTTTTGCAATAAAAAAACTTTATAAAAAATATGAAATAGAAAAGACGATTGTTGTGGAAACGGAAATTTGGCCAAATTTGTATTATTTTGCTGCAAAAAGTGGTAAATTATTCATTGTAAACGGAAGGTTAACTGAAAAAAAACTGAAGTCATATTTAAAATTTGGATGGCTTATAAGAAAAACATTAAACCGTGCAACGGAAATAATGGTACAAAGTATTCCTGATAAGGAAAGATATGAGAAACTGGGGCTTGATAAAACTAAAATTAAAGTTTATAAAAATTTAAAATACTCGATTAAATATAATAAAATTTCTGATGAGCAGAAAAAGCATTATTATGATACGGTTGTAAATAGAAATAAAAAAGTAATTGTATGTGGTAGCACACGTCCTGATGAGGAAAAAATATGGCTTGAAGTATTTGAAAAAATAAATATTAATAATGAATACCAGTTAGTGCTTGTGCCAAGACATCTGGAGCGAGTCAATGAAATTGAAAATATAATTTTGAAAAAGTTCTCAAAGGCTGATTATTCATTAATGACACAACTTGAAAAAAATACAGCAAAAGCTAAAACTGACAACTTGAAAAAAATAATAGTAGTTGATAAAATAGGAGTTCTGACTGATTTTTATCAGCTGGCTGATTTTGTCTTTGTTGGCGGGACACTTGCTGATATTGGAGGGCATTCGATTTTGGAACCGCTGTATTATGGGAAAAAGCCGATTATTGGAAAATATTTTCAGAATATAGAGGAAATTGTAAAAGATGCTAAAGAACTGGGATTTGTTGAGATTGTAAAAGATAAAGATGAAATTGTTGAGTATTTGAAAAAGTCTGAAAATGTCGATACAAGAAGTTTTTTTGAAAAAAATAATGAAATTGATAAAATACTGGAAGAAATACATCAGCTAAATTTTGGAAAATAAAAAATTATAAAAATAAAAATTTAAGGAAAGTAATTAAAAAATGGAAAATAAAATTGAAATTACAGGGAAAAACGGACAAAGGATGGAAATTACAGAGGCTGAAAAAGAAAAAAGAGCAAATATAAAAAAAGTAAATGATGAATTTAAGAAAATAAATGCAGAAAAAAGCAAAATTATAAATGAGCAGGAGCTTTGGAAATATTTTTTTGAAAAACCAAAAAAGAATTATAATAAATACATGTATGAAATGCTTGAATTTCCTGAGTATTTGATGTACAATAATAAAGATGTAGATAAGTATTGCGGAAAATGGAATGAGTTTTTTGGAAATAACAATGACATTTATCTTGAAATTGGCTGTGGAAGCGGTAATTTTACTGTGCAGAATGCAGAAAAATTTAAGGACAGAAATTATATTGCACTGGAATTACGATTTAAGCGGCTTGTTCTTGGAGCAAAAAAATCTAAGAAAAGAAACTTGGACAATATCCTTTTTGTGAGAAAAAGAGGGGAAACCATTTTAGATTTTATTGGTAAAAACGAAATTTCAGGTGTATATATTAATTTTCCAGATCCCTGGGAAGGTGAAGAGAAGAAAAGAGTTATAAATGAGAACCTGTTTTCCAAATTAGATGTTATTTTAAAAACAGATGGAAAACTATTTTTTAAAACAGATCACGAACAATATTACGAAGATGTTCTGGAATTGGTAAAAA
Source organism: Leptotrichia sp. oral taxon 223 (assembly GCF_013394795.1). Lineage (NCBI taxonomy): Bacteria > Fusobacteriati > Fusobacteriota > Fusobacteriia > Fusobacteriales > Leptotrichiaceae > Leptotrichia > Leptotrichia sp. oral taxon 223. The sequence goes on from NZ_JABXYU010000001.1 coordinate 2,093,846, forward strand.
CACTTGAAAACTATGAAATTGTCTACCATACAAGAGATTTGCACAATTCAGAAAAGGCAAATGAGAATATTAAAACTGAATTTGAACAAATGTTTTTAAGTAAACATAATATGAATATTAAATATATTGAAATAAAAAAAATTAAATAATAGATGTTGAAAGGAGAGAAAATTAAGAATATATTTTGAAAAGCAGGAATAAAAAAACTGCATATCAAAAATTCTTATAAATAATTATGGAAAATAAAAATACGTACAATGAACTGCTTTATAAATCTAATCCATTTAATTATACGATTCCAGCGTTACTGGAAGCATATGGACGTTTGTATGGATTGACGCCAAAAGATTCAAGAAAAGCGAGAGTCTTGGAATTGGGCTCTTCATTTGGAGGAAATATTATAACGCAGGCGCTTTATAATCCTGAATCTGAATTTATTGGTGTTGATTTGACGGCAGAGCAGGTAAAGGAAGGAAATGAAGTAATTGAAAAAATTGGTTTAAAAAATATAAAACTGCTTGAAAAGAATATTTTGGAAATAAATGAGGATTTTGGAAAATTTGACTACATTATTGTCCACGGTGTATTTTCTTGGGTACCTGATATTGTAAAGGAAAAAATTGTTAAAATTTGTAATGAAAATTTGACAGAAGAAGGAATTGCATATATTTCATATAATACATACCCAGGATGGAAAGAACCAGATAAAGTACGTGAAATGATGATATATGCCAATAAATACTTCCCTGACTTTTCATTAGGAGATAAAACTCAGCGTGGAAAAGCATTTATATCAATTGTAGCAGATCAAATGAAAAGTTATACAGATATTGCTGAGAAAAAAGGGGATTTTATTAAACAAATAGAAGAAATTCTGAAAATGCAGGACTATTATGTAGGACATGAATATCTTGAAGTTTTTAATAATCCAATGTACTTGCATGAATTTGTGGATTTGATGAGAAAGGAAAACCTGGAATACGTATCTGATGTTGCATTAAGACTGTCAATTGCAAGTATTTATAATCAAAGTACAGTAGAAAAATTACAGCAACTTTCTCAAGGGGATCACGTTATAAAGGAACAATGTCTTGACTACATACTTGATACTAAATTTAGAAGGGCATTAATTTGTAAAAAAAGTCAGGCTGAAAAGCTTAACTTTACTGAGAGTTTTCCAAATGAAATATTAGATTCATTCCTCTTGACATTGAAATATACAGAAGAAGAATTACAGACATTAAATGAAGAGAATACAAAGTCCATTATGCTGGAATTAATTAAAACTCCAAATAACAGTTTTACAGTTCCAGATGCAATGAAAGTATGGGAAAATCTAAAGACACAAGATGAAAATGCTAAAAATGAAGAAAAAGACGATGAAATTATTGCAAACTTGAGAAAATTTATTTTGAACAGCATGATTAACGGTAAAATAAAATTTTACTGTTCTGAAAATGAAACTGTGCCTTATGAAGAAAATAATGTGTATATACCAGAAACATTTAGAAATTATCTGAGAACTCTTATTGTAGGAGAAGGAGCCAACATAATTGGGATAGCAAATTCCAGAAATGAAATTATAAGCGATTTGAATGATGTAGATGTAATAGTTGCAGATATTTTATCAGAGCCAAAACCCGAATCAGAAATTTTGGAAGAGTTATCAAAAACAACTATTTATAGAACAATGCCGGATGGCGAAAGAACAGAAGTTCAGGCTTCGGAATATTTGCCTGAAAGTCTAAAGAAATTTGAATTTTTAGGATATTTTGTTGCGAAAAAATAAAATGTTGGAATGTGATGGGCGCTGCTTGTCACATTTTTTATTTGTAATAAATTTGTTCTATTTTCAAAATTATTATATTTTTAATAGACAGAATAAAAAAAATATGATATAATAAAAAAACTGAGGGATAGTTAAGCAATTTCATTGAATATTCAAATTATGTACAAAATTCTTTAACTTATACTGTATTTAAATCTTTTCAAAACCAAACTGGCAAAGTAAATAATAAATAGAACAGTAATAGCTTTTGAAGCTTTTGAGTTTAGTTTTAAAGCGGATTTAATATAGAATTAAAAAGGAGAAATTATGAGAGAATTACAAAAGTTTTTAGAATTGGAGAACATAATTAAATTTTTAAAAACAAATCTTTTTAAGTTATTTATAATTTATCTAATTATAAAAATAGGAAAAATATTTAAAACTAGAGTTGAAAAAATATTAAAAATTATATTGGAAAAGTCAAATACAGACAAAAGCCTTGCCTCTTTTCTAATTTCAATTTATTCCATTTTATATTATTTTATTCTAGTTTATATTTCAATTGGAATTCTCGGTATAAATACAACTTCTATTACAACGTTTTTAGGAGCGGCTGGAATTGTATTAGGGATTGCATTTAAAGAAACTTTGGGGAATTTCTGCGGTGGGCTTATAATTTTGACATTTAAGCCATTTAGAGTTGGAGATACTATTGAGTACAATAACTATATTGGAACAGTAAAGAGAATTGAACTGTTTTATACAAAAATATTAAATCCGCAAAATGAACTTGTAATTATACCTAACGGAATAATTACAAATACTGAGATACGGAATATTAAGCAAAATGGTGAACGTAGGCTGGATTTAACAATAGGAATTTCGTATAAAAGCGATATCCAGAAAGTAAAAAATATTTTAAATAAAATTGTTCAGGAAGAAACAATGAATGAAGTTGATGAAACAGAAATTAAAAATAACTTACTGACTAAACTTCAAAATAGTATTCTTGAAAAGAAAAATAAAAGTAAAATTAATATTTTTTCGATAGTTTTTTCAAGCAAAAAAATGAAGGAAATGGAAGAAGAAGCTAATAAAGATGGGCATAATGCCAATAACGAAGATCAAGAAGATCAAGAAGATAATAAAATTAATAATATGAAAAAAGCTGATAATGATAATAAAAAATTAATTTTAGCTTCAAAGGATCCTATTATTGGAGTAGGAGAACTAGCTGATTCTGCAATAATATTTTATATTTTTGTTTATACACGTTCAGAAAATTATTTAACTCTTAAATTTAAATTAAATGAAAGAATAAAAACAGAGTTTGATAAGGAAGGTATTGAAATACCGTTTCCACAAATGGATGTACATATGGTAGATAAAACAGTCATGTATTAGGAAAATTTTAAATTATATATATAAAATTAATAGACAATAAGGAGAGAAAATGGAAATAAGGAGATTTTTGAATGACAATTTAGCGCAAAGCAACTGCTATGTGATTTCTTATGAAAATGATTGTTATGTCGTGGATCCTGGAGAGGAGAAAATGACAGAAGTTATTAACTATATTAGGGAAAATAATTTGAACTTGCTGGCAGTTCTTTTGACTCATGGGCATTGGGATCACATTTTAGGAATTCCGTCCATATTGGAATATAAGAAAGTTCCGATTTATGTGAGCGAAGGCGGCTATGAGTTTTTATTTAATCCTGAATTATCGCTTTTTGCATGGAGTGAAGGAAAATTTGAGTTAAGTGATGAAGCTCAGATTATAACCCTGAAGGAAAATGACAAATTGGGCAAAAATGGGAAAATATCCGAAGGCACTGGTGATGGGAGTTTTAATTTTGAGATAATCGAAACGCCGGGGCATAGCAGAGGAGATATTTGCTATTATGACAGGGCTAACAAGATGTTAATTTCTGGAGATACAATGTTTGCTGGAACTTATGGAAGAGTGGATCTTCCCACAAGCGATCCGATTCAGATGGGAAAATCATTGAAAAAATTGTTGGCATTAGATGAAGATGTGAGGGTGTATCCTGGACATTTTTTCGATACTACAATTGGTAAGGAAAAAAAGTATTACTAAAATTACAGCTTATAAATTAAGGAAAAAAATGAAAATAATAATTCAAAGAATAAATTATGCAAAAATATTTGTGAATGACAAGTTTAAAGGAGAAATTGGTAAGGGAATAGTCGCATATGTGGGAATTTCTAGCAAAGATTCTGAAAAGGATATTGATTTTTGTATTGATAAATTAGTTAATTTAAGAATTTTTAATGATGATAATGATAAAATGAATTTATCAGTGAAGGATATAAATGGAGAATTATTGGTTGTAAGTAATTTTACGATTTATGGAAACACAAAAAAAGGAAGAAGGCCAAGCTATACTGATTCGGCACCAGCTGAAACAGCAGAGAAAATTTATAATCTGCTTGTTGAAAAATTAAGACGGACAGATGTTAAATTTGAAACTGGGGAGTTTAGGCAGCATATGAAAATTATTTCTGAAAATGATGGGCCTGTAAATTTGATAATCGATTCACATTAAAATAAGGAAGGGAGAGAAAAGTAAAAATGGTAAGAAAATCAACATTTACAATGGCGTGCATGCTATTAACAGTAGGGTGTACAGGATTACAGACAAAAGGAGTAGGAGAAGGAGTTGGAGGAAGTGAAACAAAGACGGGAAAGAGAAGCCATAACAATGATTTCTCGGTAGAAAATAATGGAGATAATGAAACTATCACTGTTGAGATAGTTCAAAATAAAGACAGGAAAAATAATATTAAAAATGAAAAAAAACATTCAGGGCAAGAAATTGTTAAAGTGGAAAAATCAGATCGTTCAAATAAAAACAGCAATGACTATATAGATAAAAGTATAGATAATTTAAGGGTAACAAAATTATTTGATGAAAATAAGCTGGTAGACCGTTCAATGCCAAATTCACAGATAGTATTGCAAAAATTGGCAGAATTAAAGAAAAAACATCAGGAAATTTTATTAAATGGTACATTTAGCCAGAAAAAAACAGTAGCTTTACAGACGCAGCTTTTAAAGTCATATAGCAACTGGAAAGGTACAAAATATTCGCTTGGCGGAGATTCGGAAAGAGGAATGGACTGTTCAGCATTGACAAGAAGGGTTTATCGGGAAGTTTATGGATATGAATTGCCAAGACAGACTATACAGCAAATTAAAGTAGGAGCCCATATTCCAAAGGAAAACTTGAAACCGGGAGATATTGTATTTTTTAGGCCTGAAGGAAATAATCATACGGCAGTTTACTTAGGGGATACGCTTTTCATAAATGCCTCGTCATCTAAAGGAGTTGTAATTTCTACTTTGGAAAATACATATTGGAATAAATATTTTAGATATGGAGTAAGAGTCAGATCAGTTTAATAAAATGTAAAGAATATGTATTAATCTTGATACATATTTTTTATTTATTGCATTTTTATATTGAAAAAGAGATAAGAATAGTGTATTATATATACATTAGATTTAGGGTAATTAGTAATGAAATAATTAATTCTTAGGTAGATAAACCTTAATCAAAAAAGTTTTTTAGGAGGAAAAAATAATGAAAAATTACAAAGTGGCAATTATTGGAGCAACTGGACTTGTTGGAAGAACATTTTTAAAAGTGTTAAAAGAAAGAAATTTTCCAGTAGAAAAACTATATCTTTATGCTTCGCCAAATTCGGCAGGGAAAAAAATTGAGTTTAATGGGACAGAATACACTGTTATGGAATTAAAAGATGAAACAATAGCAGATGATATTGATGTGGCTTTATTTTCAGCCGGTGGAGGAGTATCATTGGAATATGCACCGAAATTCAAGGCAAAAGGTGCAGTTGTAATAGATAACAGCAGTGCTTGGAGAATGGATAAAAATATTCCGTTAATAGTTCCTGAAGCGAATCCTGAGGCACTGGAAAATCATCCAGGAATCATTGCAAATCCAAACTGTTCTACAATTCAGGTGATGCCTGTGCTAAAGGTACTGCAGGATAAATATGGATTAAAAAGAGTAATTTACTCGACTTATCAGGCTGTGGCAGGTTCTGGACAGAGAGGAATTGATGATTTGGAAGCTAATTTGAAAGGGGAGCCATCAAAAGGGTATCCACATCAAATAGCATTTAACGCATTGCCGCACATTGATGTTTTCTTGGATAACGGCTATACAAAAGAAGAAGAAAAAATGATTAATGAAACTAGAAAAATATTAAACTTGCCAGACTTAAAGGTAACAGCAACTTGTGTAAGAGTGCCAGTTAGATACGGGCATGCAGTGTCTGTAAATGTGGAATTGGAAAAACCTTTTGAATTGGAAGATGTAATTCGCGCATTTGAGGAAAAAGAAGGAATCATAGTGCAGAATGATGGCAAGAATAACATTTATCCTATGCCTATAAATGCTCAGGATACTGATGAAGTCTATGTTGGAAGAATCAGAAAAGACTTTTCGGCTGATAATGCTTTAAATCTATGGGTTGTAGCAGACAACATAAGAAAGGGCGCAGCTACAAATACAATTCAAATTGCTGAAACTTTAATAAAAAAAGGAGCATTATAGTAAAATATGAAATTTAGCAAAATAAAAAATAAAATACTAGTATTATTAGTTTTTGTTGCCACTTTCATAACAGGCTACAGTGATGATATAAAGGTTGGAATGGAGTGTGGATATGCTCCTTTCAACTGGTTTCAAAATGACGCCAAAAATGGTGCTGTGAAAGTGGATGGAGGTTATTGTGGCGGATATGACGTTGAAATAGCCAAAGTTATTGCAAAAAAACTGAATAAAAATCTGGTAATTGTAAAAACGAAATGGGATGCATTACTTGGTCCTGCATTGAATTCTGGAAAAGTTGATTTAGTTATAGCAGGAATGTCTGCAACACCTGAAAGAAGACAAAGCCTAACATTCTCAAAACCATATTATGAATCAGATTTAGTGGTAGTCGTGAAAAAAAATGGAAAATATGCAAACGCCAAATCAATTAATGATTTCACAGGAGCAAAAATTACAGGGCAGTTAAATACACTTCACTATGATGTCATTGATCAGATGAAAGGTGTTCAAAAGCAGACTGCTATGGAAAGTTTCCCAGCTATGATAGTTGCATTAAATTCTGGGAAAATAGATGGGTATATATCAGAAAGACCTGGAGCTATGGCAGCTCAGTTTTCAAATCCTAATTTAAAGTTCATTTCATTTGATAAGAATACAGGATTTAAATATGATACAGAAGAAGTGAATGTGGCTGTTGGAATGAAATTGGGAAATACAGAGCTGGAGGAGCAAATTAATAAAATATTAGATGAAGATTTAACTTCTAAAGCACGGCAACGTATTATGGAAAAGGCTATACAAAATCAGCCAAATGAAGCTTCACGTTCGTTTTTTGGATGGGTAGCATTTTTTATTCAAAATAACTGGATGACATTTGTGAAAGGTACAGTTTCAACACTGTATATTTCAATTACAGGTACAGTAGTAGGGTTTTTCATTGGATTAATGGTTGCATTATTGAGATATTCAGAAGCAGAAATCGATGGACAAGTTCATAAATATAAAAAAAATGGATTAAAAGTTTTAAACTGGTTTTCTTCAATATATATTGCAGTATTTAGAGGAACTCCGATGATTGTACAATCAATGGTAATCTATTATGGACTTTCTCAAGTATTTCATTTGAACTTGTCTCCACTGGTAGCAGCATTGTTTATTGTATCAATAAATACGGGTGCATATATGAGTGAAATTATCCGTGGAGGGATTGATTCGATTGATAGTGGACAGTTTGAAGCGGCAAAAGCTATTGGAATGACGAATTTTCAGCTGATGCAAAGTATTATTTTTCCGCAGATGTTTAGAAATATTTTACCAATGATTGGAAATGAGCTTATTGTAAATATTAAAGATACATCTGTATTAAATGTAATAAGTGTTACTGAGCTGTTCTTTATTTCAAATTCGGTTGCGGGAACTTATTCACGTTATTATGAAGTGTTTATTATAACAAGCGTGATTTATTTCTTCTTAACGTTTACATTGTCATTAATATTAAAACAAATTGAAAAAAGAATTGACGGGCCTCAAAATTTTGAAATTCTGGATGACGCTAATGGGGAGGAAAAATAATGGGGAAAAAAGTTATTGAAATAAAAAATATTAGAAAAGATTTTGGAAAAAGAACTGTTTTAAAGGATGTAAACTTTGATGTTCATGAAAAGGAAGTTGTAAGTATAATTGGTTCGTCTGGAAGTGGAAAATCAACACTTTTAAGATGTATAAACCTGCTTGAAAAGCCTACGAGTGGACAAGTTCTAATTCATGGGAAAGATGCAATGGCAGGAGATGTATCACTTGTACATTTGCGTGAAAAAGTAGGAATGGTATTTCAGCAGTTTAATTTGTTTAATAACTTGAGCGTTCTGGAAAACTGCGTAATAGGACAAATGAAAGTTCTAAGAAAATCACGGAAAGAAGCTGAAAAAATAGCAAAGGAATTTTTGGCAAAAGTAGGAATGGAGCGTTTTATTCACGCAAAGCCAAATCAAATTTCGGGTGGGCAGAAGCAACGTGTGGCAATAGCAAGGGCATTGGCAATGCAGCCGGAAGTTTTGCTGTTTGATGAGCCAACATCAGCATTAGATCCTGAAATGGTTGGAGAAGTTCTGAAAGTAATGAAGGACTTGGCAAAAAGTGGACTTACAATGATTGTTGTAACGCATGAAATGGATTTTGCACACGATGTTTCAAGTAGAGTTGTGTTTATGGATCAGGGTGTAATCGTGGAAGATGAAAAGCCTGAAAATATTTTTGAAAATCCGAAACATGAGAGAACTAAGGAATTTTTGAGCAGAATGTTAAAAAAATAGATTATAAATAAATTATAGAAATTAAAATTTTACGAAAAAATATAATTTAAAATTATTTAAAAAATCTCTAGAGAGCAGGTAAATTACGGAGATTGGATGATATGAAAATTATTGTCATTTTATAAATTATATTTAAAAAATAAGAAAAATGAGAAAATTCCTTGAATTTTTTTTAAAAATAGTGTAAAATAGTAAAGGTTAAAAAAATAAATAGGAATTATAAAAAATAAGGAGAAAAAATGGCTAAAAAAAATGAAACTAAATTAGCTTTGACTGAAGAAGAAAAAGCAAGAGGTTTAAACGCTGAAGAAATAAAAGGACTTTTAATTAATAAAGCAATTTTAGAAACAGCTAAGAAATACAAATTTAATGATGAAGAAAAAGAAGAGTTTGAATACTTCTTTAAAAATGAAAAAAATAAATTCTTTATTGCAAAAGCAATTGAAGATAAAATTTCTGTAAATGAAAATGATGTTACAAAATTATACACTGACAACAAAGCAAACTTTGATGCACAAAATATTCCATTTTCAGAAGCAAGGGAAATTATTCAAAGAGATTTGTTAAATCAGCAGCTTGCTACACTTGAAGCTGAAGAATTAAACAAATTAGTTGAAGGAATGGAAGATAAGGTAGAAATTTCTAAAAAGGAAGTATTGTTCTCTAAAGGAAATTCTGAAGTATTAAAAACTTTAATTGTTGGTAAAATAATTGCTAAAAAAATGGCAGAAGAAAACTTTGAAGAAAATAATAAAAACGATATTGAAATTATTAAAGATAACGTATACATGAACTATTATTTAGACTTGCAAGTAAGAAAAAATGTAAAAGTTACTCAAGAAGAAATTGCTGAAATTTATGAAAATGAAAAAGCAAAATTAGGAAATGTAACTCCAAACAGTGCATATCAACAAATTGCCAACGCATTGTTAAATAACAGAGCAATTGAAGAAAGAAATAATTTAATAAACAAAATTTCAGAAGAATATAAAATTGAAGAAGTTGCAAAAGAATATACTGAAGCTGAATAAGTGTTAATTAAGTGATTATATGAAAACTTGGAAAGTAGTGAATTTATGAAATCCAAGTTTTTTATTTTTTATAAGGAAAGTAAATTTATCTTTTTTTATACATAAAAAATAAGGAGTACAATGTAGTACCCCAAATTATTTGAAAATTTTAAATTAATTTTTTCCAAGTTCATCTGCTACTAATATTGCTGCAAAAACGTCATCAGCAGTAACTTTGAATGGCATATTATGGATTGTTTCACCTTCGGCTGTACTTGCTTTTGCCACTTCATACAGTCTTTCTTTAGAAACGCTTCCCATTCCCAATTCATTCAATGTTGTTGGAAGTCCCATGCTCTTGCAGAACTCTACAACTTTTTTAATTTCACATAGACATCTGTTTTCCAGAACTAATTGTGTAATTGTTCCGAATGCCACTTTTTCACCGTGATACATATGATGCCCTTCTTCTAAAATTGTAAGTCCGTTGTGAATAGCGTGAGCTGCTGCAAGTCCTCCACTTTCAAATCCAATACCACTTAAATAAGTATTTGCTTCAATTATATTTTCCAAAGCTTTTGTAACTACTTTGTTTTCCACTGAAATTTTGGCTTTTAGTCCGTCTTCAAATAATGTATCCTTGCACAATTCTGCGATTGCAATGGCTGCCTTCGTAATGCTTCCTCCAGCGATTGAAACAGCATTTGAATCAACGCAGGCTTTGGCTTCATAGTAAGTGGCAAGAGCATCTCCGATTCCAGCAACAAGAAGTCTGGCAGGCGCATTTACGATTATGTCTGTATCCATTATTACCATATCAGGGTTTGCCTTTAAGAACAGATATTCTTCAAATTCTCCGTTTGGAGTGTAAATTACTGACAAAGCGCTGCATGGAGCATCTGTTGAAGCAATTGTTGGAACGATGAATACAGGAATGTTTTCGTAATAAGACACTGCTTTTGCTGCATCAAGAGTTTTTCCTCCACCGATTCCAAATACTGCATCACATTTTTTTTCTTTTAAAATATCAATATTTCGGTTAATTTCATTTTTAGAGCATTCTCCACCAAAAACTTCAACATGGTAGTTTACGCCTTCCTTTTCAAAACTTTCAACAATTTTGTCCTTAAAATTATCAAAAATAAATTTGTCTACTAACAGATAGGCTCCGCTGTTGCCACGTAATTTGTAATAAGATGCCAAATTGGCAATTTCATTTCTTCCTTGAATATATTTTGATGGTGAATTAATAATTTTTGCCATAAAAAATCATCTCCTATAAAATTTATTTGTTTTTAAAATCCATAATTTTTTGTTATTACGTTAATATTGTTATAACATATTTTTTAATAAAGTCAATAGTAATTTTGCCATAAAAATCAGAAAATTACTGAAATTTAGTGTTTTAAGACAATTTGCTGACTTTTAAATTTTATTAAATTTCTAAAATCTTTTCTAGTTCCTGTTTTAGTTTAGTGTAATCTGGCAAATAAAGCCCTTTGATATGTTTTTTCTCAGCAGCTTCAATATTTTGCTTAATATCGTCAATAAATAATGTTTCTTCTGGAACTAAGCCAAATTCATAAAGAAGCGTGTCGTAAATTTTTTCTTCTGGTTTTAACAGTTTGAAATAGCACGAAACTAGGCAGCCTTCAAACAGTTTAAAAAAATCATTATGCTTAAAGACATATTCAAATGAATCCTTGTGAAAATTTGAAAGCACATATAATTTGTATTCATAATGATCTCTTAATTTGTAAAGAAGTTCAATATTTTCTTTTATAGGCTTTAACAATTTAAAAAAGTCCTTATCAAAAAAATTATCAATTTCAGCAGCTAAATATGGAGTTCTTTCCTTAAAAATTTTTTTAGCTTCAGAATAAGTCAAAGTTCCCCTGTCAAGCATTTGCCATTCTTTTGTATTAATTATATTTTGATGAAATGCCTCTCTTTTTTCTTTCGGCAATTTTTCTTCTAAATATGTATCCTTATCAAATTTTATTAAAACATTTCCTAAATCAAATACTATGTTTTTTATTTTTTTAGAATTTATATTTTCCATTTTGTTTGCACCTCTAACTATTTTTTATTTTATATTTTCTTTCTGTTTTTGATAATCGACATTTACAAAAATAATTGATATTAAAGATATAGAATACATTGCAGATAAAGCTGGAATAAAATTTTTGATAAAAGTTATTTTTTCAAAAACTCATTTACAAATTCCAACACATTTTCAATTTTAACTTCTGAACTTTCTCCAGTTTTTCTATCCTTTATTTCCACAATTCCATCAACTGCGCCTTTTCCAACGACTATTTTTAGTGGAAAACCAATTAAGTCAGCATCTTTAAATTTGAATCCTGCTCTTTCATTTCTATCGTCTAATACTGTCTCAATTTTATTTTGATTTAACTCATTATACAATGTTTCGCCTATATTTACCTGTGTTTCATCTTTCATATTGGCAATTATTATATCAACGTGGTAAGGAGCTATTGCTTTTGGCCAGATTATGCCGTATTCATCGTGGTTTTGTTCGATTGCAGCTGAAATGATTCTGGACATTCCCATTCCGTAGCATCCCATTTTCATAACTGCCTGTTTTCCATTTTCGTCAAGAACAGTAGCGTTTAGAGCTTTTGAATATTTTTCTCCAAGCTTAAAAATATGCCCAACTTCTATTCCACGTGCAATTTTTAGGACACCTTTTCCATCAGGGGAAAGATCTCCAGCTCTGGCAGTTCTGATATCTGCAACTAAGTCGTATGCCAAGTCTTCAAGATTGACATTTATATAGTGATAATCTGCTTTATTGGCACCTAAAACAAAATTTTTCACATATTTTACAGTTTCATCAATTACAACGTATAAGCCTTCCTTTTTCTCATAGGAACCTGCATATCCAGCAACCAGTCCAAATTTTTCACATTCTTCCTCGCTCATCATTTCAAGCTCTGTAGAAGCTCCAACTGCATTTTTCAATTTTATAGGATTTACGTCTAAATCTCCTCTTATTAAAGCTAGCACAAATTTTTCCCCATCTTCAAGAATTTCCTTTAGCATTACCGCCTTTACAGTTTTTTCTTTAGGGATATTCAAGAAATTAGCCAAATCTTCAATTGTTTTTGCATTTGGAGTTTCGACTAATTCTTTTGGAAGTTTTTCTTCATTACTTTCTTTTAATTCAATAATGCTTGTTGCTTTTTCAACATTTGCCGCATAGTTTGAAGAGTCGCTGTATAAAATGTCATCTTCTCCACTTTCTGCAAGCACCATAAATTCATGTGAAGCATCTCCTCCGATAGAACCTGTATCAGCCTCAACCGCTCTGTAACCAAGTCCCATTCTTTCAAAAATTCTCGAATAAGTGTCTTTCATATTCAAATATTCTTTATCAAGCGACTCCTGTGTCAAGTGGAAGCTGTAGCCATCCTTCATCACAAATTCCCTTCCACGCATAAGACCAAATCTTGGACGCATTTCATCCCTAAATTTTGTCTGAATCTGATAAACGTTAAAAGGCAGTTCCTTGTATGATGAAATCGAATCTCTCACAATATCTGTAATAACTTCCTCGTGAGTAGGTCCAAGCGAAAATTCCCGTTCATTTCTATCCTTCAATCTCATAAGTTCAGGTCCATATGCAAACCAACGTCCAGATTCTTCCCAAAGTGAAGCCGGCTGCAGTACAGGCATAAGCAGTTCCTGAGCCCCTGCCCTATCCATTTCTTCCCTCGTAATATTTTCTATCTTCTTAAGAACCCTATACCCCAATGGCAAATAAGTATAAACGCCCCTCGTAAGCTGTTTAATCATAAATGCCCTAAGCATAAGCTGATGACTCACAATTTGAGCTTCCTTTGGTGCTTCCTTGTATGTTTTTAAAAACGCTTTTGATAATCTCATATTTTCTCCTTCTATATTTAATTTATATTGTACTGTAATGCTTATATTGTATATTTTTTTTGAATTTTTAGCAATAGTTTTTTGAAAAATAATGTTATGAAAAAGTAAATTTTTAATTTAAAATGAGTTTACTGTAGAATGATTTTAAGTTATAATAAAGCAAGAATGAAATAAAAAAGGAGATCAACTATGTTTTTTGGAAAAAATGAGAAAGAATTGTCAGTTGAGTTGGTAGATGTGGAAGTTGACACATCGGAAATGATTAATATTAAAGATTCAAGAGTGGTTTATATAAATGGTGCAGGGAAACTTAGGGAAGTTCGCAAGGAAGTCAAAAATTTAAAAAATGGGTATCTTTCTCAAATAAGGTTAAATAATGTTCCTTTAATTCAAATGAATAAAGAGTACATTCCTACAATAGAATCACTGCTTGCAACGGGATATGGAATAGAAAATGCAAACTGTAAAGAAATTTTAGAAATACAGGGAAAAATAAATTCAGATTTTATTTCATTAGAAAATTCCATAAAGACAATGACTCCTTTGCTAAAGCTCTTAGGTAATGGATTTTATATGATTGCAGATGCCGAATGTTATCCGACCGATGGAAATGGAAATTTTTTCTGGAATGTCCCAAATAATATGGTTTTAAATCCTGCAACAGCTGAAAAACGTTTAATGGATGATGATTTTACGTATATAGCAGGACAACCAGCATATTTGTATCCCACACAGACAACAGACGTTTATAATCCCAAAAGAATTGACTATTATATTGAAAAATTTAAAAAAATGAATGACAATAATGAGCCTAGAGCAATTGTTTATAATTTTGGACAATTTATAAATTTTATAATTGATGGACATCATAAAGCCTGTGCCGCCGCATTGCTCGGAAAACCATTAAAATGTATTTTAATAAAAAAAGCAGGTTATTTTAGCAGTTATGAAAAAGGAAAATGGACAAGTAAATTATATTTCTTTTCAATTTTTGAAAAATCAATACTTAAAAATGTTCCTAAAAAGTACCTGCCATTTAAAAAAGATGAAATGGAGATAGAAAAATTAAATGAAATAAAATTGGAAAATGGACAAGTGAATAAACGTAAATGGGAAAACAAATATTTGGATTCTGTAAAAAATTTTCCATCTCTTGAAAAATATGCAAATATTGTAAATGCTTCAATTAATTTTAAATTTAAAATAACAGATGAATTAATAAAAAAATATGTGAATATTTTTGATGAAAATAGTCAGGAAATGATGAAAAAAATTATTTATATTTTGATGTATACAGAAAGTCTGGAAAAATTACAGAAAATTGTTATAAAATATGCTAAAAATTCATTAAATCATAAAATTGATAAAGATTTAAAATTAATGATTTATAATATTTTATTTCAAATGAAGAATAATTCCGAAGTAGAGCAGATATTTATTGATTACATAGTTTATAATGAAGATAGGGATGATCCTGTTTTGGAATTGATTAATTCTTACTGGGAATAAAAAATTATTAAAAAAATAGAAGTTTAAATATTTTGAATTTTGTATAACATGTGGTATAATTATCTTAGAAATAAAAGTTAAATATATTTAAAATTAATAACAAAGGAGCGATGCGTATGAAAAAACTTATTATGCTAGGATTACTAACTTTTACAATGTTAGGAATAGCAGAACCTTATAAGGATAATAGAGGTGTGCTGTTTATGAATGAAGATGAATGGGTTAAATTTTATAATAAGGATGGACAGGATGTTGCGGTGTGCCTTGTTATTGGTTCTATGATTATGGAGGAAAGCTATATAAAAGATGGCAAAAAGATGACTCACACTCTTGCTGAAGTTCAGCAGGGAATAAAAGATTTTAACAAAATGCTGGGAGAAACTGGACTTAGGGATATTAATGGCGGAACAGATAAAATACATGAATTTTACTATGCGGCAGTATGTAAAAAGCCTTCACAAAAAGACTTTGACTTGGTAGGTTCTCCAACGTTTAAAAAGGAAATGGACAGAATTTTTGAAACTCATAAAATTATAGAAGATTAGAAAAGTGATTTTAATTATTTAAAAATAAATTAAAAGTTAGAAACCTGTTTTAAATTATTTTATTAAGGCAGGTTTTTAATTTTATTCAACATTTTTAAAAAGCATAAAAAATATGGACTAAACAGAATAAATAGCCCATATCTTTCCAAAATAGCTATAACAGGCAAACTGATTAGAAAAATTGACATAAGTCTGTTAAATTTGTGTCTCTATTATTTAAAAATACTTGAAATTAAAGTTCCTGTTTTAATAAATGCCCCATTTTTTCCTTCTTTACCTTCAAATAATCTTTATCCACATCATTAGCAGCGATCTCAATTTCTGTACGTCCAGCAATTTTAATTCCGTATTTTTCAAGTCCTTCAATTTTCTTTGGATTATTAGTTTTTAAAATAACAGATTTTATTCCTAAATCTTTTATAATTTGTGCTGCCACAGCGTAATCCCTTAAATCATCGGAAAATCCCAATTTATGATTTGCTTCCACAGTATCGTAGCCTTCATCCTGAAGCTTATATGCCTTTAATTTGTTCAAAATACCAATTCCACGTCCTTCCTGACGTAGATAAATTAAAAGCCCTTCTCCACTTTCTTCCAATTCATATAAGGCTCTATGAAGCTGTTCTTGACAATCACACCGTTTTGAGCCAAAAACATCGCCTGTTAGGCATTCAGAGTGAAGTCTGACTGTGATATTTTCTTTATTTCTAATTTCTCCTTTCATAACAGTGATATATTCCTTATGCTCAATTTTATCACTGTAACCTGAAAAAGTGAATTTTCCAAACTGTGTTGGAATATCAACAATCGCCTCATTTTTGACTAATTTTTCGTTTTTTTTTATATAAACAATTAAATCATCAATTGTAATTAATTTTAAATTATGCTTTTGGCAAAATTCAAACAAGTCATTTCGGCGAGCCATTTTTCCGTTTTCCTTTAAAATTTCCATAATGACAGCCACTTCGGAAAATCCTGCAAGCCTAGATAAGTCAACAGCGGCTTCAGTATGTCCCTTTCTTTCAAGAACGCCATCTTCACGTGCGATTAATGGGAATATATGACCTGGTTTTCTAAAGTCTTTTGCGGTTTTTGCAGGATCTGCCAAGTCTTTTATTGTTTTTAGTCTGTCGCCAGCGGAAATTCCGGTAGTTGTACCTTCCAGCGAGTCAACTGACACTGTAAAAGCAGTCCCGTAATAATCAGTATTGTGCTGAACCATTGGGTTTAGTTCCAGTTCTTCTGCACGTTTTTTGGACATTGGGACACACATGAGTCCACGTGCCTCATTAATTATAAAATTTAAAGTTTCATAAGTTACTGCATCAGCTGGAATTATAAAATCCCCTTCATTTTCTCTGTCCTCATCATCGACAACCACTACTGGAATACCATTTTTCAAATCTTCAATGGCAGCTTCAATGCTGTCAAAATTCATCTTTTTTTCTGACATTTAAAATCACTTCTTTCTGTTTTATACTTTTAATTAAAATCCATGTTTTTGTAAAAATTCCATTGTTAAATTAGATTTTTTACCTTTATTTTCTGTATTTTCAAAATTGTCAAACTTTAATATTTTTTCAACATATTTTCCAAATAAATCTGTTTCAATATTTACAAAATCCCCGGTTTTTTTCATTCCAACGGTAATATTTTCAATCGTGTGTGGAATAAGCGAAACCGAGAAAATTCCAGCATTATCATTTACATCAATTACTGTAAGGCTCGCTCCGTCAATCGTTATACGCCCTTTTTCAACGATGTATTTCATATTATTTTTATAATTTTTATCCAGCTGGAATTCGTACACTTTTGCAATCCCCTTATCTGTAATTGATACAATTTTAGCCTCACAGTCAACATCCCCCATTACAAGGTGTCCGCCTAAAAAAGTCGTAAGTGTAAGTGACTTTTCAAGATTGACAATGTCTCCAGCTTTAGCACGCTTCAAGCCGCTTCTTTCAATGGTTTCAAACATTACATCGGCAGTAAAGTCATTTCCATTTAGTTTTGTAACAGTCAGGCACACGCCATTTACAGCGATACTATCCCCAATCTGTGCTTTTTCAGTGACTTTTTTCCCCCTTATTGTAATTTCGATACTTGCAGTTTTTTTCGCAATATCAATAATTTTTCCAGTTTCTTCAATTAAACCAGTAAACATAATTTTCTCCTGATTTTCAATTTTTTATTCTAAATTATAGTACTTCCAATTTAAAATGATAGCAGAAGGTTAGTCTGTATCTATAGCCAATCTACTAATTATAACTTTTTTGTAAAAATTCCATTCCAACATTTTCACCATAAACATTATATTTTACGTTTTTCAAGATGATGGCTTCATTCATATTTTCCTTATCAAATCCAGCAATAAAAGATTTTCCGTCATTATCGCCCAAAATTTTATTAGCAATAAAAATTTCTCCAGCGTCAACAACATCTTCTTCAAAAGCCTGTGAAATAAGAGATTGTCCACCTTCCAATAAAACTGAGTCAATTCCTAATTTTCCGATTTTTTCCAGAATTTCTTCAAATCTAAATTTTGTACCATTCAAAAATATAAATTTAACTTTGTTATTTTCAAAAAAATCTAACTGCTTTTCAGAATTTTCATTGTTGTGGGACGTAATAATTATCGTCTTTTCATCAATATTTTCCTTAATAACATTATTATTTTTTTCAGTTTTTAAATGCGGATCAATAATGATTCTGTATGGATTTATATCATCCTTGATTCTTGCGGTAAGGCTTGGATTGTCGGCTAGGACAGTATTTATTCCAACCATTATTCCCATAAATTTATTTCGGTAAAATTGAACTTTTTCACGTGACGCTTCGTTTGTAATCCATTTGGAATTTCCTGTTTTTGTAGCAATTTTTCCATCCAGTGTAATCGCACATTTTAAGAATAAATATGGCAATTTTGTAATTATATATTTGAAAAACACTTGATTTATTGCATCACATTCGGTTTTTAAAACATTTTCAGCAACTTTAATTCCAGCATTTTTCAATATTTGTACTCCTTTTCCAGCTACTTTTGGATTCGGATCAGAGGAACCGATGACACATCGCTTTAATCCCATTTTTACAATTTTTTCTGCACAAGGTGGTGTTTTTCCATAATGTGAGCAAGGTTCCAATGTAACATAAATTGTTGCATTTGACAAATCTTCTGAATTTTTTGAAGCTTCGTCCAAAGCGTAAACTTCGGCGTGAGGCCCTCCAAAATACTTGTGATAGCCAGTTCCAATAACTTTTCCATCTTGAACGACAACAGCTCCAACCATTGGATTGGGATTAACTGCCCCAGCCCCTTTTTTTGCCAGTTCAATTGCCATTTTCATATATTTTTCGTCAATATTTTCATTCATTTTATTTTTCCTTTATTAATTCATAACTGCTGTCAATTAATTTTATGATTTCATCTTTATTAATATTTTTTGAAAATTTTACAAAAATATTTTTTTATCCAATTTCTTTTATTAAATTAATCATTTCAATTGCAGAAAATGCCGCATCTGCCCCTTTATTTCCAGCCTTTGTTCCTGCTCTTTCAATGGCTTCTTCGATGTTGTTTGTAGTTAAAACTCCAAAAATTACAGGCAGCTCGCTTTGTAATGAAATTTGAGCAACCCCTTTTGAAACTTCTGCACAGACGTAGTCAAAATGTGGAGTGGAACCTTTTATTACAGCGCCAAGAGCAATTATTGCATCATATTTTTGCGTATTTGCTAATTTTTTTGTAATCAATGGTATTTCAAAAGCTCCTGGAACCCAGGCGATGTCGATATTTTCTTCGGAAACATCATTTCTTTTCAGCACATCCAAAGCTCCGCCAACTAATTTGGAAGTAATAAACTCATTAAATCTTCCAGCTACGATTGCTATTTTTATATCTTTCCCATCGAATTTTCCTTCAAAAGTTCTCATTTCAAATCATCCTCTCATTATTTAATTTTTATTTTCATTTAAAGCAAAAAAGCCAAGAATACTGGATTCAAGGCTTTTACAATATAAAGGTAGGTAATTTTAATTTGTAATTATTGTAATTCTGAATTTTATTTAGATAACTCAGATTATATATCACAAAATTACTTAACAAATTCGGATTAAAAATTAATCATTTCACTTCTACCATCTAGACTGTAACTATCGGTACTGGAATCACACCAGTTCATGTCGTTTTCATTTCATTTAAAAGAAAAACAACTCGTGGACTTTTACCACCGGTCGGGAATTTCGCCCTGCCCTGAAGCTTTAAATTTATTTCTAAATTAATAATATCACTTTTTTATTATAATTACAAGTACTTTTTAAAAATTATATGAAATTTTTTTAGAAAAATCAGTTTTTTTTATTGACAAAATTTAAAACATAAGGTATTATTATATAAAATTAATATTAAATTAATAAATATAAAAACTAATAAAAAAGATTTATATACGCTAAATTATTTATTAATTAAAAATAACGATATAATAGGAGGTAAAATGAGAAAAACAATAGGAGTATTAATTTTTATGGTATTTATGGCTTGCAGTAACAGTAAAAGTGAAGAATTGAAAGAAAATAAAAAAACAGAAGAACAAATGGCACAAATTCATACAATTCCCAAACAAGGAAAAAGCTGTACTGAACTTAGAAAATATAACGTTAATGCTGAAAAAATAGAACTAAAAAATAAGGGATTGGAGGAGATAACCTGTATTGCAAATTATAAAAATGTAAAAGCTCTAGATTTACGCTGGAATAAAATCAAGGATATAAAACCACTGGAAAATATGAAAAAGTTGGAAGTTTTAAAAATAAATTTTAATCAAATAGAAAATGTAAAACCATTATTAAATTTGCCAAATTTAAAGGAACTATGGATACATAACAATAAAATAAGTGATATTAGAGGAATTGGAAAATTAACAAAGTTGGAACATCTGGATGTAAGTTTTAATCCGTTAAAAAATGGAGTTGAGGAAATTTCTGGATTGAAAAACTTAAAAAGGCTGGAATTACGTGAAGTTCCAAAAGAAATAGTAGATTATGTATATGAAAATTATCGTAATTTCATGATTCCTGAAAAAATATTTATTGAGCAAAGATACCCGGAACTTACTGCAAAAAGGGAAAATGAAGTAAAATATCCTAATTTTTCAGAATTTGAAAGTAAAATAAAAGGTTTTGAAACAGTAAAGATTATAAAAGAACTTTCTACAAAGGAAATTGCACTGGATAAACTTCCAAAAGAAGTTTACAAGATAGTTGATGAATATAATAAAAATTCTGAAGAAGCAGATGATAAAGTGGAGGGAGCAGCTTTTTTTACAAATAATGTTTACTCAATATACACTCTTACTTATCCTTTTGCCTATGCGGGACAATCAAATAGTGAAACTATTTTTACGAAAAATGGAAAAGTGATTGTAAAAGATATAGTAAATTTAAATTCACAATTGGAAAGTATCGATGGAAACAATCTGTTTTTATCAATAGTTGCAGCAAGTGGAGGGACAAATTATGCAATAACGGATATGAAAAGTGAACAGATGTGGCGTGAAGAATTTAGGGATTTTGGACTAATATCATCTAAGAGAACAGGTAAAATTTTTATAACAGCTTCAAAGGAAAATGTTATTAATGTAAGAAAAAACCATGGTTCAGACAGTTCCATAATTCATAAATTAGCGAATAATGTTGCAGTTGAGGAAATTTCAAATGAAGAAGGTTGGAAATATGTGTATTTTTATAATAAAGATGGGGGATATTATATGAAAGGTTATATACATAAGAGTCAGTTAAAATAGTTTATAAAAAGTAATTATAAATAAGAATTTTATACTATTCTCCGTTTAAATAGTAGATATTTTATAAATTTTAAATTATATATTATTAGTTTAAAACTTTTTATCATTAATATAATTTCTATTTTTTAATGAGATTTAGTATTTAGTATAAAAGAAAGGATGTGATAGCTTTTTTAAAATTAATAAAATTAGTTTTGTGAAAGTTTTAAAATTAAAAGGGGGAAATTAATTGTGGTAAACAGGAAATTTAAAGGGGTAGATATTGGGGATAGTGCAGTTGAATTTTTTGAAAAATTGGCTAAGCTGGAAAGTGGAGGAAAATATAATTTAGCAGATCAAAAATATTATATTGGAAAGTATCAAATTGGAACAGATGTTCTGATGGATATGGGTTGGCTTCCAAAAGGTTCAACTTGGGCAAATGCCAGATTTATTGGTGAAGGTGCAACCAAGTGGAAATTAACAGGTAAACGTAGTTTTTTAAATACGCCTGCAGCTCAGGATGAAGTTATGATGCGTTCTGTAAAGATGAGATGGGCAACTATGAAAAAACATAAGGATAAAATTTGTAAAAACATATCAGTTCCTAAAAATGCGATTTATAAAGGTCCAGGAAAAGTGACGGTTTCTGAAAAAATAGTAAAAGAAACAATGATGAAAAAACGAAAGTATGGATATAAAGCAGAAGATTTGAGGGGAAAAAGTTTTTTGCTTACATCATCTGGGATGATGGCGGCATCACATTTATGTGGGCAAGGTGCGATGTCTAATGCTTTAGAGAATAATTTTAAAGGTGTCTGGGGAATACCAGTAGATGGAAATGCAATGCCTTCCTTACTTTATGCTGAAAATTTAGCAGGATATGATTTATCAGTCATTATTGGATTTAAAGATAATTGTGAAATTGGGCATAAAGTTGTGGAGAAGAATCATACCCAGACTGATAACAAAAACATAAATAAACAGGCTGTGGTTCAGCAGAAACCTAAAACCAATGTTTCAAATAATTCTCAACAAAAATCAGCACAAACACCTGCCTCAACATCAAATGCTGAAAATAACAGCAAAGTAGGAGTGTTTACATTTAATGGGCAGAAATTTGAGGAAGTCTGGGATAGTGAAGAGTATAAAAGGGATAGGAGTGAAAATAGCAAAGCTCCTGAACTAGCCTTTGTAAATCCTGAAGAAGCTGTTTTAAAAAGGTTGCAAGCTAAGTTTAACGATGAAAATGTTTATAATCAGGATTATGTGAAATATTTGGAAACTAAGACTGGGAAAAAAGTGCTGGAAGAGAATAAGGAAGATATAAATGTCATTTTGAAAATGTATGACGAGGCAACCAAAGATAACGAGAATATTGGAAATGTGATAAGACAGCATGGGTTTGATATTTTAAGAGGAAGGGAAGAAAATAATGAAGTTTTGCGGATTCAGGATATAGTTTATTATATTTATTCATATCCTATTCCAAATAAAAGTGCTGTGGAATCTTTAGAATATGTGCTTAGTCAATATTCGGCAAAATATGTGAAATTTCCTGATAAAAAGCCTGTAAATAAATTTAAGAAGCAAAATGATTATGTGGATAAAATACAAGGCGTGATTCAAATACATGTAAAAGATGAGGAAGTTAAGATTGAAAAAAATCAATTGCCTGAAAAATATGATAAATACATGCAAGGAATAAAGGATATTGACGAAATTATTATAAAAATTAGTAAAAAACAGCCATCAGAATTACAAAAGACAAGATGTGAAAATTTGATAAGGGAACTTGGAGAAAATATATCAGAATATGAAAAAACTTATTCTATGGATGAAAATGGAATTAGGCAGTTTCCTCTGTCGAGAAGACTGATTGACAATATAATAATTGAGTTTCTGAAAGTGCAGACTGGATTTAAAGAAGAAAATGAAATTAAGTATTTTGATAACCATAAATACAGGGATAGTAACATTGTAAGAAATTATTTGTTATGGTATATAAAAAAACACAAGGGAATAGATTTGCCTTCAAAAAGTGAAATGGGACTATTTGGCAGGCTTCAAAAAATTGGAAAAGATATAAGGGTAACTACTGTTCTGAATGACTGGATAACTTCAAAATCAGCTATAAAAGTGCGAAATATCAGAAAAATAAGCAATTTGATTGATGAAGTCTATGAAAATTATAGGGATAATTCAGATTTTGAGAAAGATAAAAGTATTATTCAGGCTTTATTTAAGGACAGCAAGGAATTAAGAGACTATGCGGCAAATATTGATTCTATGGACTTGTACGCCTTTTATAAATCATTTTATGACTTGCAGAATGTTATAAATCCTACTGGAGAATTGTTTGTAAATACTAACTGCATGTTAAAGTGTACACTTGGGAAGGACATCAGCAGATTAATAATAAATGAGGATAGAGTTATGCTTAAAGGAGGAAAGCAGGCAAATATAAATGATACTAAAATACAGCCGTTTAAGTCCTGTAGTGCTATTGGAATTTGCCAACCTGCGTTAATAGGGGCATGGGAGAAAAATACAGATGTAAAAGTGAGGGATACGCCTGCATTATTGGATATTTCAACTATACAATGCATGCACGGTGGAATCATAAGCATTGATGACGCTGGACAAAAGGAAGTGGGAACAGCAGTTACTAAGGCTAAGGAATTTAAGGCAGCTGTAAGAGATGCGGATTGTCAATATAGGCTGTTAATAAACATTTGTAGTGATGTAAACAATAATTTTATGCAGACGAAATTAAAAAAAGAGGCACAGAACTTTGCTAAGTGGAAGAGATATAAAACTGGAGTAATGAACAACATGCGTTCATATTTTGCGAAGGATGTAAAAAATATGCTTGGAATGAGAAAATTAACTGATTCTGAAAAGAAAGATAAAGAAAATTTCATAAAGAAAAATAAGGCAAAAATGCAAATTGCAAATCAGGAAGTTACTTCGGAAAAAGAAAAATATTTAAGAAAAAGAATTTATGCCACATTCAAGGAAGCCTATAAAAGTGTAAAACAAAAATCAGGACCTAAATTTGATACTAAAGGGATAATAAAAAATTATGGCTTAAGTTTGTGTGATTACGAAAGAAAACGTTTTTATTCTGCAAAAATGCTGCCTGTAATAACTTACGGCTATTTAATGCGAGCTGGAAATCTGGCTGTAACAGAAAATGCAAAAAGACTGATTGAATCAGAATTAAATAGTGATGTAAATACTACAAATACAGAACAGATAAAATTACAGAACTATAAAATACAAAATAATGTAAAACAGACAAAGGTAATTCCAAAACAAAGAATAAAATCATCAGATGTGTCAAACTGGATTGGAATAGGGAAAATGCTTTATACCTCTACAAAATATGCTCCAACTGCGGGAGATGTGTTAAATGCCATAAGAAAAAATGGAAGAAGTGTGGCGGCGTGCCCGTTTAGTCAAGGAGTGTGGGATGAAACTCATAGTTCTTCAAAATCTAATAATACTACACAGAAAAAAACTGATAATACTCCTAAAATGGAAATAAAGGAGGATACAGCTAAATATCGGTCAAATGTTCTGAACTCAAAATCTAATATTGTAAAATCTGTTAGTAAAAATATAAAAACAGAAAGTAATGCTAAGAGTCAAAATAATACTTCAAATATTTCGACTTCAAAACAGATTCAAACTTTAAATCCAAAAGAAAGTGAAAAGAAAAATTGTTTAACTTGTCCGCATGAGAACCAGAAATTGGATTGTAGAGATACTTGGGATAAAGTTACTAATGAAAGAATAAAAAAATTAGATCCTAGGATTAGATGTACAGTAAAACATTTGATAAATTTTATGGAAGATAAATATAAGGTAAGAATGAGAGTCACAGATGGATACAGAAGTCACGCTCAGCAAAATGAACTTTATAAAAAAGGAAGAACAACAAAAGGACCTGTAGTAACATGGGTTAAAGCAGGGTATAGTTATCATAATTATGGTTTAGCTATTGATGTTTGTACAATAGAAAATGGGAAAGCATACTGGAGAGAAAAAGATTATAAATTATTTAATAATGAAGCTGTAAAATTTGGTGCAGAATGGGGAATTAAGTTTAAAGACAAACCACATTTTCAATTTAGATTTGGTAAAACAGCAAGTCAACATTACCAAGATTATAAAGATAGAGGAAATAAATTGAGTTATACACCTTAAAAAATATAGAATTATGGAGAGTGGTAATTATGAGATTAAAAAATAAAATTATAAAAAATATAATAATGATGTATTTTTTTATTTTTAGTATATCCTGTATGGCAGATAATAAAATTGATAAAAAATATCAAAAAATAATTTCAGATATAAAAGAATTTGAGAAAAAAGGGAAATTTATTGGATATTTTGATGATTCTTGTAACAGGATAGACGATAAAGGAAAAGCAGAATATTACAGAATTTTGCATTCTGAAAATAATGGAGTGTATTTGATAACCCAACATTTTATGAATGGAAAGATAAATAGTATTTACCAATCTAGAAGTATGGATGATTGCGAACTTGAAGAAAATTCTGAAAAAACAAAAAGAGAAGGTAAGATGATTTCTTTTTTAGTGAATGGTAAAAAATATAGAGAAATAAATTACAAAAATGGAAAATTGAATGGAAAAGAGTATTGGTATGGTGAAAATGGAAATATAGAACGAATATCGGAGTATAAAAATAATGTTAAAGACGGAAAGGAAATTTTTTAAGTAAAACAAAGTATAAATTTCTAATTATCTTTTTATATTTTCTTAAATGCTCGTAAAGCCTTATTCTATGTGCTTTCGAGTATTTTTACTGTAGGAAGATACTTCACGTTTCTTTGCATATTTCCTCATGTCTTAGCTGTCAGAAGTGGTAAATAAGTAGTAAATTCATTTGTACTACTAAGCAACAAGACGCTCCTGTTGCTTCTCTTTATTCAAGCGTTTCATTTCTGCCATTGCAGAATCGAATGTTGCATGTGCGTAATAGTTCAGCGTCATGGCTATATTAGCATGTCCCATAATGTACTGTAATGCCTTTGGATTCATTCCTGCATTTGCATAGTTGGTACAGAATGTATGTCGCAAACTATGTGGAGTGATGTGTGGCAATTTATCCTCGTTATACTTATTGTATTTCTTAACAAGACCTTTCATCATGCCGTTGTAATCACTTGCCACTTTTGGATAGTTCTTTCTATTAAGAAAGAGGAAATCACTATATCCATCAATCTCAACACGCTTATCATTCTTTCGATTCGCTAACACTCGCTTAAATGCTTGATAGGCTTCTTCAACCATAGGAACTTGACGTTCGCCACTTTTGGTCTTTGGTGTTTCAATGTAGTACCCAATTTCAGTATCTCTCAATAGCTGATGGTCTATATTGACAAGACGATTCTCAAAATCTAAATCTGGAAGTGTCAAACCACCAAACTCTGAAATACGAAGACCTGTTTTTAAGAGTATCAGAATTTCATCATAATTTTTGCTGTAGGTTTTATCAGCTTTTGCAAAGGCTAACAGTTTTTCTTCCTGTTCTTCTGTTAGTACGGTCTTAGGGACAGTATCATCATCAAGAACTGCTTTCAGTTGAAAGTCAAATGGATTCTTCCGAACACAATCATCTTGTATAGCAATATAGAATGAAGCCTTTAAAGAACGTTTGTAGTTATTGATGGTTTGATAAGCATAACCATTTTCACTCATTCTAATAGCCCATTCTTTAGCGTCTGATGGCTTAATACTGTCAATACTTCTTACACCTAACTTGTCTTTCTTCAAAATATCCATAAGATATTTGCGTCCAGTTTCAGTGTTTTTTCTAACCTTTGGTCTTTGAGCGTTCTGTTTTGCGTAAAGCTGGCAGAGTGTCATTTTCTTTCCTACAACATCAATACCATCATGAATGTCTTTCTGTAACTCTGCGATTTTCTCTCTAAGTGAGATACAATCACGCTTTCCTGCTGGTACTCGGTCTGTAGCCACAAGTTTCCACGAGTAAACAAATTGCGGTTCTCCAAATGAATCTATATATTTGTATAAGTATCTTCCGTCTTTTCGTTGGCTCTCTCCAGTCTTTAAGATTCGACCTTTATTGTCACGTCTTTTTTCTGACATGGCATTTGCTCCTTTCCTTTATGGAAAGAGCCTTGATACGACTTAATACTATTTTATCATATACAAGACCCTTTGGCGACGCTAGATTGCGTCCAATGTATCTATAATTTTTTCAAATTGTTTTCGTTTAATCTGAATACGATTGCCATTCATAATCAGCCAATTTGCATTTTTATTTTCCTCTGCCAAGCGTCGTAGCTTGTTTTCGCCAATACGAAAATATTTTGACGCTTCTTCAATGGTTAGGGTATAACGTTCCCAAATAGGAATGTCAGTCTGCTTCATAAAATCCTCCTTTCCAAATCACTTATTTGGATTTCATAAAAGTTGTTTTACCAGCAATCGAACAGCTTTAGCAAAGCTCACGGGAGTTCCACCCCTGCATGGTTCTCATGTAGCCATACTCATTGCCTGCGACGGTTTTATCACGCTCGGACTATTGACTGTATGGGAGTATCATTATCACGATAAGAATGTCGTTGCAGGCAATCCTGCTAAAGATTGCTTCTCGGATCACTAACATGAATCGCTCGCTATCTTTATAAGATAGGTCATGGCGGTTAGTTCCGTTGGCTCTTTTCTTATCGAAACGTATTCGATTACTTTTATTCAGTTTTCAAAGAACAATGGCTCGTTAGCCTATCAAAACACATTGAAAGCTCAATATGCTTTGGTGGAATAACAAACCTCCCTGTTCGGGAAGCGTGGAATGGTTTAGCACGCTTCCACGAAAGGAGAGAGGATATTACTTAATTTCAAATGACAAAATCTTTGTAATCAGTCTGGTTTCCATTCTTCCACGTAAGACTTCATCAACGACCATACTTTGATTGCCATATTCATCTTTCATAAGTCGTAGGGAACGCTTCGTTATGTACCCTCTGTAATGATGTAGAATCTGGTTAATCGCTTCGGTATCGCCATCTGTTGCCTTTACAATGAGAGGAAAGGGAATCATAGGATATTGTGTTTTCATTCTTCAAATTCCTCCATAAACTTTTTAATTAAGGCTAGTCCACTGGTTCTATGCCGATAGACAGTAGAACGGTTCAATTTCAACAGGTCTGCAATTTCTGAATCGCTCATGTCCATAAAGTAAAACAGCAGTAGAATTTCACGTTTCTTGTCTGGCAACTCACGTAATGCTTCACTCAACAAATCATTTTCAACGCCTACTGATAACCCATTGAGTGTAAAAATCTGAAAGTCAGTTGAATAGTTATCTGTTGTCGCAAACTGGCTAACAAGATAATCGCCAACATCCGAAAAGGACACCTCACGCTTTGCAATCCTTGAAAGATAAAGCATATAATTCTTTCGCTCGTCTTCCATAGCACGTTTACAGATATAGTCAAACTGATTTTCTATTGTGGTCTGAAAAGAAGATGGTTTCATGTTTCTCACCCCCTTTCTGTCTAGGAAAGGAAGTGAGCCTTGCTCGTTTATCTCCTTTCACTCTTAGTCCCAATGTGAAAGGGGGATTTGTTGCATTACTGATAAATAAACTTTGTAAAAAAGTTCTGAATAGCCAAAAAAGCATATAAACAGATTTATTTCTCTGTTTACATGCTTCTGTTATTCTATCTATATGATTTATAAAACCACATTGGTGGACGTACTTATCTATTGCAGATAGACGACTTTTTTTGACAAGAACCCAATGTAAGGAAATTTATTGTATATGATGTACTTCATGGCGACGTTGACCTCCAACAAACCGCCATTTGGAAGTAATATACAATATTTTAACAGCGTAAATAGCACTACCATATAACGGTTTTTTTTATTGGCGTTTAGTAGTGCTTTTTATTAAATATAAACCTATAAACCATATAACACGTTTTTCTATACCTGTTTTTAATTCAGTAGGAACAATAAAATGTATAGAGGTGGTCTACTATGCGTAAAAAAGAAGATAAATATGATTTTAGAGCCTTTGGTTTAGCCATTAAAGAAGCTCGATTGAAACGAGGTTTAACTCGTGAACAAGTGGGAGCATTGATTGAAATTGACCCACGGTACTTAACTAATATTGAAAATAAAGGGCAACACCCCAGCATACAAGTTCTTTATGACCTTGTATCGTTACTTCATGTTTCCGTTGATGAATTTTTCTTACCTGCTAATAACTTGGTAAAAAGCACCCGACGATTACAGATAGAGAAATACATGGATAGCTTTACAGACAAAGAACTATCCTTAATGGAATCTTTAGCCAGCGGTATCAACGAAGCAAGAAACATCGAAGACTAATTAAAAGAATCCATACATAACGGAAAGAGCCGATAAAATGAGATTGTATTAATCTCATTTTATCGGCTCTGCGTCTTTGCGTCTGGCTCTGTAATCACAGTTACTTTGAACTGCTTTATTTCAATTAAATTTTCTTGTCTGCATTTCGGACAATAGAGGGGGAATTTTTTTAATTCAGTATCTTCCCTTATCTTTAATCGTGTTTTATTTCCACATACAGGACACAATATCCACTTGTAGTTTATAATAACTATCTCCTCCTTTACACTTTAATTCAAATCTTTATTAAAAAATATTTCATCTTATTTAACAAGAAACCATATTTATATAACAACATAAAATACACTAAGTTATTTTATTGAACATATATCGTACTTTATCTATCCGACTATTTGGACGACGGGGCTGGCAAACAGGTTCACCGGTAGTAACATGGTACCCTTTTAACTCTGTTAAACAAACACTACGTCCATTTGTAAAGAAAGTTAAATCACTACGATATTCTTGAATACACCGAGCAGGGATTTCTCCACTAAGAATGACCTCATTATTTTTCAATTGAGTGTCTACGATGTTCGCACAATATTTAGGAGCATCGTTGTATGCTCGTGAAAGATATTCCTGTGGCGCATAAATTTTAAAACTAAGATATGGCTCTAACAATTCTGTTCCAGCTTTTTTTAAGACTTGTTCCAATACAATAGGAGCAAGCATCCGAAAATCTGCTGGGGTACTAACAGGGCTATAGTATAAGCCATACTTAAAACAGATTTTACAGTCCGTCACATTCCAACCATACAATCCTTGTTCACAGCCATAGCGTATCCCCTCCATAACTGCATTTTGAAACGATTGATTTAAGTATCCAAGAGAAACCGAGCTCTCATACTGTACTCCGCTCCCTAATGGAAGCTGTGCTACAGATAGACCAATGGAAGCCCAGAAAGGATTCGGTGGAACTTCGATGTGAATGGTATACTCTGCTTTTTTTAACGGTCTTTCCATATAAATGACTGTAGGCTCTTTTATTTCTATCTCCACATGATACTTTTCTTGCAGCAGAGCACAAGTCACTTCCATTTGTACTTTCCCTAAGAAAGAAAGTATGATTTCATGTGTCGCAGAATCCACATAATATCGCAGAAGCGGGTCACTGTCGGAGATTTCTAAAAGTGCATCAAGTAACATTTCCCTTTGTTGAGGTTTGCTCGGTTCAACAGTCGTTTGCAGCAGAGGGAGGGGATTTTCAATTCTCTCTCTCTGTGGCAATAGCTTTGTATCTCCAAGAACACTATTTAACTTCAAAAACTCATTCTGCAAAATAACAATTTCCCCGGAATAAGCCTTATCGATTTTACATAATTCACCATTTATTGAAGTATACATTTCTTTAATTTTTATTTTTTCCTTTTCCGATATTCTAACCGAATCTCGCAAATGCAGTACGCCACTATAAAGACGTATATATGCAAGACGCTGTCTTTTTTCCGAATACTCAATTTTGAAAACTTTTCCGCAAAGTTCAGACTGACCTCGATGTGTTGATGAATAAAATTTATTCGTAATCACTTCTATAAGGTTATCAATCCCTATATTGTTTTTTGCACTTCCGTGATAAACAGGGAACAGGGAACAATTCTGAAATCTTATGCTTTCCTCTTGTTCGAGTTCCAATGCTTCTAATGATTTACCGGACATATATTTCTCTAAAAGGTCATCGTTTCCCTCTATTACCGTATCCCATTGTTCAGATTCGGTAAAGTTCGTCACACACATATTAGGATACAGTTCTACCTTCTGTTTGATTACAATTTCGGCAGAAAGTTTCTCTTTAATATCCTGATAAACCGTTGATAAATCAATTCCATTTTGGTCAATCTTATTGATAAAAAGATTGTGGGAATCCCCATTTTCCTAAGTGCATGAAATAATATACGAGTTTGTGCTTGTACGCCATCTTTTGCAGAAATCAGTAGAATTGCCCCATCTAAAACTGATAATGAACGATATACTTCTGCTAAGAAATCCATATGTCCTGGCGTGTCTATGATGTTCACCTTCGTATTTTCCCACTGAAAAGAGGTTATTCCTGTCTGAATTGTAATTCCTCTCTGACGTTCTAAAAGCGTATTATCCGTCCTCGTTGTACCTTTGTCCACGCTTCCTAATTCTGTAATCGCTCCACTGTTATATAATAAGCTTTCTGTTAAGGTAGTTTTTCCTGCATCAACATGAGCTAAAACTCCAATATTAATAATTTTCATGTGATTTTCCTCCATTCAAAAGCCCAAAAGGGCATCCAATTATTTGTTCCCACTATCAAATTGACAGTTTATTTAAGAATACCTTGCCGCATATTTATTAACTCCTTTTAAATAGATACTTAAATAATAGCACGTAAGAGCATATTTGTAAAGGAATCTCCAATTTTTTATCAAAGAGAGTACGTGATTACAAAATAGCTGTAATAATGTACCAATATTTGTTATTCTATAATCTTCCAATTACTCCCGTTCTTTTCAAGTACCAAATCAAATTGAGATACCTGCGTTGCTTTGGTCTGCTGGTCGATATACTCCACTGTCAGCGATACCGTGACTTGATTATCCTTACGATTGTGAATAGGATTTACCAGTTCTTGAAAGATGTACTCTTTTCCGATTGGTTTTAATATCCCGTCATTCACATAGTAGGAAAGTTCACTGGCTGTCGCTGTAGGATAGAGCTTGAAGAACGTCGTTAAAAACTCATTGATTTCATTGGTTGTAATGGAATCAACCGTCCCCTCACTTTCAATGGCTTTTGGTTTATAACTTGATTTCTTAGGTATGTTGGTAATGGTCGGATTCTTAACCAGTACCATATTTCCAGAACCATCTACATAGACACTCACTATATAAGCAGAGTGGACGGTCTTTGTATTTTCTCCCTCTGTAATGAGCTGGTCTACACTGTAGGTTACATTAAACTCATTGTCGCCAGTTGGCTCTACCGTCCATATCTGAAATCCTCTTACAGAAGACGATACAGGAATATCTTTGCGTACTGTATCAACATTGAGAGCTTGAAGTTCATCTGTCAGATAGCCTTTTAGACTTTCCATTCGATTATCAATGGACTTATCGGATTGCTCCCATGAATAGTAGACTTTCGCAAAGTTCTCTACAAAATTTTCTACATGATGAGTATCAACGTATTCCTTTTCTATGATAGTTGTTTCGTGAATAGTATGAGTATCTATAGCTGTAAAGTGCTTGAATATCGCAAAGCTGAAACTAAGCCCTAAAAGTACCCACAGGCAATCACAACCTTTTTATGAGGATTGACCTTATAGTAGACACGAGGTTTCTTTTCCTTTGGTATCTGTTTTTCTTTATTCTGATTTTTTCTAAATTTCATCATTAAATCTTCCTTTCTCATTGTTTGATTCGTCCTGCTCCCACTAAATGCTGTTGCCAGTAGGGGCTTGTTAAGTCGGCATAACCGATTGGGTCGCCTGCATGAAACATACGGTTATTGCCAAGGTATATCCCAACATGAGTAATATAGAGCCAGCGTTATAGGTAGAATGAAAGAAAACCAAATCGCCAGCTTGTGCTTCCGATAGTGGGATATGCTGGGTCACATCATATTGCTGTTGTGCGGTTCGTGGTAAGTTAATTCCAGCTTTTCCATACGTCCATTGTGTCAGTCCGCTACAATCAAAAGAAGTAGTCGGGGAAGCTCCACCGTAAACGTATCGCCAGCCCTCATATTTCAGTGCTTCGTCCATGATGGCTTGTACCGTATCATCATCAAACTCTGTTGTGACAAGATACTGCGTTACCAGTTGCACATAAAAATATTGCCATAGTTGTATCGCCAGCCCCCATTGATAGGTATGGCTATGGGATTGGGGTAAGACACTTTTTCGCCACCTGATACTCTTTTGAGAAACTTTGAGCCAGTTCAAAGGTATATTTATTTCCACGATTAGCCACATACCCTAGAAACCACCACCATAATTGTAGGACTGGATAACCGATTCTAAATCTACACTGAGCCTTTCGCTACTGGCTAATAATTCACTGAAATACTTCACACCTTGCTTAATGGATTCTTCTGTACTCAATGAATTAGGTGGAAGACCGAGGGATTCGAGGACTGCATAACATCTTCCGCAGTACCGCCCGATTCCACCTGTATAATCGCAAGAAGTATGTTGACATATTCTTCAACGCCATATTCTTTGGCATATTTTTCTACCATAGGCTTATGAGCCAGCACTTCTGCGGAAACATTCACACCTCCATAATGAATATTGGAAATTCCGCTGTCCTGTTCATCTGAAAATAAATGGCAACAAACAGAAGCAGTGAGAAACCATCAAGAATAATCCAGAACCACCAATCACTAAAGTTTCACTTCATGGTTTCTTACGACTTTCTTAATGGTGGCGGTTTGATTGGTGGTCTACTTCTTGTATTTTGTAGTGGTACTCTTTGAACAGTAGACGGACGTTCTTTTGTGATTGGACGTTGTGAAGTTCTATCTGCTGTATGGTTGAAGTTGCTGGCTTTTGAACGGTTTTTTTTCTTGAACGGTATTGCCTTGGCGTTCCACTTTTGGACTTGAAAAATCGGACTTAACTGCTGGACGCTCTTGTTTGGCTTGTTGAGATTCCTTATATGAAGTCTGAATATTAGACTGTTTTGAGGTCTGTTCATCATGATATTGTTCTTGTCTTGTAGTCGGTCTTTCATGAACAGAAGAAGCAGGCTGTTTTTTCTGTTTGACCTGTTCCATTTCAGAGCGACGCTTCGCAATGGTTTTTCGCCTTTGTTCCTGCTGTTCCTTGCGTCCACTGGCTCTGTCCGCTTTGGTTGAGAAATACTACTGGTTAATCACGGACATTCTCTTTTACTTTGGATTTTCCTTGATATACTGCATATTTGCATTGGTCGGCAATCTTTAACCTGTTCTTTCAAACCACTAGCAGTGTCTACCATTCTGTCTTTGGTATCAGCTACTGTACCGATGGTTTGACCGATACGTTTTCCAAGTGTTGATTTTTCCTTTCCGTCTGGTCGGGAGTGATCTGCTTGTGTCTTGCAGAACTCCCGAACCCGACTGTCCTTTTTTACCTGTAACAATGGCAGACCCAGCCCTAGAGTAGTCATGGAACGTCAAGTTTCCGCTGTAGACGGTGCATGTGAGCGTGCATAAGCATACGAGGTTTTCTCATCACACGACTTCCCACACTTTGAGAATCGTTACTCTGTAGAGAAAACATACTCATTAAATCGCCCAGCTTGAAGTAGATTCCTGCAAAGGTCACAATCTGTAGAAAGCAATCAAAAAGAACGGATAACCAGCCGATAAGGTATAGAGCATGGTTGAAATACTAAATGCTGTCGTAATAATCAATGTGATTCCAGCTCGTGTCAAATGGTATTAAAGAGCTTTGTTATGGCTCGTTTTGACATACCATCAAATGATGGAATCATGCTTAAAATAAAGCTCACAGGCAGAAACATAGCATAGATGATAAAAAGTACCTGCGAGAAAATCATGATTCCTGTTAATAGGAATACAATATGGAAATCCCAATATTGAAGACAAATAGGAAGAAGACTGTACCTAAACGGTTAATGGTCTTTGTAATGGTTAGATTGGTATTGCTTCTGTCTTCAATTTCTTCCGCAACAATTTTTCTCTGTCTTCGCATTGTTGGAATCTGGGCTGGTGGAGAGCAGGCTTTCCACACGGTCAATACCGATACTTTCAATGTCTGAACTGTTGTATTGAAGCAGTAGCCACGGTTGCTGAACCTGTATGGAAAACAGGCTATCTCTGATTAAGTCCACGCTGTCCTTGCCTTGACTATCGGAATGGGGCATGACAATCTTCGTGCCAAGTGATAAACTGGCATTACTGATGTCTGATGAAAAGTCATGATTTTTTTAATGTAGTCGGGAGCGTAGGCAATAAAGGAAGCCGATAGGATAAACCCAGCACAAATTCATAATGGCATGAATTGCCTTTGTGGTTTCTCTCTTATCAGTCCGTATAGGCAACATAACCCCAGAACAAAATCAAGAGTAAGAGAATCCAACATAGAAACCCTCTGTTGAAATCCGTTTGCACTCACACCAGCTAAGGTCTGCATATTCTTACCAATGGAATCTGCTGTAGCGGAAATGAAGTCTAAGGATAGGCTTCCTGTACTAAGTAACCGTCGCATTGGAAACATACAAACTGATTGTCCAAATAAAATTGGTAATGGCATATAGTCCATACATGACCTGTTTTCCAATCCCGTCCGACCAGTTCCACGGAAGCCAGCCCCAGCTATTATCCACATAAAAATCCAGTTGATAGTTTTCAAGTGGGTATCGGCTGTATTCATTTGCCACATTGACCGTATCATCTACCA
The DNA here is from genome assembly GCF_013394795.1 of Leptotrichia sp. oral taxon 223. Taxonomy (NCBI): domain Bacteria; kingdom Fusobacteriati; phylum Fusobacteriota; class Fusobacteriia; order Fusobacteriales; family Leptotrichiaceae; genus Leptotrichia; species Leptotrichia sp. oral taxon 223. Next base: position 2,130,097 of record NZ_JABXYU010000001.1, read on the forward strand.
AGCCCGCAGCTTGAACCACCGTTCCCAGCATGGCTAAAAGAAAAATGGCAATCACAAGTGTGAAAGCCACTGTCATTGCCACTTTACCTAGACGTTTCAGCGTCCAGTTTGATTTTATTCTGTTTACTATTGATGGTTTCACATTTACACCTCTTTTCGCACAGGTGGTCTGGTATCAAAGGCATGGAGCAGTTCTTCAAATACAGGGTGGAACTGTATCACACCGACACGACCATATAAATCACTGATAAGGCATTGCCCGTTTTCCAAATCACGCAATCGCTTCTGATTGTTTTCGTCCTCTGGGTCTACACCAAAAAAGGCTAAGGTCTTTTTAATCTCGTTAAGGTCAGTGGAACGAAATGCAAATTTTAAGCCGAGGTTATTTTTCAGTTTTTCATCTAAGAGGTCGTCTGTATTTTGGGTCACGAAATATACCCCAGCGTTCATAGCACGACCAGCCCGAACCAGCTTCATAGATAGTGTTTTTCCTTGTGCTACCTGTAAAAAGCTCCATGCTTCGTCTAAATCTACAATCTTGAAAATGCTTCGGTCTGTATGGATAAAGTCTAAAGCAAAGGTACTAATGACAATCAGCATAGCAACGGATAAAAGCTCCATAGTGGTATATTCCTCAAAGGAAGTTTCCTTGTCGGGAAGTACCAAGTCCGCAACCTGTATAATGTTCAGTTGTTTTTCTAAGCTGATAGACTGCTCCACATAACCATTACTGAATAATAAATGTGCAAAGTCATAGTCTGTAAAACTTTCGATATGGTCGGCTATACTGGTACTTAGTGGCGTATTCTCAACCCGTAATTCCTCAATCACTTTCATCAACCCTCGTACTTCACTATTGGTTACTGCACGAATGGCTTTTCTAAGGATTGGGAAGCGTTCCCCATCACGAGAGGAAATCCCCGTAAGGAATGTCAGAATATCAATAGCCAGTGATTCAGAATCTTTGGGATTTTTCATAATCACATAAGGGTCAAGTAAGCCTTTGTTTTTCTCATCAGAAGTCAGAGTGACGATATTGATTTCATGGGAAATCTCTGGCAAGGTTTCTTTCCATCTGCCACGTTCTGCTTTTGGGTCTACAATCACTGCTTGTGCCCCATAAAGCACCGCATAATAGACGATAAGGTTATTCGCAAAGGATTTACCACCACCCAGCGAACCAACAAAAGCCGACGCTAACGCATTGGTTACTGAACCCTTAACCCCTTGACTGGCAAGAGCAGGTTTCAGATAGACATTGCGTCCAGTATCTAAGCTGTAGCCAACATAAATCCCCTCATTTTCCCCCAGCATTTGAGTAGCACCAAAACCTAAACCAGCGAGGAAATCAGAGGTCACGTATTGAATATAATCATTCATATAACGCTTGCTGGCAGGTAAAAATTCTTCATGTAAGCCGAGCATATCCCCAAATGGTCGTACCAGTTTTACGCTTAAATCGTCATAAAAATCTTTCACTTCATTACAACGACGTTTGAGTTCGTCAAGATCATTTGCTGATACCCTTACCACATAAGACAGCTTGTACATAGATTCCTTGCTTTGGTCTAAATTGGTTTCCAGCTCATTCACACTTTCCAGAGCTTCCGCCACATTGGAGCTGGTTTCATTATCACTTTGCCAAGCGTGGTTATCCAAGTCTTTCAGTTCTTTCTTTTTATTGCGGACAGTAGATAGGGCTTTACGATTCGCTACAATTTCCACATTCATTGACGTATCAATCGGGAATGTAAATTGCTGTTGCTGGTAGTAGAAGATTTCAGAGGACGGGAAGTCCAGTTCTCCGACAATGCTGTTAATGGTAAAGTAAGCTACATAGACGGTTTCATCTTCCTGCTGGATTTTCAAATATCGCTGTTTTTCTTCCACCAAACAGCGAGTAGGCTTAATCAAGTCATAGTATTTAATCAGCGTTTCATTATCCAGCTTTTTCTTTGATAGATGGTACTCATACTCTTCATAGGCAGTGCCTGTCTGTCCGTAAAGGTGTTCAATCAGATAGCCGAAGTCGTCCTTATCTAACCTGCGGATTTTGAAACGACGAGAGATTTTATTTTCTAAGAGCTTTTCCATCTTCTGAAAACGCAGGATTTCATCATTACTCATACTAACAAAATCGCCCATCAGCTTATGGTTCACATCATAGACAAAATCAGACAAAGCATTTTTTGCTTCAACGGTAAGACTTTTCATAGAAAACTCCTGATCGTTGAGAAGCAACTTAAAGCCGATAAAGAAACGGTAGTTCACTTGATTTTCGCCAATCATGGATATTAAAGCGTCTGTCTGTTGGTCGATTTTGTCATAGGCAACCGCTTTGAGCTTGCCAGTGACTTCATTTTTGGAACGCTCTTGTGCAGAACGTATGCTGGATTCTGTACTGATTTGTAAAGCATGAATTTTGCCATCACGATTTTGTGCGATAAGCTGTCTGAAAGAATCATGCACTTGTATTTTCTGTTCTGGACTTAGAAATGAGTAATTGTAAGGAACAAGCTCATAGTAAGCATAACATTCCCCGTCTTTATTCCAGACGAGATTGTTTTCAATGTATTTAATTGGATATGCCATAAAATTCACTCCTAACTGCTGTAATGGCTTCTTGTGGCTGGTTTCTGCCAAGCGTTACTTTTTTTCCTGCATAGGTCAGCTTTGGTCGCAGTGCATAAGCAATGACAGACTTCAAAAATCCATAAGGCTTTTTACCATCAAAAGTTTTTGTAGACATAAACCATGTGAAAGCCACAGGAATCCCAAAGTATTTGAGAAATGCTCCCTCTATCATGGAAAGAGGGGGCAAGTTGCCAAGTATCATCACTGCAAAGAGTGACACGACAAACCATGTCATTTGCGTAAAGGTTATGGGAAACGGAAGTCTAAAATCATTGATAGAATACAGTACCTTTTCCACAGACCAGATACTGGTATAGCTTCGTATTTTCTTCATGTAATCAATCCTTTCATAAAAAATAGGGGTAGCTGATTGAGCCACCCCGTAAAATAGAAAATCTGCCAGTAGTAATGTACCGACAGATTTAATAGACGATTTCAAAAATCCCATGATTGGTTGAGATAAACGTTCCTGAAAGGTCTAAATCCCGACCATAGGCTTGATAATCAATATAGTTTTGAAGACTAGCTGGTACTTCGCCTAAAGCACCCGTTTCTTCAATGTAGTAGCGTGCCACGTCATACATATCATCACAATCGGAATGAATGATAATATCCTCTTGATGTTCGCTTAGTTCTTCAATGCTTGAAAAATGAGTGAGCAGAGCAGATAGCTCCGATTGTAATTCTTCGGGTAATTCCGATACCATTTCCCATAGTCGATTGAGTTCGCCAATGGAAGTGTATTCGTCAACCGTAAAGGGTAACTCGTAGTCATGAATGGCGTATTCCTCATATTCATCATTCAAGCCGATTTTCTCTTTGACTTCCTCAAAGTCAATGGGAAAGGTAAACCACGCACCGACCAATTCGCCCTCATTGTATTTGCCTAAATTCGCAATATAGACTTGCATATCGTCCATATATTCACGTCCTTTCTTTGTAGAGATTCAAAAATCCCTACCGCACTTCGTTTGGTGTACCATTCCTTTGCGGAACATAAGAAAACCACTTATATTCCACAAAAGAACGGTTTTATTTAAGCACCAATAATGCGATTGAATAGCTCTAGTAAAATGTCTTTTACTCCAGCAGCGTTGAAGACTAAGCCAACCGCAATAATCGCAATAATTAAAAAGCCAATCAGTTTGCTAAACTCACGCTTGAAGCCAAGATACAAGCCAATCACAACGATTGCTAAAAGCACCAGTGATTGAGCGTTTGATAGAAACCAGTTATAAAGGTTTTGTCCAAAATTCATAAAAATGTTCTCCTCTCTATATTCAATGAATTTGTATTTGAGTTATTTTTTTGTTGTTATCACGTCCTGTTCTTTTACTGACTGTTGCTTCAAAATCTGCTTGTGTCGGTCTGTCAGTTTCGCATGGTCGAGAATGTCTTTTACAACCTGCGTCTGGTTGATTTCATCAAGTTTAATCGCAACCTTTAAGGTCGGGGCAACTTGATGAGATAGCCAGTTCAGCGTCCTTTGGAAGGAGTAAGGCTCTGGTTTTGTGGTTAGTTTTAATCGTTCACGATTGTTCCCAATAAACCAAGCCCATTCTTCATTCAGTTTCCAATCAGAACGAGGTTTGGAATCGTCTTTATCTACAAAACGGATATACCGATTGATAATTTTAAAGGCGGTATGCTCTGGATTGTCATAGACGAGTAAATCACGGACTGCATAATAGGCACGCTCATTTTTCAATCGAATCTCAAAACGGTTTTTTACTTCTGCGTCTTCAATGGGAATATCATTTTTCTTGTACTGCTCGTAGTCCTTTTCATAGATACAGAAATAAACTTCACTTTGTAATGAACCGATATAGAGGGTGTTTCCCATACATTCCTTTTCCTCTTTGCGTACCAGTTCGCCACTGCGATAGCTTTTAAAACTGCGGAAGACGGAGATACATTCTTCCTGTTGGCACTTTTCAGTGAGTACAGGGATATTCAAAATCCCTGTCTTATCGTTAATGGCAAGGTCAAGGCGTTTCATCACACCGCCAGCCACCAAAACGTCCATAAAGAACTCATACCAGCTTCTTTGTTGTGCCAGAAGATAGCTTTCAAATTGTCTGCACCCACGACCTTTCAATTCCACCAGAACTCCTTTGTCCAGTTCATGGGAGCAAAGGACGAATATGTCGCCTAAAGCATAATGCTCTGAATAAGAATAGAAACCATAGTCCTCATGAAGAAAATAGGACAGTTTCAGTTGTAAGATGTTTTCGACCACCTGCTGTACGTCTGTTGTCGGAAAGCGAATCCTTACATAATCAAACAGCATTTCAAGGGGAGCGTCGGGATTGAAGCGTTCCAGAGCTTCCCAAAGGGACTGCTGTAAATCCTCTGATGGCTTGACTTTTCCTGTTTCAATATCGCTTAGATACTGCCTTGTAATACCAGTCGCAACAGCTAAACGGTTTTGAGATAGTCCATAAGCCAAGCGTTTTTCTTTTAAATGCTGTAACCAAGTTTGTTCATTCAGTAAAAATCCCTCCAATCAAAAAGGCGTATGTCAACTTTTAAAGCCCATTTGACATACGCTGAAATTTTGTAAATCCCTTGTAACCAAAGGATTTTCTAATGTTTTTTTGACTGTTTCCTGTCGATTTGTACCCCCCTGTTAGATACGGGGGGTTAAGTGCTGGCGTGGCTATTGCCACACCAATCGGCAGACAGTCCGCACGGCAAGGCTTACGCTTCGCACGCCTTTTGTGCGTCCTGCCTGCCGTCCACGAGTTTCTTTATCTCCCCTAAGAAATCATGTCCTTTCGGTACAAGGGGTGTGTAAAATTCAGATATGACACTTGTTCCTACATCAACATAGCCACGACCTTTGATTTGTTTTAAGAAAAAATCTTTTTGCACATCACTTCCAAACATCATACCATAGCCCATTTCAGACATACGACCTAAAGCCACTCTGAAATTAAATTGGTCACGGATACCGTCACCAAGATATTTTGCGTCTGGTCTTTGGCAGGCTAAGATTAAGAAAAAACCTGCCTGCCGACCTAACATGACTATCTGTTTTAACTTGTTTAAGACAGCGGTATTCTCCTTTGTTCCAAGCATTTCCATAAAAGCGACATATTCATCAAAAATCAGAAAATGAGCCGGAAGTCCCAAATAGGCATAGTTTTCTCCTGTTTTGTAGTTTTCCATTTCTTTCATTGAGATACTGCGTTCCAGCATTTCCTCATAGAATCTGTCAATGCAGGAAAGTATATCTTCCTTTTGGTAATAAACGTCTTTCATGACAGAACCTAAGTCTGCAAGGTCGGCGTTTTTTGGGTCAAAGATATACAGTTTTGCGTTTGTACAGAGCAGAGCTTCAATGAGTGTCAGGATAAAATAGGTTTTACCGCCACCTGTACCGCCTGCAATCAGCATGTGTGGGAGCTTGTCATATTCCCACCAGATATTTTTCATAAGGCGGAGCTTTCCATTTTTTGCCTGTACTTCATCAATGGATATGCGGTTTGCAATCATATCATAAAGCAAGGTGTATTCCATATAGGAATCTTTCAGCTCTTTTTCGGTCAGCTCACAATATAAGCCACTTTCTAACTTTTTCTCTAAATGCAGGAGCTGTTCCTGATACTTGCCCAGTGTGATTTCTACACGTATCCGTATCAGACCGTTTTTCATACGGTAATAGACTTTCGGGAAGTAGCTTATCTTTTCTCTTGTCCGACCGGAAGAATCTTCAAAAATGCCTTCTGATTTTACCTGTTTTGCTTCATACCATTTATTTTCCAGTATCATTCTGGCTAATTTCTGACGATGGTAGAGTTGTTTTACCCAGTCATAACGATAGCGTTTAATCACAAAAATCAGCGACAGACAAACAATACCGGAAATGATACAGCTTAAAGCAAGGTAGAGAGTATTGATTTCACTTGCCTTTGGTAAATGAAACTCCTGCCGGTTTATCTCTAAGATAGTTTTGGCATGAAACAGGGCGACTACAAGAATAAACACTGGCAGGAGTATAGATATGGCTGTATGAAATACCAAATCTTTATCACTTGGGCGAATCCGTTTACCGGAAAAAAGCCACCGTTTCATGTGCGTATTTCTCCTTTCGATTTTTTCTCTTTATCTTATTTTTCAATAACAGGCTCTTTTTTAGGAGCTTCTTTTTTAAAATTTCCCGTATTCTTTGCCGGTACAATATCATCTGCCTTGATATACCAGTCCACCTCTGCACCCTGAAAAGTTGCGGTTGCTACTGTATCGGCAACCGGATTGACAAGCTCTACATGTGCGTTATAGTCAAAGTTTTTTAGCGGAACACTTGCTGGAATGCTTACCTGAATCATTCGTCCCTGTCCTTTGGATTTAAGGTCATAGGTACGTTCCTTGATTTCTTCCGAAAGCGTGCCATCTTCCTTTTGAATGCGTACCTCACGACGGAGTGCGGAGAATTTCAGCTCTCCAAAGGTCGCTTCCTTTTCTAAAACAATACCGTTTGCTAATCTCATTTCTTTTCCTCACTTTCTATGCTTTTATCATGTCGTCTGCTTCCAAAATATAATTGGTAAAACCTCGTGTGCCGATTTTGTATCCCTCTGCTTTGATACGGGGATTGATGAGCTTTACTTTTTCCTCAAAGGCAAAGTTCTTTTCGCCTGCTTCTGCCGGAAGTGTTACCACAATATCGTCTGCTCTCTGCACATCGGAATAGAGGTTATAGCTTCTTGATAAAACGGTAAGCTGTCCGTTGATTCTTCTTTGTATGACCTTATCCTCACCGGCAAACTCCAAGTTTCCAAAAGTCTTTTCCATGTTGGGAATAACATATTTTAGTTCCATATTTTTCGTCCTTTCTGTGATATATTGATTTTTATATTTTCAGTGTGCCTGTCGTGGGAGAACGGCATTTCTTTTCATGAGGTTTTCTTGTCATCATTATCACGACCTTTCAAATTGAGTAAAAAAATAGACACCTCATATTTGAAGTGCCTACCTCTTTTGAATATTCAATTTGTATTGGAAGTGTCTTTTTAAATTTCACCTTTCAAGAAAAATCGTCGTACCAAAGCTCATTCATACGTAGTAAATCAGTAGTAATTTGATTGGTTTTATCCTTGATAGGGTGTAATGCTTCCAGTGTTTATGCGGATAATTGGGATTTTATGATGTT